>JBOEGV010000080.1:349-48600 GCA_050633605.1 Neptuniibacter sp. | reverse complement strand
TACAGATGAGTGGATTACTGACAGCCCTGTTAGAGAGTACCCGTATCGAATACGTTGAACGGATGCAGGCCAGTGATTTTTCTGAGCCTTATCTAACAGCTGAGAGATTGGTCCATGAAAAGCTGTACTTAGATACGGACCAGTTATCCGAAATTATTGACCAGGATCCCTCTTTGCTCGCCGCAAGAGCAGGGGACCTGATTATGAATCGGAACGAAAGTGAAAATCCGGCGGTAGGTGTGATTATTTGCTGCAATATAATTGCAGCAGCGTTGGAAGGTCTCTTAGCGGTTGCGGTTGAAAGAGAGTGGCTCGATGTGGATGAGCAGGGAAGGGTTATCGTGGATGATGAAGAGCTCACCCAAGACACTCAGTACCCGATAGAGATCGACTTCAGCACATCGGAGACAGCCAAAAGGAATCTGGCTTTAGGTGGTGCCAGCGAGTTGTCACAAATTTTTTCCGCAGCGGAAGCCGCTTTTCTGGATACACTTAAAGAACAAAACTCACAACAAGATGCCTATCAGCTGGCTCTTGATATATCCTCCGACTATTCTGTTTTTGCCCCTGAAGATATTGCTCCACTCGTGGCAGAGAATCCTCTGTTACTCGGGTTGAGGCCGGATGATTTGATTGATGATGACCTGTTTGAGGGCGATCCTCCTGCTGGCTTGATCATCAGTGCGCACCTGACACGTATGATGTTGCATCAACTACTTGAGTTGGGTGTTGAGCAGGGTGCCTTGGTGTTGGATAGCAGTGGCCATATTGTTGTCCCGGATGATCCTGGCGAGCCGCCTACCATTCATTAATCTTTTTGCCTTTTCCTTCAGTTTGTTGGTTTACGTCAACGAATTTATCCCCATTTCATATTATCTTAATCTTTTTAATTAACAGGGGGTTACCGGGTTTGAGAGGCGGCTTATTCGCTTTAGGGCAATCGATGCTGGGAAGCCTGCGTGATCTTGCTCCTATTGTCCTTGTTATCGCATTTTTCCAGATCGCTGTATTGCAACAACCGGTTCCGGATTTTATTGGAATTATTATTGGACTGTTGTGTGTTGTAGCTGGTTTGACCTTCTTTATTTACGGTCTTGAAATGGGTCTGTTTCCTATTGGTGAAAGCATGGCTCATGCATTCGCCAGAAAGGGCAGTGTTCTCTGGCTTCTCATTTTCGCCTTTTCATTGGGATTTGGTACCACGGTGGCAGAACCCGCGTTGATAGCGGTAGCGGCTGAGGCCGCTACAGTGGCGGCTAACGGTGGAATGATTGAAGCTACACAAATGGCACAAGACAGCTATGCTTCTGGATTAAGGTTTACAGTAGCGTTTTCAGTTGGTCTTGCCATTGTTCTTGGGGTGTTGCGGATTCTCAAAGGCTGGCCTATTCAGTACATGATTATTGGCGGTTATATGTTGGTCGTGATTATGACTGCGTTTGCACCTAAGGAAATTATAGGGATAGCCTATGATTCAGGCGGTGTAACAACCTCTACGATCACTGTGCCGTTAGTCACGGCTTTAGGGGTAGGACTAGCATCATCAATTGAGGGTAGAAATCCAATGATTGATGGTTTTGGTCTGATTGCATTTGCATCATTAACGCCCATGATCTTTGTTATGGCATATGGGATGGTTATCTGATGGAGATATTTGTGCAGCTCCTGGAGATAATACTATCTACGATCAAGGATGTTATTCCGATTGCTCTGATCATTTTCGGATTTCAATTTCTTGTCATTCGGCGTCCTATCCCAAATCTAAAAAAAGTCCTCATTGGGTTTGCTTATGTCATTATTGGTTTAGCGCTTTTTCTACTGGGGCTGGAAAAGGCTTTGTTCCCCATCGGGCGGTTAATGGCAGAACAGTTAACGAATCCTGACTTTATCATTAGCTGGAGTGGTGCTGTTGCAGGCGCATTGCAGTGGCAGGATTATTTTTGGGTGTATATTTTTGCCTTTGCAATTGGTGCAAGCACAACTATCGCTGAGCCCTCCTTGATCGCAGTTGCAATCAAGGCAAATGAGGTATCCGGTGGTGCCATTGGGGTATGGGGATTGCGTATAGCGGTTGCTATTGGTGTTGCTGTAGGTATTTCATTGGGTACTTGGCGTATCGTCACAGGTTACCCTATCCATTGGTTTATCATCGCAGGTTATATCGTTGTTGTGGTGCAAACCTTTTATGCGCCAAAGCTGATTGTGCCATTGGCATATGATTCAGGGGGGGTGACGACATCTACGGTTACTGTTCCTCTGGTTGCTGCACTTGGGCTTGGTTTAGCTGAAACCGTGCCTGGCCGTAGTGCTCTGATTGATGGTTTTGGCTTGATTGCATTTGCCAGTTTATTTCCAATGATTACGGTCATGGCATATGCGCAACTTTCTGAATATCGTGCGAAACGTTCACGCGAACTAGCTGGTGAAAGCTGAAGAGGCTGATATGCATTTCAAACTGTTAGTGGTTTTTGTTGAAGATTCAAAAACGGATGAGGTAATGAAGGCTGCACGTGAGGCAGGGGCGACGGGTGCCACTGTGATCAATAATGCGCGCGGTGAAGGCGTTACTAAGACAAAAACGTTTTTTGGTTTGTCTTTGGAAACGCAGAGGGATGTTGTTTTATTTATTGTGGAAGAGCATCTCAGTAGGAAAATTCTTGAAACTATATCAACGGTTGCAGAGCTGGATGAAGAGCCTGGTCGTGGTATAGCTATTCAGATTGATGTGGAGGATGCGGTGGGGGTCACCCATCAGGTCCAGACACTTGCAAACGTAGTTGAGGAAGAGCTATGAGTTCGGAGCGAAAGGTTGTCCGCACACGAGATGTCATGACAAATGAATTTGAAATGATTGATGGGCTAATTACGGTTAGTGAGGCGGTGAAAATTTTTGAGGAAAAATCTGCGCGTGTGCTGATTATTAATAAGCGTCACGCGGATGATGAATATGGAATGATCCTGCTTTCAGATATTGCTAAAAAAGTAATTGCTCTGGATCGTTCACCTGAAAGGGTCAATGTATATGAAGTAATGGCGAAACCAGTGATTTCAGTCGACCCGCATATGGATATTCGTTACTGCGCCAGGTTATTCGAGAACTTTGGGCTCGCGCATGCACCTGTCATTGAAGACGAAAAGGTCTTAGGTATCGTCAGTTACCGCAGTCTTGTTTTGAAAGGCATTTTAAGAACTTAAGCATCAGGCTCACACCTTTTATTGATAGGTATGAGCCTGGTTGGTTATGGTCTGGCAGCTTTCAGGGTGTCGGCGATAAGGAATGCCAGTTCCAGAGCTTGTTCTCCATTGAGCCTTGGGTCACAGTGGGTATGGTAACGGTCTGCAAGATCATGTTCATTGATCATATAGGCACCACCAATACACTCTGTTACATTCTGACCGGTCATCTCAAAATGTACCCCACCGGCATGTGTTCCTTCAGCATTGTGAACTTCAAAAAAACCTTTCATCTCTTTCAGGATAGCTTCAACGCTTCGGGTTTTATATCCAGTTGAGGCTTTAATGGTATTGCCGTGCATAGGGTCCGAACTCCAGATAACCTGGTGGCCAGAATGTTTAACGGCTTGAACAAGAGGTGGCAGAAATTCAGTTATCTTCTCTGCGCCCATCCGTGCAATCAGAGTGATTCGTCCGGCCTGATTATCAGGATTCAGGACTTCCAGTAACCTTTCCAGATCGCTGGCCTGTGTGCTGGGTCCGACCTTAATGCCAATTGGGTTTTTGACGCCTCGCAGAAATTCAACATGCGCATGATCGGGTTGTCGGGTGCGGTCTCCAATCCAGAGCATATGTGCCGAGCAATCGTACCAGTTACCCGAGATGCTATCCTGGCGGGTCAGGGCTTCTTCATACCCCAGTAATAACGCTTCGTGTGATGTATATAATGTGGTTTCATGTAACTGAGGCGTGTTCTTGGCGTTGACGCCGCAGGCTTCCATAAAGCGCAGACTCTGATCAATCTGATCAGCTAAGTTCTGGTATTTGCTGCTGAGCGGGCTGTGAGTCACAAAATCCAGATTCCAGGAATGTACTTGGTGAAGATCAGCAAAGCCGCCTTGTGCGAAAGCACGTAAGAGGTTGAGTGTAGATGCAGCCTGGTGGTATGCAGTCACCAATCGTTGCGGGTCTGCTTCACGGGCTTCGGGTGTGAACTCTATATCATTTACGATATCGCCTCGGTAGCTGGGCAGTTGAATACCGTTACTGGTTTCCATGTCACTGGATCTGGGTTTGGCATATTGTCCAGCGATACGCCCTACCTTAACCACCGGGCAGCTGGCTGAGAAGGTCATTACAATCGCCATCTGCATCAAAACTTTGAATGTGTCACGTATCTTATCAGCATTAAACTCAAGGAAACTTTCTGCGCAATCCCCGCCCTGAAGCAGAAAAGCTTTACCCTGAGCTACTTTTGCAAGATCAGATTTAAGCTGATCTATCTCTCCGGCAAAAACGAGTGGAGGAAGAGACGCAAGCTGTTGTTCTGCTTTATATAGTGCTTCCGAGTCTTGGTATTCTGGTTGCTGAACTATGGGAAGTTTCCGCCAGTTGGATGGTGTCCAGTTAGAAGTTGCCATGATGATTCTTTTTCCCTCTGCATAATTTCGCAGTAGTTATTCAGGTTACTAAAGATGAAAAGTGAATGAGGGTCGGCCTGCCAGCATGTGCTTTATGCACAAACCAACAGACCTACATAAAGTAGGTGGAATAAGGGGTATAAGTAGGGCTGGTATTGATAGAGTGTCCGTGCGCCAGCATTTGATAGTGTTCTCTGATCTTCTTGTTACTGATTACTGAAAAATGAGTATAGGTGCTTTTACGCTGTCTTGATACCTGTCAGGTTTCTAAATGAAACCTCTTTTGCAGTGTTTAGAAAGTCCACCATAAATTCTGCATCTTTCTGGTCATCGCGAATCGCTGCATACAAAGTACACCAAACACCTTTATCGCCTAATGGTTTGGCTGCAATATAGTCACGTTGTAAGTATTCATGCAATGTCCAGTTTGGAAGTGCTGCTACGCCGCGGCCACTGGCAACCAGTTGCAACATCATTACTGTCAGCTCGGCAGTTCTGATCGTTGCGGGTTCAACATCGGCTTCATTGAGGAAGTGATTGAAAATGTCCAGACGCTGTTGTTCAACTGGGTAGGTGATTAATGTTTCCTGAGCCAGGTCTTCCGGGTGTATATAGCGGCGAGCCATGAGGCGGTGTTGTTTGCTAATGGCAAGACAGGACTCATAGGTAAACAGCGGGATGTAACAAATCCCTGTACGTTCTTCAGGGTCAGACGTGATTACAAGGTCGAGGTCGCCTCTGGCTAAGGCTGGCAATGGCTGAAAACTAAAACCACTGGAAAGGTCGAGCTCAATTTCGGGCCAGTGCTGACGGAAATGATCAATGGTTGGCATTAGCCAGTCAAAACAGCTATGGCATTCTACGCATAAATTTAGACGTCCAGCTTCCCCACCAGCAAGACGGGCAATTTCTCGCTCAGTATTCCGAATCATCGGCAGGATTTCATCTGCCAATGTTAAAAGCCGCTGACCTGCGCTGGTAAAGCAGATTGGTTTTGTTTTGCGAATAAACAATGAGCAGTTTAAGCGATCTTCCAGATCTTTGATCTGATGTGAAAGGGCAGACTGGGTTAAATGAACTCGATCAGCTGCTTCTACAAGGCTCCCAGCATCTCTTAAAGCTGAAAGGGTTTTTAGATGTCGCAGTTCAATCATCCAAATCTCTCCGGTCGCATCAGGTTTAGTATAGGGCAGTATAGTACGGTCCGTGGAGAAGAGAAGGTAATGAGGTGAAACCTCACTACCGATTATTTCACCATCAAGAATTCAAGCAGTGCTTTTTGAGCATGCAAGCGATTTTCTGCTTCGTCATACACTACGGAGCGAGGGTCATCCAGCATGTCTTCACTGACTTCTTCACCTCGATGTGCGGGCAGGCAGTGCATGAATAGTGCATCTTTGTTGGCTGCATCCATTAGTGCAGGAGAAACCTGGAAATCAGAAAATTTAAGTTCACGTTCTCTTTGCTCCTCTTCCTGGCCCATCGATGCCCAAACATCTGTTACTACCAGATCACTTTCAGTCACGCTTTCTTCCGGTGAGCGGGTGATGAATACACGCTCCTTATTTTTCGCAACCAGTTCTGGATTTGGATCAAATCCTTCGGGGCAGGCAATGCGCAGTTTGAAGTCAAATTGACGTGCTGCATTAATGTAAGAGTGGCACATATTGTTGCCATCTCCAATCCAGGTAACAGTTTTGCCCTGGATGTCTCCTCTGTGCTCAAAATAAGTTTGCATATCTGCCAGTAACTGGCAGGGGTGGAACTCATCGGTCAGCGCATTGATGATTGGAGCGGATGAGTTTGCAGCAAATTCCTCAACCAATGAATGACTGAAGGTTCTGATCATTACCACATCAACCATGCTGGAAATAACTCTGGCGCTGTCGCTGATCGGTTCGCCTCGACCCAGTTGGGTATCGCGAGGGGATAGAAACATTGCGTGACCGCCAAACTGTGCCATTCCCGCTTCAAAAGAAACGCGGGTGCGAGTGGATGACTTTTCAAAAATCATTGCCATTACGCGGTTTTTCAGAGGTTCGTAAACCTCTCCGTTGTTCCTAATGGCTTTCAGTTCACTGGCGCGTTTTACAAGCGTGCGCAACTCTTCTGTACTGAGGTCCAGAAGGGTCAGAAAATGTCGAGTATTACTCATGATGTTCTACGTTCGTTGCTAAGGTTGGCAGTCATGCATTCTGGTGAGCGTTCGTCAGCGGCATAGACTTTAACTATGGCAGACAGGGTATTTACTAGAAGCTCAGCTTCACTGTCTGTCATTGTGAGTGGTGGTAGTAAACGAATTACTTTTCCGCCCCCTGTTACATTGAGTAAGATGCCTTTGACTTTAGCTAACACTGCCAATTCAGTGCCCGCTTCGTTTAGTTCTATGGCGATAAGCATGCCTTTGTTGCGGACTTCTTTGACGTACTCCGCATGTTGTAGCTGTTCCCTGAAACCGGAAACTATCTTGTCACCCAGCTCTGTCGCTCTGTCACAGAGTTTTTCATTGGTGATAGTATCTACCACCGCTAGTGCGGCAGCACAGCATAGAGGGTTGCCTCCATACGTAGAGCCATGTGTGCCAGCTGCCAGAATGGTTGCTGCTTTGCCTTTGGCGAGGCATGCACCGATCGGTACGCCATTACCCAGTCCTTTCGCGGTTGTCACCACGTCAGGTAGAATGTTGTTATGTTGATACGCGAAGTACTTACCAGAACGGCCATTGCCCGTCTGAACTTCATCCAGCATAAGTAGCCATTCATTCTGATCGCAGATTTCCCGTAACTGATTCAGATAATCATCTGCTGGAATCTGGATGCCCGATTCCCCCTGAATGGGTTCGACTAAAATAGCAACCACATTGGGGTTATTATCTGCAATTTTCTGAATAGCTTTAATATCGTCGAAAGGTGCGCGGACGAAGCCGCTGACCAGAGGCTCAAAACCTGCCTGTACGGACCGGTTTCCTGTCGCGCTCAAGGTTGCCATAGTTCTGCCGTGGAATGAATTTTCCATAACAATAATGGACGGATTCTCAACTTTCTTAACTGTATTACCGTAGCGGCGAGCAAGTTTGATGGCGGCTTCGTTAGCTTCAGCGCCGGAGTTGCCGAAGAATACATTATCCATGCCTGATAACTGCGTGAGTTTGTCAGCAAGTTGTTGTTGCAAGGGAATAGTATATAAGTTGGATGTATGAATTACCTTAGCCGCTTGCTCACAAACTGCTTGAGTTACCGCAGGATGTGCATGTCCTAGACCGCATACCGCTATGCCGGAAAGGGCGTCAAGATACTTATTTCCGTCTGTGTCATACAGCCAGCTACCTTCTCCGTGATCGAACGCTACGGAAAGGCGATTGTATGTTGTCATGAGTGAATTTACAGCCATGTTTTTCTATTCCCTACAACGCAAAAAGGCAGCCAAGGCTGCCAATCAAAGAACGCATAATATGCATGTTTATTTATTTTGGCAAGTATAGCGATTCAATTCTTTTTACTAGAAAAAGCACTTTCTTTAAACCATAGATTTTTTTAATGGTCCTAATTGATAAATCTAAATGTACATTGTCAGAGTAAAATGGTCGGATATGTGTTAAATTATTCGCCTCAAAAATGACGTGTCTCTAGCATTAATGTTATAGGTGTATGAATGAGTGTAATTGATACCATCAAAGAGCAGATAGAAAACAATGATGTTCTGCTTTATATGAAGGGAACTCCTCGCTTTCCACAGTGTGGATTCTCCTCTCGTGCTTCCGAAGCGGTGATGGCCTGTGGCGAACGCTTTGCTTTTGTAAATATTCTGGAAAACCCTGAAATTCGTGCTGAATTGCCGAAATATGCAAATTGGCCAACTTTCCCGCAGCTATGGGTGAAAGGTGAATTAATAGGTGGTTGTGACATTATTTGTGAGATGGCCGCATCTGGTGAGCTTGCTGAAGCGGTTAAAGAAGCTGCGGCAAGTGCAGATGGGGAAACAGCAGAATAATTACTTGATGATATTCGAGTAACCTAGGGCGCTTGATTTTGAAGCGTCCTTTTCTATGATTAAGAACCTTAACGCTAGAAAGCATTTATTGGAGAAATAGCAAATGGGCGTACTAGTAGGCAAGCCAGCACCAGATTTTACTACAGCAGCTGTACTGGGCACTGGCGAAATTGTTGATACATTTACTTTGTCAGAAGCGATTAAAGGTAAAAAAGCCGTTGTGTTTTTCTACCCATTGGACTTCACGTTTGTTTGTCCATCTGAGTTACTGGCTTTTGATCATCGAATCGAGGAATTCCAGAAGCGTAACGTTGAAGTGATCGGTGTTTCCATCGATTCTCACTTCTCTCACAATGCGTGGCGTAACACGCCTGTAAATGAAGGCGGTATCGGTCCGGTTAAATACACTCTGGTCGCTGATATGACTCATAGCATTTGTCAGGATTACGATGTTGAATCTGCAGGTGGTATGGCGTTCCGTGGATCATTCCTGATCGATGAAGATGGTCTGGTTCGTCATCAGGTTGTAAACGATCTGCCTCTGGGCCGTAACGTTGATGAAATGCTGCGTATGGTTGATGCACTGGCATTCCACCAGGAGCACGGTGAAGTTTGCCCTGCGGGTTGGAATCAAGGTGATAAAGGTATGGTTGCTTCTCCTGAAGGTGTTGCATCTTACCTGTCTGAAGAAGCTGACAAACTGTAACAGGTTCTTCTAAGTCAAAAAAAACCCGCCTGATGGCGGGTTTTTAGTATTTATTCAGTACTCGTCGTCGAAGGCTTCTACCATTTCCCAACCGCCCAGTTCTTTCCAGCGGTTGACGATAATGCAAAACAGTTCTGCTGTTTTAGTTGTGTCATAGAGGGCTGAGTGAGCTTTTTTACCATCAAACTCTATTCCGGCAACCTGGCATGCTTTCGCTAACACGGTCTGCCCGAACGCCAGTCCTGCAAGTGTTGCAGTATCAAATGCGGAAAAAGGATGAAAAGGGTTGCGTTTAATATCTGCTCTTATAGACGCAGCATTGACAAAGCCCTGGTCAAAAGAAGCGTTATGTCCCACTAAAATTGCACGTTTACAGCCATGAGCTTTAATAGCTTTCCTGATGGGTTTAAAGATAGTTTCTAATGCGTCACGCTCTGGCACAGCTTCCCGGTCTGGGTCGTATGGATCTATACCGGTAAAGTCCAAGGCGGATTTTTCTAAATTCGCGCCTTCAAATGGTTCAACCTGGGCCTCAAAACTCTGATCAATAATCAGATAACCATTTTCATCCATGGTTAAGGTTACGGCAGCGATCTCTAGGAGAGCATCTGTTTTAGCATTGAAGCCAGCAGTTTCAACGTCAATTACTACAGGTAGAAAGCCACGAAAGCGATTGGCCATGGCATGGTGGATATCGATGGAATTACTCAAATGTAGCCCTTACTTGGCAGCGGGTTTCCGTTTAATATGCGGAGTATTCTAGCAGTGGAAGGTTCAAGGTACCAATCACTAACTTAAAGATCTGGTCTCTTCTGCCGATAGATGTGGAACGTGGAGTTTATATTGTTTAGCTGGCGGTTTTATAACGTGTTTTGTCGATTCTCTTTGATAGCGATTTTTTCTTTAGCTGTTACTTCAGTATATGCAGCTACTTTTCGCTCATCGATTGACGACAGTATGTGGGAGCTGGAAGCTTCCAAGTTCAGTTGTATGTTGAGCCAGTCTATTCCTGCTTTCGGCAATGCTGTCTTTGAACATGAAGCCGGGGATACTGTGCGTTTCGTATTAAAGCCTACTGAGAGTATTCATTTCCAACAAGGGGCAAAACTGGTAGCCGAAGCGGCTCCCTGGCAGCCTGGTATTGCTCCGCGGACGATAGCATCGGTAAAACCAGAAGGTATTACTGGTCACTTGAAGGTAGAGACGCAGCACGCACAAAATATGCTGGCGGCTTTATATAAAGGTATGATGCCAACCTTCACTTCACCCGCCTGGTATGGAACAAATGAGCCTCTCCGTGTATCCGTGTCTGCTGTTAACTTTCAATCGGCTTATTCGGATTATGTGGCCTGCACCGCTGGGTTACTACCCGTAAACTTTCGCCAGGTTGCTAGAACGGCCATACTTTTTCCATCTGCTGCGTGGCGCTTATCAGATTCTTCAAGAGAGAGGCTTGACCTAATTGCGTTGTATGTGCAAAACGATGACAGCGTGAAAGGTATCTATGTTGATGGCCATTCCGATAATATGGGTCGTCGTTTGATGAACCGGGATCTTTCCAAACGTCGGGCGGAAGAGGTTACAGCTTACCTGATCAACCTTGGCCTTGACCCAAGTACGATTATTACCCGTTATCATGGGGAGCGTTACCCTGTTGTAAAGAATAACAATAAAGTTAATCGTGATCGTAACCGTCGAGTTACAATTCGTTTAGAACGTGATTAAGGTTTTATAGCTTAATCTTCTGCTCTTCTGATTCCTCAGTAGTATAAAATTCTGCTACAATATTGCGCTTATTTTTTGAATTCATAGTCGGTCAAGCATTGACCGTATTATTCGCAAGTTGGAGCTTGAGAATGTCCGAGATCAAAAAGGTCGTTCTGGCCTATTCCGGTGGACTTGATACATCTGTAATTGTTCGCTGGTTACAAGAAGAATATAACGCTGAAGTTGTAACCTTTACTGCTGATTTAGGGCAGGGTGAAGAGGTCGAACCGGCTCGTGCTAAAGCTGAAGCCTTAGGTGTTAAAGAGATCTATATTGAAGATCTTCGCGAAGAGTTTGTTAAAGACTATGTATTCCCAATGTTCCGTGCGAATACAATCTATGAAGGTGAATATCTTCTAGGCACTTCCATTGCGCGTCCTTTGATTGCTAAGCGACTAATTGAAATAGCCAACGAAACAGGCGCTGATGCAATTTCTCATGGTGCCACTGGTAAAGGCAATGATCAGGTGCGCTTCGAGTTGGGAGCTTACGCACTTAAGCCGGGCGTGCATGTTATTGCCCCATGGCGTGAATGGGATTTGAACTCTCGTGAATCACTCATGAATTATTGTGAAACTCACGATATTGAAGTCGATTATGCAAAGAGTAAGAAAAAATCACCATATTCTATGGATGCAAACTTACTGCATATCTCTTATGAAGGCGGGATTCTGGAAGATCCTTGGGCTGAAGCAGAAGACGATATGTGGCGTTGGTCAGTATCGCCTGAACAGGCTCCGGATGAAGCAACTTACCTTGAGTTGACTTATGAAAAAGGTGATATCGTAGCAATTAATGGCGAAAAAATGTCGCCAGCAACCGTACTTGAATACCTCAATAAAGTTGGTGGTTCTAATGGTGTTGGTCGCCTTGATATAGTAGAAAACCGCTTTGTTGGTATGAAGTCTCGTGGTTGTTATGAAACCCCTGGTGGCACAATCATGCTGAAAGCGCATCGCGCGATCGAGTCACTTACTCTGGACCGTGAAGCCGCTCACCTGAAAGATGAGTTAATGCCTAAGTACGCTAAAGTTATCTATAACGGTTTCTGGTGGTCAGAAGAGCGTAAAATGATGCAGCAGCTGATTGACTATTCACAACGTAATGTAAATGGCGAAGTGCGTGTTAAGCTTTATAAGGGCTCAGTCGATGTTGTTGGTCGTCAATCAGATGACAGCCTGTTTGATGAAAATATTGCTACTTTTGAAGATGATGCGGGTTCTTATGACCAGAAAGATGCCGCAGGGTTCATTAAGTTAAATGCACTGCGTATGCGTATTGCCGCAGGGAAGGGTCGCAACCTTCTGGACGAGTAAAATCGTTTTGTTTTAAAAAACCCTGCACTGATCCTGCGGGGTTTTTTATTGTCAAATTCTTGCCTTTAGCTTTGATAATAGACTGATTTATATGCTACTTTTGCTCTTACCTCTATGACATAGTGCCTATGGAAATCAACTATTCAGGAAAGTCAGCACTTATTGTTGACAGCAAGCTTGAAGACCTTGGGTCATTAAGACAAATCCTGAGTCGTCTCGGTGTGCCTCAAGTTCAGGTTGCCTCTTCAGTAAATATGGCATTAAGCCTTATGAGAGAGTTCACGTTTGATCTTTGCTTTGCCTGTCATGAAATGGGTGCTTATGAAAAGAATGGCTTGCAACTGTTGCAAGAGGCAAAAGCTGAAGGAATCTTTAAAGCCTCATCTGCTTTCTTCCTAATCGTTGATCCTGAAAATTCTGAGCTCTTGTTTGGGTCATTAGAAAACTCACCTGATACATATATTTCAAAACCCTATGATATCGGTAAGGTTCGTTTTCGTCTCGAAAAACAGTTGCGTGTCAAAGAAACTATACAACCTGTCGAGCAATTATTAGATCAGGGAAAATACTCTGAACTGCTTGAGGCTGTAGATGTTCTTATTGAAAATTATCCTGGGCTCAATGTCTTCCTACAGAGGGTTAAAGGCATTGCTCTTTTGCGTATGGATGATTATGAAGATGCTCAAAAACTGTTCAGTAATTTGATCCAGCACCGGGATCTTCCATGGGCGGAAGTTGGGAAAGGGGTGGCTCATTTTCATCAGGGTGAGCACGAGCGCGCACTTGAATGTCTAAATAAAGTTGTAGACCAACAGCATATATCCATAGAAGCTTATTCCTGGTTATCCAGGACCTATAGAGTAAAGGGTCAGTTGGAACGTGCAGTCACGTTAATGAGGAAGGCTGTTATGTTGCAGCCTACAGTGCCTGCTATTCAGACGGAACTGGCTGAACTGGCTGCTCAAACAGCTGATTGGGGAATTGCCAAAGATGCATACCAGCAAGCAATCAGATATGCCAAGCACTCGGTTTTCCAGATTCCTGAAAATTACTTTGGATTAGTCAGGTCTTTAATTGAGTCGCAGCCTACAAATGTCGATGGCATTGAAGCAGATGTAATTAGGGTGCTTGAAGATGTGGTCATGGACTTTTCTGAAGATCATGAAGTGATTTTTAGAGCCAAATTAGTTAACTGTGATTTATATCGTAAAAGTAATCACCCGAAAAAATTTGAGCAGATGCTATTGCAGACGTGGAGATTTTTTCAGCGAATGAATCTGAATAATCAATGCAAATGGATGGATGTGATGTATGAAGCATCTGTGGATAGCAACCTTCAAACTGAGGTTTCAGAGAGAAGGAGAGAGTTGGTTCGCGTGATTATTGAATTGGAGTGGGGAAAAGCGAACCATTCAGCTATGGCCTATTACCGGCGCGGTGAAATGGATAAAGCATATAGACAGTTCAAAAAAGCTAATGAGCTTCTTCCTACTCATTCTGGTATAGCACTAAATTTGATCCAATCAGGGCTTGAGTTAATTAAACGTGGGGAAGAAGGGCTGTCAATGCTGTTGGTGTTGCAAAAAGTCATATCCGAAATAAGTTTTGGGGCATTGCCAGAGAAGCATCAGGCAAGATTTATCTCCCTGTCACAAAAGTTTTCTGGATTGGCTGAGGTGGTGTGTAAGTCTTCTGAGGAGAATAGTGCGGACCCTCTAAGTCAGGAGCTCTAAGACCATTAGCCTCTATATAGTGTCTTCGTCGTCAATCAGAAATGACGACGTTGTTTGTGGTTGATCAATAGGTTCATCTTGCGAATTATAGTTTCGCGCGAGTTTACGGCCTAGAAGTTTTTTCTGAGCCATTTCAGGAAGATCTGTGAATAAAATCAGATTTTTTTGAATGAGTACATCAACTAAATCTTCAAAAATACGGGCCACGCCTGTATCCGACTGTTCGAGAAAGTCCTCTGCAGAAAAACCATCTGACTCAATTGAGAGAAATTGCAAAACCTCTTTATCGCGAATGCTAACCTGATCGGAGTCAGGTTGAGGCGTTTCAGAGAGACTTACGATGCGACCTTCGGCGTTTCTTATGGCGTATAACATATTGATTTGCTACATTAGTTTAGTTTTTCCATCACGTCTGTATGGAATAGTATGAGTATGTCGCCCATCTGGGGCTAAGGTCAAGGATAATGGATACAGTTCAAGATCCACTTTTAGGTTGTTTGGTCCATCTGACTAAACAGAATCATAAGCCTTTTTCCGCCGAGGTGTTGTGTGATGGCCTACCTCTAGAAAACAATAAGCTGACCCCTAAGTTATTTATTAGGGCGGCGAAAAGAGCAGGGTTTTCAGCTCGGGTATTACCAAGGAAGCTTGATGATATCTCACACTTAGTTCTCCCAGCTGTTCTCCTTCTGGAAAATGATCAGGCCTGCATCCTGCAAAAATTTGATGAGGAAACAGGTGAGGCGGTTGTTATTCAGCCAGAAAGCGGCGGAGAACACCATATAGCCACAGCGCAACTCAAAGAATCATATACTGGCTATGCTATTTTTATTCGTTTGGAATATCGCTTTCAGGAACAGGTTTCTAAACTTCTTGAAGGGCATAAAGGCCACTGGTTTTGGGGAACGATTAAGCGTTCGTCGGCAATATATCGTGATGTCCTGATTGCTTCCTTTTTAGTTAACCTCTTTGTGATTGCCAACCCTTTATTTGTTATGAACGTATACGACCGGGTGGTACCGAATAATGCCATTGAAACCCTTTGGGTTTTGGCTATAGGTATTTTTGTCGTGTATGTATTCGACTTTGCTCTAAAAATGCTGCGTTCCTACTTTATAGAGGTGGCGGGCAAAAAAGGCGATGTACTGCTTTCCTCACTCCTTTTCGAGAAGGTTCTGTCCCTTAAATATAGCTCTCTCCCTTCATCGGTTGGCTCGTTCGCCAGTAATCTTCGAGAATTCGACAGTATAAAAAACTTTTTAAGCTCAACAACTAATACGGTACTTATAGATCTGCCCTTTTCTGTTCTTTTCCTAATCGTTATTAGCTTTATTGGAGGACCTTTGGTTATTGCTCCGGCAGTGGCCATTCCAATTATTATCCTTTTCTCTTTTATAGTGCGACCAGCGTTGAAGCGAGCAGTTGAGAAAACCTATGCATCTAATGCTCAGAAAAACTCTACCCTGATTGAAAGTCTTACCGCTATGGAAACAGCTAAAACCCAGAGAGCGACTTCATCGTTGCAGCTCTCTTGGGAACAAGCCGTAGGCTATATCGCTAAGTGGAGCCTTAAATCAAGGATGCTGTCGTCGTTAGTGGTTAACTTTGCGTCCTTTATTCAACAAATGACTTCGGTGGCCATTGTGGTCACGGGTGTTTACCTGATAGGGGAAAGAGAGCTGACGATGGGGGCTTTGATTGCCTGCGTAATACTTTCTGGTCGTGCAATTGCGCCAATGAGCCAGGTTGCTAATTTAGTCATTGGTTTTCACCAGGCCTCCACGGCATTGAAAGGTCTGAATGAGATAATGGCGTTACCTTCTGAGCGGGAGGAAGGGCAGCAGTTTGTTCACAGAGATGAATTGAAAGGTGCGATAGAGTTTAAAGATGTGAGTTTTGCATATCCAGGTCAGGAGCATAAAGCATTAGATAAAGTCTCTTTTACATGCAAACCTGGTGAAAAAGTGGCTTTGATAGGCCGTATCGGTTCGGGTAAGTCGACAATCGAGAAGCTTATTTTAGGTCTCTATGAGGCGAATGAAGGGTCTGTGAGAATTGATGGGATCGATATTAACCAGATTGATCCTGTTGATTTACGAAGGAACTTTGGTTATATGCCTCAGGACATAATGCTGTTTTCTGGAACCGTTAGAGACAATATTGTTATTGGCTCCCCTCAGACTGATGATGCCAGTCTGGTCGAAGTGGCAAACCTAACGGGTGTGTCTGAGATGGTTAATCGCCATCCACAGGGGTTCGAAATGCAAGTTGGTGAGCGTGGATCGTCGTTGTCTGGAGGTCAGAGGCAGATGGTTGCTATAGCAAGGTCTTTGATACACAAACCTAACCTTCTTATTCTTGATGAGCCTACGGCATCAATGGATAACTCATCTGAAGAGCAAATCAAGAACGTGCTCAAAGAATATTCTGAAAAACGAACACTTTTGGTTGTTACTCATAAAATGTCCTTGTTGTCGTTGGTGGATCGTATCGTTGTTATGGATGCTGGTAGAGTGGTTGCCGATGGTCCGAAAGACTCGGTTCTGGAAGCTTTAAAGCAGGGACGCCTGCAGGTGCAGAGGTAACAGCTGGATGAGTAAACATCAGAAAGATCTGCAATATATGAGCAGTGTCAGCGAGGCAATTGCTGAACAGGCCCCTAGTGGTGCCCGGGCGCTTTTATGGATGTTGGTTTTATTTATTACCATGGCTATCTACTGGGCAAACTGGGCTGAGTTGGATGAAATTACCCGTGGAGATGGGGAAATTATTCCTTCAAGTCAGCTACAGATTATAGAAACCCTGGAAGGTGGAGCGGTTTCAGAAATTCTGGTCCATGAAGGGGATGTTGTTCATAAAGGGCAGGTGCTGCTGAGAATTGACGATATTCGTTTTTCCAGTTCCCTTAAGGAAAATCAAGTTCGATTGTATGAGCTGATGGCTAAATCGGCACGTTTAAAGGCTGAAGCTGATAAAGAGGGGTTTATAGTACCAAAAGATTTTCCTCCTGAGTTTCATGCCATGATGGATCAGGAACGGAATTTGTTCACTGCGAGAAAGGCGGAATTAGAAGCCAATCTGGGCGGGTTTAAGCAGCAGGTTACACAAAGAAATCAGGAACTAAAAGCAGCACGATCACAGGAACAGCAGTTAGTTAGAAGTTATAACCTTCTTAAAAGGGAGCTTGATATCACAGAGCCTCTTCTAAAAGAAGGAGTAATTTCTGAGGTGGAGTTTTTGCGCCTCAAGCGTCAATTGAATGACCTCCGGGGGGAGCTTTCAGGTGTGCGTTTAAATATTCCGCGGATCCAATCTACTCTTGAAGAAACTAAACAAAAACTGGGTGAAGTTGAGCTGCAATATAGAAATGAAGCCCAGAGGGAACTGAATGAGGTTGGCGCTGAAGCTTCGCGCTTGAGGGAGGCATTGACCGGTATGAGTGATCGTATTAATCGTGCTGAAGTTCGTTCGCCAGTGAAGGGAACAGTAAAGCAGCTGTTTGTTAATACGGTTGAGGGTGTTGTTCAGCCTGGAGATGAGCTGCTAAATATTATTCCTTGGGAAGATACTCTCTTGGTTGAGGCGCGAGTCAAGCCAGCAGATATAGCCAATATCTCCCCAGGCCAACCTGCTGTGATTAAGGTATCTGCTTATGACTTTTCGATTTATGGTGGTGTGGATGCAAAAGTTACCTTTGTGAGTCCAAGTACTATTATTGATAATGAGGGAGAGAGTTATTATCTGGTGCGGCTGGAGACAAATCAGCCCTTTATCACTGCAGTAGATAAAAAGCTTCCGCTGATTGCGGGGATGACAGTCAGTGTTGATATCCTGACCGGCAAGAAGACTGTAATGGATTATTTACTTAAGCCTATATTAAAGGCGAAAAACAACGCCTTAACTGAACGCTAAGTGCTACAATTAATGTTATCTGGTTGATACTTAAGGCTTGTGTTTAATTTCTAAGTAAGTGATCATCGTTCGGAATAAAGGATTTTTTGATTGGAAAAATTAACTATATCGAGCTGTAATTGTAATTAAATATTGATAAATTATGGTTACTGCTACTCTATAAAGAGTGACATGTGCATGGCTTGAGTGCAGCAGATGAGTTTATACAATAATAAAATGGAAAATTATGAAGTTATTCTTCATTGCTAATCGATCTAAAGTGCTGGAGCGCTGGGGTAAGTTGCTACAAGGTTGGCAGCCTAATTCGATTACTATTGGGGAGCTTCTTTCTGGAAAAGTTTCAGAAAATTCAGTATTGATGCTTCATGTTTCATCTCTTAGTGATGATGAAAGCAGGGAAGTGTTTAACTTTAAAAAGAATCATCCGGGTACCATTTTAATTGTCTGTACTGATATACCTAATGAACAAGAAGGTGTTGAAGTTTTGCAGAATGGTGCAAATGGGTATACAAATACTTATGTAACCGGTTCTCTACTATCTGAAGTAGTTACGACAGTGCTTCGGGGTGATATCTGGGCAGGACCTGAGCTTTTGCAAAAATTGCTGAAGCGCCTATTGGCAGGGTCTCAAGTCACAGATAGGAAAGTGGACACCACCAAAACTGTAAATTGTTTTGAAAACTTAAGCAGTCGTGAGCAAGACGTGCTGTCTATTCTGGTGACAGGAGTCAGTAACAAGGAGATTGCCCGCGAACTTGGTATTACTGAAAGAACGATTAAAGCTCACCTGAGTTCTGTTTTTCAGAAAACAGGTGCGAAAGACAGGATTTCGTTGATATTGCTGGCTAAGAACAGCAACGCATGGAATGGCGTCCTTCAGTAAACAAGTTGTGGCAAAAAACATTAAAACAATAGGTGGAAAAACTTATGTCCAGGTCAATAATTGCTGGGGTGATTTTAGGGATGATTGCGACCACTTCGCATTCAGCCACTTTAGAAGAAATTGTTGTTGAGGGATTATCAACAAGCCCAGAAGTTAATAATGCCGTTAATTCTCGAAATGCAATCTATCAGGAAATTGCTCAGGCGCGTTCAGGATACTTTCCAAAGATAGATATAGCTGCGGGTTATGGTTATGAATGGACCAATAACTCGACTACTCGTGCGGCAGGTAACGACGACGTTGAATTGGATCGTGGAGAAGCAAGCATTAGCCTTCGACAGATGTTATTCGATGGTTTTGCTACCTCCAGTGAAGTAAAACGTCAAAAAGCGCGAGCGAATTCTGCGGATCGTCGTCTAGAAGATGTTGCAGAAAACTTCGTATTGCAGGCATCTCGAGCGTATTCCGAAGTTCATCGCAGAAGAGAATTGCTGCGTCTTACCAAAGAAAACCTTTACAACCACGTAAAAATTTATGATCAGATTAAACGTCGTTCTGAATCTGGTCTGGGAGCGATTGCTTCAATTGAGCAGGCAGAAGGTCGTTTGGCTCTTGCTGAGGTAAATGTACTTGCCGAAGAAAATAATCTGCTAGATGCAGAGGCAAACTTCTATCGTGTTCTGGGTGTAAAAGCACCTGCGGAACTGGAATACCCTGGTGTTGTAGACAAAGCTCAAGAAGTTATTCCTGAGAATCTGGAGTCAGCTCTTAATATTGCTTATGAGAATCATCCTACCATTCAGGTAGCGATGGCTGATACTGAAGCAGCTGTAGCTCAATATAATGCAGCAAAGCGTAAATATTACCCTCGTTTTGATCTGGAAATTGACCGTACCTGGGATAACGATATCGATGGTGTCGATGGTACTAACGAAGATCTCACGGCCATGATTCGTATGCGTTACAATTTGTACAATGGTGGTGGAGACCGGGCACGAGTTCGTCAGACTCAGCATCAGATTGAAGAAGCGCGTTCTATTCATTTAAATACTCGTCGTGATGTTGTTCAGAGTTTAGAACTTTCCTGGAATGCACATCAGATTCTGTCTCGTCAGATACCGTTTCTTGAGCAGCATGTGATTTCCAGCGACGCTACCCGTGATTCTTATCAAAAGCAGTTTGATATCGGTCAGCGTTCACTACTGGATTTGCTGGATACTGAAAACGAAGTATTTTCTTCTAAGATAGATCTATCCAATGCTCAGCATGACCATTTGGTAACCCACTTCCGATTACTCGACGGTATGGGACAGTTGCTGAACATCATGGAACTTCAGTTGCCTGAACCTAATTTAGGCGATGTGGAAACAGTTGATATGGAAACTACTGAAGCTGAAGAGGCGAAATCATAAATTCTGAAGAGTATTGTTCTTTGGAATTGATAATTGCGACCTAGGTTTTATAAAATAAGGTCAGCTACTTAACTTAAAAGGGTTGCTAAATGCAGCCCTTTTTCTTTTTTAAGAAATTAGATGAAAGCACATAAAATTACGCAGGCCCCTATTCCTATGCGCAGTGTAGGACCCATCAGAATTACTGGTCCTGAACTGGATGATCAAGTTATTGTCCCTTTGGCTACTTATGAGACACCTCTGTGGCCTTCAGTAGGGAGGGGAGCCAGGGTTTCAATGCTTACGGCCGGTATTAAAACTACGGTTGTTGATGAGCGAATGAGTCGTTCCATTTTGCTGGAAGCCGATGACGCTGAAGCTGCATTGTTAGCAGTGAATGCAATAAAAGGCAGAATGGATGATTTGAATAAGGTTGTATCTAAGACCAGTCGTTTTGCTCGTCTAATAGCCCTTAATAGCCAGATTGTCGCTAATTTGATTTATCTTCGGCTTGAATTCACTACCGGGGATGCATCTGGTCATAATATGGTGACAAACGCTGCGGATAAAATCATTCCCTGGGTATTATCTGAGTACCCCCAACTGCGTTATTCATCGATCTCAGGAAACTATTGTTCAGATAAGAAAGCTACAGCTGTTAACGGTATTCTTGGTCGTGGTAAATATGTTGTTAGTGAGATCCTGATCCCGCGTGATATATGTGAGCGCCGATTAAAAAGCACTCCCGAAAAAGTGGTAGACCTGAATATCAAGAAAAACCTGATTGGTACGATGGTTGCTGGTGGTTTGCGCAGTGCTAATGCGCATTATGCAAATATGCTTCTGGCATTTTATCTAGCTACTGGACAGGATGCAGCTAACATTATTGAAGGCTCACAGGGTATTGTTCACGCTGAGGTCCGGGACGGTGACCTTTACTTCTCCTGTACAATCCCTAACTTGATCATGGGTTCTGTCGGTAATGGTAAAGGGATCGAGTTTGTTGAGAAGAATCTCACAGACCTAGGGTGTAAGGAAAAAAGGGAGCCTGGAGCAAATGCGCGTAGACTGGCAGCCATCTGTGCGGCGACTGTATTATGCGGAGAGCTTTCATTAATTGCGGCTCAAACAAATCCGGGCGAGCTGATGGAAGCGCATCTGAAGTTGGAGAGATGATGTCTGATCAAACAAATGAGCGTAAGTTGGAGCATATCCAGGCCATTGAGAATGATCCTCTTACTGATCGTTCAAAACATCACTTTGATCAGATTCGTTTGATGCATAGAGCAATGCCTGAGATCTCACTTGATGAAGTGGATACCTCCTGTTCATTTCTTGGTTATGACTTAACTTTTCCACTTTTAATCTCTTCCATGACTGGAGGGGATCATGAGTTGATTAAATCCATTAACCGTAATTTAGCGATTGCAGCTCAGCAAACTGGCACCGCACTGGCTGTTGGATCTCAGAGAGTCATGTTTACCAATGCAGAAGCCAGAGAAAGCTTCGAGCTTCGGGGACTTGCTCCTGATGTGCCTTTAATTAGCAACTTAGGGGCTGTGCAGTTCAATTATGGAATGACGGCTGAGCAGGCTAAGCAGGCGATTCAATGTTTGCAGGCGGATGCCCTTTACCTGCATCTTAATCCATTGCAGGAGGCTGTTCAGCCTGAAGGTGATACTGATTTTTCTAACTTAAAAGATCGGTTGACGGACCTTGTTGATAAAGTAGAGGTACCAATACTTTTGAAAGAGGTTGGCAGCGGACTATCTCCTGCGGACATTGAGCTGGGATTGGCAGCAGGAATTAAACATTTTG
Source organism: Neptuniibacter sp. (assembly GCA_050633605.1). Lineage (GTDB taxonomy): Bacteria > Pseudomonadota > Gammaproteobacteria > Pseudomonadales > Balneatricaceae > Neptuniibacter. The sequence continues at coordinate 26,489 of JBOEGV010000080.1, read as the reverse complement.
ATGTTGCCGGTACCGGGGGAACGTCCTGGAGTCGTATCGAGCACCATCGTCGAAAAGATGGTAATGATTTAGGAATTTTGTTTCAGGATTGGGGAATTCCGACACCTGTTGCGCTTACACTGGCAAATTCTTATCTAGATCATGCCACCATAGTTGCAAGTGGCGGCTTAAGAGATGGGATTGATATGGTTAAATCTGTTATACTCGGCGCCTCCTTATGCGGCATGGCCGCACCGCTGCTTAAACCGGCCATGCAATCGGCAGATGCAGTGGTAGAAGAGATAGAAAAAATCAAAACAGAATTTAGAACAGCGATGTTTCTGCTTGGCGCACCGGATGTAGCAACTTTGTTTAATAACCGGTCGTTTTTGCTAGAGAGTGCAAGCTAGGATCGAGACCCAATAATGTCTGTCGGTATTGACGAAATTAGTTTCTATACTTCCAACTATTTTTTAGATTTGAGAACTCTGGCAGAAGTTCAGCAGACCGAATCAGATAAGTACTACACCGGAATAGGCCAGGAGAAAATGTCTATGGCTGCTCCGGACGAAGATGTAGTGACTATGGCTGCCAATGCGGCCCAGCCACTGATTGAACGAATAGGCCCGAGTGCAATCAGTACACTTCTGTTTGCGACAGAAACCAGTATTGATCAGTCTAAAGCTGCTGGTGTCTATGTCCATCGTTTGCTTGGCCTGCAGGCCAACTGTCGTGTAGTTGAACTTAAGCAGGCTTGTTACAGTGCTACAGCTGCAATCCAGATGGCTTGTGCTTTAGTTGCACGTCAGCCGGATAAAAAGGTTCTGGTTATTGCATCAGATATAGCTCGTTACGATTTGGGTACTTCAGGTGAAGCAACTCAGGGGTGTGGAGCTGTAGCTATGCTTATTTCTTCAAACCCCCGGTTGGTTGAAATTGACCCTGAAGTCGGGAATCATACAGAAGATGTTATGGATTTCTGGCGACCAAATTACCGTGCTACGGCTTTGGTTGATGGAAAATATTCTACGAAAATCTATCTGAAATCATTGAAAAGAACATGGGAAAACTTTGTTGAAGCAAGTTCTCTGGCTTTTAATGATTTTTCCTATTTTTGTTATCACTTACCTTTCAGCCGCATGGCTGAAAAGGCGCACAAGCATTTGGCCAAAATAAATCAGGCTGGATTATCGTTAGAACAGATTGAAGAGCAAGTAGAAGATACACTTCACTATAATCGTATTATTGGTAACAGCTATACGGCTTCGATGTATATTGGTCTAAGTTCACTTCTGGAAAATTGTAAGCAAAACCTTGCTGGTAAAAAGGTGGGTTTCTTTAGCTATGGTTCTGGTTGTGTGGCTGAGTTTTTCTCTGGCACAGTTGTGGCTGGTTATGAAAAATGTCTGCATACCTTTAATCATCAGCAGATGCTAGATGCTCGTCAGGAAGTGAATTACGACGAATATCTTAAGCTTTGTCGCTACCCGGATCCTCAGAATGGTGACCATTATGATATCCCTTCATCAACTACTGGGCGCTATCGTTTAGCTGCGATTAGTGGCCATAAACGAGAATACGTTGTCTGCTAATGAAGGCTCAGGCCCCAGGTAAACTGATTCTGAGTGGCGAGCACTCAGTCGTTTATGGGGCTCCTGCCCTTGCAGTTGCTATCGCACAAAACATTTCAGTTACTTTTACCCCTGACTGCGGCGATCAGATTGTTGTTGTAACGGATCAACTTGGTAAGTCTTCGTTTACTGCCTCACAGTTGCAGGCACTTCATACCCAGTTGGACCAAAGGTTCGATCTTTTTTTGAATCAAAAAATATCAATTTCAGAGGTGCTTACCTCTCCTTTTGAACTGCTCGCGTATACTCTTGCACACAATGGATTTAACTCTTCAGGGACGCTGCGTATAACCAGTGATATTCCCGTAGGAGCAGGAATGGGATCGTCTGCTGCGATTATATCTGCTCTTATAAAGCTTTCAGAACAGATAACAGGTCACTCTCTATCGGTAGAGGAGCGATTTAAGCAGATAAGGTATTGTGAGCGTTTACAGCATGGTCGTGGTAGTGCTGTGGATGCTGCAGTGGTTACTTATGGTGGTGCTGTGAAGGTGCAGAGTGATAGGGTCATTCCTCTTTCACTGGCTCTGAACTCAAATTGGTATCTGTGGCACAGTGGAACACCTTTATCCAGTACCGGTGAGGTTGTAGCAGCCGTTAGGGAAAAGTATGAGAGTTCAGTAATCTGGCAGGCTTTCTCTAAAATTACTTCTGAGTTTGAGGCTGCGTTATTCGATAACGATGAAAACGAGATTATCAGACTTGTACAGGTTAACCACCAATTACTTCAGAAGATTGGTGTTGTACCTGAATATGTATCTCATATTATTGAGCAAATAGAGCATCTGGGTGGCGCAGCTAAAATCTGTGGTGCGGGTTCTGTCAAGGGCGATGCTGGTGGTCAGGTAATGATTTATCTACCGAAAATGTCACCGCTTGCACTTGAGCAGAAACTGAATATTTCCATCAAGCCGATTGTAGAAGCAACAGAGGGAACTCACATTGCAACAGATTAAGGTTTCTGTACCCGGCAGTATTATGCTTATGGGTGAACACTCAGTTTTGTTTGGTGAAAAAGCGTTGGCTTGTGCTGTAGATAAACGTATAGAAGTCAGGCTCATTCCACATAACAAGCCGGAAGTTGTAATCGATTCTGCTCTGGCTCAATACCAGTCAAACCTTTCTGATTTAACGCCTGAACCTAAATTAAGTTTTGTTCTTACCGCCATAAAAAAATTTGCGGATAGGCTACCTTCGGGTTTTCAGTTAACAATTAGATCTGAATTTTCACATACTGTTGGTTTGGGCTCATCCGCCGCAGTAACGGCGGGTGTAATAGCCGCGCTATCTGCTTTTGCCGGTGATGAATTCTGCGAAGATGAATTGTTTGAAAACGCTCTTGAAATTGTGCATGCCGTTCAGGATGGAAGAGGCTCTGGCACTGACCTTGTTGCCAGTATTTTTGGTTCGGTTGTTTCGTACAGGGTTAGCCCCAGAGAGATTAAAAGGTTGTGCGGACTGCCAGAAATTTCACTCTTTTATACGGGCTACAAAACTACGACTACAGATGTTTTGAAAAGGGTTGAAAAACTTTACCAAGAAAATCCTGATATTTATCAACAGCTTTATAAATTGATGGGAAAGGTGACGGAACGCGCTGAAGAATCAGTGTTAAAAAACGATTGGCAAAGTCTGGGGGCCCTGATGAATAATTATCAAGGCTTGTTAGATGCTCTTGGGGTGTCTGACGGAACATTAAGTGAAATTATTTACAACCTGCGTACTAGTGACAAAATTCAAGGTGTTAAAATTTCAGGTTCAGGTTTAGGGGATTGTGTTTTGGCACTGGGTTCGGATCCTGAAATTTCTATTCCTTTTGAACAGATTCCAGTTTCTGTATCGGGTGATGGAGTGATCATTGAGTATAACTAAACAGGCAGTGATCGAAACTTATTTGCCAGAACAGCCATTACCCGGCAGGTCTGCCGCGGCTTTTGCTCCCAGTAATATCGCACTTTGTAAGTATTGGGGTAAAAGAGATGCTGAGCTTAACTTGCCGGTCAACGGTTCTTTATCCATCTCTTTAGGTGAACTGGGCAGTAATACAGAAATTAAAGAATCAGAAAACGGCGTTGATGAGGTTTTTCTGAATGGTGAATTGCTCACACCAGAGAGTCAATTTGCTCGTAAAGTGATCAGTTTTGTCGGGCTGTTTCGGCGTGGGCTACAGCAGCCAGTTTCTGTGCGTACCGTCAATAATATTCCAACTGCAGCTGGGTTGGCTTCTTCAGCTTCGGGCTTTGCAGCATTAACTCTGGCAATAAACGATTTTTATGGATTCGGGCTGACACCGGATACCTTATCGGCCTTTGCTCGTATGGGCAGTGGCAGTGCATCACGATCCATATATCAGGGGTTTGTTGAGTGGCACAAGGGAGTCCGCGAAGATGGGATGGATAGCTGTGCAGAACAGCTGGATATTTCATGGCCTGGCTTTCGAATTGGACTGCTTAAAGTAGCGACAGGTGCTAAAAAAGTTGATTCCCGTGCAGGTATGCAGCGTACGGTTGAGTCGGCTCATCTTTACCAATCCTGGCCTCAGCAAGCGGCTAAGGATCTGGCAACGATCAAACGGGCACTTGCTGATCGCGACTTGGCATTATTGGGCCAGACGGCAGAACAAAATGCCATGTCTATGCACGCAACCATGATCGCTTCGTGGCCTCCGTTGTTATATTGGCAACCGGAATCTGTTGCTGCGATGCATAGAGTTTGGGAGCTTCGATCTCTTGGGGTTCCTATCTACTTAACAATGGATGCAGGTCCGAATCTTAAACTGATTTTCCTGAGTGAATACGAACCTGATGTTCGGGATGCCTTTCCAGAACTGCAGGACTTAGACATCGTTACCCCCTTCGATTAAACCGTGATGACCTCTGCTCAGCCTTCAGTCTCATGTACCAGAGGTTTTATTCTGACCCGACAGCAGCAGGATGCAGCGGAAGGTATTCTTCTTACATACTGGATTCGTTCCGACGAAGCGGTTTTTTCTGTCAGTGTTTCAGGGCAGGAAGCAATCATGTTTGTTCTGGACGATCAGTTAGAACAAATTACCGAGCTGATCTCAGTATTTAAAGACTACCGATTGGATAAGGTTGAATTAACCGATCTTAACTATAACGGCGTTCATGCTCTGTATTGTAAAAGTTTAAAAACCTACCGTCAGATTCAGGACCTGCTGACTAAGAATAACCTTGTCATGATGGAGGAAGATATACGTCATGCCGATCGCTACCTGATGGAACGTTTTATTCAGGGGGGAGTTGAGGTTCATCAAAAAGATGGCTATACACGTCTTAAACCTGCTGAATTTGAGCCTGCTTTCAGAACTCTGTCGATTGACCTGGAAACCACCATGCGTGCAGACCAAATTCTTTCTGCAGCATTCTATGCGGATGATTTCCAGCTGGTATTAATGCAGGGGCAGGGCTGCGATGCGGGTGCGGTGCGCTACGTAAAAAATGAGAAATCACTATTACGTGCATTTATTGAGGTTGTACGCGAGTACGATCCGGATATCTTTATCGGCTGGAATGTGGTGGGTTTTGATTTTCGCGTCCTAGCAAGTCGTGCCAAAGCGAATGGGATTTCTCTAAAACTCGGGCGTGATAAGCAAACGATGCAACTGCATGAATCAGGGCAGGGAAAACTGTTTGTGCGTATTTCAGGGCGCATGGTGCTGGATGGCATTGATACTCTAAAAGGTGCGACCTATCAGTTCGAAAGTTTTTCTCTGGAAAACGTTTCTCGGGTTTTATTGGAGAGAGGTAAACTCATTGATCATGTTGATGATCGAGGTGGAGAAATCCAACGATTATTCCGTGAGGATAAAACTGCCTTGGCTCGTTACAATCTGGAAGATTGTAAACTGGTATGGGATATCTTTGAGAAAGCAAACCTGATCAACTATCTTGTCGAAAGAGCGCGGCTTACGGGGTTGACGCTGGATAAAGTAGGTGGTTCAGCGGCGTCATTTGATAACCAGTATCTACCTTATCTGCACCGGGCGGGTTACGTTGCACCAGAGTATGCATCTGGTGTGTCTGGGCTAAGTGCTCCGGGTGGTTACGTAATGGACTCCCAGCCCGGATTGTACCGGCATGTTTTAGTTCTTGATTTTAAAAGTCTGTATCCCAGTATTATTCGGACATTCAAAATAGACCCCTATGGTCTTTCCGAAGGTCTGATGGCGGGGGCTGCCCCAGAAGACCTTGTTCCAGGGTTTAATCGTGCTATTTTCTCTCGCAGCAAAACGATACTTCCTAATCTGATTGAGCAGCTGTGGGCGGCGAGAGATCGAGCAAAACTAAATCAGAATAATGCGTTATCTCAGGCAATCAAAATTATTATGAATTCCTTTTACGGAGTTCTTGGTTCTAATGTGTGCCGTTTTTACGATCAACGCTTGTCCAGTTCAATCACCTTACGTGGTCATGAAATCCTCACTAAAACCCGGGACTGCATTGAAGAGTATTTCGGTTTTAAAGTGATCTATGGCGACACAGATTCAGTATTTGTTTGGCTGGGGGATGATTTTCCCGAAGAGGAGGCAGGTAAAAAAGGCAAAGAACTTGCGAACTTTCTGAATGACTGGTGGCAGGAACAGCTCGAAAAACGCTTTCAGTTGGAAAGCTATTTAGAAATTGAGTATGAAACTCATTACTGCCGATTTTTGATGCCAACCATACGGGGATCAGAAAAAGGCACTAAGAAACGTTATGCGGGGCTGCAGAAAGTTGCCGAGGATAACACTCAAATGGTTTTTAAAGGCCTGGAAAATGTTCGTACCGACTGGACTCCATTGGCTAGAGAGCTTCAGGAACAACTATATGAAAGAGTGTTCAGGGGGCAGGAGTGGAAGTCGCTGGTTAAAACTTGTGTAGAAAATCTGATGTCCGGTAAATATGATGAGAAGCTGGTTTATCGCAAACGTATACGTCAGCCCCTGGATCAGTATGTTAAAAATAAACCGCCGCATGTACAGGCGGGTTTGAAGGCTGCATATTATTATCAGCAGCAGGGCCTTCCTTGCCCATATAGATCCGGCAGTTATATAGAATATATGTTGACTGTGAATGGCGCAGAGCCAGTGGAACATATTCAGTCAGCTCTGGACTATCAGCATTACCTAGACAAGCAGGTTCAACCTGTTTGTGAAGCGATTATGCAATTTCTGGGGGAAAGTTTTGAAGAACTTATCGCTCCACAGGGGCGGTTGTTCTGAGTGAATCAGGCTTTAATATCCAGATTCATTCCGAGAGTGGTTACAGCGCCCACTCTGAGTTTTCTTGGTTGAGTGGCTGATTCGAGTAGCTGCAAAACTTGTTCGCCAGTCTGCTCAATCTCATCATTAGCCATTTCAACAGTTTTAACTGCATGGCTAGTCTCTGTTTTCTGAACAGAAGCCGCACTGGCTGCTGCTGCAATCTCATTTACTTCCATAACTTAACCTTGGGTTGATTACGACAATCCGGCTGTAATCCATCAGCTTGGTCAGATTTATATGGTGGTTTTAATGCTATCGGCGGGCCTTTCTAAGGCTTTAGATAAAAATAAGATTTATAACTCTTACTGTCAGAACCGATAACATTTTTTAAATAGTTCTCATTGGCACAGCTGTTAAGTTTTGCGGTTAAAAAATAGTTAAGTGTGCAAGATAAGAACTGCTAGACTCATAACTGGTCTGACCATGATTATGGGGTTGATTTTGACAAAGACGTTAGGTGTTCTTAGCCAGCAGCTTAGTAGGGAGTTACAGGAGAAAATTGTTTTTGGCGTAATCTGTCCAGGGCAAAAACTGCCTTCCCAGAGGCAATTATCGGAACGTTTTAACATGTCGCGTGCGACTGTCCGTGAGGCACTTCAGGATCTTGAGCTAAAGGGACTGATTGATACTTATCATGGAGGAGGCTCCGTTTGCCGTAATCCATTGGAATCTTACTTTGAAACGTCCTTGGAAGGTGTAGGGGATAATCTGGATTATCAATTACAAGTTATGGAAATACGCGCTGCATTAGAAGGGGAGGCTGCTTATTATGCGGCTCTCAGAGCGACCAATGAGCAACTTGGGAAAATCGGTCAGGAATATCATGCTATGCAGGAACGAAGCAGTGGTAATACAACGCTTGCCAAAGCTAAGGCTGATTTACGTTTCCATATGATGATTGCTGAAGCCAGTCATAACCTTCTGGTTATTTCTTTCAGTCAGCTTTTTTACAACAGCTGCTTTAATGCGATTTACGGCGTTTTGGATCGTACTCTGAAAAAATTTGGTCGTTATCCTGACGGTATTCGTTCTCAACACACTCAGATTTATCAAGCACTATTAGATCGTGATGCAGATCTTGCACGTAAATTAGCGATTGAGCATATCGAATACACACGAAAACAGTTGGAAGAGGTCGAATAAAATCGCCATCTGGCGAATTGAGTTGCGACAGCTATGCTGTATCGAGGCGGGTTGTATTGAATTTCTTGGTCAGACCAGTTGCGTTATTGAACTTAATTTACCTTATTTCTGTGGGTAGTGTCGGCAAACTATAGGCAGAAAAGTGCGTTGATTCCCAAAAGTTAACAATGCACTTCGCCTTCAAGAAATAATTTTATCGCCATTATAATAAGAGTACAGGATGGGTCTGATGTCAGAGAATTATGTCGATGTGGGAGGTAAGGCAACACAAACAATAGAGTGTGTTGATCTTACCGGAAAACGTGTCGGACTATTTGTAACTTGCTTAGTTAACACGATGCGCCCTTCAGTGGGGTTTGCCGCTTTGGAATTACTTGAGCAAGCAGGTTGCAGCGTAGAAGTACCAGAGCATCAATCATGTTGTGGACAACCTTCTTTCAACTCTGGAGATGATGAAGGGACACGCCAGATAGCTTCTGAAACGATTACGCAGTTTGAGCCATTTGATTATGTCATTGTACCTTCCGGTTCGTGTGCAGGCATGATCATTAAGAATTTCGCAGATCTTTTTGAAGAACAACCAGAATGGCAAGCCCGTGCCCAGGCTTTGGCAGATAAAACCCATGAACTGCTCTCATTTTTAGTAGATGTCTGTAACTTTGTGCCTAAAGGTGTTGAGTTAGAGGGTAGCTACACCTATCACGACAGCTGCTCAGGCTATCGATCTTTGGGTGTCTATGAGCAACCGCGGAAGATGCTTGCTGAAGTCACTGGCTTAGAGCATAAGCCGCTGCATGGTCATTCTGAATGTTGTGGTTTTGGCGGGACATTTTGTGTGAAATATTCAGATATTTCTGATGCCATAGTGGATGAAAAAACTGAAAATGTGCTTGCGACTAACGCAGATTTCTTGCTCGGTGGAGATATGGGCTGTTTGATGAATATGGCAGGTAAGATGAATCGCGAAGGCCATAAAGAGATTAAAGCGCTACACACCGCAGAAGTTCTGGCCGGCATGTCAGCTGAGGTGTTGGGAGGCGATTATGCAGGCAAATAAACCAGAAAATTTCGAACAGAATGTCAGCGAAGCGTTGTCTCAACCCAACCTTAAGGCCGTTATTCGTAGAACGACTGATAAGGCTGAAGCTAAACGTGCGGAAGCCATTGCCAATTTTCCCGGATTTGAGAATGCCCGCTCGCAAGGTCAAAAAGTTAAAGACCATACCATCAAGTATATGGAGCATTACCTTGCGGAATTTGAAAAAAACGCCAAAGCGCAGGGTGCCATTATTCATTGGGCAAGTACGGCTGAAGAAGCCTCTCGAATGGTACTTGATATTTGTCGTAAGCATGAAGCTAAGCAAGTAACACGCAGCAAATCAATGTTGGGGGAAGAGATCGGCCTTTCCCATGCGCTGGATAATACGGATATCGATCGTGTTGAAACAGACCTTGCAGAACATATTATTCAGTTAGCCGGGGACCCGCCTTCGCATATTGTCTGGCCCGCCATGCACCGAAGTCGCGAAGATGTGATCAAACTGTTTCGCGAACACCATAAAGATCCAACCTACTCAGAGGAAATAATTGAGCTGGTCAGAAGTGCGCGTCGCGACTTGCGTACTAAGTTTTTAACAGCCGATATTGGTATCAGTGGCTCAAACTTTCTGTTAGCCGACAGCGGCTCAACCTGTACGGTGACGAACGAAGGTAATGCTGAGCTCACTACAACGCCACCGAAAGTACATATTGTAACGGCAGGTATTGAAAAACTTGTGCCATCAATGGCGCATGCGGTCCCACTTCTGCGTTTGCTAACGCGTTCTGCAACGGGCGGTGAAATCACTCAATACATTACCTTCCATAATGGCCCTAAACGCCAGAATGATGCAGACGGACCTGAAGAATATCATATTGTGCTGGTGGATAATGGACGCACAAAAATGCTCTCCGAAGGCATGGAAGAGATGTTGCGTTGTATTCGCTGTGGTGCTTGTATGAACCATTGTGTTGTTTATAAACACATTGGTGGTCACGCTTATGGTTCTGTTTATCCGGGACCGATGGGATCAGTACTTACGCCTCACCTTAATAGCCTCAAGGTGGCTAATAAGCAGACCCATGCCTGTACTTTGAATGGCCGATGCGAAGAGGTCTGTCCGGTCAAAATACCTTTGCCAAAATTATTGCGATCCTTGCGGGCTAAGTCGTGGGAGAAAAAGTATGAGCCACTGACTAACCGTTTCTTTGTAAGAGCTTTCGTTTTTATGGCTAAGCGGCCTGCACTCTTCCAGCTATCCAGTAGCTTTGGTGTAATGTTTATGAAGTTGTTCAGTAAAGATGGCTGGATTCGTTCAATGCCGATGACTAAAGGTTGGACGCGAAACCGTGATCTTGTCGAGCCCGGAACGCAAACGTTCATACAGCAGTATAAGAAAATGAAAAAAGGCCAGAAGTGAGGATGCGGATATGATCGATAAGCAAACACAAACATCCAGTAGAGAAAAAATATTCGCGGCTATCTCTCGTGCTGAGCCGACAGCAGAAGCTGATTTGGGCACTATCGAAGCAGAAGCTTTGGCTATTTTAGCTGAGAGTACGAATGCCCGACCGGAGCTTCTTTCGGATGATGCCGCTGAAGCATTGATACGTCGTGTTGAGAAAGGGCTGGTAATAGGGACGAGCTGTGAGTGTATTTCCGGGTTAGATGAATTACCTGTAACGGTTAAACACTTTTTAGATAAATATAATCTTCCGGGTAAGCTGAAGGTACAGGAAAAATCTTCACTGCTAGCCTTGGCCTGGGAAGATATCAACATCGATGACGATATTCAGGAAGATAATACCGTTGGTTTATGTTTTGCTGAATATGGTGTCGCGGAAACCGGCTCTTTTGTTGTTCATTCCAATGACAATATGCCGGTGTTGTTAAATTTCCTGCCGCTGTACCTGATTGCTGTTGTGCCAAAATCCAAAATTCTCCACTACATGGATGATTACGCACAAATTGCTAATGACATTGCAGCGGATGGCACTACGCCTAGAAATATGTGTTTAATTTCCGGAGCCAGTGGTACTACGGATATTGAAGGTGTATTAGTTCAGGGTGCGCATGGACCAGAGGTATTACATTTGATTATTGTTGAAGACCAGTAAATATTTTTTGCTCTAAACGTGAAAAATGCAGGCTTTCGGCCTGCATTTTTGATTAGGTCTGTAGGAGTACCTTTAACCCCAGTTTGCAGCTTTTTCTGGAATGGTGGCATCATCAAGGCCGTACTGATCCAGAGAGTTCTGTTTGACCTGAATAATAATGTAAACCAGTGATTCATCGGAATTGTTGCGCCAGATACGTTCCCCTTCAGGGCTGATTCTGACAATGCTGCCTTCTTTGATATCTAACGTCTCCCCATCGACCTGCAGTTGTCCCTGCCCCTGAATGAAAATATAGACCTCTTCATTCTGGTGGTGGTTGTGATAGATCGGCATTCCACCTCCAGCCGGCATTGAATTTATTGAAATTTCACAACCGCTCAGGTTCAGAAGATCTTTCAGAAACAGCTTACCAGGAATCTCCATACCCGGAAGTTCCACCGTATAATCGGGCCATTGCTGACAAGATCCTGTTTCAATCGCTGAGAAATGTGCACCTGTTTTTACTGTATTGTTAGTCATAATTCACCCACTACCTACCAGTAGGTAGTTTGAATAGTTAAAAAAATAGCCTCTCATCGAGGCGCTATATTTTCGTACGGGTTTTACGTTAATTCTGAATGTAACCCTGCAATGCTCTGATCCAGAAAAGTGCTGCTGCCTGCGGCTCTGGAAATGACCAGCGCTCCCTGCAAAGCAGCAATAATTAAGCAGGCCTGTTGTTCGGCAGTCTTTGTGATATTTAGTTCCTCAGTAGACTGACCTTTTTCGAGTACGGTAGTCAGCCACTCTTGTTGATAACTAAAAAAACGTGACAGAAGGGGGTGAATGCTGGGGTCCAGAGTCAGGATCTCTGCGGATAACATTCCACCCATACAGGCGCGCTCGTTTTCAAGGTTTTGTTGGTACAAGGCAAAGTAGGCATTGAGAGCCTCTTGTGCAGATGCACCACTGTAGCTCTCAAGATATTCCACCAACTGTTCTGTATAACGTTCCATCAACCGGGCAACCAGATTAGTTTTCGTGGCAAAGTGATGGTGTAAGCTGGGTTTGGAAACGCCTACCTCTTTGGCTATATCGGCATAGCTGAAGCCGTTCACCCCACGTTGCTGGATGAGTCTCTGAGCAATTTCAAAAATTCTGTCTTTCATATCCATAAATGGAATTTAACCTACCAGTAGGTAGGTAATCAAGATTTATTTTAATCAGTTCTCAGAATGTCTCTTGGTAAAAAGGATATGAGTTAATTATACTGTATAAATAAACAGTATTTTTGAGGTTGTTTAATGTCTGCTGTATTACTGGCTAAGCATGAAGTTTGTTCAGCGCTTAAGATCCCTTTTTATCTTTCTGCCGTTTCAGCTGGTTTTCCCAGTCCGGCGCAGGACTATGTAGAAAAAACACTGGACCTGAATGAGCTGCTGATCAGCAGGCCTTCCGCAACATACTTTGTGCGAGCGGAGGGTGATTCGATGTTAGGGGCAGGCATACATAGTGGAGACATTTTGATTGTTGACCGCTCTTTAACCGCTAAGCACGAAGATATTGTGATTGCAGCTCTTCAGGGGGAGCTGACTGTTAAGCAGTTGATGCTACATCCGGTGTGTCAGTTGTTGCCGCGGAATCCCCGTTACAAACCTATTGTTCTCAAAGAGGAGAGTGATCTGGAACTCTTTGGGGTAGTCACCAATGTAATTCATAATTTTCGTTAGAGGTTGTTATGAGTTATGCCTTGGTCGACTGTAATTGTTTCTATGTTTCCTGCGAGCGTTTATTCCGTCCGGATTTAAGGCACAAGCCTGTCGTTGTGTTGTCCAATAATGATGGCTGTGTCGTTGCAAGGTCACCCGAGGCCAAGGCACTGGGGATTAAAATGGCGATCCCGTTTTTTCAGGTCCGTGAATATGTGGAGCGTGGAGAGCTGTATGTTTTTTCCAGTAATTATGCACTCTATGGGGATCTGTCCGCCCGCGTAATGAATGTATTGGAGATGTTGGCACCTCAGATAGAGGTGTATTCAATTGATGAGGCGTTTCTTAATCTGGAGGGGGTAGCAACAGTTACGGATATGAATGCACTGGGTCACCAATTGAAAAATGAGGTCTATAACTGGGTTGGAATCCCTGTTGGTGTCGGCATTGCGCCAACTAAAACACTGGCAAAACTGGCTAACTATGCTGCGAAACATTATCCCCGGACCGGAGGGGTGGTGGATCTGAGTGATTTGCGCTGGCAGCAGCGGCTCTTGCAGAAAACACCTGTTGCAGAAGTATGGGGTGTTGGGCGGCGTAATCTGGAAAAATTAAAAGCGGAAAATATCCATACAGCTGCAGATCTTGCGGCCAGCGATCCTGAAACTATGCGTAGACGTTATTCGGTGGTGATGGAGCGGACTGTGCTTGAGTTGAGAGGCATCAGCTGTTTTGCGTTTGATGAGCAGCCTCAACCGAAACAGCAGGTGTTGTGCAGTCGCACCTTCAGCAGTCGTATCACCGAATTACAGCCGTTGCAGGAAGCTATTCGTGAATATGCGGTACGGGCCGCAGAAAAATTACGAGCAGAGAAGCGCCTCGCACGGCATATTAGTATTTTTATTCGTACCAATCCGAATGCGGCATTTGAGGTCAAATACAGCAATACCGTATCTACCCGGTTAGCATCCCCCACCAATGATAGCCGTATTATCATGAAGGTGGCGGTACAGCTGCTACAGCAAATTTATCGGGATGGATTTCGGTATATGAAGGCGGGAGTGGTGCTTAATGATCTTCAGCCTGAAGATAACTACCAGGCAGATATGTTTGCCCCAGACCTGTGTTCGGCCAAAGCGCTGCAACTGATGCGTACCTTAGATCAAATCAACCAGCGCTTTCAGGGCAGCCTGCATTTCGCAGGGCAGGGTATGGAACAGAGCTGGGCAATGAGGCGGCAGTATCTTTCACCGCGTTATACAACCGATTGGGCAGAACTGAGGGGGGTTCAATGCCGTTAAGGGAACGATGAGTTGGATGCTGTTTCTACCCATCGTCCCTGTTGCTAGTCGGTTTATTCTGTTGCTGAACCCTCGTTGACAAGAATTACTTTACGATGAGGGAATGGAATTTCAATGTTGTTTGCATCCAGTGCTTTCTTAATCTGTTCTGGAACCGAATACAGTACGTCGAAGTAGTGCTCTCCTTTACAGAAAGGTCTAACAAGGAAATCCACAGAGCTGTCATTCAGGGTTTCTACTTCAACAAAAGGAGCAGGGTCATTTAAAATGTGAGGGTGATTTGCTAACACCTCATCAATAACTTTGCGTGCGGCATCAGTATTTTCGTTATAAGCAACCCCAAAGTGCATATCAACACCTCGGATTTCAAAGTGAGAATGATTGATGATCTGATCACCCCAGATTTGGCTATTAGGAACAATGATCTGCTGGTTATCAAAGGTCTGTAAGATGGTGGTGAACATATCGATCTCAGTTACTTTACCGAATTGCCCCGCAGCATCGATGAAATCGCCTACTTTATAAGGGCGGAATACCAGTAGCATGACGCCCGCTGCCAGGTTAGATAAAGTCCCCTGAAGTGCTAAACCTACAGCGATACCTGCCGCACCTAATAGCGCAACGATCGAAGCGGTTTGAACTCCAAATCGATTTAAAACAGCAATTACGACAAAGGCAATTACAACATAGCGTGCTACGCTGCCAAGAAAACGAAACAGAGTGTCATCCAGGTGAGGGCTTTTCTTGCTTAAACCGATAATGATTTTATACACCTTCCCCGCAGCCCAAAAGCCGATTAGAAGTATGACAATCGCAAGCAGAATATTGCTTGCCCAGGCAATTGCTGATGGCAGATATTGGTCAATATCGAGGTTGTTTAAAATGTCCTGCATTAGTTTATTCCTTTATAAAATCTGGGCTATTGGATTGAAATAATAGAGGGTTTTGAGTATGGCACAAATGTAGACCAACGTGGTTTTAAACTTTCTCTCTTTCAACCACAGGAAAGGATCGCCACTGACCACTATTTACCCTATAATCCGCGCACTCGCCTCGTACTTGGTTTGTACGGTATCGAGCTTAAACGAATTTATTAAGTGGCCTTACGTATGGGTCACCACTGAGATCAAAGGATTTAACATGCCTGTTATTACCCTACCTGATGGTAGCAAGCGTGAGTTTGCTAACCCGGTTACTGTATTTGAAGTTGCTGCTGATATCGGCGCAGGTCTAGCAAAAGCTGCCCTGGCCGGAAAAGTTGATGGTCAGCCAGTTGATACTTCTTTCACCATTGAGAATGATGCTGACCTAGCGATTATTACTTCGCGTGATGAAGAAGGTCTTGAAGTTATTCGTCACTCCGCCGCTCACTTAATGGCAATGGCAGTACAGGATTTATTTCCAGGTGCACAGGTAACAATCGGCCCTGTTATTGAAGATGGTTTCTACTACGATTTTGCTTATGAACGTCCGTTTACGCCGGAAGATCTGGAAAAGATCGAAAAGAAAATGGCTGAACTATCGAAGCAGAATCTACCTGTATCTCGTTCTCTGATGAGTCGTGATGAAGCGACCCAAATGTTTGATGAGATGGGTGAGAAGTATAAAGTTGAGTTGTTGCAGGCTGTACCCGATTCAGAAGATCTGTCCTTTTACTCACAGGGCGACTTTATCGATCTGTGTCGTGGTCCGCATGTACCGTCTACAGGCCACATCAAAGCATTTAAATTGATGAAGGTTGCTGGGGCATACTGGCGCGGTGATTCCAATAACGAAATGCTTCAACGTATCTACGGAACCGCATGGGGTGACAAGAAAGCACTGAAAGCTTATTTACACCGCCTGGAAGAAGCAGAAAAACGTGATCACCGTAAGCTGGGTAAACAGCTGAATATGTTCCACTTGCAGGAAGAAGCACCGGGCATGGTGTTCTGGCATCCTAACGGTTGGACTTTGTACCAACAGATCGAACAGTACATGCGTCAGAAACAGCGTGTACATGGTTACGATGAGATCAAAACACCGCAGGTTGTTGAACGTACGTTGTGGGAGAAGTCTGGTCACTGGGATAAATTCTCTGAAGAGATGTTTACTACACACTCAGAGAATCATGATTTTGCGATTAAGCCGATGAATTGCCCATGTCATGTTCAGGTCTTTAATCAGGGCATTCGTTCATACCGTGATCTGCCTCTGCGCCTGGCTGAGTTTGGATGCTGTCACCGTAATGAGCCGTCTGGTGCCTTGCACGGTATCATGCGTGTGCGCGGCTTTGTTCAGGATGATGCTCATATTTTCTGTGCTGAAAATTCGATTCAGTCAGAAGTGGCACTTTTTATTGAATTCCTGGATGAAGTTTATGCCGACTTTGGTTTTGAAGAAGTTATCTATAAACTGTCTACCCGTCCAGAACAGCGTGTAGGTTCGGATGAGGTTTGGGATAAAGCAGAGAAAGCACTGGCGGATGCTCTGGACGCAGAAGGTTTAGAGTGGCAAGAATTGCCAGGCGAAGGTGCTTTCTACGGTCCTAAAATTGAATTTTCATTGAAAGACTGCTTGGGTCGTGTATGGCAGTGTGGAACAATTCAGGTTGATTTCTCTATGCCGGGTCGTCTTGGTGCTCAGTTTGTTAATGAGCAGGGTGAAAGAGAAACGCCGGTGATGTTACACCGCGCAATTTTGGGTTCATTTGAGCGCTTTATCGGTATTTTGATCGAAAACTTTGCAGGCGCATTACCGACTTGGTTAGCTCCTGTACAGACAGTTGTGATGAATATTACGGATAAACAAGCCGGATATTGCGAAAAAGTTGTTCAAAATCTTGAAAATAAAGGATTCAGGGCCGAGTCGGACTTGAGAAATGAGAAGATCGGCTTTAAAATTCGCGAGCGTACTTTACAGAAGGTTCCTTACCTTCTTGTTATAGGCGATAAAGAAGTTGAGGCTGGCACCGTAGCAGTACGTACTCGTACAGGTGAAAATCTGGGCTCAATGCCTTTAGAAGAATTTGCAAACCTTCTTGGTAGTGATGTCGCCAAGAAAGGTCGTCAGGACTAATTAGTCTCGTAATAGAAGTCAGGAGATACCACCATCAGGCGTGATAACAGAAGGGGCCCTCGTAGAGAAGAGCCCATGATCAATGAGAATCTACTGAAAGTAACCAAACAGTGCAGGCTTATTGGTCCAGACGGAACACAGATTGGCATCGTACCGGTAAATGACGCTCTTGTGGCAGCACAAGAAGCGGGACTTGATCTGGTGAAAATATCTGAAGCTGATCCCATCGTTTGTAAAGTGATGGATTATGGCAAGCATCTTTATGAGCTGAAAAAGCAAAAGAATGAAGCCAAGAAGAAGCAGCATCAGGTCCAGATCAAGGAAGTGAAATTCCGTCCTAATACGGAAGAAGGGGATTATCAGGTAAAACTACGCAACCTGATACGTTTCCTTGAAGCAGGAGATAAAGCCAAGATAACACTGCGTTATCGCGGCCGTGAGATGGCTCATCAGGAACTGGGAATGCAGTTGCTCCAACGAATCGAAAAAGATTTGGAAGAGATGACTGTAGTTGAACAGCGTCCTAAGATGGAAGGCCGTCAATTGGTCATGGTCTTAGCTCCGAAGAAGAAAAAGTAATTCGTTACTTTCCTTAACCCGTGACTGACTTGTAAAAAGTCGGCTGCGGGTTTTGTCGTTTGTTTCGTGTGAAAAAAATTAAACGAATGCGTGGGGGATTTTAGTTATGCCTAAGATGAAATCTAATAGTGGTGCGGCTAAGCGTTTTAAAAAAACCGCTAACGGCTTTAAGCACAAGCAGTCTTTCACTAGTCACATTCTGACTAAGAAATCTACTAAGCGTAAGCGTCAGCTTCGCCCTATGCTGCAGGTTCATGCTGCAGACAAGGCGTTGGTTCGTCGCATGCTGCCTTATATTTAATCGATTTTTTAGTAACAGAATTTAGAGGAAGAAAGACATGGCTCGCGTAAAACGTGGTGTTGTTGCTCGTCGTCGTCACAAGAAAGTCCTGAAAAAAGCCAAAGGTTACTACGGTGCTCGTAGCCGAGTATTCCGTGTTGCTAAACAGGCGGTTATCAAAGCTGGTCAGTATGCATACCGTGACCGTCGTCAGCGTAAGCGTCAATTCCGCGCTCTGTGGATTGCACGTATCAACGCTGGTGCTCGTATCAATGGTCTGTCTTACAGCCGTTTCATTGCTGGTCTGAAAAAGGCTAACATCGAAATCGACCGTAAGGTTCTGGCTGATCTGGCTGTGCACGAAGCTGGCGCATTTGCTGCAATCGTAGAGAAAGCGAAAGCTTCTCTGGCGTAAGGCACCCAGTGTCGTGTAAACGACTTATTCTTAATAGGGGAAGGGTGTAAGCTCTTCCCCTATTTTTTCGGTTATTTCGTACAACTTTTAGTGTTTGAAATTTGTGCAAAATAACTGATTTTACATATATAGATTGTAACTCCTTCTATTTTGGAGCCGGATAATGGAAAACATTCAAACCCTGCTGGCGGCAGGTGAAGAAGCCGTAATGCAGGCAACTTCCACTCAGGAGCTGGACGATGTACGTGTTCAGTATTTGGGTAAAAAAGGTGAACTGACTGCTCTGCTTAAAGGGCTAGGTAAACTTTCACCTGAAGAGCGTCCGCAGGCAGGTGCAAAGATCAATGAGGCGAAACAAGCGCTTCAGGTGAAGATCAATGAACGCAAAGATACTCTGGAAGTTGCAGCACTTGAAGCCAAGTTGGCTGCTGAAACCATCGATGTAACTCTTCCAGGCCGTGGTCAAGAACTGGGAGGGCTCCATCCGGTCACCAAAACCATGGAACGTATCGAAGAATTCTTCGCCAGTATTGGTTATAACGTCGAAGAAGGTCCTGAAATTGAGGATGATTATCACAACTTTGAAGCATTAAATATCCCATCGCACCATCCGGCTCGTGCGATGCATGATACTTTTTACTTTAATGCTAATACGTTACTGCGTACACACACTTCGGGTGTTCAGGTTCGTACCATGGAAACACAGAAACCGCCTTTGCGGATTATCTGTCCTGGGCGTGTTTATCGTTGTGATTATGATCAGACTCACTCACCAATGTTTCATCAGGTAGAAGGTTTGATCGTTGATAAAAATATCAGCTTTGCCGATCTAAAGGGCACGCTGGAGCAGTTCCTGAGAGCGTTCTTTGAAGAAGACGTGCGTGTTCGCTTCCGTCCATCTTATTTTCCGTTCACTGAGCCTTCCATTGAGGTGGATATTGATCGCGGTGATGGTAAGTGGTTAGAGGTGCTGGGTTGCGGCATGGTGCATCCTAAAGTATTTGAATATTCCGGTATTGATCCGGAAGAGTACACTGGCTTTGCTTTCGGCATGGGTGTCGAGCGTTTGGCAATGCTGCGTTATGGCGTGAACGATTTGCGTCTGTTCTTTGAAAACGACCTGCGTTTCCTGAATCAGTTCAACTGATCAAGGTTTTGGTATAGCGGTTATTAACAGGATTTTCGGGAAAGCAAAATGAAATTCAGTGAAAAGTGGTTACGTGAACTGGTAAACCCTGCAATAGATACACAGGGTGTTGTGGATCAGATCACAATGGCAGGTCTGGAAGTAGACGATGTAGAGCCAGCGGCTAAAGATTTTTCAGGTGTGGTTGTAGGTGAGATTCTCACAGCCGAACAACACCCAAATGCAGATAAACTACAAGTTTGTAAAGTGACTGATGGCTCTGATGAGTTTCAGGTGGTTTGTGGTGCTCCAAATGCTCGTGCAGGATTAAAAACAGCATTTGCCAAAGTAGGTGCTGTGTTACCGACACCAGACGGTAAAGAATTTAAGATCAAGAAAGCTAAACTGCGTCAGGTTGAATCCTTCGGTATGTTGTGTGCTGAAGATGAGCTGGGTATTTCTGAAAATCATGATGGCATCATGGAGTTGGCATCGAATGCTCCTGTTGGCAGTTGTATTCGAGAGTATTTAAATCTTGATGATCAAGTTATTGATGTAGACCTGACACCCAATCGTGGTGATTGCTTAAGTATTTCTGGTCTGGCTCGTGAAGTAGGAGTTCTGAATAAAGCGCCGGTTACATTTATAGCGGATACTGAAACGGCTGCGGTGATTGATGATACGTTCTCAGTTGAATTAAAAGATGCTGCTGACTGTCCTCGTTATGTTGGTCGTGTTGTTCGCGGTATTAATCCGCAGGCTGAAACTCCATTATGGATGAAGCAAAAACTGGAGCGTTCTGGTGTTCGCTCCATTGATGCAGTTGTGGATGTTACAAACTACGTACTGCTTGAGCTTGGGCAGCCTATGCATAGCTTCGACCTGGATAAGCTGTCTGGCGGTATTGTGGTTCGTCGCGCTGAACAGGGCGAAAAGCTGACACTTCTTGACGGTCAAGAAGTGGAGCTGAAGGCTGAGACTCTGGCGATTACTGATGCCAATGGCCCTGTGGCTATGGCGGGTATCATGGGCGGAGAGTCGACCAGTGTCACTGCGGAAACTCAGAATATCTTTCTGGAAAGTGCATTCTTCAACCCGATCTCCATTGCGGGTCGTGCACGTTCTTACGGCCTGCATACGGATTCTTCCCACCGTTTTGAACGTGGTGTGGATTGGCAACTACAAACAAAAGCGATTAACCGGGCAACCGAATTACTGCTGGATATTGTCGGCGGTCAGCCAGGCCCTGTAGTTGAAACAGTAAATGAAGATGAATTACCCGCATCTCGGCAGGTGTATCTGCGTCACAGTAAAGTGAACAGTATGTTGGCGTTTGAAATGCCAGCAGAAGAGATTGAAGAGATTTTGACACGTCTTGGTCTAGGTGTTGAGCAGACTTCTACAGAAGGCGAGTGGCATATCTCAGTGCCTTCATATCGCTTTGATATCGCTATCGAAGTAGATCTGATCGAAGAGCTTGCTCGTGTATATGGTTACAACAACTTACCTGTTTGTACTCCTACAGCTTCAATGCCGATCAAAGAGAAAGATGAATCTAAAGTTTCTATTCAGCAGATTCGTCGGGCACTGATTGCTCTGGGATATCAGGAAGCGATTACCTATAGCTTTATCGAAGCAGGACTTCAGAAGCAGTTTGATGATCAATATGAAGGCATTGCTTTGGCTAATCCTATCTCTGCAGAGATGGCGATTATGCGGACCTCGATCTGGCCAGGGTTGGTAAAGGCATTGCAATATAACCAGAATCGACAGCAAAGCCGTGTGCGTCTGTTTGAATCGGGTCAGCGTTTCTTGCCTACCGAAAAGGGTGAAATGATTCAGGAAAATGTTATTGCTGGTCTCATCAGTGGTGGTCGTGATCCTGAAGGTTGGAATGCAGGAAAAGATCCGGTTGATTTCTTTGATATCAAAGGTGATCTGGAAAAGCTGCTGGCTTTAGGCGGCGCTTCTGAGCAGTTTGGTTTCGAGGCAGATCGTCATGTGGCCTTACATCCAGGTCAGACTGCAGCAATTAAACGTGATGGCGCTACAATTGGTTATATCGGTGCTTTGCATCCTAATCTGGTGAAAGAGCTTGGTTTGAATGGATCGGTGTATCTGTTTGAAATCAATCAGGCTGCTTTGTGTCAAGGGCAGGTGTCTAAATACACTGAAATCTCCAAATTCCCTGAGTCCAGAAGAGACCTAGCATTAATTGTAGATGAGCAGGTTGCGTTTGATTCTCTTCGTCAAACTGCAGAGAAACAGGCGGGAGAATTTATTAAAAATGTTACCCTTTTCGATGTATATCAAGGCCAAGGTATTGAAAAAGGTAGAAAAAGTCTTGCTCTGGGCTTGACGTGGCAGCATCCTTCGCGCACTCTTAACGATGAAGAAATAAACAGCGCTACAGACGCGGTTATTTCTGCACTGGCCAGTGAGTTTAGTGCCTCATTGCGAGAGTAAGCAGGAAAGGTGGATTATCATGGGCTCGTTAACAAAAGCAGAGATGGCGGAACGCCTTAACGAAGAACTGGGCTTGAATAAGCGTGAAGCCAAAGAGATGGTGGAAACGTTTTTTGAGGAAATTCGAGCCTGTCTAGCGAGTAACGAGCAGGTAAAACTATCCGGCTTTGGCAATTTTGACCTCCGAGATAAGAGGCAAAGGCCTGGCCGGAATCCAAAAACCGGGGAAGAAGTACCTATTTCAGCACGTCGTGTTGTAACCTTCCGCCCTGGCCAGAAGCTGAAGGACCGAGTCGAGACCTATGCTGGAGACGGAGAAGAGTAACGACTCCAATCCCATTCCGGGAAAGCGTTATTTCACAATTGGTGAAGTGGCTAAACTTTGTGACCTGAAAACGCATGTGCTGCGTTATTGGGAAAAAGAGTTTACTCAGATTTCGCCGGTCAAACGCAATAATCGCCGTTATTATCAACGTCAGGATGTGATCCTGATAAGGCAAATTAAAAGCCTTCTACATGATAAGGGCTATACGCTAAGCGGTGCTAAGCAGTATCTGGCTGGTGAAAACCATGAAGATGACCAGAGTCAGTACAAGCAATTATTGCGGCAAACCATTACAGAATTAGAAGAGATTTTAGAGCAGCTAAGAAAGCCTTAAACTGGGTACCTTAAGTCAAAAAGCTTTAAAACATCAAAGTGTTAAGATAATATACATCTCCCTAAAAATTGAGTGTATTTCTGGTATCGGTGTGTAGCGCAGCCTGGTAGCGCATCGTCATGGGGTGGCGAGGGTCGGAGGTTCGAATCCTCTCACACCGACCAATAATTAAAATACCGACCCTGAGTCGGTTTTTATTTATTGTAATGGCAGGATTCGTTCGAGCCGAGCGAAGCGAGACAACGTTGCGGAAAGCAACGACCCGAAGGGTGAGGAACGGAGTGACGAGTAATTCCTCTCACACCGACCAATAATTAAAATACCGACCCTGGGTCGGTTTTTATTTATTGTAATGGCAGGATTCCTCAATCAATAACTTTATGCTGATGTGTTCTGCATTACACTTTTCTTAATCCCTGACTTCATTGAATATCTGTTTACTCGAGTTATCAATCGCTAATAAGCGACCTGCTAATCTAAAAAGGTTTGAAAATTTCACTGCTTTGCTTGAGAAAACGATTCTGGTGCTGAATAAATGAGTGAAAACGTTTTTAGTCTGGCTGCTGTAATTCTTTCAGGAGGTAAGGGCGAAAGAATGAGGGGGCAGGATAAAGGTCTCATTGAGATTGAAGGAAAGCCGATGGTTGCTACCACAGTAGAGTTGGCAACTAACTTTACCCAAACGGTTGCGATTAGCTATAACCGCAATCAGGCTGTCTATTCTAAATTCGGATGTGATCTTTTAAGGGATCGCGTCTCTAATTACCAAGGGCCTTTAGCCGGTATTCATTCAGCACTATTGCATTATCAAAATCAGTTTTCACACTTGTTAGTCCTTCCATGCGATACACCCATGTTGAGTGAGGAATTAGTTTCTAAGCTTGTTGAGGCTGCTCGATTGAATCCAACATCAATCTGTTATCTGACGACTATCGACAGACCGCAATTTCTTCATACAGTCATTCCTACTCAGCTAAACCTAAGTCTGAGCAAATGGTTGGAGCAGGGTGAAAGAGCGGTGTACAAATGGTACCGCCAACAGAAGACTGTTGAAGTTATCGCTTCTGGCCGTGAACTTGAGTTACAGAACTTTAATACTCAAGCGGATATTAAGTGATTTCAAGAGTGACACCCATATAGGGTCTTCAGAACTCTATACAGTCACGATTTCTTACCTGAGATAAGGTCATGCTCGTAATACCAGCCACATGTATGTTTAGAGAGATATTTCATCCAGGTTAGAACTTAGTTCCAGTACCAACTACATCCGACACGCTTACACAGAGTCTGTATTTAAAATGATCACCGACTCTTGGTCTAAGTCAATTTATATAACCAAATCATTTGTTATTATATCTGTATGGAATTTACGGTTAATAACTTAGCTTAGGCTAAAAGAGTTTGGGTTATGGATTTTGAGTACTTGATTGAAGCTTTAGGTGAGAGTGGCACAACCGCGTTTGGTGGATTGGTACTGGGATGTCTGTTCGGGATTTTTGCTCAGCGAAGCCAGTTTTGTTTGCGAGCGGCGGTTGTTGAGTTTGTGCGTGGCAGTATGGGGCCTAAGGTTGCTATCTGGTTGCTTACATTTTCTGCTGCTGTAGGAGGAACTCAGGCGCTTATACTTACAGGAGAGTTGGATATTAGTGATTCACGTATGTTGGCATCATACGGTAGCCTCTCTGGAGCTGTATTGGGCGGTTTGCTATTTGGAGCCGGAATGATACTGGCACGGGGCTGTGGTGCCCGATTGCTGGTGCTTGCAGCTACAGGAAATTTAAGAGCATTGTTTTCTGGGTTGTTGTTTGCTGCTGTTGCCCAGGCAAGTTTAAGAGGTGTATTGGCTCCGGCAAGAGATGGCGTGGCTGGTACGTGGTTACTGCATGATGACGGAGGACTTGAGCTAATTGGTTTTCTTGGGTTAGGAGATTACACCGGAATATATATCAGCTTGTTCTGTATGATTGTTGCCGTGTTCTATGGCATTAAAAATAATTTGTCTGCCTGGGCGTGGGTTGGGTCTGTAGGCGTCGGCTCCATGGTGGTAGGAGGTTGGTGGTTTACTTTCCATATGTCATATCAGACCTTTGAGCCCACTCAGGTTGAGAGTATGACATTTACCGGTCCTTCTGCCGATACGTTGATGTATTTTCTCACTCCGGGCGGAGCGCCAATGGACTTCGATGTGGGCTTAGTACCCGGTGTGTTTCTTGGATCATTTCTGGCAGCGCTATTGTCTCGCTCATTTCAGATTCAGGGCTTTAAAGATGGCCATAGTATGATCCGATATATTGCTGGTGCTTCTTTTATGGGTATGGGAGGAATGTTAGCCGGGGGGTGTGCTGTCGGTGCCGGGCTCACCGGGGGATCTGCATTTTCAATAACCGCTTGGATCGCTCTAGCTTCAATGTGGGCAGGAGCCGGAATAACAGATGCGCTTGTCGACAGAAAATGGCATAAAGAAGTTGAAGTGCCTACTTCAGAGGGCGCTGCTGTAGCGGTCAGAAATTAAACTTTTTCCCTGTGTGCTTTTCTTTTTCTTCTTCTAAACGCTTTTCTTCGTGGTGTTGATCAATTTCTTCCGCCAGTTGGGTCATATGGGTTCTTATTTCATAGAGCTGCCTATCCAGCATCTGGTTGGTGTTAAGATTCTGGAGTTTTTTGAAGCAGCTTCGATAATAATGAATAACGACTTCGGCAGATTGGGTTTCTTCAATTTCCAGCGCTTTCATCAGATCAATATCAATTTCTATTCTAATATAGCTGCGTTTGGCATCTTTGGTTATGCGTTCAACCTGATCTGCACGTAAATCCCCTTTGCTGCCAAGTTCAGCTATAAAGCCAGCAAACTCTTTCACTACGCCTAAAGCGCGAGTTGCTTCAACAGAATTACTGAAAACGGTTATGGAGCCAGCTGGGTGGTGAAAAGCCTCAGGCACGGAAGCTGCCAGAGCCTGGAAAGATGATTGCTGGGTTTTGTTGTCGGTGCTTGGCTCTAATTCAATAATTGCATCCCAGCGTGCCGCCAGGTATTTGGTTAACAGTGAATGTATTTCGTCAGTGATCAGGATTGGAGGGTAAGATTCAAGTAGATGAGTAGCGCGACGAATGGCAGCCTTGAGAGTAATTAAGCGAAGGCGTCTGGCGCGCTTTTTGTTTTCGATATCCTGAATTACAAAACCTACTCCGGCCATTAAAGCAACACCGAACAGGATAGTTAGGGCGATATGTGTTGGGCTCATTAGATACTAATCTCATTTACTTCGTTGCATAACACTATCGGAAAATCAGTTGGTTGTGTAGATAAGACGCTAAAAAAATGCTTGATATTAGAGAGGGTTATAAGTATTATCTGCCCCGCTTTTGAAGCTATGCGTCCCATTCGTCTAGTGGT
>JBOEGV010000080.1:0-216 GCA_050633605.1 Neptuniibacter sp. | reverse complement strand
GAACCTCGTTTCCCGCTCCAGATTTTCTTCCGGTAACCAGCATTTTGCTGGTTTTTTTGTGCGTGAAACTATCCCGACATAAATAAAAACCTTCTCAGAACCTGCAAGTTAGAAGTTGGGTCGAATTTGAGTTTTTGGGTATTTACTGACTATTCTCTCTGGATTTCTTAACTCTGTTTTTTTTATTGGATTTGGGGTTGACCGGTATGTTTCTGT
>JBOEGV010000079.1:0-21647 GCA_050633605.1 Neptuniibacter sp. | reverse complement strand
GCATGAGCTTCCGTCGTGAGAAATACATCCCTAAAGGCGGGCCTGATGGTGGTGATGGCGGCGATGGTGGTTCGGTATTCTTTGAAGCTGATGAGAATCTGAATACCCTGATTGATTACCGTTTTACCCGTCATTACAAGTCAGATAATGGTAAGGGTGGTATGGGGCGAAACTGTACAGGCCCTAAAGGCGAGGACCTGATTCTTAAAGTACCGGTTGGTACGACCATTATTGATACTGATACTGATGAAATTCTGGCGGATATGACCGAAATTGGTCAGCTTGAAAAAATTGCGCAAGGTGGTTTTCATGGTCTGGGGAATACGCGCTTTAAAAGCAGTGTTAACCGCGCGCCGAGACAGACCACAAAAGGTTCAGTGGGCGAAACGCGTAACCTTAAGCTGGAACTGAAGGTTCTGGCGGATGTGGGTTTGCTCGGGTTGCCAAATGCGGGTAAATCTACCTTGATCCGTGCGGTCTCTGCTGCCAAGCCCAAAGTGGCGAATTATCCGTTTACCACGCTTGTTCCAAATCTGGGTGTGGTTCGTATAGAGCAGTCTCGTAGTTTTGTTATTGCGGATATCCCCGGAATTATTGAAGGTGCTGCAGAAGGTGCGGGCTTAGGGATTCGTTTCCTTAAGCATTTGGCGCGTAACCGGATTTTGCTTCATCTGGTTGATATGGCACCCTGGGATGATGTGACGCCTGAACAGGCGGCTAAGGTTGCGGTGGCTGAGCTTGAAAAGTTCAGCCCTACGTTGGCTGAACAGTCGCGCTGGCTGGTGCTGAACAAGCTGGATATGGTGCCGGAAGAAGAGCGCGAAGAGCGTTGTCAGGCTGTCATTGATGCGCTGGAATGGAAAGGTCCTGTCTATCGTATATCGGCACTCAGTAAGAAGGGAACAGATGAAATGATGCGTGATATCCAGGCGTTTCTGGATCACCGTCTCGAGGCAATAGAGGAAGATCCTTCGATTCTGGATCAGGAGCAGGCTATTCGTGAGCAGGTAGATGCTGAAGCACGAGAGCGTGTTGAGCAGATGCGTGCAGAAATGCGTGCTCGTCGTGAAAAAGATGACCTGGATGATGACGACTTTGACGATGATGATTACGATGTCGAAGTTGAATGGGTGCGAGAATAGAACCGACGCCTTTATAGGGGTAGTTACATGGCAGTGGGCCGTGACAAGTTAAAGTGCTGTAAGCGCTGGGTGGTAAAAATAGGCAGTGCCCTGTTAACCAATGATGGTAAAGGGTTGGATCAGGCTGCCATTAGTCGCTGGGTCGATCAGATTGCTGCCCTTCAGCAATCTGGATTGGAGGTGATACTGGTCTCTTCCGGATCAGTAGCTGAAGGTATGACTCGTCTGGGGTGGAATCAGCGTCCGCATGAAGTGTATAAGCTGCAGGCTGCGGCTGCTGTTGGTCAGATGGGGCTTGTTCAGGCCTACGAAACGAACTTTCAAAGACATGGTACGCACACAGCACAAGTCTTGCTGACTCATGAAGATCATTCCAATCGAAGGCGCTACCTTAACGCTCAGGCTACCTTGAAAACCCTGATCGAAATGGGTGTAGTTCCTGTAGTAAACGAAAATGATACGGTTGTGACTAAAGAGATCCGCTTTGGAGATAATGATACTCTGGGAGCGCTTGTAGCCAATCTAGTG
Organism: Neptuniibacter sp.; assembly: GCA_050633605.1. Lineage (GTDB taxonomy): Bacteria > Pseudomonadota > Gammaproteobacteria > Pseudomonadales > Balneatricaceae > Neptuniibacter. The sequence continues at coordinate 19,977 of JBOEGV010000079.1, read as the reverse complement.
CAGGCAGATGCACTGATTCTGCTAACAGATCAGCAGGGGTTGTTTACGGCTGATCCGCGTCACAATCCTGATGCTGAGTTAATCTCAGAGGCGCGAGCAGGAGATGCTGCCCTTGACGATATGGCTGGAGATGGTGGTAAGCTCGGTCGTGGGGGTATGGCGACTAAGGTTAGAGCTGCTAAGTTAGCAGCGCGATCTGGAGCTGTAACAGTAATAGCCAGCGGTCGTGAGGAAGATGTGTTGTTACGTCTTCGTAATGCTGAAAGTTTAGGTACTCTACTAATACCTGAAAATGAACCAATGGCTGCAAGAAAACAGTGGATTGCTGGGCATTTGCAGGCTCGTGGAACCTTGGTGTTGGATGCTGGTGCGGTCAAGGCGCTGTGTGAGCGTGGTAAAAGTCTATTGCCAACGGGTGTTTGCCGTGTGACGGGTGATTTTTCTCGTGGTGAGATGGTGATGATCTGCGATGAGTATGGCCGTATTGTTGCCAGGGGGCTTGTTAATTATGGTTTTGAGGCTGCTCAGAAGATAATTGGTAAGCCTAGTTGTGAGATTGAATCAATTCTTGGGTTTATGGGTGAAGAGGAATTGGTGCACAGAGATAATTTGGTGCTGGCATAATTGGGAATCAGGCTTAATTTAGACATAAAAAAACCGGCAGTAGCCGGTTTTTTTATGTCTGGTTGGGTGCGATTATGCAGCCAGACCAGCAATCTGCTTGCTCAAACGGCTCTTGGTGCGGGCAATCTTGTTCTTGTGGAAGATGCCTTTGTTTACTGAGCTGTCCAGAATAGGCTGTGCAGTTTTAAATGCATCTTGCGCTGCTGCCTGGTCGCCTGCTTCAATAGCAGTAGCAACTTTTTTAATGTAAGTGCGTACCATGGAACGCAGGCTAGCGTTATGCTGGCGACGCTTCTCTGCCTGGCGAGCACGTTTACGAGATCCTGCGGAATTTGCCACAGTTCGGCTCCTTAAAAATTAGTTAATCAATAGATTGGTGGGACTTGGAAAAGACGCACACCAAAAAAATTAGAGGCGAGATTATTCATATTTGAGCCGCCGCTGTCAATAAAACAGCAGAAATTTTCTTGTTGAAAATGTAATATGCGGTTTCTCTTGAGCTGAATTCATAGTTTTTTGGAAATATAGTCCTTTGTCAGATCAGCAAATAAGCGCAAAGAAAAAAGTGGGTTTACTTAGATCCAGTGCGGTTGTGGGCATGATGACCATGCTTTCGCGTGTGCTGGGTTTGGTCCGGGATGTGGTCGTTGCAAATTATTTTGGCGCCAGTAGTAGCGCAGATGCTTTTTTCGTTGCATTCAAAATTCCGAATTTTTTACGGCGCCTTTTTGCGGAAGGTGCATTTGCTCAGGCGTTTGTGCCTGTTCTTTCGGAATATCGAACTCAGCGCGACCTGAAATCTGTTCAGAATTTGGTTAATGCCGTTGCGGGAACACTCGGAGGTGTGTTGATTACGGTCACCGCCCTTGCTGTGATGGGAGCTCCGGTATTGACCGCTGTATTTGCACCAGGGTTTTATATGGGAGATGCCGCTAAGTTTGAATTGGCAGCAGAAATGCTACGGATAACGTTCCCATATCTGCTTTTAATTTCCTTAACTGCGTTTGCTGGAGCTGTGTTGAATAGTTATGAACGCTTTGCCGTTCCTGCATTCACTCCAGTCCTTTTGAATATTTCCCTTATTGGATCGGCCGTTTTCCTCTCGCCTCTATTTGATCCGCCTGTCTTGGCGTTAGCGTGGGGGGTCATGATTGCCGGTGTGCTTCAGTTAGTGTTTCAGTTGCCATTTATGGCGCGAATCCATCTTCTTCCTAAACCAACCTGGGGTTGGAGTGATGAAGGGGTGCGGCGAGTTATGAAGCTCATGGTGCCGGCCTTGTTCGGTGTTTCCGTGACGCAGATAAACCTGCTGCTGGATACGGTGCTAGCCTCGTTCCTGCAAACGGGCAGTGTTTCTTGGCTTTACTATTCAGACCGTTTGGCTGAATTACCTCTTGGGGTGTTTGGTATTGCGATTGCTACTGTGATTCTGCCCAGTTTGTCTCGAAAACATGCGGAAAACACCAATGAGCAGTTCTCTTCAACTCTGAATTGGGCAATGCAGATGGTGATGTTAATTGGCATTCCCGCTGCTGTGGCGCTTTTTATTCTGGCGGAGCCTCTGCTGATAACTCTATTTCATTATGGGGCGCTGACGGATCGAGATGTGATGATGGCGGCTATGAGCTTAAGGGCTTATGCCTGCGGCTTGCTGGCTTTTATGTTAATCAAGGTATTGGCAACGGGTTATTTCTCGCGTCAGGATACAAAGACGCCTGTTAAAATTGGTATTCAGGCGGCAGTCGCAAATATGGCACTTAATCTGTTGCTGATCGGACCGTTTGCGCATGTGGGTCTTGCTGCGGCAACGGCTATATCTGCGTTCATGAATGCGGGATTATTGCTGCACGGTTTGATTAAGTCCGGGGTGTTTGTCTGGTCATCTGGGTGGGCGGTTCACATTTTGCGTATGGTTTGGGCTAATGGAGTTATGGCTGCTGTCATCTATTGGGCGCTGGAATCAACTGAGCAATGGCTACAGATGGGGTTATGGGATCGGGTAATGGAGATGACAATGTTGGTATTTTCCGGTGTTATTTCATATGCACTGGTTCTTATTTTGTCTGGATTGCGACCAAAACACTTAAAGCATGCCTGAGTTGAGTGTATTTATCTGCGAATGACCTTCATGAGAGTACAGGTTGAGTGGTATCTAAGCTATAATGCCGCGTTTATTTTGAGGTGGCGCTAAGAGTACCTGATGGAACTGATTCGTGGACTGCATAACCTGCGAGAAAAACACCGTGGTTGCGTAGCAACAATTGGTAATTTTGATGGCGTGCATTTAGGTCATTGTAAAGTGCTGGAGCAGGTGAAAGAAAAAGCTGATGAATTAGACCTGCCAGCGGTGGTCATCACATTTGAACCGCAGCCAAGAGAATTTTTTGGTGGTGCAGACGCACCCCCGCGGCTCACTCGGTTTAGTGAAAAATACCGCCTGTTGCAAGCTCAGAAGATAGATCGTCACCTATGCCTGACATTCAATGATCGTTTACGCTCTATGACGGCCGATCAGTTTGTTGAAGAACTATTGTTGAGAGGCTTGGCGGTAAAGCATTTTGTAGTGGGCGATGATTTCAGATTCGGTTGTGATCGTTCTGGCGATTACGCGATGCTGCGTGAAGCTGGCGAAAAATATGGCTTCACTGTGGTGAATACACATACCTATCAGATGGGTGGGGAGCGTATCAGTAGCAGCCGTGTCAGGAAGGTGCTTGAAAAAAATAAACTGAAAGAAGCTCAAACGCTTCTTGGCAGACCCTACACTGTTGCTGGTCGTGTAATGCATGGGCAGAAACTGGGCAGGCAGTTGGGTGTTCCCACGGCCAATGTCAGAATGCATCGTTTTTCGTGCCCTTTGCGTGGAGTTTATGCGGTAGAGGCTACAGGTGAAGGCATCGGCAAACTGCAAGGTGTTTGTAATGTTGGGCTCAGGCCGACTGTGGGTGGGCAGCAACCCGTGCTTGAAGTACACCTGTTTGATTTTGATCAAGAGATTTACGGACAGTTACTAACTGTCGAATTTAAGCAGTTTATTCGTGACGAACGTAAGTTCGATGGTATCGAAATGCTTAAAAAACAGATTTTTAAAGATATTGATGAGGCGCGGGCATTTTTTGCTTGAGCCAGTCGTTAATTCGGAATTTATAAAACCATGACCGATTACAAAGCAACACTAAACCTTCCGGAAACCGCTTTTCCAATGCGAGGCAACCTGGCTCAACGTGAGCCGCAGATGCTGAAAGATTGGCAGAAAATGGATCTGTACCAGAAAATTCGGGAAGTAAGTGCTGGCCGTAATAAGTTTACGCTGCACGATGGCCCTCCATACGCCAATGGCGATATTCACATCGGTCATGCAGTTAACAAGATTCTGAAAGACATCATTATCAAGTCCAAAACCATGAGTGGTTTTGATGCCCCTTACGTGCCGGGTTGGGACTGTCATGGTCTGCCAATCGAGCACAAGGTGGAGACTAAGCATGGCAAGGCGGGTGTAAAGCTTTCCCATAAAGATTTCCGCCAGAAGTGCCGTGACTATGCAAAACGTCAGGTTGAAGGCCAGAAGAAGGACTTTATCCGCCTAGGTGTGTTTGGTGACTGGGATAACCCGTACCTGACCATGAATTTTGATACCGAAGCCAACATCATTCGGGCTTTGGGCAAAATAACTGAAAACGGCCATCTGGTAAAAGGTTTCAAGCCTGTTTACTGGAGTGTTGTTGGTGGTTCTGCACTGGCAGAAGCGGAAGTTGAATATCAGGATAAAACCTCTACTGCAATTGATGTGCGTTTTACACCAGTGGATCAGGCAGGTTTCCTGTCTAAATTCGAAGATCTGAGCGGCGAAGGTGAAGCATCCGTAATTATCTGGACTACCACGCCTTGGACACTACCATCTAACCAAGCGGTTTCTCTGGGTGGTGAGTTGGATTATGTGTTGGTTCAGCTGGATCTGGGGCAGGGCGCGGAACGTATTCTGTTGGCTGAAGCGCTGGTAGAAGATGCTATGCAGCGCTATGGCGTAGAAGAATACAGCATCGTTGGCCGTTGTCAGGGGCAAGCGCTGGAGAAATTTGAACTGCAGCATCCATTCTATGAGCGAACTGTTCCTGTGATTCTGGGTGACCACGTTACTCTGGATGCGGGTACTGGTGCGGTACATACAGCACCCGATCATGGTGTGGAAGACTTTGAAGTCGGCCGCAAATATGGCATCGGCACGCTGAATCTGGTTAATGCTTCAGGTGTGCTGGGTGAAGGTGCAGGCGTATTTGCGGGTGAACACGTTTACAAAGTGGATGACAAAGTTGTTGCTCTGTTGCAAGAAAACAACAAGCTGGTTCTGGAGCATAAATTCCAGCACAGCTATCCACACTGCTGGCGTACAAAAACGCCACTGATCTACCGTGCGACACCACAGTGGTTTGTCAGCATGGAAGAGAAAGGCCTTAAGAAAGATGCTCTTGAAGCAATCAAAGGTGTGGAGTGGTTCCCAAGCTGGGGCCAGAACCGTATCGAAGCGATGGTTGAGCAGAGCCCGGACTGGTGTGTCTCTCGTCAGCGGACCTGGGGTGTTCCAATCGCGTTGTTTATCCACAAGGAAACACAGCAGCTGCATCCAAATACACCAGAGCTGATCGAGCAGGTTGCTCTGCGTGTTGAGAAAGTCGGTATGGATGCCTGGTTTGATCTGGACGCAAATGAACTGCTGGGTGATGAAGCGGATCAGTACGAGAAAGTAACGGATACGCTGGATGTCTGGTTTGATTCCGGTGTAACTCACTATTCCGTTATTGATCAGCGCGATCAACTGGAATTTCCGGCCGATATGTATCTGGAAGGTTCCGATCAGCACCGTGGCTGGTTCCAGTCTTCCCTGAAAACCGGTATCGCAATCAAAGGTTGTGCGCCATACAAGCAGGTACTGACCCACGGTTTCACCGTGGATGGTCAGGGTCGTAAGATGTCTAAATCTGTGGGTAACGTGGTTGCGCCGCAGGAAGTGATGAATAAATACGGTGCCGATATCCTGCGCCTCTGGGTTGCGTCTACCGATTACAGTGGTGAGATGACCTGCTCTGAGGATATTCTGAAACGTGCCGCGGATGCATACCGTCGTATCCGTAATACAGCGCGTTTCCTATTGTCGAACTTAAGTGGATTTGATCCCTCAGTACACACAGTTAAGCCAGAGGATATGGTAGCGTTGGATGCCTGGGCTGTGGATCGTGCTGCATCTTTACAGGATGAGCTGGTAGCACACTACAATCAGTATGAATTCCTTCAGGTATTCCAAAAAATATCCCATTTCTGTTCACAGGATATGGGTGGTTTCTATCTGGATATCATCAAGGATCGTCAGTACACGGCAGCAACGGATTCCCAGGCGCGTCGTTCTGCACAGACTGCGTTGTACCATATCGTTGAAGCGCTGGTGCGCTGGATTGCACCCATCTGTAGTTTCACTGCGGACGAGATCTGGAAAACACTGGCCGGTGAACGTGCAGTTTCTGTGCATCTTGATACCTGGTATGAAGGTTTGAATAAACTTCCGGAAGGCAGCGCATTGGATGCTGGCTACTGGGAACAGGTGATGGTTGTTAAAGCTGCAGTAAACAAGCAGCTGGAAGAACAGCGTAATGCCGGTAATGTCGGTGGCAGTCTGGAAGCGGAAGTGACGCTGTACTGTGATGAGTCACTCCAGGCGTTGCTGTCGAAACTAGGCGATGAGCTACGTTTCGTGCTGATTACGTCACAGGCTGCGGTAGCTCCAATCTCAGAAGCCTCTGATGCGGTAGCAACTGAGCTGAACGGCTTGCAGGTTAAGGTAGTTAAAAGCGCTGCTGAAAAATGCCCTCGATGCTGGCACTTCCGTGATGATATTGGTCAGGATTCGGATGACCCTGAGCTGTGTGGTCGTTGTGTTGAGAATGTTAAAGGCGATGGCGAAAGCCGCAGCTTCGCATAATCTATGGCGATTGAAATGACTGAGGTAACGGATACTTCGCAGGTGGATAAGGCAGTGAACAAAAACTGCCTTATCTGGTTATGGCTGGCCTTTGCAGTTATTGCTCTGGACCTTTTAACCAAACAGATCGCAGTTTCCTATCTCGAATATGCAGATCCTAACCCGGTTCTGCCCTTTTTTGATCTGACCTTGCTGTTTAATTACGGGGCAGCCTTCAGCTTCTTGTCTGATGCAGGCGGTTGGCAGCGTTGGTTCTTCGTTTTGATTGCAGTGGGTGTGAGTATATTTATTGTGATCTGGTTGCATAAAACCAAGCGTGATCACTGGTGGTTAGGGCTGGGACTGTCACTTATTCTGGGTGGCGCGATTGGTAATCTTTTTGATCGTTTTTTTCAGGGTTATGTGATCGATTTTATCTCGCTACATTATCAGAGCTATTATTTCCCAGCTTTTAATCTGGCTGATTCAGCAATTACGGCAGGGGCGGCAGTATTGATTATCGATATGCTGTTCCTTGAGGCCAGAAGAAAGAAAACAGAAGAGAGTGACTCATGAGCAAGCTTATTGGCCCCGGAAAAACGGTAACTCTGCATTTCTCTATCAAACTGGAAGACGGGCAGATAGTAGACTCTAATTTTGATAAAGAGCCTGCTACTTTTACGGTCGGGGACGGCAATTTACTCGAAGGGTTTGAAAAAGCTCTGTTTGGTCTGGAGCAGGGAATGAAGCAAACGCTACGCGTTTTACCTGAAGATGCCTTCGGAATGCCTAATCCAAGTAATATTCACAACCTGCCAAGAACTCAGTTTGAGGACATCGAACTGGAGCAGGGGTTGGTGATCTCATTCTCAGATCCCGGCAACGGTGAACTGCCGGGAGTCATTGCTGAATTTGATGACACAATGGTATCTGTAGACTTTAATCATCCATTGTCTGGCAAGAAACTGGATTTTGAAGTACAGATTTTGGAAGTAAGCTAATTCTTATTGTCTCCAGCAGCCAGCAGGTGTCAGGGTGCTGTCTTGGTCTATCTCCATGGGTGAACAAGCTACCCCGCCTTCGGCATCTCCCGCTTGAACAGAGCCTGCAACGACCGTAGCTGCCACTGAATACACAGCACCAGAGCCAAACGCGGTAAAGACATAATAGTCGTCTATACCCAGTGCGAGGTTGGCTGCTGCCAATGATGCTGCATTTGCAGCATAAGTATTGTTGTAACTTCTGTAACGTTCCTGCTTCAGTTGTGCATCCAGTAAAATCGACTGTGCGCTGGCACGTCGGGCCTCCGTGACATAATCGTTATAGGCGGGGTAAGCAAGAGCAACAATGATGCCTACAATTGCCAGCGCGATCATGACTTCGATCAGGGTAAAACCATTGTTCATTTTTTTCACATTAACATCCATCACTGCTATCCTTAGATGAGTAAAGTATTATAGATGAAATAAGACAAGTCTAGTCAATAGAGTGTAAGCGAGTCTTCTGGTGCTGGACCAGAGGATTTTGTTTGCGTTACAGGGGTAATGAATGCAATCAGGGAGAAAACAGCAAGGTTTTACCCTCATCGAATTGCTGATCACAATAGCGGTCCTGGCAATAATTGTCAGTGTTGGTATACCTAGCTTTTTTGAGCAGATAGACAGGCAGCGTGTAGCTGGGGCTGCGCATGGTTTGTTATCCGATCTGCAGTTCGCACGTGCACAGTCAATTAAACAGAACAGTGAGGCCTACGTTGTCCTTGATACGGTTGAGTGGTGTTATGGGGTCGATGCGGCTTCCTCAGCGACTTGTGACTGCTCGGCACCTGCTGGATGTACCGTTGATGGAGCCACAAGAATTGTTACTACCGGTGATTTCCCGGGTTTGAGTGTAAATCACAATCTGGGCGGTGATGTTCTGACATTTGATCCGGTCAGGGGAACTGTATCCCCTACTGGGACAATTAATTTTGTATCTGATGAGGGAGCTACAGCGCTGAGTGTCGTATTAAATAACCGTGGGCGAGCCCGGCTTTGCATTGTTTCGGGCGCCTCCTGGGGGTACGACGAATGCTAATCAAAAAGAAGCAGAAGGGTATCTCACTGATAGAGATAATGATTGCTCTGGTACTGTCTCTTCTGGTGGTAGGGATGGTGATTTCCATGTTCTCATCCTCCATTGGTGGGCATGCTCATGCGATTAAGGGAATACGCTTGAATCAGGACCTCCGCATTGCTATGGATATGATGATCAGGGATATGCGCAGGGCCGGTTACTGGAACAGCAGTGCGAATGTCAGTATCAACCCTCATGCAACAGCCGTCAGCGGAGCCACACCTATAGCGGTATTTGATGTCACGGTTGCAAATGATTGTGTGTTTATGAGTTATGACCTGTCTGAAGATGGCACTTCAGCGGTGGATGATTTCTTTGGTTACCGCTGGAACTCTGTGGAAGGCGATCTTGAAGTGTATACTAATGCTGGCGTCTTGGCTTCAGGTGCACACTGCGGGACCCCGGCTGCCAATCAGTGGATCAGCCTGATTGATGTCGATACCATACAAATTGAAGGAATGAGCTTTGCGACTTCGCCAGTCACTGCGGCATCTTTTGCTACAGCAGTGAATAAAACAATCACGGTTACGCTCATCGGCAGTAATCGATCAGACCCCAATATAAGAACCGTATTGGTAGATGAAGTAAGGATACGTAACGAATTTAATTAATTCGGGGGAAAGTATGTATAAACGGAGTTTAATGAATTTAAAACAGCAAAATGGGGCGGCTACTCTGCTCGTCACTGTTGTGCTTTTGGCCCTGATTACCCTGGTTTCAATCTACATTACCAAAATTGGCCTGTTGGAAACTAAAACGTCAGCGAATGCTAACCGCGCAAAAGAAGCGCTGCATAATGCGCAGGCAGGACTGGATTTTGGTGCAATAAATGTTCAGGTAAGCGGTGCCAGCTGGGCCGATGGTACAGTATATGACGTTCCCATGTTGAGCAACGCCAGTGTCTCTGTTCGGGGTTTCGAAAGCGGAGGGGTTATGACCGTTCAGGCGATTGGGGAATCAATCGATAATACCGGGCAGGCGAATGTAACAGAATCCTATGGTCGTTTTCCCTTGACCGCATTTGGTGAATTGCCGCCGTTGATGAGTAACGGTAATTTCCCACCCAATGGTGGATTTACCATTGTAACCAACCCCAATGGTTCTGGTACGGGTGTTAAAGTTTCAGCATGGGTTGAAACTACGGTAGATGCATCCACTGGTACCTGGCAGACCTGTAGCTATGACGAATTCTATAACCAGGGGATTCCGCCAGGTGGCTGGGATGCGACAGTGGATGAAGATGGCGACGGTGTAATTGATTTTATCCGTTGTGATGATTGTAGTTGTGATAATAATACCGAGAACCTCTGTAATCGCGAAGATACAACTTTCCCCTCGGACTGTCCTGATATTATAGCGGACGCGAATATTCCGGATACGTTCGAGAATCTTTTCGGGCAGCCCGGAGCTGACTGGGAAGCCTTTATGAATGCTTATGCAGAGCCGATGACTTGTGCAGAAGTCAGAGCTGCTGGCGCGACTGTTGGTGATCAGTTTTATGATGGTGGCGGTAATCCAACCACTTTGCCGCTGATCTGGGTCGAAAATGGCGGTACTGAGTGCCGATTTCAGGAACAGATAGGCAGTTATGAAAAACCGGTGATCTTGTTTATGCATGGCGATGTGCGTATGAACGCTACCGGTGTGATTTTTGGCATACTTTTTGTGTTTTCAGATACCTATAATCTAACTGAAACCTACGACATAACCATGAATGGTGGTGCTAATGTTTATGGAGTCGTTCTTATCAATCGTGAAGTGGATCTAGGTAATGGTGGCTTCAACCTGATATATAACCAAAAAATATTGGATCGGATTTCAAACGAAGATAATGGTGGTTTTTTTGGGTTAGGACGCAGGTCAGGAAGTTGGACCGACTTTAATTAGGAAAGCAATGATGAATATACAACACAAAATTAATAAGCAAACAGGTTTTACGCTTATTGAAGTGATGATGGCGCTGGTAATTGCAGTTGTTGGTATTTTGGCAATGGTTCAGCTTTCCAGTACGTTTTTACAAACCACTTCTGAATCAGATCAGAGAGCCGTTGCAACCACTCTGGCGGAGCGTACACTGGAAAACCTGCGTGGCTTCGATACTCTTTCTGGCGGTGCCTCCTCTTTTACAGATATTGCAACGGCGTCTGCTGCTGTAACGGTTTCTTCGGGCATTGCTAGCTATAATTTTGTAGTGGATTGGGATGTAACCGACTTTGCTGCTTCTGGTGCGGGGTTCTCTTCTGCCGCAACGGGTTCTCCTACTGAAACTTATAAAGATATTACTGTGACAGTAAGCTGGACTGAACCGCAAGCCGGCAGTATATCACTGTCCACAATCATTGGTGGTATTGACCCTCAGGCGTCTGCCCTGTCATTCAATGATTCCAGTTTGGGTGGATCAGAACCTAAAGTAGATTACACTCCCGGTGTGGCACCTGAAGTGGTGGCCATAGATGTCGGTGACGGGAAAAAGAAAGAGACCACAAAACCCGTACCAGAGGTGGCGCACAAGGATTACAGTACTGAAGTTACCTTTGAAACCATTACTTACGATGATACAGGTACGGAATTTAAACTGGTGCAGGAAGACTACCTAACGGTCAACTGTATTTGTAACCTCTCTACAGCACACGATACCGTGATTTCACCGGCCTATCAGGAATACGACAATTCCCTTGGTACAATTGTTGAGCATACGGGCCGGGCGGTAAGTGGAGGTATTGGTACTGAAGGCAGTTTGGGCGGCGGTAATTCTCAATCGGATTATTGTGAACGCTGCTGTACTAACCACCATGACTCAGCAGATTCAACGGTGAAGTATAGCCCGGATGCGGGTAATGCCGCAGATGGCGAAGATCATCGACATTACAAGGTCACCAATGATGCAACGGATCCCCTAACACTTGCCGTGGCAGGAGATGGTGAAGATTATCTTGAAGCCTGCCGTTTTAAAAGAATTAATGGTTTTTACCAACTGGTTCAGGACTGGCGTTTGCTGGAGGTTAACGTAGTACCCAGCACGTACCTTGTCAGTGGGGCTTCTGGCCTGACGGATTATGTATCTTATGTACAGGATTATGTGAAGTGGCACCTGTATAATGTTGACTTGGCAGCTTCCGCGGCGACTGCTCAAAAAAATTCTGCGGCTAAGCCTTCGTTAACCACAACGCCTGAGCTTACTCTGGATACAACCGGTGATGATCAAGCCCTGTCCAGAGCCATCTATCTGGATGACCCTACAACAGTTGTGGGTCTGGCCGATTATCTTTTGGGTCTGGACGCGGCGTCTATCAGCGAAAACACCATGTTGCAGTACATTCCCTTTAACGAAATCAATACATCTGAATTAAGTGAATGGTCTTCTAATGATGATACCGTTGCTATTGTCAGTAATCAGGCCATTGCTGATAATTATTCCCGTGGTCTTATTGAGGCAGTTGCTCTAGGCACGACCTCTGTTCCGGCTTCAGTGGCTCAGGGTAATACCGGCATTCTGGGTAATTCATTCAGTGCCGATGCTCCAAGTAACTACCAGGAGAAGGATAACCGGATCACAACTACCAGAACCTGGGTGGATGGTACTTATAATCCAATGACGGTTACGGTATCAGGAGCAGGAGCAGGAGGGACCACATACTCTATTACTCTGAGTGGTAATATCTATCATGATTCAACCCCAGGTAAGGATTATGCGATTCTATGTACAGCTTCTGTGGGTACAATTGCTAATCCTACTTTGTCTCAAACTGCAGGTGAGGCGTTTAGCTGTACTATTTCGGATATACCTACGGGGTCAACAACGGATGCTACGGTTACCTTCTCTGCTCATAACAGTGATGCTGAATGTAGTACGGACTCCTTTAACTATAATGGTCAGAACTCTAACGTAACGGGAATTGTTTTCTATGTTGCGGATAGAAGTGCAGAATGTCTGACACATTAGAAATGAGCCTGTTTTATTAAGAAAACCCTAATGCCCAAGACAATAATCATAGGCGCCGGTGTCATAGGAATGATGCTGGCGCGCGAGCTTGCCGCATTCGGCGTAAAAGTTACCATTATCGACCGTAAAAACTGTGCTCAGGAATCTTCCTGGGCGGGTGGCGGTATTGTGTCCCCTCTATACCCATGGCGTTATCCTGAGGCTGTCACTCAGCTTGCGACCTGGTCTCAGAGCAGTTATGTACACCTAACCGCAGAGTTAATCGAAGAAACCGGTCTTGATCCTGAGCTGCGCCAGAAAGGTATGCTGATGGTGGCCGTAGAGGATCAGGATGAGGCGTTAGCCTGGGCGGAGAGGGTTCACCGACCACTTAGAAAGGTGGAAGCAGAATTCCTGTATACGAAAGAGCCAGAACTCACTCCGGGTTTGGGTGAGGGGCTCTGGATGCCAGAGGTATGTAGCATCCGTAACCCGCGTTTAGGGCAAGCTCTGCGTCGAAGTATGGAGCTATTTCCAAATATCGAATTACTAGAAAATCAAGAAGTTATGGGCTTTATACGGCAAGGCAGTGAAATTGCCGGTGTTAAAACTTCGCAAGGCAATTTATATGCAGACAAGACCGTTATAGCATCAGGTGCCTGGAGTGGTGACTTGCTCAAAGAGCTTGATATTGAGCTACCAGTTGAGCCTGTGCACGGTCAAATGATGCTGTTCAAGGCAGTGCCGGGTGTAGTGAACCGGGTTGTGCTTAAGGGGGGGCGTTATGTTATCCCCAGAAATGATGGTCGAGTGCTTGTCGGCAGCACTCTGGAGCGCATAGGTTTTGTTAAACAAACCACTGAAGAGGCGGCCAAATCTCTATATGACACTGCGATAGATATTATACCTGCGCTTAAACAATATCCGGTTGAACATCATTGGTCGGGGCTGAGGCCGGGTTCCCCGGAAGGCATCCCTTATATAGGGGAAGTGCCAACTCTGCAAAACCTGTATGTTAATGCCGGACAATATCGTAACGGTTTGGTTCTTGCTCCGGCATCGACACGTTTACTGGCGGATATAATACTGGAACGTAATCCGATTATTCCTCCAGAGGCATACAGGCTTGACCGCTGAATTTCTGAAATAAAAAAGGCTGAAATTTCCAGCCTTTTTTATTTCAGAGCGAACCCTCAGTAAACTAGTCGTAGATAGTTGGGATGGGGGTCCGTTTATGCTGAGTCTTAAGGTAAATGCCGATGATCCGCTCGGATATTTCCGGTGCCAGAACTTTGCCCTCCAGAAAGTCATCTATCTGATCGTATGTCAGCCCTAGGGCATGCTCATCTTCTTTTTGCGGACTCAGGCACTCTAAATCGGCTGTAGGCGTTTTTTCTACTAGCAGGGATGGTGCGCCCAATGTTTTGGCTAATAATCGAACCTGACGCTTACTCAGCCCGAAAAGGGGAGCAAGGTCACATGCGCCGTCACCCCATTTGGTGTAGAAACCGGTAATGTTCTCTGCGGAATGATCCGTTCCAAGAATCAGGCCACCAACAATGCCGCCAACCTCGTACTGAGCAACCATTCGAGCCCTGGCTTTTACATTACCCTTGGCGAAGTCTATAGCGTGCTCGCACGATTCATGAAGATCAGTTTTAGCAATAGAAGAGAGTACTTCGCTATGAATACCGTCAACCCCTGGTTTAACGTTAATAGCAATGCTCTCGCTGGGTTGAATGAAAGATAAAGCTATTTGAGCATCCTCTTCATCTTTCTGCGTATCGTAGGGCAGGCGTACAGCTATGAATTTATATTCGGTACTTGTTTCTTCCTGATTCAGGGTGTCGATCGCCAATTGCGCTAGTCTGCCACAGGTTGACGAATCCACACCGCCACTGATGCCTAAAACAAGGTGCTTTAAACCCGAGTTTTTAAGAGTGTTTTTGATGAAGTTGACTCTGCGAGCAATCTCTTCAGCTGGATTGATTTCAGGTTGAACCTGCATCTCTTTGACGATATCTTCTGCCAGCATCGTTATCTTTCTCTTTGCTGTTGTTAGTTATAATCATTGTATGCAAATGAAGGTGAGGGTGAAAAGGGGTAAATTTGCTTTAGTTGGAAGAAAAGAAAGAGGGCGTTTAAAAGGCACCTAAATGGTGCCTTTTTGGTGCTTATTCAGGCTTGCTGGCTTCTTCATCATCAAAAATGCCAAAGGTGATTTTGCTGAAAATTGAACGACCTTCTTCTTTGCTTTGAGAGGATTGCGAAGAACTGCCTTGCATGCGGACCGGACTGACTTCAGGTGCTTCATTGGCATCGTTGAAAAAGTCAAAGGTGGCGGCATCAAACAGTGTTTTCTCGCCCCTGTATACCGGTTGATATTTGTAAGCTGGAAAGTTTGACTGAAGGACCGCGAAGGCATCGTCTGACAGATCCTGCTGGCTGAGCAAGCTGTATGCTTCAACCATGACTGCCAAGGCGTCTGGAACCGCAGGTGTTTCCTGTAAATTTTCAATGACATAGCGACCACGATTGGCGGCGGCTACAAACGCTTCGCGTTGTATATAGTACCTGCCAACGTTGACTTCATATGCCGCCAGACGGTTTTTCAGGTACACCATACGCTTCTGTGCATCTGGAGCATACTGGCTATTGGGGTAGCGGGTTACCAGCATATTGAAGCTCTCAAAAGAGTCTCTGGCTGCGCCAGGGTCGCGCTGTGTTTCATCCACAGGAAGGTATTGTGTAATCCAGGAAATATCTTGCTCAAAGGCGGTCAGGCCTTTGAGGTAATAAGCGTAATCGATATTTTCATGATTAGGGTGCAAACGTATGAAACGATCAGCAGCGGCTCTTGCAGCTTCTGGCTCATAATTGCTGAAATATGCGAAAATAAGTTCCAACTGCGCCTGTTCGGAATACCGTCCAAAGGGATAGCGAGACTCAAGGAGCTGCAGCTTTTCAATAGCAACCTCATAATTTGTCTCATCCATCGCTTGGATAGCTTCTTTATATAACTGTTGCTCAGGTACGTCCGGTATGATTTTGTTGTCTTCAAACCATGAGCAGGCAGAAATACCGAAAGCTAAAAGCGTTATAGCTACTAATCTGGTGATGCGCATCTTTATTATGAATCCCGGTGTAGTCTCAGGCCTGAACAGTTATACTGAACATCAGTAAAGGCCAGACAAATTTAACGGCCTATTTAAACACAACTCACAGAGCCTGTTAACAGACTCTGCACAAAGTTCTTATTCAATTTCATGTCAGACCTTATACAACTAGAAGCAATAGTTTCAGATGAGCTTGTCGGAAAACGTCTAGATCAGGCCGTAGCTCAGTTATTCCCGGATTTCTCCCGTTCCCGTTTACAGGGGTGGATCAAAAATGGCTATTTAACCGTTGATGGAAAAGTAAAGCGGCCCCGAGATAAATTGTTTGGGGGTGAGACTGTTGAGATCGAAGCAGAACTTGAGGTCATTGAGGATCATAAACCCCAGGATATTCCTCTGGATATTGTGTATGAAGATGAGGATATTCTGGTTGTCAATAAACCGGCGGGTTTGGTTGTGCATCCTGCAGTAGGACATTGGGATGGCACCTTGTTGAATGCTCTATTGCATCATTGCCCCGATATTGCTCAGGTGCCTCGAGCCGGTATTGTGCATCGTCTGGATATGGATACCACTGGCTTAATGGTCATCGCTAAGACAATTGCTGCACAGACCGATCTGGTTGATCAGTTACAGGATCGTTCCATGGGACGTGAGTATGAGGCGATTGTTCATGGGGTGATGACCGGTGGCGGCATTGTCGATGAACCTATGGGTCGCCATTCCAAAAATCGCCAGAAAATGGCTGTTGTCGGTGTAGGTAAAGAAGCGGTAACCCATTATCGGGTACTACAAAAGCTACGTGCTCATACTCATATCCGATTAAAACTGGAAACAGGAAGAACTCACCAGATCCGTGTCCATATGTCTCATATTAATTACCCTCTGGTGGGCGATCAGCTCTACGGTGGCCGATTCCGGCTGCCGAAAGATTGTAGCGATGAGATGATAGAGGCACTCCGGAACTTTAAACGTCAGGCTCTGCATGCCAAGAAGCTTGAGCTTTATCATCCTGAGAAGGGTGAGTTAATGTCATGGGAAGTCGACCTGCCTGAAGACTTTCAGGCGTTGCTCCAAGTTCTGAAGGACGATTCAGATACGAATGATATGGATAATCTGTAAGTGCACTTTATAACACCTCAGTGGCACGCTCCGGCAAATGTTAAAGCGCTGACTACCACCCGCTTAGGTGGTTACAGTTCAGCGCCGTTTGCTAGTTTGAATCTGGGCGATCATGTTGATGACGATAAGGCTCGGGTTGAGCAGAACCGAGCGCACTTATTGCAAAATCTGGGTTTAGATAAAGCACCTCAATGGTTGAGCCAGGTTCATGGCACCGAAGTGATTAAAGCCCAACCGGATAATGTCTGCCGCACAGCGGATGCCTGTTGGACCGATGAGCAGGGTCTTGCGTGCGTGGTTATGACCGCAGACTGCTTACCAGTTTTCTTTGCTGATTCTGCTGGAACGAGAGTCGCAGTGGCTCATGCCGGTTGGAGAGGGCTTCTGGATGGTGTGTTAGAACAAACATTGAAAGTGTTTCCGGATCCAGAAGAGGTTTGTGTCTGGTTCGGCCCTGCTATAGGTCCAGAGGCATTTGAGGTGGGAGAAGAGGTTGTTGAACAGTTTGTCAGCAAACAAACTGAAGCGCAGGCTGCGTTTGTTCCTGTCGTTGGTAAAAATGACAAGCACCTGGCAGATATCTACCAACTGGCAACATTAAGGCTCCGGTCTGCCGGAGTCACAAACATTACTGGCTGTGACATGTGCACATACAGTGACGATAAGCATTTCTTTTCCTACCGTCGTGATGGGCAAACTGGGCGTATGGCGAGCCTGATCTGGCTCGAGAATAAGTGAAGGCGGAACACATTGTCTGAAATATGTAGAACTGATTTGTTCGTCGACCTCAGTGAGATTGAGCCTGCGATCCAGATAGACCTGAAGTACTTTACCGGAGACAACTTTATCGGTGAACGTATCCACGGCTATGACCAGGATATCTGTCTGCTAACCAAACCTACCGCTGTTGCGTTGCAGAGAGTCCAGCATGAACTTGCAGAGTTCGGGCTCGGATTAAAAGTTTTTGATGCTTACCGCCCACAGCGTGCAGTTGACCATTTTATCAGTTGGTGTGAATTCACTGGGCCTTGTTTTACAAAGGAACAGTATTTTCCAAGTATTGAACGTAGCGATCTATTTAAACAGGGCTATCTGGTAAAGCATTCAAGTCATAGTCGTGGCAGTACGGTAGACCTGACTATTGTTGATCTGAAGAGTGGTCAAGAGTTGGGGATGGGTACTGCATTCGATTTTTTTGGCCCGGAATCCTGGTTTGATTGTTTAACGATTAATCCCGAAGCACGAGCCAATAGAATGCTGTTACAGCGGGTTATGACTCAGAATGGTTTTGTGCCTTTTCAGCAGGAGTGGTGGCACTTTACTCTGCAAGGTGAGCCTTATCCAGATAAGTACTTTGATTTTCCTGTTGAGTAAGTATGCGTATCAGTGCCATTCATCCGATAGTTTGAAGTTCGCCACCCAATCTGGAACCAGGTCTGCGGGCATAGGTTTGGAAATACCGTAACCCTGGGCTAAATGGCAACCCAGTTGCAGGAGCATGCGACCATGAGCAGGGGTTTCTACTCCTTCCGCAATAATGTTTCTGTTAAAGGCTTTTCCCAGTCCCACAATGCCTTCGACTATGGCTTTATCTTCTGCATCGTCCAGCATGTCAATTACAAAGCTCTTGTCGATTTTCACGGTTTCTACAGAAATTTTACGGAGGTAGGATAACGATGAATAACCTGTCCCGAAATCATCAATCGTAAATCTAATCCCCAATGCCTGACAGCGGCAGATGATCTCTGCGGCCAGGGCAATATCCTCAAATGCCGCCGTTTCGAGCACTTCTAGCTCAATCTTCTCTGCCGGAAGGTCAGGGTTGATTGAGAGTAACTGGGATAACTGATAAGGGAATTCTTCATTCTGTAAATGCTCAGCAGAGATATTAATACTGACCGAAAGATCCATACCAGCGGAACGCCATACTTGCAGCTGTGTAACTGCTTCATGCAAAACCCATTCACCTAAACGCGCCGCAAGCATGGGGTCGGTTATTTGAGGCAGGAAACTATCTGGAGGCAATAATTTTCGGGTAGGGTGGTCCCAGCGAATCAGGGCTTCCAGACCTATTACCTCGCCCGTACTCAGATTCACTTTAGGTTGATAAAAAAGGACGAACTGGTGTTCCTTTAGAGCTTCGCGTATCTCCCATTGTGCTTTTTGTTGGTTCTGGGCGAGGCGATCCATCTCTGGGTCAAAAAAATGAAACTGGTTTCGACCCGCCTGTTTTGCGGTATACATCGCTTGGTCAGCGTGGCGAATTAACGTGTCAGCGTCTGATTTGTCTTCTGGGAACAGAGTTGCCCCGATACTAGCCGACAGGTTCAGTAAATGACCATTTATAAGAAACGGTTGCGATAGCTCAGCGATGGTATTGCTTAGAATGACTTCACACTGCGTAACGTGTTCCAGTTCTTGTATCAGAATCACGAATTCGTCACCGCCCAGTCGGGCAATGTCACAAGCCTCACCTAAGGTATCTAAAAGCCTGCGGGATACATCGATCAAAAGCAGATCGCCGACATCGTGACCATAGCGGTCATTGATGGGTTTAAAGTCGTCCAGATCCAGGTAGGCAACGGCCAACAATTTTTCCGTATGTATACAGGTTTTGATTGCGGTTTGCAGGCGGTCTGAAAGCAGCACCCGGTTAGGTAGTTGGGTTAAAGAGTCATAATGAGCCATATGTTCGAGCTCATGCTGATGCTCTTTCAGTTGCGTAATATCGGAGAAAATACTGACAAAGTGGGTTGTTTCCCCGTCATCATTTTGAACCGCAGCAACATTGAGAAGCTCGGTGTAAATTTCACCGGCTTTGTTTCTGTTCCTCACTTCGCCTCGCCAATAACCTACACTGGTTACGCTATCCCACAGGGCGGCAAAGAAGGCTTCTGAATGGTAGCCGGATTTCAGAATATTAGGCTTATTCCCGACGGCTTCCTCTTTTGCGTATCCCGTTAATTTAGTGAAGGCCTGATTGACGTCGATGATAACGCCAGTGGCATCTGTAATCATGATGCCTTCGGTTGCGTGCTCAAATACACTGGCAGAAAGCTTGAGCTGTTGCTGAGCTTCATGAAGTGTTGTGATGTCATGACCGATTCCCAGAACACCTATGACCTCCC
>JBOEGV010000078.1:0-47072 GCA_050633605.1 Neptuniibacter sp. | reverse complement strand
GGTTATGAGAGTGAGATATTTAAGGCAACATAAAGTTGCCTTAAAGTGCAACAAGTGCCAATATCATTGATGGATAGGGAGCTTAGGAACTTTAATGCCTGTAGTAGTTATGGTGATTTAACACCATTAATGACGTGTTATGTGGCACAACTGATTTCTTAGGCGGCACAGAATTCTTGACCTTAAGTCATCAATCATTGGAGCTAGCCAATGTCACTAGCGCGAAGCATACGAGATTATTCTACACTTCACTCTTGGCTCAATAAAGCCGGACTTCAGCAAGCTGCTAGAACCCTTGCAGATCTTTGCGGAGTAGATGAAGTAGGACAAGTTATTGGAAACTTCCGCTATTTCTTAAAGCTGAAAGTCGGTGATGGTTTAATCAATGGTTTCGCTGATTCCGATACTCTTTTAGACATCGACGATTTCGTTTCTCTGATCACAGACTCCAAAATCCACAAGAACTTTGAAGGTGATCATGTTGGTAACACACGAATCTCGTCTAACAATAATTTCTGCAGTTTCTATAACTTAATTTCCCTCGGAAATTCTTATTCTGAACAACGCGCTCGTTTTCTTCTGTGGCTGATTGTTCAAGCTTGGGGCCGATACGTTGAATACGGATGTAAGAAAGACGAAAACATCGAAAGGGTTCTGAAATCTCTCTTATCAAAACAGCAAAAGCGCAAGTGGAGTAAGTTAGATCCAATACTCCGAGAGATAGAGTCTAACTGGTCTGAAGAAGTAGAAGCCCCGTTTTTGCTGTACGGTAGATTACTAGCTAACCGAGCCGGTAGAATCTTAAAAGAAAATGGGGCGAAAGAATTAAGGGAACTATGCCGATATCTCACCCGCATTGCTGCTGGGGAAGTTTGTCCGTCTCCAGAGTTGGTCAACACACAGACTTCGTCAGGCCCAAGGAATGCGTCAAATTCCTTTCCGGGAATGATTTCTGGGCTTTTACCAACTGACCAAACATCAGGTTCTAACCCTTGGATATCATTCGACTACCCAAACGCTGGTAACGACTCAGATGCTTTAGACTTGGAGGATCCCGATACCAATTTCGTACTGATAGATCCCCCACCAAATCCTTTGCAAGAACGATTGTCCATCCACAGTATTCGATTGCTTACAGCTGAGCACTTGATGTTTTTGCCGTGGTCTTGGGATAAACCCAACCCTGCAGAAATCGACGCATTGTTTTTCTGGATTGAACGAGCTCTAAGTGGGTCTGACTTAAGGGAAAGGCTTGGGGCTTTATTTGTTTCTTTAGGGTTGTACTGCAGCAGAACTTTGCGCCAAGTACTCGACTTTTCAATTGAAAACCTAGCGGACAATGAATGGAGATTATCAGAAGATTTATCTCGTCTTCACCGCCTTTGCCCATCTCGTCATGATGCTTGGCATCCAAATGAAACCCATTTATCTCGCATCTCTTCGTTCGAGGAAATATGGGCTCTGGAATTATCTGATGAGTTCATTTCTATTCTGGAGGAAGCTCATATTTCGAGCGATACGTCAATCGAATCGCTCGATGAGCCTAAGCGTTTGGCGCATGTATGGGCATCAGTCTCTCCAGATAAAATCGAAGTCTGGTTTAATTTTATCGCTAAGCAACACTTCCCTCGCCTAACAAGCGGAAAAATAGCGAACTGGATGTCCCAAGTAGTATTCGAAAAGGTGCGGCAGCCCGATCTTGCGAGCTTAATCTCATCGAACCCCAGGCAAGGTTTAGCTGCTTCAGTTAGCTACTCTTTTTGGAAACATTCGACTGTCCGCCCTTTTTACGATCAAGAACTCCAAATGGGTCCGCGCGACGATAACGATCCTACTTTATTAGGTTCTTTATGCTCCTTCTCAGATGAAGAAATATCTAGTGGAGTCGCTCGAGCGATACGAATTTTGGAATCGGATTATGGGGATGACCCTATTCGCAGCCACAATTTGATCTGTCGGTACACTGTCGTTGCTCTCCTTGCGGCAACCGGAGGACGACCGATACTGGATCCTTTTGAATCGTTAACCCATTTCGATCTCTCTCGAAAGATCGTGTATCTAAACGACAAATCAGATGACCATCTTCATACTGGCCGAATTGTTCCCTTACCCTCAGAAGCCGTGACTGTTCTTTCCCAATATATCGAGCATCTGTCCACACTTGAAAGTCTGGTTGAAAACAATGAGCTGACATCGCTGATCGCTTCACTACTTTCCGGTGAGGCTGCTTCGCAAAAAATTCCTCTATTCTTTTATCTATCTGACAATCTTGAAGTTCGACCCATCCATCGACGTTCCCTTTTCGACAGTGAACTGTTTAATTTAGAAATCCCAGCCAACGCTTTACGGCACAGGTTCTATCAACGACTTTTGGAAGCTGGCATAGACCACGAGGTTGCTTCTGCTTGGATGGGTCATTCCTCCAGAGAGGTAGCGACCTACGGTGCAACATCAGTAAGATCTCTGCTGGACGATATTAATGATTATCGTCACCTATCTGATAGTGTTTTTGATCTACTAGGCTTCCGCCCACTAAATCTTTCCCATGCTTGTTCCAAGGTACCGGCTGTCGAAAAAACACTAGGAGAGGAAATCTGCATTAGAACACGGCCTTTTGGAGAGTCTTTACGTCGAGTCAAAAGACTTGAAGCGAAAAAAGCAGCCAGAAAGCAAGCTCTCAATGACATTAAACAGTTCCTATCACAGCGGTCTTTCGATGAATTAGAAACGACCGAGATTGATGAGCTAGTGACTAAAATGTTACTGACACAAAAAGGATTACCACACCCAAATGCCGCATTAAGACTAACGACCCTTGTCCGCGGGGTTAGACTTTCAGGTAGTGATCACCTTGCACAGATTAGATTGCGAGCAGGACCAATTTTATCGGAGAGTCCAGAACTTGCCTCTAGTTCGATCAACGCTCTAAAACAATTAGCTGCGATCCAATCGGTCCTACCCAATTTACTGTCCAGTTTCTCAGCTGAAGGTAGCCATACCATTCGCAGCCGCTTTTTAGGCACGGTTTCTTTATTGGTAGAAAAACGAATGGGGTACACAAAACTAGCAGAGGACGTATTCACCAATAAGAACCATAGAGTTTGCTTTCTTAATAACTACTTCCATATCGAATACAGTGAAGCTCTTGATCCCTCTGACTTCAGAGCACCAGTCCAGCGACTGGCAATATCAGAAAATACTGCTCGTTTACTATTGGCAAAGCCTTCGGAAAAGACCGACTGGAAAAAGAAATTGGATCAAGCGCTCTATTCGGAACTTTCGCCTCTACAAACAGCTTTACAGGGTGAGAGCAAAGAAGAACACACACTTACCCTCCAAGAGTATTTGAAGTTACTTTCGGAAGTGATTGATCTAGCTAACCGAATTGAGTTGCCTGTTGCTGTTGGGCAGGCTCTTAATGGAAACAATCCAACGACCTGTCTTTGTATACCTGACTTACTTCGCATCCGGACGAATAAGATTTATCTTCCTCCCTCACTCACAGAAAGTGATTCCCCCTACGAAGGTTTAAATGAAGAAAATTCGGCGAAAAACGAGCCAACCATTACCCCTGTTCTAGCTAAAGTAGCTCATGACGAAAATATTGATATGGAAGGCTGTAAACTGTTTAAACAGACACTTGACGATAAAATTAAAGGTTTTCAAGTCGGTAACCGTAAACGAACAGCTAAAGCCCTAGTAAAGTTTTGCAACAAGACAGCTCATGCTCCTCTAGGGAACATTCAACTACTTGGGCAATGGATAGCACACCTGATAGAAGTAGGAAAAAATCCAGGTAATCAACGATATGAATCGTACGCCTGGAGAACTTTGAAGAACTACTTATCCCGACTTTATATTCCCCTTCGTGATCTTTCGGCCGGGATTAATCTATTAACTGCTTCCTGTGAAGACATTACTCAGGTCTACTCTGATATTATCGAAAGCGCATATCAAAAGGGCCGCAAGCGTGACCATTTAACTGGCCGAATTTCACAATTTCACCGCTGGTTGATGAAGCATGGCGCCGAGGAGCCAGATTGGAGTGAATTACAGATAGATGATGCCCACCGATCTGTAAATCCAGGATATCTATCAAATGAAGATATTGGTTGGATTACCAGCCAAATAGACTCACTTCAGATTCCATCCAATCAACGGTTATTTTTGCAAACGGTGCTTTGCTTGGGATTGAACTGGGGATGCCGTAAGTGGGAGGTTTTGGGACTACGGCGCTGTGATATTTCTAAGACAACAAAGTACGGCTGGGTATTAACTGTAGTTCAGCATCGACATCGTCCACTTAAAGGTGCAGGTAGCCGTAGGGTATTGCCGCAACTTTATGACATCGACATGCCTGCTGAACAGCACATAGACGCTCTGCTAACACAATACGACTTGCTGAATCTTAAAGATGACCATCAATCTCTGTTCAGAGGAATAGGTTTAGACCCTTTGAGTCGCCCTGACGAGGCGGATGATCTGATCAGACTTTTAATTGAATTAATTAAGAAAGCGACCGGATCGCCGCGCGCAGTATTCCACTGGTGTCGACACTCAGGCGCCAGTCGAAATTCAGCGTCACTGCTACCTTTCCAGTCGGATTTAAAGCAACTGATTCTAGAAGGCGTTGATGAAACGCGGGTCCAACAGATCCTGCTCGGTGATGAACAAAGGGTATCTAGACGGACACTGCCAGCCATCGCTCTATATCAAGGCCACATCAGTGCTCAGACTACGCTTAAGAACTATATTCACATCCTGGCCGACTGGATTGATGCATTAACTCCTGTCGATTCTGCAAATGCCGTCCTTGAGGGAGCAATTTATCCGGAAAGCTGGGAATCTTGTGATCGCCCAGAAATTCTGGATACGCTAAGCGAAACAGACGAAGACAAACCTACGCTTGGAACCATATCAAAATTTTTGTTCTCGCTACCTAGCGCAAGTGGCGTTAAACGCGCGGCAACCAATTCTGGCCTTCCGTTAGAATTTGCTCACCTAGTCCACGATCAGTTTTATAAATTGAATGGGTATATGGTTTTCAAGGGGAGCAATGGAAGCTGGATGAGGGAGCCGGCTGAAGGATATCCACTGTTGCGTTACATTTCTCCAATGAAGCGAGAGAGCTGGTTGTCGCGTGAGGATATCGGCGACGAAGATACCGATATTGAATTTACATCAGTTCTTTCAATGATAAATGCACGGCGTGTCATTTGCATATCAGTGACTGAGCAGGCTGAGTTTCTTAACAATGTCATGAGCCGTTTTGGTGTTACAAAAAGTCGATTAAAGGTTGAGTACTCTGGAAACACGAAACCCAATCATGGCTTGTTTAAAGCCCTTGGAATGCTCGATGAAGAAATTGACGCAGTAGCTCAGACCGAGCATTTAGCGTACCGCCCCCCCTCATATGAGCTTGAAGGGGGACAGTGGGATTCGCGTAGTATGGTGCTAGTGCAATTAACCAATGATAAAAATGCCAATATAAGAAACAGTTATGAACTCGCCTTCATTCTGTTTTCCTTTGGGTTGCTGACCCACTGGAATCGAGAACCGAGCAGTTTGAATCCAATAGATACACTTACCATCCATTGAAGGTGTGAGGGATTTCATTGCTCAATTTTATACTCGAGTTTCTTCGTTACTTCTTCTTCACATACAGTCACTGGAAGTTGAACTTGCCCCTCAGAAAGCCATTGATTCAGAATATCGACTAACTGTTTCTCTGTCGGAATTTGCACATCGATTTTATTTTTGGGAAAAAGATGAGAGGAACCTTCTTCATACGAAAGAGCATTCAAACTTATAAAGCATGGGGTGGCAGTATGCCCAGCTAGATTGCCGCAAACGTTGACCTTCGCCGTACTTTCAGAGTTTTCAATGTACTTTTCAATATCGACCCGGAATGGCTCCAGAAATGGACTTGTATCGAAGAAAACGGCAAAGAAAAAACCATGAAGTATCTTTTCCGAAGCTCCAATAAACACCCGAACTAACTCTTCCTCTATAAAGCTTTTTATCTCATTCGAAGAGTCAGATTCTGTGCCACCGGATTCCATATCCGGTGTAGGTGACATGATTTCCCCAATCGCACGGATACGTGAGCATTGGATCGCCATTTCCCCTTCATTGAGTGGGCGGTTAGCTTTAATTACGAATGCGCCACCGTGAGCTAAACGTTTGCTGTCAAGCAAGCCAGGATCAATGGTACTTGAAAGATCTGGCACCCAAACTACCGAGAAGGTGATATCAGGAGATGGATCAAATTCGTTATGTGCGGTCTGAAGTACTTCTGAGAAACGAGTAATGGAGTTGTTACTGGTTTCTTTCAAAGCCTTCATCGTGTAACCAATCTGGCTAACAGCATTAGAGAGCGGCTTGGGTAAGATAAATACTGCGACGTTGCAGTTAGGATGTTCAAGACAAGTCATAGTCGTTAGTTCCTTTGAAGTGATATGTACTTATCAGTTTGAACGACTAGACACGGAGGTTTGATCGATTGACCGTGTAAAACACGGAAGGCGCTTAACCATGTGAAAATTTTTTCTTCAAATTTTCAAGATATCAAGGTACCGCTACCCCTTTTAATAAATTCTACTAATGAAACTCGCTATCTTGAAAGCATTTACAGTCATGACAGCCGCACCATTCCCTAAATAAGAGAATGATACGGCACAACTCGAAGCAGTAGATTTTTTCTTGGTTACCAAAAAACTACTTTTCCAGTGTTAGGAGTCTGAAGGGGCAAGGCTGACCCTTCCCTCATCTGTGAGTACAAACCAGCCGAGTTCTAAGCCAACGTTAATTAGTGATTGATCCCATTCTTCCGCGAGAAACGAGCGACACTCATCAATAAGATCAAACGGGCCCAATGTATGCCTGGTTGAAAGTCGGGGTACAGACCAGAAATAACCGAGGACAGATTTACGGCTAACTCTTCAGTAGTTACGTAACCTTGAACATCCAATTGCGAATACACTTCATCAACTACATGATTAATCTGGTTAGTGCATGCATTAATCATGTATCTGAAACGAGTTTCTTCATCCATGAAACTCCCTACTAACTCAAACTTTGAAACTAAATTTTCCTCTTCTACTGCTAAGCTAACTATTACCATTTAACTCTCCATAAAACTTCCAATTGATTAGAAACAAGAGCAATCAATCATTCGACATATCGACCCACCTTTGTACCTATAGCTCTGCTATCCAATAATCACTAAGACGATGGGTCACCAGAACAATCATCTGTTCTGCATACAGGTTAATGGGGTTTCTGAAAGGGTTAGTTCGATTGAACCGCCAAAATTGCGGTTGGAATGGACTACGCAACCTCAAAAGGGGATTTTTCCCTAGAAAAGTAACTAATCGAGTACAATTAGGCACCTAACCAGCAAGCAACATGAGCTCCTTGCATAAGGTTTTACCCAACAATTAGTACGTAAATTCGATGAATCCTGAACTCACATCCTGGCTAGAACAACTCACACCAGAACAGCTAGAGCTCGTCAAAAACAAGGTAACCGAATTAGCTGAACGCAAAAAAGAACGGCTGAAAAACCCGGGAGCACTTTCAACCATTGATCTTGCCAATAATCTTGGTATTGATATCTCGTCTTTGGAGAGGCAGATCGACTTTTCGATTAAGCGCAGATAAAAAAATCGAAATGAGGTTGCTTAGGAATAGAGGTGACTCGTGAGATCTAATACTGATCACTAGAATGGGGCTAAGGTCACAAGCTGAAGGCAATCTGCTAGGCCTCGGGATGAGAACCTATATTGGCGTTGACGCCATAACGAACTGATACATGGTTTTACAACAATCCATTAACAATATTCACCAAATTTGATTTTCCTTAATACCTCTCGTACCCAGTTACGACCGTCAAATGTATCGAATAAATCAACAGGTGTATCCCCAGCAAGAGCCGGAACCGGAGTGTGCAACCATTCAATAGCTGTTTCTTTATCATCCCACAAGTTAATAGCTTGAGTAGTTACACGAAATATATCCAAAACCTTTTCTGAATCGCTGGGGCTTAAAGATTTCTTTCGATAAAAACGGCTGAGGTTTGAAGAACTGGTGTTAAACAAGCGAATGAATAAACTACGACTGATTAGCTTTGCCCCCACTTTAACAGCCGTGCCAGGGATTCCTCGGCGCACTACCTGAATATAAACTGCTCTATTAGTCAGGGCATCAGCTGGAATCTGCGCCTCTTCAAGAAAGTCATCAATTGGCATTGTCATCGTTATACTCATTCTATGGATGAAAGGTATCTATCAAACTGGTAACGATTCACCCCCCCTTCTAATGCGGCCTCATTTTTTAGAGTCTGATGGTGCTTGGCGTGAGGGGATAAACTGAGTGTCAAAGCATCCTTCAGTATCGAGGATACGCGCCCTGATCAGCCTTTCTTTACGTTCATGAGCGGTTATCGTTTTCTCGCCTTTTCTAACACGTTGAATCAACTTAGTTAGTGACATCAGATACTCCCAATCAGTAATGAAATAGGATAGCCCATCTGAACGACCAGTGCTTTCTATATTATGGCTCACCCACTCCAATATCTAACAAGGCACATGTCAATGCCTCGGTGTACATAAAAGGAACAGCTTACGAGCGTCTAAAGAACAGGGCGTGATGCAACTGTTCTCACGCTTAACACAACTTGGAGTTCCACCTTATCGGCGAACATTCAGTTGGTTTACGCCATTTGCTTTTCATAAGCCATAGGACTCATATTTTATAAATATCCCAAAATTGATTCTATCCCCTTTTATAGAGGCCTTAATGCTTATTATTTTTTAGAAAAACTCAGCAGCTCTTCCACTACCTTGTTCAAAATTTCCTCTTCACCCAAAGACCTTGAGAGAATCAACCCCCCTTCCAAACTAGATATGACCACAATAGGTAAAGGCCCTTCAGTATCTGAATTACGAGCACTATTAAGGTATTTACAAACCATTTCGAAATAAGATGCGGTAGCAGATTGTACTTCTTCTGGTAAGACATCGTGCTCGGCAGCAAACATTCCACAAAGGCAGCTTAGCCTGTCATCAAGTAGAGATTTTTTAAATAGGGCCGCGACTTTACATATTGCATCTGCATAGTCTAATGGCACTGACAATGTGTCTTTTGCCGCCAAAGAATATTTAGCGACTAGAGCCTCCATAAGTGCATCTTTAGTTGGAAAATGGTAATGCACGCTCGCACTTTTTATACCAACTTCATTGGCAATATCTCGGAAACTAACACCATGATAACCTTTTGATCTAACGCGATTTTCTGCCGCATTTAAGATCTTGTCTCTCATATTTAATTCTGACATTTAATAACTCCATTTCTTACCCTTATAAGATAGGGGTTTACAAACTTAAGTGCTAGGCTTAATATAACTACCTATTGATAGATAGGTAAGCCCTTATTGCCCATAGCCGTCTGTTACTTAAACAGACATTGAGGAGGGAATATGAAATTAAATGAGAATTTCCAAAAAAATGTCACCTTACATAGCAATAGCCTTGAGTGGATCTCATCACCCATGAGAGGAGTCGAAAGAAAAATGCTTGAAAGGATTGGTGATGAAGTTGTGGACCGTGCAACATCAATTGTCAGGTATGCTGCTGGGAGTCGTTTCTCTTCACATGCCCATGATGGAGGCGAAGAATTCATTGTGCTAGAAGGCGTTTTTCAAGACGAGCATGGAGACTACCCTGCCGGGTCATATCTAAGAAACCCGCCAACTTCACAGCACACCCCGCGATCAGAAAATGGCTGCATAATATTTGTCAAACTAGCGCAATTTGACCCAAAAGATCGAACTTCAGTGAAGTTAGATACAAACAAAATGATGCCCGTTCACGATAAGACTAGAGAGGGCGTATCCGTAATACCACTATTTCAAGATGACCGTGAAAACGTTCGTATTGAAATATGGGAAGCAGGCAGAGAAGTACAGATAGACGCTACAAATGGTGCAGAGATATTGCTTCTTGATGGTCAATTTCAAGCTGTAGATGAAATCTTCGAAAAGCAATCTTGGATGAGATTGGCCCCAGATCAAAAAATTAGTGCCGTTGCTAGTTCGACTGGCGCAAAAGTTTGGGTGAAGTCGGGGCATTTAAGAAACGAACTTTCTCAAAGTTAACAAACTAGATAATAGATAAACTCTGGAAACAATTAAGAGGTAACACAATATGATTGCTTACACTATAGTTGGAACTCGAAACGCTGAAAGGTCAAAGAAGTTTTACGATGCATTACTATCAGAAATAGGTGGTAAACGTGCTGTTGAAGTAAACCGAGTTACGTTATATGCCGGAACAGAAGGTACTCCTTTCTTTGGAATTGCAGAGCCTGCAAATGGTGAACCTGCATGCATAGGCAACGGGTCTATGATCGCGTTAGCAGCATCAAGTCCTGAAGAAGTTGATAGGCTTCACCAAGTAGCTCTCGATTTAGGTGCTCAAGATGAAGGTGCTCCAGGCCCTAGAGAAAATCAAAGTTTGAAATTTTATGCTGGGTATTTCCGTGACCCTGATGGAAATAAACTAAACTTTTTTTACATGTAAACTGATTTACCTAAAGAATCATGCCAGGCAAATCCTCAGACATTTAGTCTAGGATTTGTCGGCATTGGCCGGACAAAACCCTTACCCGTAGTAAATTGCACTTAATCAAAATTTGCATCTCGCTTGGTAAAATCAGTTAATATTCAGCTTTGAGCAAAATCATTGTGTGCTTTGGAAAGCAGTTTAGATTATTAAGAAAGACTAAAAGCTACTATTCTAGCTACCCAAGCATGGTAGGCGATTATATTAAAACTGATACTGTTAGTTCTTTTCTAATGATAATTCAGCCAACTGACAATCAAATTTTTTCTACTTATTCTTTCATCCAAACCCTTACTGAATCTTTACCCATAAATGATATTGGTTTGAGTACTGTTTGCTAATAGGTTGCCATGTTGATCCCATACCTCGGCGGTTGATGAACTTAAACCATGCTCAGCAAAATTTATTCTTGAGTGATACCCTATATGGGCTTTTGGGTCTAATGAATTACTTGGTAGAGTAAAATGAATAGTCCAAGAAATAGTGGATAAAGGCAGAAAACCATCATAATGAGTTGAGGCCGTTGGAGGCCAGGCATCTATCATACAAACAAGATGCGCATCCGTTATTTTTGAGGGCGCTTCTTTAAACCTGACCCAACCACCTAGTTCGGGTACTTGTTTAGCACTAAACGGTAGCGCATCAGTTGCAGCTCTTACATCAAAGTGCTGGAAAAGTTCAGGTAAGTCATCCCCCTGCAGCACAATAGAATCATCAACACTCTTCATATCTGGAGCTATAAAATGGCTTATTGTTACCTTAGAATCAATTTGTAAAAGAAAATGAGCTGTTGCAGTGGCTTTCAACTTTTTATCTTGCGTAAGATATGCTCTTTTAATAGTTGCGGTTCTTCCATTAGCCAATGTTTGTACCTCAACCGAATATGGCTTCAAAGCTTCAAATGGTCGTACAAAATTAATCTCAAAACTACGCAAATTTCGATCTAATTCAACCTCATTTTGCATTTTCTGACACAAAATTGCCGCTGTTAACCCACCAAACGTTGTTCTACCCTGCCCCCAACCTGGAGAAATAAGTGGGAGTTCACCTGCAACTACCTTATTTAATACTTCATCAATCTGCATAATTCTAAACCCTTCGTATAAATATATTATGTATACAAACCATATGGGTAAATTTTTATAGTCTTCGTAGCAACTCTTTCAACAACAGAACCTCTGCTTCAGAGAGGTTTTCCAAAAATTTCTTATTAGCAGGTTCAACCCGGCTGTATATTTCTGTGGCAAGTTCTTTTCCCGGTTCAGTCAGACTAATAATAATTGCTCTCCTGTCATTTGGGTTATGATGTCGGGTTACAATCCCTAGAGCTTGCAACCTGTCTAATATTCCGGTCATTGTTGCATTATCAATACATGCAGCGCTCCCAAGATCACTCGCTGATACAGCACCAGTCTCACACAATAATGCGAGTACTTTAGCCTGCACAGCAGTAACCCCTAGATCGGAAATTGTGTTTTTCCAATGGTGGGTACCTGTTTTTGCTGTTTGAACTAACAAATTAAAAATACAATCACTGGTAGAAAACTTTCTGTTCATAGTGCCAATCTAAAGGTTTAAATTAATTTGTACACTAAATAAATAATCTTTACAAATTCACTCTACCTTTTATCAGATAAACGACGAAAAACAACCAATTTTGATATCATACTTTGCACTACAGAATCATGCTGATTGAATGTATCTGTTTTGATAGTAACTATCCCCCTATCATCCTTAGTACTAGATAGTTTTATATTTATTACAGTCGAAACTATTCTAAGCGTATCTCCTGGTCTAGTTGGTTGTGGCCAAGTGATTTCAACTCCCGCTCCAATAAGCCCGCCAGCGAAAGGAGCCCCACCCTCCACAAGAAGGCGCATTGTGATTGCAGCTGTGTGCCATCCACTAGCAGCTAAGCCTCTGAATAGGCTGTTATCTGCTGCACCAGCATCTAAATGGAATGGTTGGGGGTCATACTCCTGCGCAAAACTTATTATTTTATCCTCAGCTATGGTGACAAACCCATTTCTGAAGATCTGTCCTATTGCAATATCTTCTAAATAAAGAGACTTATTGGCATCCATATTATTCCCTTATATATAATTTCAGCTAGTACGGTACAGTAACCAAGCACGTGTTACGGGTATTATGAGTTGCGAGAAAAGAGCAGTGGCCCAGATAACATTCCCAACAATAGAAGGGACATGTGGAGCCACAACGAAGCAGGCAATTGCTGTATATATTCCAAAAAGACGAACACCCCCTCGACCATGGTCAAAAGCGATTCTATGCTCTGTTATATGCCTTAAAGCCCATATCATTGCTATATACCCAGCTAATCCAAAACAGCCAATAGCAGCGTATTTAATCGGATAAACCTCCCAAAATCCGACTTTGACCTCTCCAGATAAAGCAACCCCAACCATCACTCCGCACAGCATTAAAAATAGGTGCGCTAGCCACCATTTCACTAATGTTGATAATTGACTATCTTTAGGCTTAGCGTTACCTACGAAATCAAAATAGATCCAGCACATTATAAAAACTGAAAATCCCCCAAAAGCGAAATTAAATAGAACTTCAGGTGAGACCTTATATATCCCTTTTTCAGACAAGGTTAAAACAAGTTTAAAAAAACCCTCACCAAGAACAATCAAAGTAAGCAATGAAAAACGTTCGGCCATATGTCCTAAGCGAGGTGAAAAAGTATTAAATCGAATGACCGAAATACGGGGAATCATATAAACTAATTGAGTACAAATCATAGCCGCAGCAAAAAACCCAAAAGCGTATGGCTTCGGTAAAAAAGCAGTGATTGCAAAGATTGCTGCAAAACATAAGTAATTTCTAATCTGTTCGAAACACATAGAATGAGAGGTCTCATTATTTCGTCTCGCTCTATAATACAATGCAGCTAGCATGATTCGATTAGCTGAAAACCCCAATGCAAAATAAGACCAACCATTACTTTCGATTGAAGGAATCGCAGCCGCCATAACCATTAATGTACATACCATCACAGACATGATGATTCGGTGCCATATATCTGTACTAACATATATCGAGTTAAAAACACTTAGTTCACCCCATGCATACCAAAGGGCAATAAATAGGCCGACAAAAACAAAAAATCCATTAAAATCTAGGTTTTCTGATAGATAGCTTCCTAGAAGAAAGATCGTCACGACATGAATCAAATCATAAAACAACTCGGTCCAGTGAACATGGTCATTGGGGTTATCTATATCGTGGTGGTGCTGAGGTTTACGCCACATCGGGTGATTCTGTAAAGCCATAACAGTTAATTCTCATTTAAAACATTAATAACTGAAAACTAATTTCAAATTACCTATAAAAAATTTATTATGGCAACATAGCATTAACCAAAAACTATGTTTATAAACAATAAAAGCTACGAACCATAAATAAAAAAATTCAACCAAATCCAATATAATTTTGACCTTTTAAAAAAACCTATCTTTAATCACCTCATTAACCTTCAATTGCAATTCTTCTGAACTTAATTGCCATAAAGCCCGACCTCGTTCAATAAAATCATAGCCACTAAAAAAACCATTACTATGTTTTATTTGTTCAGAAAAAAGAGTAATATTTTTCTCTTCGTATTTACTATTACCCGTCATTAATAGATAAACACTCTTCTGGGAAAAATCACTCGCCTTCACAAAAGCCCAAATAGGTATAGCAGGTCGAAACATCCAAACGGGTGAACACAATATGAATTTGTCATATTCACCAGTGTTAAATTGAGAATATTGTATGTTAGAAATTGAGCTAAGATTTAATGCATCACGCATAGCCCTAAGCTGCCCCATAATATTTAAAGGATAATCGTCTGTTACAATATTTAATAAGTCAGCCTGAAAAACGCCAGCAGCCTCTTTTGCTGCAATAAGTGTGTTGCCTGATCGCGAGTAAACAACAACTAGAGTTTTACTTTTTTTCGTTTCGTTTGTACTGTAATGGGGACTGTTAACCCAACTTTGATCTTTATAGAGAACTAAACTCAGCCCCCCAGTAGCTGCAAGTACAGCTCCACTAGCCCAACCTAATAAAATTTTACGCCTTAAGGGTGACAAACAATGATGTTTGTTCATCGTTTTATTGCTCATGATGTGAAAAATAAAAAGGCGGCCACATAGAAGTCTGCCTAGATCTCAAGATAAATTTCTTTCCGTTAATAATTTTTTTAAAGTTTGGTCAAAGTAGATCACATTTGGCATTAGCTGATGACTAGCAACTTCAGTAATTACTGCACCTTCTGGGCCAGGATATTGCCAATGATTCGGACTCGTTTGAGGATTTTCTTGAGCGACTACAGTGCCTCCCCAAAAACAAGAGATATATGTAATCAGCATTACGATAAGTTTTATCAATGTAGTTACCTTGACGCGTGTGCTTCATCTAATAACTACATTTTTGCTGCCCCCCCTTTTTTGTAACACTAATAAACCTGCCTATTGCTTGCCTATTTCTGCTTTAATGAATACATATCTGTAGGAGCTTTGCCG
This sequence comes from Neptuniibacter sp., assembly GCA_050633605.1. Taxonomy (GTDB): domain Bacteria; phylum Pseudomonadota; class Gammaproteobacteria; order Pseudomonadales; family Balneatricaceae; genus Neptuniibacter. The sequence continues at coordinate 31,918 of JBOEGV010000078.1, read as the reverse complement.
AAATAACGCTTAAACTCACGACTAAATTGCGAGACACTTTCATAGCCTACTTCTGATGCCGCAACCCCTGCACGAAGCCCGTTGTCTACAATCAAATCTTTTGCTTTATTCAATCGTGTTTTTTTTAAGTATTGAAGAGGTGTTTCACCTGTAATCTTTTTAAACGTACGGTGAAAAACTGAAACACTCATGTTTGATGATTCTGAAAGATCTTCTACACGTATTGGAGATTTGAAATTTTTGTGAACGTGAGACAGTGCTTTGGCAATTCTTGCATAGTGAGAGTTATGCTGGGTTAATGTATAAAGTGCAGATCCTCGTTCACCTTGCAGAGCTCGAAACATAATTTCTTGTACCAAGTTAGTACCCAAGGCTTCACCTTCTAGTGGAGATAACATCGCCTTCAGAAGACGAATAGCTGTATCTTCCATGTCATGATCTAATTGGACAGGTTCGATATTACTGTATAGCTTTGATTCAGAGTCATGAGAAAACGTTGAATATTTACTGACTTTAGCTACGAGAAGTTGAAGATCAGAAAGGTCTACATCAATAAAAATTCCTAAAAGTGGGTCGTCAACTGTTGCGAATGACTCACATTCAGCTGGGGTAGGAGCACTCACTACAAGATAATGCCCAGAGTCATATCGAAATGATTTACCATCAATGCGCCCTATTTTATGGCCCTGCCCAATAATAATAATCCCTGCTTCATATAGCATCGGCGAACGTGCAACAGGGTGATCTGACCAAAAGAGCCGAACTCCAGGAATTGAAGTTTCTACAAATCCATTACTTTGTCCTTGCCCAAAATGGTCCCGACTTCGACTTAACAACTGACTTAATTCCGACATTACCTCATCTCCCTTTAAGCATAATCATATCAGCATACTTCAATTATAAAGCCAATACCTATCAATGTAAGCAGAATTAGGCAAAGTTAAAACAGAATTCCATCTACTTGAAAATTGCATCTTCATTTACTCTTATCTTATTTATCAACCTTATTGTCACGAAGGTATTCAGAATGGCTAAAGCGCTCATTATTAACACTCATCACTATTATGAATTTTCTAAGGGTGAGTTGAATTCTGAAATTGTAAAAATCTTTAAAGAAAAGCTTGAAAATAAAGGCTATGAAACTCGCCTGACGGAGACTGATCAATCTTGGGATATAGAAGAGGAGCTTGAAAAGCATCAATGGGCGGATGTGGTAATTGTACAAGCACCCGTGAACTGGATGGGCGTTCCGTGGCCTATGAAGAAATATATGGATGAAGTATACACGGCGGGAATGTTTGGAGCCTTGTGCGATAGAGATGGCCGTTCGGAAGTAAACCCAAAACAAGGTTACGGTACTGGAGGTACGCTAAAGGGGAAAAAATATATGCTCTCCTTAACCTTTAATGCTCCTAAAGAAGCTTTTGACAATCCAAATGAATACCTTTTTCAAGGCAAAAGCGTGGATGACCTCTGGTTTCCCATGCATATGAACTTTAGATTCTTTGCTATGGAAGGACTTCCTACGTTTGCGTGTTATGACGTAATGAAAAATCCAGAGATTGATGATGACTTGAAACGTCTCGATAAACATATAGATGATCACTTCTAGCCTTTTAGAACCTTTTATTTAAGGTATTTAAGACTAGGAAAAAGCCTATTGATATCGATCATTAATAATGAATTAGCTCAGACCTAATCTGAAAGTTACCTGATAATTCCTGCGCTACTACCAGATTAGATTTGGGCTAAATTTTTATCGGCAAAGTTTACTCATCAATGCAGCCCCCCTTTAGATTAACCACATAGAGCATGTTTTAAGAATGAAGACAGTCCAGATTACGAATTTATATTCAACCCAGACCTAAACGCCTTGTTTATTCTTCATAAATGCAGTCAACAGCTAATTCGTCAGAGTCATGCCGTTACTCTCAGTCTTCGCTTAAAGAATGAAAAATTGCATTTTGGAGTTTTCTTAGTTGGATATAGCAAGATGGGGCAAACACCATTCCTTTAAATAAATACTTTACGAGGTGTTACCACTGCAGGTTTGGAAGGCTGCACAATTACTATGAATAACTTCCTGAAGATCTGCTACATGCCAGGAGCGGAAATGTAATCAGTTAATCATGCAGGAATACAACAACAGTTTTGCTTTGTAAGTTTTCGATAAGCCTCTAATGCCAAACTTATAGGGATAAAAATCTGGCGCGTTAGGAATAGTACAGTGGACAGGCTTTATATAGGATAGATATTGACAATACCTATAAAAATAAAGCCTATAATGATGATAATAACCAGAGAATGTTTTAGGTTTTTAGTAATTGCAAGGTGGTTTGAAATCTATAACATTACCTTGGCCCCTCCTGAACCCTCTTCCCACAGAGCTGAGATGAACTTAGGTGAAACCTTAGGTTCTAGTCCTAATATGAAATTTCACGTGTTCAATATTACAAGATGCTTTAAATCGCTAAGTTACAGTTAAATTAACAACTTTAAAGTTGTTGTCCCTCGAAATGGACAGGCTCCCAAGAAGGCAATATATGGGCAATAACCAAAAAAGCACAAAAGACGAAATGACAATCGAGGAAATCAGACAGGAGATTAACCGACTGAGGAACTTTGCTGAGCTTTCATCTGATTGGTTTTGGGAACAAGATGAGCAATTTCGCTTTGTTGCTTTTTCTGGATCAAATATTGGAAAACTCAAACGGAACCAATCAGACTTCATAGGTCGCTGTCGTTGGGAAATGCCCATATGCGAAGAATCTCTTGAGCTAATGCAGTCCCATAAAGAAATCTGCAAACGCCACGAATCATATCATGATTTTCAGTATGCTATCTGCGATTCAAATGGCATTAAGCAGCGTTTTTCAGTTAGCGGTACTCCTGTTTATAGCCCCTCAGGTGAATTCACAGGATACAGAGGCATTGGCAGGAATATCACAGAATTATTCAATACAAAAAAAGCCCTCAAAGAAGCACAGCAGCAACTCACCCAAATCATTATCGGCAGCCCAATTGCTAGTTTTGTTATAGATATCAATCACAAGATTACTCATTGGAATAAAGCTCTTGAGGCTCTATCAGGTAGAGCTGCTAAAGATGCAATAGGCCATAAAGATGTTTGGCGAAATTTTTATGATAGTCCTCGTCCAGTAATGGCAAACCTCGTTCTAAGTGGTGCTATAGATGACGAAATTGCATCGCACTATGGAAATAAATTTCATGAATCGAAGTTTGTTTCAGGTGCTTACGAAGGGACAGATTTTTTCCCTAGCACGTCAGGTGGGCGGTGGTTATATTTCACTGCAATTCCCTTGTTTGATGAATATGGATCTAAAATAGGGGCAATAGAAACCCTACAGGATATTACCGAACAAAAGAGACAAGAAGCACGTATACTTCACCAAGCCCACTTTGATGATTTAACTGACCTTCCTAATCGCTTCCTTTCATTAGATCGACTCAAACTCATGCTTGCAGAAGCAAATCGTTCTAATAAAAAAGTTGCAGTATTGTTTTTAGACCTTGATGACTTCAAGAAAGTAAATGATTCTATGGGGCATGCATTTGGTGATGAACTACTAGTCCATTCCGGCAAAAGGCTGCGTTCTGCCGTTCGTAATTGTGACACTGTAGGGCGCTTAGGAGGAGATGAATTTATCATATTGATCAGTAATGTTATGTCTGAGCAGGACGTACAACCTATAGCTGAAAAACTTCTAGCCATGTTTCGCAAAACTTTCAAGGTAGATAACAGAGATTTGTTACTAACCGCAAGCGTTGGCATCGCCATTTATCCCAATGATGGCGACACACCTGAATTACTTCTAAAAAATGCTGATTCTGCTATGTACTATTCAAAGAAAAAGGGACGTAATATTTATCATTTCTTCTCACAAGAAATGAACATTGGCGTTTCAAGACGGTTAGCGCTTGAAGAGCAGTTACACGGGGCCTTATCTCGAAGAGAATTATCACTTAATTACCAACCCGTTATTGATTTAACAACAGGAAAGGTAGAGGGAGCGGAGGCATTAATAAGGTGGTCAAATCCAATTTTAGGGATGGTCCCTCCGGATGAATTCATCCCTATTGCTGAGCAAACGGGACTGATCATACCAATCGGTAAATTTGTTTTAAATGAAGCACTAAGTAAATTGAAACATTGGCGTGATATTTTTGAAAGGCCTTTGACTATAGCTGTTAACCTTTCGCCTGTACAATTTAGAGATACCAAGCTGCTTCAGCGAATGAACCGTATCTTAGAAAAAAACAAGCTACCAAGCGATTGTCTAAACCTGGAAATCACTGAAGGGGTGTTACTGGATAGTGACCACAATATTAAAAGCATCTTCAAATCTCTTTCTGAGATGGGCATCAATATCTCTATGGATGATTTTGGTACTGGTTATTCGTCCCTTAGTTACCTCAGAAAATTCAAATTCCAAATATTAAAGATTGATAGGAGCTTTCTCGAAGATTTTGAAAAAAGTAAAACTTCTGCCGCTCTCATAAATGCAACTATTGCAATGGCACATGCCTTAGAAATTAAGGTGGTCGCCGAAGGTGTAGAAACTCAAACTCAGCTTAATTACCTAATGAACCAAAAATGCGACTTTGCCCAAGGTTATCTATATAGCAAACCTGTGACTGCAGAAAAATTTGAGAAATATATCGAGAAGATAAACCAAATAAGTCAAGGCTCTAACGATTACAGCATTTAATTGCCCAAGTGACCTTTCCCCCAATTTTATCGCATTTAAATATTTGAAGAGTGAAGAGGTGAATTATCCATCTAAATAAAAGATGAATAATCCACCGTTAACTTATCGTGAATTCCAAATGCGTACATTTAGAATTCCATATAGTTATGCGACTTTTTGATTGGAGTTGCTGACAGTTGCAGTTCCACTTTCATCATTATTTTCAGAATGAGTATCCCCAATCAAGAGGCGCGCTAAAGCAGGGAGTAGGATAAGTGCACCCAACATATTCCAGAGGAACATAAATGTCAGAAGAATTCCCATGTCTGCTTGAAACTTAATAGGCGACCAAGCCCAAGTACCAACACCAATTGCCAGAGTAAGACCTGTAAATGCTACCGCTTTACCCGTACTTCTAAGTGTGTGTAGGTAAGCCCCCGAAAGTTTCTCACCATGTTTAAGGTAATACTCTAATTTCGTATAAATATAAATTCCGTAATCAACACCAATTCCGACACCTAATGCTATTACTGGCAATGTGGCAACTTTTACTCCAATCCCAAGATAGGTCATTAGCGCTTGACATAAGATTGAAGTCATAGCTAATGGAGCAATGATACAGATAACAGTTTTTATTGAACGGAAAGTCAGTAGTACAAGAGTGGCTACCACAGCATATACCCATGCTAACATTTCATATTGAGCTGTTCCGATAACGTCATTAGTCGCAGCTTCTATGCCAGCATTACCAGCAGCAAGTTCAAATCTAAGACCTTCTGCATTGTGCTCTGCAGCAAATTTTTCCGCTACTTCTGACACTGAAATGAGGGTTTCAGCTTTATGATCATTTAGATACAGAACAACGGGAATGAAATTACAGTCACTATTAACCATGCCTGGAGGAACATGCTTGCCACTGGTAGCAGAATTCATTACCAAGTCATTTCGAGATAGCTCAGCCCACTTGAAACTGCCCTCATTCATTCCGACCATACCTCGTTTGGCGACATTAACCATCGAAAATGAAGATTGAACACCAGGTAATGCATCAACAACATCCTGAAAGTGTTCAACTAATGTGAGGGTGTTATAACTGACACATTCACCTGGCGCAGTTTTAACCATAACTACAAACAAATCCGTACTGGTTGAAAAGTTATCGGTTATAAAAGCATTATCCAGATTATAACGAGAGTCAGGGCGGAGTTCCGGTGCACCAGGATCTAAATCTCCGATTTTGAGATCTCTACTATAATCAACGCCCCATGCAACCATGGCAATTGCGATGACAAGTGTAATTTTTGCAACCGCTGGTTTGGTAAAATTTTGTAAAACTTTCCACAATGATTCTAATAATGTAAATCGATCACCCGCTTTGCGGACACCCGTGTATGAGAGAACCACGGGAAGTAATACTAGATTTGTAATGACAATGGTTGCTATTCCCAAACTTGCCGCGATAGCAAGGTCTTGAATAACAGCTATATCTATAACCATTAATGTTACAAACCCGATTCCATCAGAAAAAAGTGCAACGGCACCTGGAATATAAAGCATTCTGAATGCATTACGAGCAGAGTGGATTTTATTATAGCCATGACCAACTTCAGATGCTGTTGCATTTACTATCTGAACACCATGAGAAATTGCGATCGCGAATACCAAGAACGGCACCAGCATAGAGTAAGGATCTAACTCAAAACCAAGTAATCTTAATAGCCCCAACTGCCAAATTACCGCAACCAGAGAACACATAAGTGGAACAATCGTTCCCGTCCAGCACCGAGAGTATATGTACATCAACACTAGGGTAATAAGCATTGCTGCACCAAAAAACATTCCGACCTTACTTGCTCCCTCAATAAGGTCTCCGACTACTTTAGCAAAACCTGTGATGTGAATTTTGATCGTTTCAGTTTCGTACTTATCTCTTACGAGTTCTTCCAATCGCTGAGATAGTTTTTCATAGTCCAGAGGCTTGCCTGTTTCAGGATTAACTTCTAACAACGGGGCAAGAATGATCGCTGATTTTGCATTATTGGCAACTAATGAACCAACACTTCCTGATTTAGACACATTTTCACGTAACTTTTGCAATTCATTTTCAGAACCGTCGTAGTCTGCAGGAATTACGGGGCCACCAACAAAACCTTCTTCTGTAACCTCTGTCCACCTAACATCGGGCATCCAAATAGATTTTAAACCTGAACGATCAACGCCCGGAATAAAGAAAACTTCATCATTTACTTTTTTTAATAACTCTTGAAACTCAGCACTGTAAATATCACCTTCTGTTGTTTCAACCGCAATTCTAATAGCATTTCCTAACTGCCTTACTTCATCCTTATTATCTAAATAATTGCTTATATATTCGTGACTGGCAGGTATCATTTTCTCAAAGCTTGCGCCAATTTTAAGTTGGCTTGCGTAGTACGCAAAAATTACTGTAAGTACTATTGCAAGTGATAAAACCAAAGGCCGATTACTAAAAAGTGCCTTTTCAACTGCTACTTCAGAATCCTCCAAAGGGTGGAGAATATGGTGATCTAACTGTTCATTATTCATTTATTTCCACCTTAATCCGATACTTTATCAAGGTTGACAATTTGAGGACCAACAACCGATGCAACTAGCAGCTTACGATTTTCTAGAGCTACAACTGAAACGGCAGGTACAGATTTAGAAAGAGGTATTTTTTTGAAAATCTGATTCCCTTGAGTACGAACTAATAAAGAACCAAAACTTCCAACAAGCACAAGAGATCCATCCCGAAGATAAGATGATCCGGATAAAGTACGATTTATAGGTAATACTAAGCGCGACCATGATACGCCACCATCCCTAGTCTCAAATGCACTCCCCCTTAAGCCATAAACAACGAATGATTCACCGCTTGTCGCCTGAATACCAAAGAAAGACCCATCGTATGGTGAACTCAATGACTTCCAACTTAATCCATTGTCAAAACTTGAAAATATGACCCCGCCTTCTCCGGCTATAACTAACTGGTTGTTTACTTTTGTAATTGCGCTTAAATGAAATCCGTCAATATTACCAAGCTTTTCAATTATCGGTTGCCAGCTCGTTCCACCATCAAGTGTTTGGAAGATCAAACCATATGATCCAAGAATATAACCCTCTTTTGAATCAACAAAATAAATATCTAAAAGTGTATTAAATCGATTCTCTTCAGCTGCAAATTCAGCATCTTCCGCTCTAAAATAAAGCTCATCTAATTCTTCAGCCGAAAGCTGTTCTGAAACTACTTCCTTCAATAGCCTTTTATAATAATCAACTTTTAGTTGATTAAGTTGTGCACCATCCAAACTCTTGGACCAAGTCTCCCCCTTATCACTACTTGTAATAACAACTCCATCATGTCCGACGGCCCATATTTTTTTTTCACCAGCATTTGACATAGCGGTGATCATGACAGAAACAGGAACTGATGATTGATGCCAACTAGCTCCCTGATCATCTGAATAAAAGATCCTGCCTCGTTCCCCCGATACTAATAGGCGTCCATCAACTTCAATTGCATCAGTCATTAAGCTTGGTCTTGATGGGTCAATTAAGGAAGCTGGACGATTACTTCTGTCAAGAAGGGACGCATCAGAATAGGAAGAGAATGTTAGGAGGGTTATGGCCGCTACACTTATGCAAACCGCATAAATGAAAAGCCTGGAGGGCTTGTAAATTTCCACTTTCGCACCATCTAGTTGAGTTTATTTTTATATCTAAGTACGTCAAGCATGAGTTAGATATGCTTCTACTTGAGAATAATCCAGAAAATCAACTCACCATATATCAGATAGCGCCAATAACTTATCTTCATAAAAGCCCTAGCTTCTACTTAAAAGAAATATTGCTAATACGTTGAAAAGTAATATTCATCTGAATAATTCCACCCATCACTCAGAGATAAAACTATGGCGCCACAGGAATATATATAAAAAAAAAATAGCAGTAGGATTTATTGAGGTTTTATCGGATTCTTCTCCATCCCCTTCGAGAAGTTTATTAATAAAACTTTAAAAACATATATAAAAACAACAATTGTTTGGTGGAAATTATGTCACAAAAGGTTTCAACAAAACCTGCTTGTCAGCGTAATCATCGTTTCAGGTTAGCGCCGCTGAATGCAGCCATAATCATGGCAGCAGCCCTATCATCTCAAACAGCGAGCGCAGTAGTAGAATTTAATATTGGCGACATTGAAGCCACTCTTGATTCACAACTCTCCCTTGGAATGAGTGTAAGAACGTCTGATCGAAAAGCGCGTCTTTATCATGGATTAAATACTCCTGCTGGTGCAGAAGTTGGGTTTGCTGAATCAGCAACAACAGATGACGGTAATCTCAATTTCGATAAAGGAGATGTAGTCAGTAATGTCTTTAAGGGTGTTCATGGCTTAGAGCTTAAAAAGGATAACTTTGGTGCTTTTGGCCGTGTTAAGTATTGGTATGACATGGAACTTAAAGACGGTGATCAACGCCATGGCCATAGCCCTACTGCATACTCCGCACAATCAAGTGGAAATAAATCAGGTTTAAATGATGATGGCTTTGATGATTTAGCTAAATTTTCAGGGATAGAATTACTAGATGCCTTTGTATATGGTGAATTTGATGTAGATGGTAAACCACTGGATCTTCGCATCGGTAGACAAGTAGTGAGTTGGGGTGAGTCCACTTTCCTTATTGGTGGTATTAACAAGATCAACCCTATTGATGTAGCAGCTTTACGCCGTCCTGGCGCAACCCTAAAAGAAGCTTTAATGCCTGTAAATCTGGCTTATGGTTCTTTCGGTGTAACAGATAGCACTTCGGTGGAAGCATTCTATCAACTTGAATGGGAACCGTTTGCAATTGATGGATGCGGAACCTTTTTCTCCACAAGCGATGTCGCTGCACCTGGGTGTAATGGGGTAAACGTTGGTTCATTATTTGGTAGAAATGATTCTCAAAACTCTTGGGCAGGTCCATTTTATGATGGAACTGGTGTAGGTTCTGTAGGTGCAGGTCTTGATGTTGCAAAAAGAGCTGCCGCGGATGATGAACCTAGTGATGATGGACAATTTGGTTTTGCACTCCGTCACTACAATGAAAATATTGAAACAGAATTTGGCGCTTATTTCTTGAACTACCACAGTCGAGTTCCATACTTTGGTGTCGTCTTACCTGCTGGGGGACAAGATGGTTATTACGCTTTAACCTATCCAGAAGACCTCAAACTATATGGGTTAAGTATGCAAACCACAGTTGGGTCATGGGCAATTTCCGGTGAAGTAAGCTATCAACCAGATTATCCGGTTGCATACAACTCTGCCGAACTACTTTTTGGCTGGCTGCTTGATGGTAGTTCACCAATCACAAGTAACCAAATTAACAACAAGATTGCTGCTTCAGCTGGAACAGGTGAGGTTGTTGGTGGTTATGATGAAAAAGATATTTATCAAGTCCAAGCGACATTTCTAAACTTCTTCGATCAAGCACTAGGATCTAGCCGTGTCACTTTTATTGGTGAGGTTGGCGCCACTTTCACATCAGGCATTCAAGATGCAAATTCAGATCCCTCAACAACTCGATATAGAAGAGCAATCACATATGGAGCTTGTGGAAATACTTCTCAAGGAGGTAATGATGATGGTAATGGACAAGTTCAATGTACCGACGGCTATGTAACCCCTTTCGCATGGGGTTATGCTCTAAAAGCATCTGCTGCATATAACAATGCATTTGCTGGGTTTAACTTAACCCCAGCGGTAACATTTAAACATGATGTTGAAGGTGTTGCGGGTAATGGACAGTTCCAAGAAGGTCGTAAATCGTTAGCCTTAGCACTTAACGCAGAATATGGCGGTGTATATAACGTTGGAATCTCTTATACCAATTTCTTCGGTGGGGACTATAACGACATGCGTGATCGTGATTTTGCATCAATTAGCTTCGGTATGTCCTTCTAATAACCACAACATTTAGGTCTAGAATAATGAGAAAAAATATATTCACCCCAAAAAGTTTAACTTGCTCAATCGCCATTACAGCGATCATGGCAGCAAGCAATATCTATGCTGCGGTGAGCGAAGAAGAGGCAGCAAAACTAGGTCAATCACTTACTCCAGTTGGTGCCGAAAAAGCTGGTAATAGCGACGGTTCAATTCCAGCTTGGAATGGAGGTTTAACAACTATTGTTGAGAAAGGACAGAACCCTTTCTCCAGTGAATCCCCACTGTTTGTTGTTACCATAGGCAACGTAGAACAATATAAAGATATTCTGACACCTGGTCAGATTGCATTGTTCAACAAGTATCCTGACACCTATAAGATGCCAGTCTACAAAACTCACCGTACAGCTGCTTACCCTCAAAAGGTTTACGATAAGGCGCTGCAAAATGCTACAACTTCAAAAATAGAAAATGGGGCTGCGAGCAATTTTGATGAAACAGTTCCATTTGCGATTCCTCAAAACGGTTTAGAAGTTATGTGGAATCATCTTCTCAGGTACCGTGGTGGTGCTCCTGTACGTGACATCATGCAAGCCGCTGTACAGGCAAATGGGAGTTATACTCCTGTTAAGATGAGTGATGAGTTCATGTTCCCATGGTATTTAAGCGATGGATTCGATCCTGAAAAGGACTCGAATATACTATTTTATTTCAAGCAGCAAATTAAATCCCCTGCTCGCTTAACCGGAACAACCCTTCTAGTACATGAAACGATTGATCAGGTAGCACAACCAAGACTAGCCTGGATATACAATTCTGGCCAACGTCGTGTTCGTCGTGCACCACAAGTTGCATACGATGGCCCTGGTACTGCAGCAGACGGACTGCGTACTGCTGATAACTACGACATGTTTAATGGCGCAATGGATAAATACAATTGGGAGCTTATTGGTAAACAAGAGTTACTGATCCCATATAATAGTTTTTCATTCAATGCAGCTAAATATGACGATCTAATCCAGGCCGGTCATGTGAACCCTGATCATACTCGTTATGAAAAACACAGAGTTTGGGTGGTGGAAGCAACTTTAAAAGAGGGTGAGAGACATATTTATGCCAAGCGTACCTTTTACATAGATGAAGATACTTGGCAAATTGCCGTTGTTGATCACTATGATGGTCGCGGTGAAATGTGGCGTGTTGCAGAGGCTCACAAAATCCAATACACCAAAGAAACAGTGCCATGGACTGCAGGTGAAATCATTCATGACCTGCAATCAGGACGTTACATCGCTATGAGTTTAACTAACGAGGAAAAACCTGCACGCTTTGATAATGATGCAGGCCATGGAGATTACACTCCTGCTGCACTTCGAAGAGCTGCAAAACGATAGTCTTCATATTAATGTAGCTATCTAGCATTCAGTTGGATAGCTACATTACATTCTTTCCACAAATAGCATTTGAACCACAAGCCAATCATTCATTCTAAGCCTTTACAAATAACCTTTCCTTGAATCGCCCCTAATTAGCTAGACATCTCTAAGCCATAGAAAATGGGTTCAAAAGAGATGTATGAGCAACAAACGTTATCCATAAAAGTTCAAAATCGAAACAGTAAAACAGGTCACTGACCGAGGTTACAGTATTGCTGATGTGATCGGCTCGATGTTACAACCCACAGTCTTTATGCCTGTATCAAGAAGTACATGGCCCCGATTCAGCCAAACTTAAAGAGAAGGCAGATATGCAGGTAGAGGCACACCGCCTCAAGAAAGAACTGAAACAAGTAATTAAAGAGCGGAATACATTAAAAAAACACGCGTTATAATTGGCCAAACCGTCCGATTGAGGTGCACCTTTATCAACGTTTATCATAAAGATTGGCCTATACGTCTGCTCTGCTCATTACTGAATTGTGCATTCTAGTGGGTATTACACATAGTGTAAGCAGCTTTCTTACAAGCGCTGTGTAGAAAAATAACGGCTATCAATCAATACTGGTTGTAGTCTGGCGGCGTATACGGTTATCGCATGATCCATAGCGATTGACGCAAGTATGGTGAAAACTGCGGCCCACATTAGAGTCTATACGACAAGAAATGAGTGTGTAGTGATATCTTTGAATACATCGAGTTGTTTCATAACAGCAAACGAGGTCATGATTCTTTATGATCAGTTTTCACCCATAGAATATGAAAACCGATCTAAAAAACGGATGCTGAATGTCTAAGCAATTGGTGGTATTTCACTTCTCAGTGAATCAGGGAGTTAAAATACTACTATAACCCTACTGCTACTATAGATTACGAGTATTCGCAGATAGATAACTGGTAGCGTTATTTATCCAAAATCATAAACTCAATAGTCATTGGCCATCGTGATCGATCTTGCATAGATTTCGCAATTGATGATGCCTCTCCCGAACCATATCGTGATTTATAAGCGTTATTAATCGCTAAATGTAGATTTTCATCATCACTTGGTATGATAGCTTTGACAAGATACTCATCTTTATCAACAAGCATTATGCCACAGCCTGCTTTTTTAAACGCCCAATACCAACTTTTAGAGCTTTTATTCCATGAGCGGGCAAAAAGTCGTCCATCAACATTTATAACCCACATTTTCAAGAACTCGTGGAAATCGTCAGTCCTAATACCAACAACATCTACTTCGTGAATTCTCTGTGCAATAGAATTGAATGACACAGCTCATCCTCCCAGGCAAAAAAGAAGGGCTCGGTTAGAGTTACCCAACCCTTCCTGTAAACTTAATGTTTCAGACATGAAACCATAATCAACTTTACTTCATATATTTATTGAACCAGCCAATTAGTTTTTCTGGATGATTTCCAAAGTAATTGTAACCAACCCAACGTCTTGTCGTACCTTCAATCCAAAAAATGTCTTTCTCGTCAGATCCCAATAGATCAAATGTTTTTTCACCATCAGAATCCTCAGTCCATTTATCACCACGCACCTGAACTACCAAAGTTGGCATTTTTACATCTTTTGCAAATAGGTGAGGTGTCATTTCAGAGTTCTTTAAGCCACCGGCTTTTACTTGTTCAAAGTCAAGTATTTCAGGAAAATCTCCAGCACCTTCCAAGACTGAATTAGCATAATTCTTAGTGAAAACTTCCATAGAAACTACTAACGGACTCACCATGCAAGAAACGTTTTTGAACAGCTCAGGGTATCTCGAAATTGCTTCATACTGTGCATTTCCACCAGTACAACGACTTAACAGCCCAACTTTCATTTTTGACAGTTTTGGATGGTTATCAACATACTGTTTTGCACCAATACAATCTCGCCATTCATAACGACCAACTCCACAAGCACCATTATTACCTGTACCACTTCGTCCCAAATTACGAAGGTCATATGTAAGAATGTTATACCCTGCATCATGTAGATGCTTCAGTTCGTACAAGAAGTTGATTTCTGTAGGATCCATAACAGTCCACGGATCTAAGTGGCCTGCTAACCCATATCGATTCATTGGTAAGGGATGGTTCGCAATAATTAAGAGATCAGATTCAGTCGCTGCTGGGATATACCAAGCTTCAAGTGGAACACCATCTATGGAAGAAAAGAATAAGTCTTCATAGGCCATTTCATGGTCTTCGGGGGTACGTAAAACAGGTGTTCTCATTGGTTTTGCAGAAAAATCAGCTACTGCTTTTATGACCTCAAGTTGTTCTTCAGTTGGTTGTTTTGTTGCTGTCATTTCCCACTCCAAATTTTAAACATAGATTTTAAATAAACGACCTACACTATAGTCTGAGTAACAAAATGAACAATATATAATCATGTCATTATCTAACCTATTCCTACCAAATTAATTGTTTTAAAACGTAATAATTATCGAAATTAATTAATAAAAATATGCCCTTTAGGAGCAAGGCTTTTACACATAAATAATAAAAACAAAGGTAAGAATAATTAATACCAGCAGGTAGAAGATAACGACATCTATTCTTACTAATATCAGACTAATAAAACCAAGGATATAGCTTCGAAGATTGTGATGTTTAAACAGAATAAGTTTCAGATAAAAAAAAAGTGCTCATAAGAGCACTTAAAAAGGTACGTTAGCCAAGAGCTAAGAGACCAAGGACGTACATGAGTGATTTAGGGGTTACATATTGGGGTAGTTAGGACCTCCTGTTCCTTCAGGTACCACCCAGCGAATATTTTGAGCAGGGTCTTTGATGTCACATGTTTTACAGTGAAGACAGTTTTGAGAGTTAATCTGAAAATGAGAACCTGTATTGTCTTCAATTACCTCATAGACCCCAGCAGGACAGTATCGTTGTGCTGGTTCATCAAACATTGGTAGATTTTGTTCTAAAGGGATTGATTCAACCTTGAGTTTAAGGTGGCAAGGCTGGTCTTCTTCGTGATTAGTATTTGATAAAAAGACTGAGCCAAGTTTATCAAAACTCAAAATACCATCAGGTTTGGGATAATTTATAACTCTACTTTCCATTGCAGGTTTAAGTTGAGCATAGTCCTCTTTGTTGTCATGAAGTGTGACAGGCAATTTACCGCCGAATAAATTTTGATCAATAAAATTGAATGCTCCACCTAAAATAGGTCCAAACTTGTGTAAAGCAGGGCCAAAGTTGCGTGAACGGAAAAGCTCGTCATAAAGCCATGAATCTTTGAACTTTTTCGAAAAGTCAGAAAGCTCTTTACCGCCTTCACAACCAGCAGACAAAGCCTCAAAAATTGCTTCAGCAGCGATCATTCCGGACTTCATCGCAGTATGGGTACCTTTGATCTTTGAAAAGTTCAGGGTTCCTGCATTACAACCGGCAACAATTCCACCAGGAAATGTCATCTTAGGAAGAGCATTGAAGCCGCCTTTTGTGATAGCTCGGGCACCGTAAGAAACACGCTTACCTCCTTCCAGATACTGTTTTAAAACAGGATGATGTTTCATCCGCTGGAACTCATCAAAGGGGCTCAGGAAAGGGTTGCTGTAGTTTAGGTCTACAATCAGGCCTACAACCACTTGGTTTGCATCTGTGTGATATAAAAAGAAACCACCACTGGCGCCATCAGTTAATGGCCAGCCTGAACCGTGAAGAACAAGACCGGGTTGGTGTTTTTCCGGTTCAACATCCCATAATTCTTTGATACCGATACCGTAGTGCTGAGCATCAGCTTTAGAATTTAGGTTATAACGTCCTATTAACTCTTTACCTAGATGCCCACGACAACCTTCTGAAAAAATTGTGTATTTAGCATGCAACTCCATACCCGGCATATAGCTATCTTTTTTCTCACCTGATTCGCTGATACCCATATCGCCAGTAGCAATTCCTTTAACGCTACCATCATCGTGATACAACACTTCAGATGCAGCAAAACCAGGAAATATCTCAACCCCAAGTTGCTCAGCTTGCTCAGCTAACCAACGACAAACATTACCCAAACTTACTATATAGTTACCATGGTTATGCATCGTTTTAGGAACAAAGGCATTTGGAACTTTGATAGCTTTTTCTTGATTTTTAAGCAGAAAAATCTGGTCTTCTGAAACTGGAGTATTTAGTGGAGCACCCATATCTTTCCAATCGGGAAATAGCTCATCTAAAGCACGACTCTCTATTACGGCGCCCGATAAGATATGTGCTCCTACTTCAGAACCTTTTTCGACCACACATACAGATAGTTCCTGTTCTATTTCATTTGCTTGCTGCATTAGTCTACAGGCAGCAGATAACCCTGCAGGGCCTGCACCTACTATTACAACATCAAACTCCATTGATTCACGCATAATCAACCTCTACCACTTCAGAGATAGCAAAACGGTTATATTTTTTGCTCTAATTCAGGAACAGCATCAAATAGATCAGCTACCAGACCGTAATCTGCCACCTGGAAGATCGGCGCTTCTTCATCTTTGTTGATCGCCACAATGATTTTGGAATCCTTCATACCCGCCAGATGCTGAATGGCACCGGAGATACCCACTGCGATATACAGATCCGGCGCAACCATTTTACCAGTCTGACCTACCTGCATGTCGTTAGGGACAAAGCCCGCATCCACTGCCGCCCGGGATGCCCCCACAGCAGCGCCGAGTTTGTCTGCCACTTTATACAGTAGGTCAAAGTTATCGCCGTTACCCATACCGCGACCACCAGAGACAACAACCGGAGCTGACGTTAATTCAGGACGATCACTCTCTGCCAGTTCTTCGCCGGCAAAACTTGAGATACCCGCATCACAGGATTCATCGACAGCAGAGATTTCGGCTGACCCACCGCTGTTTTCAACCGCATCAAAGGCTGTACCTCGCACGGTAATGACTTTGACAGCATCTGCAGATTGCACCGTGGCAATCGCATTACCGGCATAGATAGGACGTTTAAAGGTATCTGCTGTTTCTACAGAGATAATGTCGGAGATCTGGTTTACATCCAGCAGCGCAGCTACCCGCGGTAAGAAGTTCTTACCGGTTGTAGTAGCAGACGCCAGAATGTGGCTGTAATCCGCAGCAATGCTTAGAACCAATTTGCTGACATTTTCTGCCAGTTGATGTTCATAAGCCGGACTATCAGCAGTGAGTACTTTGGTTACGGCTGGGATTTCCGCCGCAGCCTCAGCAACAGCACCACAACCGCTACCTGCCACCAGCAGGTGAACATCCCCACCAATCGCCTGTGCAGCCGCCAGTGTGTTTAAGGTAACTGGTTTAAGTTCTTTGTTATCGTGTTCAGCTATTACCAACGTAGTCATGACTCAACCTCCTTAAATTACTTTGGCTTCATTACGCAGCTTCTCCACCAGCTCATCCACCGAGCTGACCTTAATGCCTGCCTGACGTTCTGCAGGTGGCTCTACACTAAGCTGAGAGAGATTACTGCCGACACTGACACCCAGATCATCCGGACTCAGTACTTCCAGAGGTTTACGTTTTGCTTTCATGATATTTGGCAGGGCCGCATAACGAGGCTCGTTAAGACGCAGGTCTGTCGTCACAATGGCTGGCATGGCCAGTTCAACTGTTTGCAGGCCACCGTCGACTTCACGGGTTACCTGAATACTGTCACCTGATACTTTAACTTCAGAGGCGAAAGTGCCTTGTGGACGATCCAGAAGCGCAGCCAGCATTTGACCAGTCTGGTTATTGTCTGAATCGATCGCCTGTTTACCGAGAATCACCAGGCCTGGCGCTTCTTTTTCAACAACTTTTTCCAGCAGTTTGGCAACGGAAAGAGAATCCGGCGCATCTTCTGTGTCGATACGAATACCGCGATCAGCGCCGAGTGCCAGAGCAGTACGGATCTGCTCTTCACAACTTTTGCTACCAATAGAAACCACAACGACTTCATCCGCAGTGCCCGCCTCTTTAAGACGTACCGCTTCTTCCACTGCGATTTCACAGAAAGGGTTCAGGGCCATTTTCACATTGGCCAAGTCAACATCACTATTATCTGCTTTAACACGCACTTTGACGTTGTAGTCAATCACACGTTTAACAGCAACTAACACTTTCATTATTATTCTCCATTGGGTGGAGCATATTCATTTCTGCATCCACCCAGTTTTTATCACTAATTCAAAATATAAATTACAACAGCTATAACCTGCTATTCAGCATTGTTTGAAGATTAGAACTGATCTTCATCCAGTTTCATGATGCTTTCGCTACCAGCTTCTACTGAGGCTAGATTACTTTTAATTCGTGGTAACAAATGCTCGCAATAATATTGAGCTGTAGTAATTTTTGAGCTTAGGAAGTCTTTATCACCATTACCGCTTTGCAATAATTCATCTGCACTTAACGCACTTTTACCCATGATCCATCCACCGCACAAATAACCGAATAGCATCATAAAGCTAACGCTCACACTGCCTGGGGCATGTAGATCTTCAGAGGAATTATTCAAAAGCCATTCACGGGCGGTATAACCAGACTGAAGCGCCTCTTCAAGCGCTTGACCAAGTGGAGATAAAGTATTGTGGCCTTTTAAACTTGAAACTGTTTGTTCAATTTCAGTCAACAATCCCATTAGAACTGTTCCCTGATTCATGAGAGTTTTTCTGCCTACCAAATCTAAGGCTTGAATACCTGTAGTACCCTCATAGATTGTAAGAATTCGAGCATCGCGATAGTGCTGTGCAGATCCAGTCTCTTCAATAAAGCCCATACCGCCATGGATTTGAGTCCCCAGATATGTAACCTCTTGCGAAAGCTCTGTTAACCAACCTTTAACAATCGGCGTTAGAAGTTCAACACGATCTCTATGGCCCTGCGCCTCAGAGCTTTCTTTCGAAAAATCAGCCCGGTCGATTTCGGCGGCTGCTACAAATGCTAAACCTCTCATTGCTTCGATAGAGGCTTTCATTTGCATGAGCATACGACGCACATCTGGATATTTAATAATAGCGAAACGACTGCCATCCTTTTTTGTACCCTGTAATCGTTCTTTAGAATACTCAACAGCCTGCTGATAAGAACGCTCAGCGATCGACAAACCCTGCAACCCAACTCCCTGGCGTGCGTGATTCATCATGGTAAACATGTAAGCAAGACCCTTGTTGGCCTCACCTACTAAAAACCCTTTAGCTCCTCCATTATCACCAAAGCTCATTACACACGTTGGGCTTCCGTGAATGCCTAACTTATGCTCTAGAGAGACACATTTAGCATCATTTCTTTCACTAGGATTACCGTTTGCATCTAATAGGTATTTTGGAACAACGAATAGAGAAATACCCTTCACACCGGCTGGAGCATCAGGCAATCTAGCCAACACCAAATGAATGACATTATCTGTCATCTTATGATCACCCCAGGTGATAAATATTTTCTGGCCACTGATAAGATAATGATCACCTTGTGGTACAGCTTTTGTTTTTACTGCCGCAAGATCTGAGCCGGCATCTGGCTCCGTCAAGTTCATGGTGCCAGTCCACTCACCACTAATCATATTTGGAAGATAAGTTTGTTTTAATTCCTCAGAACCATGATGAGCAATTGCTTCAATGGCACCACTTGTAAGCATTGGGCAGAGTGCAAATGCTAAATTAGCTGACTGCCAAATCTCGTTAACAGCGGTTCCTAGTACATTAGGTAAGTTTTGGCCACCGTAGGCTTCTTCTGCTGTAAGGGAACTCCAACCTCCTTCTGCAAACTGACGATAAGCATCTGCAAAACCTACTGTTTCTTCGACCTCATCGCCTACTAGTTTAGGATGTTTGGTATCACCTTCTATATTTAGGGGTGACAACACATCAGTTCCTAACTTTCCAGCTTCGGTTAAGATTACTGATGCCAATTCAGTGTTAATTTCATCCATATCTGCATTAGCGCACAAGGTATCAAAATCAACCAATTCACTTAGTACAAATTCTGCATCACGATATGGGTGTTGATATTCACTCATGTTTAACCACTCCTATTGAAGGAAGCTCAAATAAACATTTAATCGATAGTCATTTCCACTGGAAAACACCTAAACAAGACAAATCAAGTAGCCTTAGCATATTGGGTGGGTGTTTTATAACGATAAATGTGAAGTGCTTTGAGAATCCTTTATATGTTATTTTTTTAGGGATATAACGCTAAATCAAATCTTATATCATCATATGACTCACAACCTTATCCCATCACGCCAAACAGGTATCAACAAATAATCGATATATTATGAGAAAAATTAATGGTATGAAATTACATCTACTTCTTTCTTTTATTAATAAATCTACTTAATGCAATAGCAATTTTTTGGCCTATTTTTGAAACAAAAAATCCAGGAATGCCAGCTCCAACTGCTGAATAAAAATCAGCCTGCCTACTTTTATGCTTTCCATTAACACACCACTCAGAGAAATGTTCGCAGTTATTGAATATAGGGTGATATAGATTTTCCCCAATTCTACTTAATGCTCTTCTCTTTATTTCTTCAGGATCGAGTTTGCTTTTTGAATATTTACGAATAAATAATTCGGATCCTGATAGGAATTCACTTAAAGAGGTTTTGGTTATAGGCCCTCTTCTTAACCCTTGATGTAATCCGGAATAGTGAATCACCTCTAAGTTTCCGATGTAAATCCCATGGTGAGTAAAACCGGTTCTATGGCAATAAATATGATCACCTAGTTGGGGAACTTCGCAATAAGGTGAATTTTTAAGATCGATATCAGGAGACATCTATTGATGTCTCCATTGCTTATAATCTCTATAACTCATAGATAGCTCTATGTTTTAGAATTATCCTCTAAACCTATAGCATCAGAAGTCTGTTCTGAGATAAAACTTTTTATGAAAGGTGCAATTTCTTTTCTATAAATAGATCCATTGAAAACACCATAATGACCAACACCTGGTTGAAGAAGGTGTTTTCGAAGTCCTTTAGGAATGTTTATACAAATATCATGAGCAGCTTGAGTATTTCCAACTAGACACATATCATCATTTTCACCTTCGATAGTAAGGAGGGCTATATCTGTGACTTTAGAACAATCTACCAGCTCGCCTTTGTATTGCATTTTCCCTTCGGGAAGGTGAAATTCGAAGAAGACGCGCTCCAAGGTTTCCATGAAGAACTCGCCCGTACCATCCATAGTAGCCATATATTCGTCATAAAACTTACGGTGTTTTTCAGCATCCTCTTCCTTGTTATTAAACAAATCAAAGAAAAATTGAACATGTTTTTTGAGATGGTCAGTTGGATTCATACTCAAAAAAACACCCAACTGCGCCCAACCAGGGTAAACTTTACGACCTGCACCAGCGTAGCCTGAAGGTACAGTTCTTAGTGCTAGTTTAAACATGTCCAAATTTGCAAATTTGCTCAGTTTATCAATGGTTTTTTGAGGGTTAACCCTTATATCAATCGGGCCTGCCATCAATGTCATAGATTTTGGTCGGTTAGGGTCTTTATTTTGTGCCATGACGGCAGCGGCCACCATTGCTGGTACTGCTGCTTGGCAAATTCCTACGATATGGGTATTTGGACCTAGTTCGTTGATATATTTGATTAGATATTCCACATATTCTTCGAAGCCAAACTTCCCAGCTGACAGGGGAATATCTCTGGGGTTTTTCCAGTCAGTTACATAGACGTCATGATCAGGAAGAAACTCTCGGTAAGTAGACTCTCCTAAAGTCGCATAATGCCCAGACATTGCAGCTATGAAAAGAACCTTTGGATCATTATTACTACCAGATCTTTTAAATCTAATTAGATCGCCATATGGTTCTTCGAGAACAACCTCACTTTCTACCGGCACCTCATTACCATCTATGAGTGTGGACTTTAAACTATAATCTTGTTTTGGATACTCCTTAAGAAGCCGATGACTAAATTCTAATGATGCTCTTTGTAAGCGACAAATCAGTGTTTCTCTGAGTGGGTTTTTGTCACTTGAGATAATATCATTAGTAGCTTTAACTGCATTACTTAATGGTGTCGTTGAATACTTACTAACACTATCTTTTAATTTGTAGATCATTTAATACCTCAACCAAAATGGATAACTCTAGAAATATATATTTATAAATATAAAAATATTAAACTACTTCTCACGAGCATAATTACCTGGCGCATTTCCAAGTACAGGATATTCATCATTTCCAGATTTTTTTGGAGCGGCCTTTTTCTTGCCTGAACGTTTAGACAGCCAAGATGACCAATGGGACCACCAACTACCCTCCATACGTTCAGCTTTCTCAAGAAATTCTTCACTATCTTTACAAGCATCAGTAGTAGTAAAAAATTCAGCTTTAGGGTTATTAGTTGGATTAATTATCGCTTGAACGTGCCCACTAGAACTTAGTATGAAATCAGTTTTTCCTCCAAGAAGGTTTACTGTCTTGTAACAAGATTCCCAAGGGGTAATATGATCAGTGCTTCCAGCAACGACATAAGAATCACAAGTAACTTTTTTTAGATCGATCGGTTTGCCACCAATTTCAAATTCGCCTGACTTCACTAGAGGGTTATCTTCTAGCATTGTCAGGAAATCTTTATGCAAACCTGCGGGTAAATTGGTCGTGTCACTATTCCAGAATAACAAGTCAAATTCTGGAGGAGATTCACCTAGTAAGTAGTTGTTAATCCAATAAGGCCAGATTAAATCGTTAGGGCGCAACCACGCGAATATTTTTGCAAGATCTTCACCTTTCAGAATCCCTGATCTACTTGAGGCTAACTTTGCAACTTCGAGTATTTCACGCTGAATGAATAACCCAAGGGATGTATCACCTACAGAACCACTATCTAAGACTCCTACTAACAATGTAAAACTGCTTATCGTGCGAATTTCTTTTGCAGCAAGATAGCCCAATAATGAGGCAGTTGTAATCCCACCAGAACATGCACCTAAACAGTTAATTTCATCTGAGCCAGATACTTCATTAATAACTTCGCACACATCCTCAAGCGCCAGGACATATTTATTAAAGTTCCAATCTCTTTCATCAGGACCTGGGTTTTTCCAACTAACTGCAAATACTTGAAAACCCTGAGATACAATGTATTCAATAAAGCTTCTTCCAGGGGCTATGTCGTATACGTAGAATTTATTGATTTGTGGTGGAACCATTAGTAGTGGAGTTGAATGTACCTGTTTTGTTGTAGGCGTATACTGGATTAACTCCAACATGTTTGTTCTATATATAACCTTACCTTCAGTTACTGCTAAGTTTTCTCCAACTTCAAATGCTGATTTATCTACAAGGCTTGGCATACCACCGTTATGAAAGAGGTCATCAACAAAATTTTTTCCACCTTTCAACAATGAGGCACCACCGGTTTCGTATGCCTTTTTCAATGCCTGAGGGTTTGCAATCAATGTATTAGTTGGGGAAATAGTTGATAAGATATTTGTTAAAAGAAACTTTGAGCGCCTATCATTTTGTTCATCAAGATCCAAATCATTCAAATATGCTTCAGACCTGTTACTTAGAGCCAGATAGGTTTCCATAACTCTCTTGTATACAGGGTTTTTCTCCCACGTATCATCTTTGAACCGACGGTCAAGACTTGATGCTTCATTCACAGATTTGCCAAGAAGGACACTACTTAAGTCTCCTAAAAGAGAGAAAGGCTCTTGTATTAGTTTTTTTGGCGATTTTAACGATGTCTGTAAAATAGAGATCGTGCCATTGAGAACTTCTTGTCCCATTAAGGAAGGCTTGTTCGAAGCCGTTCTTTTATCTTTCATCTGAAGTCCCCTTTATTAAATCATAATCATCGCCAATGACTCAGCGAGTAGGACTGGATCATCATGGCCTTCTAATTCAAGAACATTAGATGTTTTAAACAAAAATTTACCTGGTGACTTTTCATCAATTGACACAAGGTTAACCCTAAACCTTACACGTGAGCCTGAGGGGACAGGCCCCATGAATCTAACCTTATCTAAACCATAATTGACTATTTGTTTCGCATCACTTGGATATACATCAATTTCGTCATGAGCAGGCGCTAATAACGATAAAGTTAAAAAACCATGAGCAATAGTGGTCCCAAATGGACTAAATTTTTCGGCTTTTTCTACATCAACATGAATCCATTGATGATCTTCTGTACAGCTTGCAAACTCATCAATTTTCATTTGATCCAGTCGAAACCATTTAGAAACGCCAAGCTCCCCACCTATTTGATCTTGTAACTCAATAAGTGTTTTTGACATCTTCACTTCTACCTTTTTTATTTGAATATAAGAATTTGAAGTTAATTCAGAGGATGAGAAAGACAACTCTCTAAAGTAATCCCGCTCTAATTCGCTTTTTGTCGATTTTCCCTACACTTGTTTTAGGTATTTCTTCAACAAAATCAATTGAAGCCGGGATAGCCCATTTATTTATCTGGCCAGTCTCAACAAATTGCTCAAGATGAAGCTTAATGAGTTTTGCATCTAATTCTTCATTGTTACTAACAACTATGGAATGAGGACGTTCACCCCATCTATCATCAGGAACACCAATTACAGCAACACTTTCAACCATGGGGTGCTGGCTGATTAAATCCTCAAGCTCTAAAGAAGAAATCCATTCCCCGCCAGTTTTAATTACATCTTTAATACGATCACGTATCTCGACATAACCATTACTGTGGATAGAGGCAATATCACCTGTATGTAGCCAGCCACCGCTCCACAGCTCTTCACCTTTCTGATCTTCTTTATAGTAGTTTTGAGTTAGCCATGGAGATCTAACAACAACCTCACCTGTTGACTCACCATCATGAGGAAGAGGTTCACCATTAGGGCCCCAAATTTCTATATCAACCAGAATTGTTGGCAATCCAGCTTTAACCCTGTATGGAATCTGGTCATAAGCAGAAAGCGATGAAATATCTGAACCAATTTTTGTTAACGCCATCACCGGACATGTTTCAGACATACCATAACCCGTGAGAGGCTGGGCACCTGCATCTATGGCTTTTTTGGCCAAACCTGCCGTAAGTTGACTCCCACCAATTACAACTGACCAATTTGAAAAATCGGTATTTTTAGCTTCTTGTGAGTCGAGAATCATCTGCAACACTGTCGGGACACAATGAGAAAATGTAACACCCTCTTCTCGAATGAGTTTAGCTAATACATTAGGCTCATATTTGCCTGGATAGACCTGTTGAATGCCAAGCATTGTTGCAGCGTATGGCATACCCCAAGCATGTACATGAAACATTGGAGTAACAGGCATATATGCACCATCGCTATGCATTAGGGGCTTTGAAGCACAGTGCGATAGAGTGTTTACAAGATGCAATGTGTGCAAGACTAGCTGACGATGACTAAAGTAAACCCCTTTTGGGTTACCTGTCGTTCCAGTTGTATAGAAAAGTGTCGCGACTGAGTTCTCATCAAAATCAGGGAACTCATATGAAGGTTTATTTTCTGCAAGTAAAGTTTCATACTCACCAGCAATTTCTAATGAGGTTTGGACTCCATCACCACGATCAGATAATAAAATATTCTTTTTGACCGTCGTAAACTGATCAGAAATAGACTCTACAATCGAAAGAAAATCTTCATGAATAAATAAAATATCATCCTCAGCATGGTTAACAGTGTAGAGAATCTGATCGGATGAAAGTCTGATGTTTACTGTGTGCAATACAGCTCCTATCATGGGAATTGCGAAATAGCATTCAAGATAACGATTACTATCCCAATCTAGAACACCTACAGTATCACCCTCTTTTACACCCATTGCCTTAAGTGCATTAGCTAACCGGCATACCCTTTCGTTAAATTCTTTATAACTGAATCGATTATTTCTATGAACAATTCCATTATGTTGTTCAAAGCGTTGATTTGATGTAAGAATCCTTTTAATTAATAAAGGGTACTCATAAGCCGATGAACTTGAAGGAAGAATTTTAGTTGTCATTCTAATACCTCTGACCTCTTACAAACCTATTCACGGAGAGGCATATAAACCTCGAAATCCGCAAGTAATTTTTTATTTTATTAGTCGTTAACCAACAGATTGACTAAGAAGATGCTGGCAAGCATTTGAAAAGTCTTCAATACTAATGAACTCAAGGGATAGTAAGTTGGCGCCACAGGAATAGATGATCCATAGTGCTTTCTATAGGATTTAATGTGCGTAGTTATACTTATAAGTATGAATGGCATAAATAAAGTGTTGAGAGATATCGTCTTGAATAACCGATCTCTGGGACTTTATTTCACAATAAATTGTTAAATTCACAGGACGTGTCGGTTGCGTGGTACAAAAAAATGGTTATGACAGCTACTAGTTCTGGCGGGTGGGTTGTAGCAATCGCTAGAGCCCTAGAGACTTACAATATTAAAATCGAGCCTATATTTGAAAAAGCAGGAGTTGATTTAGAGGCTGCTTGGGACCCAAATGCGAGATTTGAAGTACTTAAAACCACAAGGCTTTTTCATTTAGCTCTAAAAGAATGCGAAGACCCCTGCTTTGGACTGACTGTCGGAAGAATGATGAGACCACCCTCTTGGCATGCTCTAGGCTACTCATTATGGGCTAGTAAGGACATGCGAGAAGCCCTGGATCGAATTGTTAAATTTATGAAAATTTTTACCACGAGCGCTTTCGCAGGTATAGAGGAATCAGAAGATAGAGTTAGGTTATGGGGAAAAGCTTATCCTGCCTATAGACCCGTATTGAGCGATGCTCAATACGAAGCTTTTTTGGCGACACTAATTTTAACCTTTAGACATTTGTATCCTGGCACGTTTAGACCATTAAAAATTGGGTTAACGCGTAAAGAGCCGTTGGAAGACATGAGCAGATTCGAAAGAACTTTCAAAAGCCCAATGGTCTTTGGTCAGGATAGTATTTGGTTTGAAATAGATAGAAACACCGCCTACGAAAGGCTGCCTACATTTAACGCTGAGCTGGCACAAACAAACGACATGCTTTGCGCCCAATACATTGCACGTTTTGACAAATCAGATTTGCTTAGTCAAGTATTTTACTTATTACTTGAAACACTGGTTGATGGAGAACCAGCGATGGAGGATATAGCCGACTCCTTGAACGTTAGCACTCGAACTATGCAGAGAAAGCTTAAGGATCAAGGCACAAGTTTTAAAGCTTTGCTGGATGATGTGCGTAAAGAACTTTCATTACAATATATCCAACAATCTCATATGCCTCTTGGAGAAATCAGCTATAGACTAGGCTTTTCACATGTAAGTAATTTTTCTAGAGCATTCAAAAGATGGACTCAACTTTCGCCTGCAGAATGGAGAGACATAAAAAGTAGCGGCAAATAATGTGTAAAGGCCTGGTTTCGATCAGAGAACTGTTGTCAGATAAGTGCGGGATCAACATGTCTCATAAGCCAAAACCGGACATCAGCAGTCGCCCAAAGCCGCATATTTAAAACTTTTTTTTATCCTTGGAAGACTTGCGCATAACTTCAATACTCTTTTCATAGCAGTATACATATGATTTCTGTTCCTCCTAAAATTTTGAAATTCGTGGAATCCTGCAAGCTGACCAATCGTAACTGGTTTTACCTAATTTCGAATGATCAGTTGCTACTACTATCCTTCAATGATTGCGAGTTAAGGAATGTTGGAATCGTTTTGGACTCCACCCCAATCCCCATAGATTCTATAGTGTATTTCAAAGATCTTGATTTATTTGAGTTCTCTGATGACAGTTGCTTTCCAAATAAAAGTTTCAATTGTCGTCTAGTTAATAGTGTAGATGAAGTGGTTGTCTGTCGAATAACAGTTAAAGAATTTGAATCTCAAGAACCTGATCACTTACGAATATTCTATTGTGATGCGCTGGATGTGAAATCATTAGTCAACGAGACTGTTCTTGATAGAGCCAATCGAATCAATTTTCGTACCATGATGAATCAGTCAAATGATTTTATTTTTTTTAAAGATAAGTTTCACGTTTTGACTGCTGCAAGCCAAACATTGGCAAATATTACTGGCTTTGATACTGGAGAATCACTCATTGGCTTGACAGATTATGAAATTTTCCCATTAGAGTTAGCAGATGATTACTATAGGTTGGAGAAAGAAATATACAGAGGTGATCGCAGTTTTGTTTCTGAAATTCAACCTTACTTTGATGAAGATGGTGAGCAAGGCTGGGTACATAATATTAAGTACCCAATTGTAGAAGATGGAGAATTAGTTGGTCTGTTTGGTATTGCTCGCTCAGTAACAAAGGAAATTGAGACTGAACACAAATTAAAAGCTGCATTAGAGGAACTTAAGAAAAAGAATGAAGAACTAGAATGTATTGCACAGACAGACCCCCTCACCGGACTTGTTAACAGAATAGGTATTGCGGGTTCTTTCGAAAAGGAGCTACTGAGGTCTCAACGCTATGGCATCAAAACAAGTTTGATCATGATCGATATAGATAAATTTAAAGAAGTTAATGATTTATTTGGTCATCAAGCCGGGGACCAAATCCTAAAAGAAGTTTCTAATGTCCTGCTTGATAACATCCGACAAGTTGATCAATTGGGAAGATGGGGTGGTGAAGAGTTCTTAATTATTTTACCTGAAACGGCTTTAGCTGGAGCGATGACGCTAGCCGAAAAACTAAGATCTTCGGTAGAAGAGTTCAAATATACCGAATCAGGCAACCATACAGTTAGTATTGGTGTCTCAACATATCGTGAGGGCGATACACAGGATACGCTAATACAACGTGCTGATAACGCCATGTATCGTGCAAAGGGAAAAGGCCGCAATAGGGTTGAGTCAGAGATTTCTGTATGGCCATCAGATTATTCATCATTCCGCCAGTAAACTATGTAGTATAAGAAATCTAAAAGTCTACTTTATGTCGGCTGCGGACATGTACTGTAACATCAGGTTTGAGCTAGTAGAGATTATAGATCAACCAAAAAGCGAACCAATAAGGTTCTGTTAGCTAATTTCAATTTATCCAAAATATTTGTGATATGCCTTTTTATAGTAGATTCTGAGACATTTAACTCATATGCTATTTGTTTATTCAAATATCCACTCAGAACATACCTGCACACCTCAAGCTCTTTTCGTGTCAACGAATGGAACCTATCTAAAGCAGTTCTTTTCACCTCTATAACAGACTTGTAACTAATTTTAGGCGAATCACCCTTAATAATTGCATTTATTATTTTGCAATATTCATCAGCTATAGATTTTTTATTAACAAAATATACTGCTTCTAATTTCTCCGCAGAGTTGAAAGAATCAACACTTAACTTATCCATTATAATTACAGGAACAAAATTACCCATATAGATCAGTTTATTTATTTTATTGACATTAGATAGATCAATAAGACCCAAATCTATGAATGCTATATCAAAGCTTTCTATATTCTCTAGGAGTAAGTTAATACTTGTATTTGCTTGACTGACTTTAAAATCATGTGAAATGTTTTCAAGGCAATTCTGAAGACCTAATGAAAATAAAGGCGACTTATCAGCAATTATAAATTTTTTACTTAACATATATAAAAGCCAGCTCACACCTTGATTAGTAAAATTAAATCTAAAAAAAGGTGTGAACTAGCAGATTACTATCGTTACTTAAGAGTTGGATTGAATATCAAACTACTAACTTATTAATAAAATTTGTGATTCTCTTTACATCGTCCATTCAATTCTTGTGGCATTTTATATAAAGGCCCATACTTTTCATTTTCTTTAACAAGATTAACAAACTGAGCGAGACCTATATTATCAATATACCTAAGTGCGCCTCCTCTGAATCTTGGAAAACCTAGCCCTAAGATCAACCCCATATCAACTTCTACAGCACTTTCCACGATGCCATCAGACAAACAACGTACAGCCTCTAGACACATTGGAATCATCATACGATCAATAATCTCTTGATCGCTTATTTCAACCTTATTCTTGATATGATCATTAATACACTTTTGGGCAATAATTGAAGGTTTTTTGAACCGCCTGCCTTTCTCATCTTTACCATATGAATAATACCCTTCGCCACTTTTCTGTCCTAAGCTACCCTTAGAAAGCAACAACTCATTAATTACAGGTCCATCATGTGTCATTCTCTCTGGAAATCCTTTTTGGATAACCTGGTCAGCATGAACCATCGTATCTATACCAACGACATCTGCTAGATAAGCTGGCCCCATAGGCCAACCAAACTGTTCCATGACATGATCGATACGCTCATAATCCACACCATCTAAAAGCAACCTGTTAAAGCCATTGAAATATGGAAATAAAATACGATTAACTAAAAAACCAGGGCAATCGTTAACAACGATAGGTTTTTTACCCATGGCAGATGCATATGCAACCGTTCGAGAAATAGCTTCTTCACTGGTTTCTTTACCTCTGATAACTTCTACCAATGGCATCTGATGAACGGGATTAAAAAAGTGCATGCCACAAAATTGATCAGGCCTTGACAGGCCTTCCGCAAGTTTATCTATTGATATAGTCGATGTATTAGAAGCTAAAACAGCATCTTCAGGAATACATTTTTCAACTTCTGCTAACACTGACGATTTAATTTCTGGATTTTCAATTACAGCCTCAACAACAAGATCAACTGCTTTGAAATGATCATAGTTTAGTGAGGGTGTAATTTGAGATAAAACTTGTTCCTTACCGGAAATATCAAGCCTGCCACGCTCTATTTTTTTATCTAAAATCTTAGTTGCGGTATCTATCCCAAGTGAAAGAGCTTCGTCTCGAATATCTTTCATTACAATGGGGATTCCTTTTGAGGCGGATTGATAAGCAACTCCACCACCCATTATACCTGCACCTAATACAGCACCTTTTTTAACGGGCGATGCATTTGCAGCAAAGTTTTTAGATTTATTATTCAAGTACTGATCACTAGTAAACAGTCCAACAAGATTTCTAGCTGTTTCAGTTTTAGCTAGTTCTATAAAAGCATCAGCCTCGAGCTCTAAAGCCTCGTTGAATGTTAACGAATTATTTCGAAGGACAATGTCCAAAATAACGTTGGCTGCAGGATAATGAGGGTCCAATTTTTTTGTGTATTTATCCCTTAATAGGCCTACTTCAGAATTCATTGGTGCTATGTTTGGCGAGAATTTCCTTTTCTGTTCCCGATGAGCCTTATAATCACTTTTACCATCAATAGCATTTTTTAGTAGCGTAAGAGCTTCTGAGAATAAGCTCTGATTATCTGTAACAACATGGTTTATAGCTCCCACTGCATATGCATCCTCAGCTTTGCAAGGTTTACCAGTAACCATCCAATTCAGTGCATTTTTCAGACCAATTAAACGTGGCAATCTAACAGTCCCACCCCAACCAGGACAAATGCCAAGATTTACTTCAGGTAGACCAACTTTTGATTCTTTGCTGGCTACCCTGTAGTCAGTTGCTAATGCTAGTTCAAACCCTCCACCTAAAGTCATACCATTTAGGACAGCTACAGAAGGAAATGGAAAATTCTCAATTGCTGAGAATAGCTCATGTGTTTTTGTAATCCATTCTTTTAACTCTAAACTAGTTAATGAAAATTTTGATTCGAACTCTTTTACATCGGCACCCACTATAAAGTTGGATTTATTGCTTGTTATAAGCAATCCTTTTATCTTTTTTTCGTTTTCAATTATCTCAATTACTTCTGCAAGCTCTTCCAATGTTTTACTATTTAAAACATTTACAGAACTTCCTCTTTTATCAAATGAGAGTTCTAATATTCCATCATCAATATTTTTAAGACTTACACTTTTCCCACAATACATTTTGATACCTATAACCTTAAATTCCATAAAAAAGGGGCCATTGTACTGGTCAACCCCAGCC
>JBOEGV010000077.1:382-3544 GCA_050633605.1 Neptuniibacter sp. | reverse complement strand
TTTTCTGGGATAA
This sequence comes from Neptuniibacter sp., assembly GCA_050633605.1. Taxonomy (GTDB): domain Bacteria; phylum Pseudomonadota; class Gammaproteobacteria; order Pseudomonadales; family Balneatricaceae; genus Neptuniibacter. Next base: position 3,531 of record JBOEGV010000077.1, on the reverse strand, counting down.
TTGATTGATGGGGTTTCTTTGATGTTTGCTTGATAGTTGTTATTTGTATGTTTGTTTTGGTGTCATACTGCGTTGCTGAATAAGATGCTAGTCATGTGCCGGGCGCTGTGTTGTTTGATTGCTTGCATAGTGTCTGAATACAACTGTTAGGATTATCCTGAGCGACAGCCTCTTCCGAGGTTATGCCCCCCTGACGTCAACTGCGGGTCCCTGAATCCTTTGCTTTGTTCTGTGAGAGATGGGTACCACTCTCTAATGTCCAAATACAGCACTGGTGCCAAACTCCCATTATAAAGACTCGCTATCAGGTTGTCTTGTTTCAGTAATTCAACAAAGACACTTCAGTGCAAAATATCATTCAATTCTAGTGGCCTGATGTTGGCTTCTCTTGCCTTGCTTGGTTCTGGTGCTCACGCTCTAGTTCCAGGTAAATAGACCGTAATACCGTCGCCAGCTTCCCTGACATTAGAATAAATGTATAGGTTTCAATTTTATCATCCAAATAATTTCCTTGCGAATCATGGTTGTGGGATATGATGAGTTTTGGTTCAATTGCTGGTTTTGACCTCTGGAGCTTTTATGGACAGATGTGACAGATCGCCAAGTTGGTTTGTTCCACCATCTTTGGTTATCTACACTTCTATTTCCGTTTTGGAATTTCTCTAAGTCAAAATGAGTGAATTTGACTTCAAATATTTCAAAAATTCATTTTTGATTTTATTTCACTAAGTCCAGATCGATATTTTTCACTTAGTGATTATCAAATATCACCTCTGCACTTATGGGGGGGGATACAAGTCGGTATTATTGCGATTTATTGGCTTTCTCAATTTTTCTAAAGTCATTTTTCTAAAAATCCAACTTAGTACCAATGGATATTAGAAAATCATGAAAATACATTAGTGACAATTTTGGTGTTATTTGTAGATGAATCTACATTGGTGCGATCACAAAATGTACAAGAAAAATTACAAAACAAAAATTACTACCGAAATTTGAGAAATAAATATTATGCAAGAATATGCCCAAATATGGCAAATTGAGATGAATTTATGGGTGTTTTGGACCAAAAAGACCCCAAATTTGGGTTAACTGAAACGAACGTTATTTTTCAGTTATCAGATTGATCCCAGAAAAGGGGTTCAACTGACCCAACTGATGAATGGGGAAAGATTTAATTTTGTGATTCACCACTGGGGCATTCCCTAGTCAAAAATTGGGGAATCCTTGTTTTCTCACAAATTGATCTACCAAGCACCACAATTCGACCATGACGAAGATCTCGAACTCGATGATGACGACTGGATGGACTACTAAGGGATGGTTCTCACCAACAGATGGTGGTATGCACCCAGCATTACCTCTACCAGAAAATATCACTGAGAAATACACTGAGGAGGAGATTTTGGAGGCTGATGAGAGGATTTTTGAAGGAGAAGCATACGAGGTTGCTCGCCGAAGGTACTGGCGTCTTTTTCATGTTGATTTACCTCGTGGAATCATGTTTGAGGAGTCAGGAGACCTTGTGCACCTGTGTGGGCATGCTATGTATACCGCTTGGCAGACTTACCATTGTAAGCACCCGATTTTGCCTTCGTGGATTCATGAGAACCCAGGTGCTACTTTTGAAGCTTTTTGGCGGATGTATCCTATGTTGTTCACCCCTGGGAAAGGCGTTTTCCATGGTGTTGATATGAAGCGAGAAAATAACGCACCACACTGGATGCACCCAGCGGAGTCATATAAGTTATTACCCAGTGATTCTCAGTATGATACTATGGTTACTGCTGGTTCTCTTTGGGATACAACTTCGAATTATACAGAGGAGGATAACGGCGTCATTGTAGATGGTTCAGACTGGGAAAGGAACAACGAATTGTTTGGCAATTCTGATAGTGATAGTGATGATGACCTTGCTAGGGAATTATCCACTTCTATGTCTATGGATGAAAACCAGTGAATAAGTAATGATTAATTGTGATGTTTTGGTTCTTTGGTGTCAATTTTAAATGACTGCATAAGGCATTAATGACTGTTAACCAAGATCTACACTTCATTTTGACTTTAACCCTACTTTCCTCACAATTTTTCCTTCAGGAAAAGGGTCCAACCTATCATTACAAAGTCAAATTTGAAAATCGATCTCTGTTACCATGCCCCGTGGAAAGAAGAAGACACCTCCCAAGGGAAATCCTTCCTCCCGCCAAGGTCAGGTCAATCAACCTACACCACCACCAGCATCTACAACTCCCAGGTCCGCTTCTACTGTCTCTCCAACGCCAGCTTCGAAGGATTTGACAACCGTTCCAACTCCTGTCCAGAATCCTAGACCAATGGCTACTGTGGTGGAGCACGAAGAGGCTGCTAGCATCGTGGCGTTGCAACCACCTGAGGATGATACCAACAATCCTACACCGCCACCGGCCGCTACCAATCCTCCTTCACCCAGTCTTGACAACCCGTCCTTCCCTACACCACCTCCCGTCCATACCCCGGCTACCCCGGCTACCAGGGATAAAAACCGTGGCCCTACCCCGGCTACCCCGGCTACTAAGGATACAGACAGTGATTCCAACCATAGTCACTTGCCTTCCTCCGTGGTTGAACATGCTAACAACATTTTCCATGTTCTTGATGCCGCTGTGGATGAGTCCCTCTTTGCAAGTGATATGTCTGAAGATTTTCACAAGTTTCTCAAAGCTATTGATGCCTCTGAAGAAGAAATCAACTACTTTGCTGAATTTGGCTTTACTGATCTTCCTGCTATCATTCAGATTAAACAACTCACCGATGATGAGCTTCTCGCTACCTTCCCTGTGGCTGTCTATAGTCGCGCCGCTTTCTTCAGGTTCCTTATCCGTCTCCGTACCCTGAGCAATTATCTCGTGGATGAAGCCAAGCTTTTATGCCCACCTGAACTTCTTGGTCCCGGTCGTAATGAAGTTGATGTTGATGCCTTCACTACTGCTGCCTTGACCAACCTATACATACGCAGTATCAGACGCTACGGGAACCGTAATGCTAAACTGATTCATCACCGACTGGCAAGACTTGTTCAGTCTATCTCCGGTGTCCCAGCGTCTGGGGGGGGTCCCATTGACGGTTCTGACGGTTCTGAAGGTCCTGGTGGTCCTCCTGGCTACATTGAC
>JBOEGV010000077.1:0-156 GCA_050633605.1 Neptuniibacter sp. | reverse complement strand
AGCGCACAACTAAGATACAAGAGGTACGCAAGTTAGGCGATGTATTACCCGAGGAATACTTATCACCATCATATCTGGAGATGCTCGATTCAGCGGGAAAACGCCCCCCTCGTGCCTACACCGAGGTAAAACGCCCTGTGCTACCAGCAAAGGTGG
>JBOEGV010000076.1:0-67546 GCA_050633605.1 Neptuniibacter sp. | reverse complement strand
CTCACCAACACTACTGATACTGGCTTTGGGTTTTAAAATGGCCCCAATCAGGCCCAGAACTACAACCACTATTAACAGCGGCCATAAATTAGACAGAATTCCTTCCATCGTCATTCCCTCTGACGCTTATAATCCACGACCATCATGGTCTTTATTTGATCAAGTGTGCCTTTGTCTTGGGTTGATATCAACCCAAGAAGCACGCGGCGTTGCCGCTACGAGTGGCGAGAACGTAGCTTCGCTACTGCTAGAACGCAGCCCTGCGGTTGCTAGGGATCGCTGCGCTCCAGTGGCTAGGACGGCTACGCCTACTAGTGGCTAGCACGCAATTTCGTAGCTACGAGAAAATTCAAAAGCTAAAACCACTGGGTTTAGGCTTTTCCTAGCAGCAGCTACGCCGCGTTCTCGCCACTAGCAAGCGAAGCATCTCGTAGGCGAAGCCGTGCTCCAGAAAGCATCAGCTTTCTGGAACCCGTTACCATTTTGGTTGCAATCACCAACAAGCAACACTAAACTTGTTACCAGATTGGTTACAAGGATTCGTAATGGCAATCAAAAGCTTTAAACACAAAGGATTGGAAGATTTCTTTTATGACGGTATTACCAAGGGTATCAACCCTAAGCATTCCGCAAAGCTGGAAACTAGACTAGATAGGCTGGATGCCGCAGAAAGACCGGAAGATATGAATTTACCGGGTTACCGCTTACATAAACTGGAACCAAAGAAGCTGAACCGCTGGGCCATCAATGTATCTGGAGCCTGGCGAGTAACATTTGAATTTGATGGCAAAAACGCCATTGTCGTTGATTACGAACAGTATCATTAAGGAGGCCATTCATGAGCAGGCAGCGTAATCGCAAACCTACACATCCGGGAAAGGTTTTTCATAATGATGTGTTAAAACCCTTAAAAATCACTATTAGCCAAGCAGCCGATCAACTCGGCGTTTCTCGGAAACATCTCTCACTATTTATTAATGGTCACATTAGTTGCTCGAAAGATATGGCGATTCGGTTAGGAAAAGCGACTGACACAACGATGGAAAGCTGGCTTAACATGCAAACATCTCTGGATGTATGGGAAGCAGAACACGAAACTCTAGCGGCGGAAAAGTACAATATGATTAAGCCACTTGCTGCAAAAGTGGCTTAATTCCTAAAAACCTTACTGCTTTTGATTTTTGCTTTTCCTCGTAGCTACGAAGTAGCGTGCTAGCCACTAGCAGGCTAAGCCGTCCTCGCTACTGGAACGAAGTGACCCGTTCTAGCCACTGGAACGAAGTGACCCGTTCTAGTTACTGGAGCCAAGCCGTCCTATTCTTGTTATCAAAAGAGCGCCCTTGATAACAATCTTTGCTAAACTTCGTTATAACTGAACAAAAAACAGGCAGAAGGAATATGAACGTTTCACTCACCCCAAAGCTGGAAGCCTTTGTAAAAGACAAGGTAAAAAGTGGTAGTTACAACTCCTCCAGTGAAGTCGTACGCGAAGCTCTGCGCTTACTTGAACAGCGGGATGCTCAGGAGCAGCTAAAACTTGAGACTCTTCGCGCTGAGATTCAGAAAGGATTGGATTCGTTTGAAGCAGGACGGGTTACCGACGGTAAAGATGTGTTTGAGGCAATTAATAAACGGATTTAATGATTAACAAGTAAAGCTTTACGGATGAAGCAGTGGAAGACCTGAATGGAATCATCAATTTTACTCTCACGACCTGGGGCCAGAGCCAAACAGCGACTTACTCATCAGAACTGGAACAGCTCTGTCAAAAGCTGGCAGAAAACCCTTTCCTTGGTCAAACCTGCGGCGAACTTTCTCCCAGCCTTTTATCCTTCCCTTATCGGAGCCATATTCTTTACTATCGTTGCTCCGAACATGGTATTTCAATAATCAGGTTACTGCATTCCAGGATGAATGTAGCTCTGTATTTTTAGCTATTGCCCGCTTTTGCATTTAGCTTTTCCTAGCAAGCTACGAAGTAGCGTTCTCGCCACGAGCAGGCGTAGCCGTCCTAGCCACTGGAGCGAAGCGACCTACGAAGCGACCGGAGGAGTTAGCGTGCTGCTTAAAGCCGATTAAGGTAAAATGCCCGCCTTACTGATTTATTGAGTTTATCCATGCCTTCCGATCATTCCACTAATACCACCTTCGCTGATCTCGCTCTCTGCCCAGAGTTGCTATCGACTTTACAGGAGCTGGGTTATAAGCAACCAACGCCGATTCAGGCTAAGGCTATTCCTCAGGTGTTACAGGGTGTTGATCTGTTGGCAGAGGCACAAACCGGCACGGGTAAAACAGCCAGTTTTGCACTGCCGATTATCGAGAAACTCAGTCAAAACCCAGCTGACGAAAGCTACCACCCGATCCGGGCACTGGTGCTGGCACCAACACGTGAGCTGGCAGTTCAGGTAGGCGATACCACTCTGGAATATGGCCGTGCATTAAATATGCGGGTGATTTCGGTATTTGGTGGCGTACGCTTAGATAACCAGATACGTAAGCTTAAGCGCGGTGCAGATATTCTGGTAGCGACTCCGGGGCGTTTACTGGACCTGCTACAGCAGAAGGCGATCAATCTGGATAGCCTGGAGTTTCTGGTACTGGACGAAGCAGACCGCATGCTGGATCTAGGTTTTATCGAACCTATTAAACAGATCATGGAATTCGCCGCGGAACCGCGCCAAACCCTACTGTTCTCGGCCACCATTGATGAAAGCATTGAGGTGCTGGCAGAGTTTTATCTGAACGACCCACAAAAGGTTCGGGTTGCTCCGCGAAACTCAGCCTCACAACAAGTTAAGCAGTTTGCCTATTCGGTGGATAATTCCGATAAATCGGATGTGCTGAGTTACCTGATTAAGGAAGGCCAGTGGGGCCAGACCCTGGTATTTGCCCGGACAAAAAACCGTGTGGATCTGCTGGTTGAATACCTGCAAAAAGAGGGTATTGATGCCGAAGCAATTCATGGAGATAAATCTCAGCGCGAGCGGACCCAGACGTTCAAACGTTTTGTGGATGGCAGGCTGCATATTTTAGTAGCTACGGATGTCGCTGCCAGAGGGTTAGATATCGAGTCCCTGCCACAGGTGGTCAATTATGATCTACCGAATGTACCTGAGAATTATATTCACCGTATCGGACGTACCGGTCGCGCGGGTGAAACTGGCGAAGCGGTGTCTCTGGTTTCTGGAGGCGAAAAGGAATTTCTTGAGCGCATCAGAAACCTGATCAAACAAAAAATACCATTACGCCCGGTGCCGTATATTGAAAACGGCGAAATTCATCAATCCGACATGGCACCAACCAAAAAGCAGAAAGGTCGCAAAAAGCCTACTCAGAAGCAAGCCAAACGCGCTGCAGTTGAAGCTTATCAGCCTGATGACAGTATCAAGCCGATTCGCCGCTCTCCATTTGGCAAATAAAAACAGGTGGCTAATACTTAGTCTGGTTTTTATTCTGTGGCTGCTTTAGAAAACTTAGCCAGAGCACCAGACACTTTCTTCAACACTTCATCACAGCCTTCAATCGAATGGCGTTGCTGCAAATATGCCGGATCGTTGTAACTTAACCACACAGTGCCTTGCTCATCCTGACTGATCAAGGCTTTCTGCGGCAAATCAATTGCTGCCGATTGAGCGCATTTCATTAACGGGGAACCTACTTTGGGGTTACCAAAGATCAGCAGTTCTGTTGGACGCAGCTCAAGACCCACACTGGCGGCTCCAGCGCTATGGTCAATACGATTGAAGACCGTCATACCTTTAGCTTTTAATACCGCTTCCAGTTTATCGGCCGTTTGCTTCACGCTGTGCTGACTTTTGACCTGAACCTGACCTTCAGCCAGTACGGCTGAACTTAGAAACAAGCCTGATAAAAAAATAACTAGTGAACGCATTTCTCTCTCCCTGAAGAACAGTGTTATTAACTTTAGCTGAGAATTTATGACAGGAAAGAAGTACTCATAGTTTCTTTAAGGGTGTTAAAAATATCTAAAACCTCTCAATTACTGAGAAAGGCTGTAGTTTAATTACTTTCAAGAATAGCTAACCACTTACCCCCTGAAACTGTGGATAAACTTGTTAACTTTTTATGGGTATCCCACCTAAGACCCATATTTACTGGGCTTGAAAACATTGTTCGTTTTTTATCCCCCGGGAATTAACCTGCTTGAATTTTATCCACAACACAGCAAATAATTGAAAAAAACACCGATAATCTACCCTTCTGTGATTGAATTGATTCATTGGCAAAACCGAGTTGCATGTATTTCAAGATGGATTTTTGGGAGAGCGCTACACTTATAAGCAGTTAATATGGAGGGTTAGATTATGTCTGTTTCCACCACTCTGAAAAGTTACCTGGATAATAAACACTGCGCTTTCGACACTGTACAACATATGCCCTCTTCATCTGCAACTGAGTCTGCCTTATTCGCAGCAGTGCCAATAAAACAGGTAATAAAAGCCGTTGTTCTTCATGACCACAACCATTACATGCTGGCAGCAATCCCCGCTATGAATAAGGTTATGCTTCCACAACTCGAACAGATCACTGGTTGCCATACTGTTCTGGCAAAAGAAGATGAGATAAGTCGTATTTTTGGGGACTGTGAGCTGGGTGCTATACCGGCTATTGGGCAAGCCTATGGGTTAGAGGTTATCTGGGACGATTCTCTCTGTGAAGATGAGGACTTATATATTGAAGCGGGTGATCATCGTAACCTGATCCACCTTAAACGATCCCAGTTCCAGATGTTGATGAAGAAAAATCCACACGGCGAAATAAGCTGTGCCCCGGAAGAATTATATGATCTCACTCATTATTAAAAGAGTGAGTGCCATTTAAGCCTCTGCTAATCAGATTCATAGCGGATCGACTTTTCCAAGGCGTCGATACTTCGACGCAAAGACGCGTTCGACTCCTCCATAAACATGTTGGCTTTAGGGGATTTAACTTCCACAAGCCGTGTAAGACGTTCGGCCTCTTGCATCATTAATAATGCTTTTTTCATCTTGATCGTGTCTTCCATATCATCCTTTTACTGTTCGGGAGATAACAACTGACTACAGTCTAACGATACTGAGTGTGAACTAATACCGGATTCGCGAAATATCAGATGCTATGCCATGCTGAGACCAATAGAAATTTTCAAATTAGATACATTCTAAATGTCGAATCAAAAAGGTTTTCTCTCTCTGCGCAGGTTGTTTATTCTGATCTTCATCCTGCCCTTGGCTGCAGCAATTGCATGGGCAGGTACTGAATATACTCTGCATAAAACCTCAACACCGGAATTTTGCGGTAGCTGCCATAGCATGAAACCCATGTTGAATTCATTTTTGTTAGACTCCCATGCTGGTAATAATCATGTTGGTACCAGAGTGAACTGTACTGATTGTCACCTTCCCCAAAACAACAAGTTTGAATTGTTATTCGTAAAAATAAAGTCTGGCACTCATGATCTATGGCAAGAGTTTGTTATCGGTACTGATCAGATTGACTGGCACGCAAAACGCAAAAATGCATTTCAATATACATACGTGTCAGGCTGCCTTAAGTGCCATAACAACCTAAAAAATCAACCCGTGACTGAAAATGGATCATCAATCCATCTGCCATTTTATGAACCGGATGGACAGTTCCCCCATTGTATTACCTGTCATCAAGTCGGGCATAACCAGCTGGATAAGTTTCTTCCTCCAAGTAAAAATACGCTTGTTAAAAAGCCTGACTGATAGGCCGTAATTGCTTTAAAAATCACACCTTATCGGTAGCAGGTTATGCCTCTCAGAGTTTTTCTCTCAATGCTCCTTTCGAAACATGTGTATTTATGTGTTTTTAAAGTAGTATTTAAAGTTAATACTCTTTTTGACTTTTCACTCAGGGCCTTATGTTCCAGATTTTGATAGACACCAGATTGTTAGCTTTACAATTTTTTGTTTGTGTTTCCCTGATGTTGATAAGCCTTAATGGACATTCACAAACCGACATTTTATTTACTCCTGAAGAACAGTTTTTTATTGAAAACAACAGCAATATTACCGTCGGCGTGGAGGTGGACTGGCCCCCAGTAGATTATATTGATCAGGGCAGACATGCCGGATTAGCCAGTGATTATCTCAAACTCATCTCAGAAAAGACGGGTTTACAAATCAATGTAGTTTCTGGTTATACATGGAATGAACTGCTCTCAATGCTCACTGAGCAGCGAATAGACCTCTTACCGGCAATTTATTATTCGAAAAGCAGAGCAAAGAAGATGCATTTCACTTCTTCCTACCTCAGGTTAAGACATTATGCCTTTTCGCAATCCAGCCGAAATGACCTTAGATCACTCCAAGACCTCTATTCCAAAACCATTGCGGTGCCAAAGGGATACTCGTATCTTGAAAACTTACGTAAGGAACACCCTCAGATAAACATCCTAGAGGTAAACAGTACCCTTGAAGCGATTGATTCAGTTATAACCGGTCAGGCAGATTCGATGATTGAAAGCACTGCATTAATCAGTCATTACCTGAAAACCCATAATATACATGGCCTGAAACCCACCTTTGCTGTTGAGTTTGGTATCAACGATGTCTATATGGCTGCCCGAAGAGATTTGCCCATTCTCAGAGATATAATCGATAAGGTTATTCAGAACCTCGATGATAAGGAACGGCAAACAATCACTGAACGATGGATACATATATCGTTGGCAGAAACTGAAATAACCGAGAGAAAGCTCTTCTCTAGCGAAGAACAGCTATACCTGAACAAAAAGAAAGCTCTGAAAGCCTGCATAGATCCTGCTTGGTTTCCGTATGAAGGCTTTAAAGACGGCAAAATATCAGGCATGACCTCTGACTATCTGAAGTACTTTGAGGACCAGCTAAAGATTCCAATTGACGTTATGCGGACCACCTCCTGGGCACAAACGCTGGCATTCGCACGTCAAAGAAAATGCGACTTCATTACCATGGCCAGTGACAAACCCGAACGCAGGAAATACCTGAGTTTTGCTACACCGCACATGAGTGCCCCACTCGCTCTTGCCACACAAGTTGATGAAGTATTCTTCTCAGACTTTTCAGAACTTGCTGGCAAGCAGGTAGGCATTATGCGTGGATACTCTCCCGGGGTCACCATCCAGGAAAACTACCCAGAAATTACACTCATTCCTTATGACGATATTCTGGAGGCTCTTGGTGATGTTCAGCAGGGGAAAATACTCGGTTTTATAGACTCCGTTGCCACCCTCAGTTACCAGATCCAGAACAGTTTCCCTGGGTCGCTAAAAATAAGTGGTAAGTTTGATTACGACTGGAGCTTTGGTATAGCTGCCCGAAATGATGAACCTTTACTGGTAAGTATATTGGATAAAGTCGTTTTGACTATGCCCGATAGTGTTCATAACCGTATCAAGAATACTTGGTTGGGTGTTCGCTATGAACAAGCCATCGATTATAAAACTCTGTGGCAGGTTATCTTCGTATTCGCCGCTATCCTTCTCTTGCTACTGATCCGCTACCGTCAGGTTTCACAACATCGTAAGGAAATTGCGGTTAAAAATATTGAGCTGGCAAATATCAACCAGCTTCTGGAAGAGCAAAAAGCCTCCGCCCAACATATGGCGAGCCATGACATGCTGACCAGCCTGCCAAACAGATCGCAGCTGCTCATCAGCCTGGAGCACGCTTTGAACATGGCGAAACGTAACAACACTAAAGTTGCCGTACTGTTTATCGATCTGGATCGCTTTAAATTTGTGAACGACTCCCTCGGTCACCATGTAGGAGATGAGCTGCTGCGTATCGTCAGCCAGGTTCTTACTATACGCGTCAGAAATACTGATACCCTGGCTCGAATTGGTGGGGATGAGTTCATATTGGTAATGGAATCATTTGAAGATGATAAATCACCTGCTCTCGTGGCTCAGGGACTGATCGATTCCCTTAAGCAGCCTTTTACTGTTGCTGAACATCAGTTCCAGATCTCTGCCAGTATTGGTATATCGCTTTATCCTGATGACAGTAATGACATTCACAACCTAATCAAACATGCTGATATAGCGATGTACCAGGCAAAAGATCAGGGCCGGAATCGTTTCAGGTACTATACCCCGTCTTTGTCAGAACAAACGGAAAAGCGCCTGGAATTAGAAAATTCATTACGCGATGCCATCGAACAGGATCAATTACAACTCTTTTACCAGCCAATAATTAACCTTCGCACCTCTAAAGTGAGCCATGCTGAAGCACTGATACGCTGGCATCACCCGACATTAGGTACGGTTTCTCCTGATGTATTTATCCCAATTGCTGAAGATAACGGAATGATTCACGAATTGGGTTTATGGGTATTCAGAGAAGCCTGCAAACAATTAAGGTTATGGCAGGATCAAGACCTTGATATCAGCAACGTTTCCGTTAACGTATCCAGTATACAATTCCAAAAGAGTGATCTTATCGCGAACTTTAAAAACATACTGCAACAGGAAAAAGTCAGCGCCAACAGCATTAACATAGAAATTACAGAAAGCCACCTGATGGACCAGACAGAGCGAAATATCGCTTACTTGAATGGTCTCAAACAAGCTGGGCATTTGATCTCAGTGGATGACTTTGGTGTTGGTTACTCTTCGATGAGCTATATGAAACGCCTGCCATTGGACATCATCAAGATTGATCGTTCGTTTATTAGTGATATTCCAGAGGATAAAAACGATATTCAGATAACCCAGGCAATCATCGCATTGGCGTTAAACCTGAATTACACCTCAGTGGCTGAAGGGGTCGAAAACATCCAGCAGATGGAATTCCTGCGTAAAACAGGCTGTCATTATGCTCAGGGCTTTTTATTTAGCAGACCGCTTCCGCCAGCAGAGTTTGCAGAGAAAGTAGCAGAACTCAATACATATACTGCCAGCGAGGAATAACGGAGTTAAGAGTTCTCTTAAAAGCTTCTGATAAGCGAAAGAATAGAGACGCATACACCTGTCTTAACTAAGATGCATGCCTCACGGTTGAATAATTTTGATGACATTAAAAAGGGCTGCCTGCAGCAGCCCTCATCTAAGCACTTTTGTTTCAGTTCTCAGTACAGCCAACAACCCCATTATTTGTAACTTCTGAGATCACCTGACTGGTTGCTCTTGTAAACAAACAAGATGCCGTATTTCCATTTAACTTAGGCCCTGCCATTCCAGGGGACTGTTTGTAACCCCATGAATTTACGGACATCACAGGACCTGTACCAAGATCATCAGCTGTTGATTGCGTCCATGGACCACCAGAAGAACCTCCTGACAAATCACAGCTATTAAGCCACCAATTAGATGCGCCGTTGGTAGTCATATTTTCGGCACAATATCTAAAGGAGGGATCTTGGCTATATGAATAGCCTAAAGCATAGGTATATTGAGAGGTTTGTGGTGCAACAAAGCTGATATCCATCGTCCCTGCAGTAACATCAAGAGGTGTATCTGCATCAGCACCCGAATTTAAAGCGGGTACATGACTGCCCTGATTCTCAACTACATAATATGCATAATCCCAAGGAATGTTGTCAGGGAACACCGAAGCGGTCCAGTCAGGGTCAACAACACCGAATGAAACAACCCAACATCCCAGAGGGTCATTTGAACAATCGCTATCTGTACCTAAGCCTGTAGTTCCTGCCTGGTCAGGAATAAACATGGCGTATGTAGCAAATTCTTTATTGGCATCATCATAAACACAGTGTGCGGCAGTTAAAATAACTGATCGATCTGTCGCAGCTTCGTTTACAACAGTACCGGAGCAAACATAGCCTATCCCATTCATTTGAAAGAAAATTCTTCCGGCAGCAGTTTGAACCTGACCTCCACAATCCCATTCGCCTTCATCAACTGTCGAACCGCCGCAATTTGAAGATGAAGTTTCATCTATAGCAATATCGAAATTTAAGGGTGTGGAACTGAATGTTTGACCTCCCTTTCTAGAGCCATCTTTCCCATCAAGCCACCAATCCCAGTTGCCGTTTGCTATTGAGGTCACTTGTACCGAACATTCTTTACCAGAACCTGAATTTACACAGGTTGGAGCTACCTGTTGGACGTCAGCGGAACCCTGTAACTGAAATTTAAAATTAACGTTCTTCAGACCATTCGGATCTTCAACATACGCAGTGAATAACTTGGGTAGAGATGTCACCAGGTTATTTGATTCTGTTGGCGATATGTAATTAACAACCGTATCATTTGGCGTTCCACCTGAGCCGCCATCTGAACCACCGTCGGAACCACCGCCGCCATTACCGCCGCCTTTGCCACCATTGCCGCCTCTGGCCATAGGTGTGATTGGGGCCTTCAGCTTACCGCCATAAGGAACAATATTTCCTTTATTGCCCCTAATGTAACCCTGCCCTTTTTCATCAAGAAACAAATCCCTTGGAATAGCAACTGCTCTTTTGGCCGGCGTCCAAAATTCCAGGACTTCTTTCGCCCTGTCACTCGCATTTTCACTTACAGCAACAGCATTTGTCGCCAATAAAAGTGAGGAGCTAAAAGAGATGGCTAAGAATGAAACTAATTCGATCTTTCTCATGATTTTCACCTAGAGATACACCTTCGTGTATCGTTTTGGACAGTCGCAACGGTATCTGAATTTCGATGATATAACTCGTGATTAAACTCAAGCAACTCTTCTGAAAAAAAAAGCAGCAGCTTAGAAGGCTCTCTCTGGTCTTTTCTTACCCTGAAATCCGAAAGCGGCCTAAACGCTTTACAAGTATAGGTAGTTTATCGGCACTATCTACAGAAATTTGATCAAAAATTATTCAGCACAAGTTCGGCCTTCTGCAGGTTCAAACTGAGGCCTTACTTTCAAATCCGTTTCTGCACTACTAACGATCTGAGCGTTAACAATAGAAGGCTCAATAATTCTTTCAAAACGTTCGATAAGCTCGGATAAATTATACCCTCGCTGGGAAGGAACCCTGAGCAGGGGTAAGCCTACTTTTACACAGATATCCTCAAGGAATAAATCCTGCTTTTTGTACATTTTCTTATCGAATTTATGCTCATCCAGCTCCACAGCACAGATAATGCTATTGGTCGCTTTGTCCACTACCACAAAGTCAAACTGTCTTTCCTGTAGTGACTGAAATACTTTTCTCTGTGCTCTATTGGAAAGTGTTTTAACCGGTTCCAGTACTTCACACAGAGTAACCTTAGGAAAAACCTCGTACTGCCCCCCCACCACTTTTTCCAGAACAGGTTGAAACATTCTCTCATTCAGTGAAGTAGAATTATCAACCTGATGTGTAGCGGGTTTCCGAACCAGGTACAGAATTAAGGTCAGAACAAATAATACTGCAATCCCTGCAGCGAGAAGAATGGTGTGTGTCACAGTAAAACTCAGGCTATATAAACGCGGCAATGGTACATAGTGTTAAATAGAAAAGCACCCCTAATTACTTAGGGATGCTTACATTAGATCAGAACAATATTAAATTTTTATATCAACGATGAGGATACTTAGCCTGATGCATGATCGCTCAGTACTTTTTTCAGATCCGGTATTGGTCTGCCCACATGATACCCCTGAGCGTAAGTGATACCCGCTTTGCTCACCAAGGCGAGTACCTCTTCATTCTCGACAAACTCTGCAACTGTCTGCACATTTAGCTCTTGTGACAACTGGGCAATACTGTTCACAAACGCCATATCGCGAGCGTCATTTGCCATATTTGCAATAAACTCCCCTTCAATTTTCACATAGTCAATAGGTAGGTGTTTAAGGTAATGGAAAGAGGAGAAACCTGAGCCAAAATCGTCAATAGCCAGTTTGAAGCCCTGATCTTTCAGACCCATCACAAAACGCTCTAACATGGTTATATTCTTTACCGTATCTCGCTCGGTGATCTCAAAAACAACTTTTTCTTTGTCTATGGCATGGTCTTCAACCAACTTACGTATTGTTGGCATAAAGTCGCTGATAACAATTGATCGGGGGGAGAGATTAATAAACACCAGACCTTGATAACCGGTTTCCTGAACCTGAGTAAATGCCTTGTCCATGATAATGTAATCAAGCAGGTGCACTTTACCGATCGATTCAGCAATCTCGATAAATTCACTGGCACTCATTAACTGCTTATTGGACAGCTGAATTCTACTGAGCACTTCCACTGCATGAATTTCCCCTCCTTTAGAGGAGACTATAGGCTGGAAAGCAGGTATCAGTTCTTTATTTTCTATCGCTTTTGTAACCAGAATTGTCTTATCAGACATCTCTTTGAAGTAATCCACCAACTCATCTTCGTCTGGACGCGCGATCTGGTCTTTACCTGAATGCTTAGCTCGGTACATCAGATTATCAACAAACATAAACAGATCTTTTTTATTAGTGGCATGGTCAGGATAAGTACCCATACCAATAGATCCTGTCAGCTTGAGGAACGTATTCGAGTCGTAAAAAAGTGTGTGATTACGTATGGTTAGCATAACCTTCTCAGCCACCATTGCCGCTTGAGTTGGATTACTTTCGGGCAGAACAACTACAAATTCGTCGCCCCCATAACGGGCAACAACAGCCTCATTGCCAAGCACATTTTGTAAATCCTCTGAAAAACCAGCAAGAAGTTTATCTCCCCAGCTGTGACCATAGCCATCATTGATTCCTTTGAAGTTATCCAGATCCAAAAGCAACAAAGAAACCTTATAATCGTGACGATCTGCACGATCCAGTTCGTAGTCCAACAATTCCCAGAACATTCGCTGGTTATAAAGGTTAGTCAGCGGGTCACGAGTAGCGTAATACTCCAGATCTTTAGTATATTTATAGATAGCCCTTACCGAACCGACAACATTAAGCAACGTTGAAAGAATACTTTCCAGAACCAACAATTTCGTTGAATCCTGAATCGTCAGGGAGTGAACACCTATACCTACAATGCCGCCTATTTTCGGAGTATCCACCAGCAGGGATTTGGTTTGTAACTCTACAGTTTTCTGATCAAGTTCAATCGGCTCTGCGTAGTCATCAACGACATTGTGATTCAGATTAACGGAGCCAAAGGCGATTGTCTGGCTTTCACTTTCCAACAGGCTGAGTATTCCTTGCTCCATTAAATTTTTAGTTTTTTCTGTCGGCGGCTGCAACCAAAAAACTTCTAAATCAAATACTTCATTCTCAACTTTAAAAATTGAGAACATCGTATAAACATTCATCACCCGGTTAATATCAACCATAAGATTATTAACGTGTTCGCGCCAGTCACGAACAACCTCAGATGTGATCACAAACTTTTCCAGCAATCTTATTTCAAATTCCAGAAGGTCTTTATCAACTGCGATGTCATTTAATTTGAGCGACAAAGCTTTCACCTGATCAAAAATTTGTTCAAGCTCCCGGAAGCCAAGCTTTTCTTTGTCTCGTTCAATTAAAGGTAAATCAGATACGGATTCAATCTTTTCTATTCTGTTGGCTAAATACTCAATTGAATTATCAATACGGGTTGAGATCTGCCGGGTCGCAAAGAAGGCAAGGAGTAATGGCAACGGAGAAACTATAAGCAGAGTCAGGATCAAGTCACGATTGGCATTCAACAATGACCGGTCGAGCTCCTGAGTAACCTCGATCATGCCCAGAGGTTGCCCATCCTCAACATTGGTGTGACAGTTAGTGCAGACCTCTTTTGCTGTAAGAGCGTAGTAGAAACTAATACTGTCATCTCTGGATACAAACTGAGAAACACCCGTTTGCATAACTTCACGATGAAGATCAGACATTGCCGGAGAATCCATTTCACCAAATTTATCGGTGACTAATGTGCCACGAAAAAGCCTTACGCTTAACTCGCTGGACTGATTATCCTTTTCTAACTGTTTTACAAATCGTTCTAGCTGTTCACGGTTCCACCCCTGGCTCATGACCAGATACATGGAGTTAAAGGTTTGCTTCGCCACTCGCTCTGCAATAACACTAGCGTTTTTTTCAACGCTATTTGTAAAGGCATAGTGAGTCACTAACACAAGCACTAAAAAACCAAGCGCAGAGAAGAAGAAAGTTCTCTGCAACAAAAATCTACGTATCGACGTAGTAGCGCGCTTACTCACAAAAATCTCACTAACCCGAAATGCATTTATTGTTAACGATCAAACATAGCCGCTAACCCAAACCGACCAATTGACCTGCATCAACAAAATAACAAAAAGGCTTTATTTTTCATATAGCTAAAAATTCACAATGGCATTCAAATGTATGTTTTTTTATATTGTTTAGTTATCAATATATACTTGGGTTTTCATCTAGCCAGGTGAGATAGAGTCGCAAATCAAGCTCATACTGATAATAGTTTGGCTCCATATACAGACACAGTTGATAGAAGGCTTTGTTGTGGTCTAGTTCTTTAAAATGAGCCAACTCATGCACCACCAGCATTCTTAAAAACTCAATCGGCATAGCCTTTAGCTTTGAATCAATCTGAATCTGCTTCTTAGATTTCAGCTTGCTGCCCTGTATCCTTGATATGCGACTATGCACCCCAAGAGCGTTGATTGCCGATACTTTATCGCTGTATTCGACCTTACTGAGTGGTGAGGATTTTTTCAGGTAGGTATTTTTAAGGTTGATAGTGTAATCATAAAGAGCACGATTACTTTGATAGGTGTGTACTACAGGGTATTTACTCAGAAGCAGCGCACCCAGACGCCCATCCTTCAGCATCTGAATTGCTTGGTCTCGAATCCTCTCAGGATAATGCTGTAGGTACTTTAAATTCGCCATGCGCGCAGTTTACGTAACGTAGGAATAGATCTATACACAAAACAGACACTAAAAAGGGCAGTGGATAACTGCCCTCTGACAACGCACGATTTAGATCAATTACTTCGCTTTTTTCAGCAACTTCTTAAGGCTTTTCAGCTTGCCCTGATGCTTAGAAATTTTTGCTTTACGTGCTTTAATCTGCTTTTTAACCGCTTTTGCTTTTACCTTAGCCATTGAACTAATCTCCTTGATTTAATTTAAACAGAACAGGCAAGCCTGAAGAGTGCTTCAATCACTCATCTTCCTGCTGATTCTCTTTCAGAAAGCCACGAATAAACCTGCGGATCTCTCTGGCGGCACTGGTATCAAGTTCATCACATAATGATACAAAAGCATCACGTTCCTGATCATTAATACGAATCACTAGTTGGCTGTTCTTCTTTTTTGCGATCTTTTTGCCAGACATATTGCAAAAGCCCCGGATCAATTGTGATTGCAAGAATACATGAATTACAACCTATACCCAACGCACATCCAAAGGATACACAATGTATATACGTGGTTATTTATATACCCAGTTCCTGAAAAGTGCAAATAAGATCCGGAAATTTAATAAAAAATAAACATTTAGCGAAGGAAAGCACCTACCTTAATGTTACAATCGCCCCCTCAGTAATGACCAAACAACACCGTTTAATGGATACCTTCTCAACCGTTTTCGGAAGCCTGAAACTCTCTCGGTTTCCACGCAGAAAAAAAGAGCAACTCAGAGCCTGGGATGCTGCAGATGAGTTATTGCTGCATCAGTTAGATGAAGAGCAGGTTTGTGAAGATAATTGCAGCATATTGGTGATAAACGATATGTACGGTGCATTATCCCTGTCACTGCATCAATACAAACCATCCATGCTGAGTGATTCCTGGCTGTCTTATCAGGGCATGTTGGCCAACGCAGCAGATAACACTATCCCAGCTGACAATATTCAGTTTTGCAACAGCCTTTCTTATCCGGAAGGCATGTTTGATCTGGTACTGATTAAGGTCCCAAAAAGCCTTGCAATGCTTGAAGATCAGTTAATTCGTGTTCAACCACACTTACACGCTCAAAGCAGGGTTATTGCGGGTGGAATGGTTAAGTCAATTCACACCTCAACGCTGAAACTATTTGAGAAATATGTTGGCCCTACACGGACTTCCCTGGCCCGAAAGAAAGCTCGCTTAATATTCCCAGAAGTATGTTCTGAAAACCGCGTTACGTCTTCACCCTTCCCTTCCAGTTATATTCTGGAAGAAACCCAGTATAAAATCATTAATCACGCTGGGGTTTTTTCTCGTGAAAGCCTGGACATAGGGACTCGTTTTTTCCTTCAGCACCTACCAGACAGCAACAATTACGCAAAGATTATTGATCTGGGTTGTGGGAATGGCATTGTTGGCTTGATTGCCGCAAAGAAAAACCCGGATGCAGAACTGAATTTTGTTGATGAATCCTTTATGGCCGTTGCATCCGCTGAAGAAAACTTTCGTACTGCATTTGGCGAGAAGCGTAAAGCTAAATTCACCGCTACTGATTGTTTGAATGGCGTAGAGCCTGGCAGCGCTGACCTGATTCTTAATAATCCGCCTTTTCACCAACAAAATGTCGTCGGTGATTTCATCGCTTTACAGATGTTCCGTGAATCCAAGAAAGCACTAAAAACGGGTGGTGAACTCTGGGTTATTGGTAACCGTCATCTTGGCTATCACAACCACTTAAAAAAAATGTTTGGAAACTGCGAAACAGTCGCTAGCAATAAGAAATTTGTAATACTAAAAGTAATAAAGAGGTAAACCAGAATATCCAGAAAGATCTGGTTTACCACACAAGGTTAAATTCTGAAGCGTGACACCATCTGTTGTAATTGAGCAGCTATCTGATTAATTTCCTGACTGACCGTAGAAGTTTCATTCGCCGATTGAGCACTCTGCTCTACAACATCTCTCACGTTTGATATGCTCTGACTGATATTTTCAGCAACATTACTCTGCTGCTGGGCGGCACAGGCACTTTGCGTGTTCATCTGCGTAATTGTACCTACAGCTTCGGTAATTGCAGCCAGAGCTGCATCAGCCTTCTCAGCATTTTCTACACTCTGATCGGCCTTCTGGCGACCAAGATGCATAGAACTCGCAGCAGATTTTGCACCTGCCTGCAGGCGCTCGATAAGGTTTTGTATCTCCTGGGTTGAATGCTGAGTCCGCTGTGCCAGGCCTCTGACTTCATCAGCAACAACAGCAAAGCCACGGCCCTGATCGCCAGCACGGGCAGCCTCAATAGCTGCGTTTAACGCAAGAAGGTTAGTCTGGTCAGCAATATCTCTGATGACGTCCAGAATACCACCAATATTGATGCTTTCGGTTTCCAGATCTGTAATCTGTGATTCTGTATCTGTAACACTGTTTGCCAGCTCCTGAATGGTACTTTGTGTCTGACTGACAATGTTACGCCCCTTCTCAGATTCCTGGTTAGCCATTTCAGCAGAGTCTGCAGCTAACGTGGCATTGTCCGCCACTTCTGAAACTGAACATGCCATCTGCTCCATGGCAGCTGCAACCTGATCTGTTTCTGCCTGCTGAGTAGAAATCCCCTGCAACGAACGTGTCACAGCACTGGATAACTGATCTGTTGATCTGCTCATATCTCTACTGGCAATTGAGATCTGGGCGATCATATTTTTCAAACTTTCTGCGGTCTGTGCAAGAGTAGCCAGCAGTTCACCCACTTCATCTTTAGAGCTGCTTTCAAACCGTACCGTCAAATCACCCGCGGCTAATTGACGAGCGGCGTTTACGGCATCTTTAAGTGGCTTACTGATTGATCGAGACATATAGATAGAGAAAAACACACCCACCGCTACAGCAATCAATGTGATAACCGTTAATAGAATAATTCGGTTTGACACCTGTTCTTGTAATTTCGGTCCAAGTTCACTCTGTTGCTGCTGCACCGAATTAATGATCAGCTCCAGATTTTTAAACACCTCTGACTCAATATTACCCAGATCTGAATTCAAATTTTTAAGAGTTTCTAACTCTTGGTGTAAATGCTTCAGTGCTTCCAGAAAAGCCCCACTCTCAGACTGATAATTACTGTAATTAACACGCTGATAAGCTGCTTCGATATTCATTTCCAGTTCTTCGGCACGCTCCAGAACATCTTCTTCCATATAAACAAGAGCACGTTCGAAATCATCAGATTCATAGCTCTCAAGATAATCTGCAGTAAACATTCTGGCAGCCATCAGGGCTTGTTGTACCTCAGCGGCATAAAACATGATCATTGAGTTGTTATCATCTCTACCAGACTGAATCACTTCAGCCATTGTGGCAGACATCTGCTCACCGCGGGGTAATAAGTGATCCATAATCAGCAGATCTGATTTATTAATCTGTTCAGCCATACTGCCAACCACAGCTTTATATTGCTCCAATTGCTGCTGAACTTTAGAAACCAATTCCACACGCTCTGCATCAAGAGAATGTTCACGCTTTGTTTTAAGGCCTGATTCAGCTGCACTGATCAGTTGTTGATATTTTTCGAGGTATATTTCTTTATGAGTTTCCAGATACTCAAGAACAGACATACGGGCTTTCAGCATATTACTGCGCACTGCTTCAACAGTTTTAGTCTCATCTGCCATTTGCGTATAAGACTTTACGCCTTTCTCAGATTCGTTCAGGCCAAAAATTCCGAAAACGATTGCTACAGCCAAGAGCGCCATCACAAACCCAAAACCTAAACCAATCTTTTGACCTATTTTTATATTTTTAAACATCTGAGTACTGCTCATAAACTTATTCTAATACTCAGCAATTGTAGTTAAATTAAAACTTTCTTATATTAGCCTTGGTATTGCTTACTTATAAACTTTAGTATGACGTAAACAGTCGATTAAAAAGCATCTAAAAGGAAAACAGCATGCACGCTTTGCTTTCACTCCATCTACTATCTGCAACAATATGGGTTGGCGGGATGTTCTTCGCTTATTTATGCCTTAGGCCCGTTGCGGCTGAACTACTTGAACCACCATTAAGACTAAACTTGTGGAATGGTGTTTTTAAACGTTTTTTTACATGGGTCTGGGTTGCAGTTGCCCTACTTCTAATCAGCGGACACGGTATGATTGCCGTGCTGGGTGGTTTTGCTCATATTGGTTTACATGTGCACATCATGTTGGGCCTTGGCTACCTGATGGTCGCACTCTATATTTTCCTCTACTTCCTACGGTATAAAAAACTCAAGCAGGCTGTGGCGGAAGAAAACTGGGAAGTTGCAGGCAAAATGTTAGGCAAAATCAGGCATATTGTTGCTGTGAATCTGATTCTTGGCCTGATCACTATAGCGGTCGCGTCAGGTGGAAAATACTTGTTTTAGTAATTTGCACCAAATATCAGAAAGTAGAAACGAAAAGGGCTACCGGTAAAAGGCAGCCCTATCGCAAGCTTACAAGCTATTGGGGGAAATACAAAAAAAGGCCGGTGACAGATAGCCTTTTTTGGTAAAAGCTTACTTTTCTTTGTCTTCGTTCATCAGTCCACGAATTTTGAAGAACGCCCAGCACATAACCGCAGTCATTCCAGCAATCATCGCTAAACTTGGAACCAGAACTTCCATACTGTATACGTCAACCATTGTGGCAACCTCTCTATAATTTTTTATCTTCGTTTACCCTTAAACTGAGGCCTAGGTTAACGGTTTATACATTAGCAGGTATTGATTCAGCTCAAAAAACAGCCTATTCACCAAAATGAAAAGTTTTAATGATGAAGCTGTTTGATTTGTAAAAAGCTGCATTGTGAACCATAACTTCATATACACGTTTGAGGAGGTCCCCCTTATGCCATATCAAACCAATGCCTGGACTGCTCGACAGCTGGAAAAAATGAATAAAGAAGAATTCATGGTCGATTTTCTTGATACGTTTAAAATCTCTCCTGTTTTGAGTGATTCAGATCAAACCATCGATGATATGACTGAAACTCTGCACCGGGTTGAGCAGCAACTGGAGCAGTAATTAACCAGAGTTCACAGCTAAAATTTAAACGGCTTCTAATGGCCGCTACATTTCTGATAAAGCAATAAAAAACCGCTCTATGAGCGGCTTTTTTTATTTACAGCAGATCAACACACGATTACCTATCGTCTATTGCATCCTTTATCTTCTGGTCAGTTTTATACTGACTTAAGGCGTAGACAGACCAGATAGCTGCGGGAATCCAACCTATCAGGGTCAGCTGAAGAATCAGGCAAATAATGCCAGCGATTGGTCTGCCAATCGTAAAAAACTGCAACCATGGAATAAGCAACGCTAAAATCAAACGCATGATATATCTCCGTACTTAACTGCCGCCAATATCGGCTTTTAAATCTTTAATCTAATTCAATCCGGCCTGCGGCCAATTCAGCTTCAGTTGCATCGCGCACCTCCATCACTTCGATATCAAAATTCAGTTCAATACCCGCAAATGGATGATTTGCGTCCACCGTGACTTCATCATCAGCGATCTTAGTGATGCCGACAATTTGTAGTTCGCCATTTTCATCTTCCATCTGGCAAACCATGCCCTCTTCCAGTTCGGTAAAACCCGCAAAAGCTTCACGATCTACCAAAGAAACTTTGTTTTCGTCTCTCAGACCATAACCTTGTTCAGGCGCGACAACCGCTTGAAACTTATCACCCGTTTCGTGCCCCGTCATGGCGGCTTCCAAGCCTGGGACAATATTACTATGACCGTGTAGATAAGGTAACGGATTACCATCCCGGGAACCATCTAATACTTCACCTGCACTATTCACCAAAGCATAGTGAAATAAAACGGCTTTGTTATTCTCAATTTTCATCAGTTTCAATCTCCCAGTCGCTGACTGATCCAGTTACCCAGCTCTTCTATCTCTTCAAGGCAAACCTCATGGGCCATTGGATATGTTATCCATTGCGGTTCAAGGTCCATTCCCTTCAGCGCCTTGACTGCCTGTTCGCCAAGCGCAGGAGGCACTATATCGTCATATTCTCCATGCGCAACCCATAGAGGGATGTCGTTATTGGCCTGGCTTTTTTTCTTACTTATTTCTTCCGCCGTAGCCATATAGGTTGATAACGCAACCATACCTGCGAGTTTTTCCGGGTAACAAAGAGCCGCTTGATAAGCTACGGCACCACCCTGAGAAAAACCGATCAATATAATTTTATCTGCAGGGATACCGGTGGCGATCTGTTCATCTACCAGCTGGGTTATTCGCTCAGCAGAAGCCAGTAAGGAATCTTTATCGACTTTACGATCAATATTCATTTCAAGAATATCGTACCAGGCGCGCATCGGCATACCGCCATTTACGGTAACAGGCATTACTTCAGCATGGGGGAACAGGAATCTAACAGGCTGAGACAGTTTTAAGTGGGGAATGATGGGTTTAAAATCATAACCATCCGCACCCAAACCATGCAGCCAGATAACGCAGGCCTCGGCTGATTGTTCCGGCTCTACCCGTACCAGAGTGCTTTCATTTTCGCGGCTCATGGTTGCAACCTTTGCATCTGCCATTTGCCATCAATCTGATTATATTGAAAGCGATCATGCAGGCGGTTTTCACGCCCCTGCCAAAATTCAAAACGACTTGGAATCAATAAATACCCGCCCCAATAATCCGGGTGTGGTATATCCCCATCGGGATGAGATTGTTCCATTTTCAGTACGGCTTCTTCCAACACCTTTCGGCTTTCTACGGGGTGACTCTGACAAGAAATTGCTGCACTGATTCGACTGCCAACCGGGCGCTGATTGAAATACTGTTTACCCTGTTCAGAGGAAAGTTTAATGACTTGCCCCTGAATTCTTACCTGACGTTCAAATGGGTGCCAATAAAACAGGACTTCGGCCTGCGGATTTTCAGCCAGGTCATCACCTTTCTGACTGCGGAAATCTGTATACCAGGCAAAGCCCTTCTCATCAAAGTGTTTTAAAAGCACTATTCGAGCGGATGGCATTCCCTGAGCATTGGCGGTGGCTAAAGTCATTGATGTCGCATCATCTGGCATAACCTCTAGCGCTTCAGACATCCAAGCAGAAAACTGCTGAACCGGATTTTCATTCAGATCGGAGGTATTCAGCCCATTGGCTATATATTCTCTGCGCGTTGCAGTGAGGTCACCTTGTTTATTCATATCGTATCAAATTGGTATTTTCAGGTTGGTCGGAATCGGCAGAACTATAGCACTAATCGCTCAGGCATACTTATGTATGACCTGTTTTACATCATGAAAATAGCTTTCGCCAAACAACAATAAATGATTTAGCAAATGCCAGAGATTGTAGAGATCCATTCGCTGTTCCCAACCCGGTGTAAGCGGGTGAATCTCTTGATAGGCTGCGTAGAACTTTGCAGAAAAACCACCAAAAAGTTTCGTCATTGCCAGATCAGCTTCTGCCCAACCGCAATATACAGCCGGATCAATTAATACCGGTGTACCCGAGGCATCACAATGCACATTGCCTCTCCAGAGGTCACCATGAAGCAATGCCGGTGTCTGAGCAGGTACCAGCTCTATAAGGCGGGTAGTTATACTTTCAATACCAGCCAGCTCTTTCTTGGCTATATAATTTTTTTCATAACAACGTGTTCCCAGGTAAAGGAATCGTTGTTCGCCATAAAACTGGTAACCATCAACTTTCTGCGAATTTGGCTGTTGGGTTGCGCCACAAAACGTATCGATTTCAAAGCCAAAAAAGTCCATAGTTTGATTATGCATTGAAGCTAATTTCTGCCCCAACAACTCATCAAAATCAGGTACTGGAGCTGCCGCTTCTATATATTCAAGAACGAGGCAGTTATCACTTTGAAACAGAACCTTTGGGGTTTGAATTTTGCCAATACGTGAAAGAACATCCAGACCTTTAGCCTCTGCTCTAAACATGCCACTGACCGGGACACTCATCTGCTTAAGAAAGAGACAGCTACCGTCATTCAGATATAATTTTCTGCTATCCGCAATGCAGCCTCCACTGGCTGAAACATCCGAAACAACCACTTTGTCATGCACATCTAACCAGTGCAAAAGCGCTTTATCCTGAAGAACGGCACTTCCCATTTTTAACATCCACTTATATAGTTTCCAAATCAGCTATCCAAGGAACCTTATGCGTACTACTGTCGCTTTTATGTTGCTATTCCTAGTTTCAGGTTGCATGGAAAATAATGCAAAACCATTTACTGTAAAAAATCTGGCCAAGTCGGATATTGATATGGTGGCCGACGTTAACATTAAGGAATGGAAACGGCTTACCCGAGAGTTAGCAATTAAACTCTATAAGCGTAACCCCAAAGAGCTGAAAAAAGTTGCAAATATGACTCTGGACAGGCGTTTAGATCAGCTATTCCCTGGGGAACGGTTGCCAAACGGCTTCAAAGAACTGGGTTATAAAGACGGTGTTGATGTCGCACCCATTGCTTTTTCTGATGACTATAAAGGCGATCGGGTATTTGCTTTCATGGCTGGGATAACAGGTATGTTGCACACTGCATATAACGGCAAGAAAGAGATTTTCCTACTGGATGACTTAGACCACCAGAAACTCTATAACTCCGCCCGAAACCTTGAATCATTCGCATGGCATCTGAATAACCGCCGAGACCCTCAGGGAAACCTTTATTTGCTCAGTAACGGAATTTCGGATGACGGAATAAGCAACTATAGCTACGAGCGTATCTTTGGTAAATTAATTGGTTTGCAGGATTTGATGGCATCTGTCATTGCAGATAGCTCAAACCGCACTATTAACCGGGTTGTGCATGGAGCAGCCTCCATGACATTTTTCCCGATATAAAGCCTAGCCCTGCTCCATCTGTTTGATAAACAGATCGGAGTCCTGTATCGCTTTTTCCATATCCCGTATCAGCAGATCAATATTATTTTTGATATCGCCATACTCTGATTTCAGCGATCCTATCGCTCTGGCATTAAGGTTATGCTTGAGGAACAACACATTATCCTGAAGAGCATTCAATACGGGTGGCATGCGTTTTTCCGCTTTTTTTAAAGACCGGATTAATGCACTGTAACGTATTTTTGTGGTGCGTAATTGGGCTGCACTCTGACTGCGTAACTTCTGATTTGTGTATTTAGTCAGCTCCTCTTCCCACTCATCAAAAAGATCTTCAGATACCTGCTCAACTTTGCTGATTCGATTACTGACATCCTCAGCCGCATCTACGCTATCGTCATATTCAGATTGCAGACGGTTGTAGATTTTATCCAGTTCGCCACCATCAAAATTTACAGCAGCACGGAACTGCTCTAAAGCATCTTTAAATTGCTCCTGAGCTTCAGATTGTGATTCGCGCGTTTCTTCCACGCGGTCCACCAGAATATCGCGTTTATGTACTCCAACCTGCTCCATCGCCGAATAATAAGCCGTCTGGCAACCGGATAAAAGAAAGGCAAAGAATACAAATACTATAAGTTGAAACCGGTTGGTCATGATCCTATCCACAGCTGTCCAGGGGGTTGTTTATCTGGATATCACTAATCTTATGGTTCTCATTCAAAAACAAAGTGATGTCGGCGCGCTCCGGCATCTCATCCAGCATCTGCTGAGTCAGCCGTTCATAATGCTGTATAAATCGTTTTATCTGCTCTTCATCCATAATGCGCAGATGCTCTGTAGGTTGTTGAGTATCATAAATATACTTAACCCTATCCGTGAGTTTCTTCTCCTGCAAAGAACGCCATTCAAACACCGACTCCATACTGGGTACTTTCAACATGATCAGAACTTCAATCATAGAAAAGAGCTCTTGGTAAATACCGGAAAGCTGCTCATTAACGTAGTTCCGCCAAGCCCCATCCGGGTCCTCATCCCGCTCTAGCTCATTAATAGGGTTTTGTAACTGTTCTGATAGTTGTGGCAAAGCACCTACACACCATCCTTCAAATACAATGACATCTGCAGGTCCAACCCATTCCTGCCAGACTGCCGCAGAGCATCTATCATCTGTGGATTTATCAAAGACAGGGATTTTTGTAACTGAGTCTTCCTTACTGTTTTTAAGGGAGTTAAGAATCTCAATGCCCAGATCAACATCATGAGTTCCTGGTACGCCACGTGTTTTTAAAAGAGGATGAACTGTTTCAGAAAGCTGCACTCGTTCTGAATGGGTTTTATATAAATCGTCTATGGAAAACCCTACAACCTTCAGATCAAAGCCATCGGTAAGAATTACTTCCAGCAAATTAAACAGGGTGGATTTCCCAGCCCCCTGAGCACCATTAATCCCTATCACCAAGGGTTTATCTGACTGCCGTTTGCGGCAGGCTAACCAGGCGCCCAAAGGGACATAAATCGCCTCGAACATATCAACCAGACCAATATCCACTTTCAATGATTCCAATGTGGAGGCGAAGGCCTTTTCTACTGCTGCAACAGCGTCTTGCCTTTCTCGAAAACTAAGACAAAGTTGATCCTGTGGCCATTGAGTTATAACGCTCATGAAGTAATACCCTTTTTACCTATCTTCTGTTCTGGCGCAACCAGGACTGAATATGATTTATCTGCTCCGGTTCCATAAGGGATGGCGCATGTTCCATATTATGAACTTTATAAAGTACCAGATTCTCGTTTTCCTGCATCACTCTAACAGTGGGCTCCTCCAACACATCTGAAGATTCCCCCCAAATTAATAGTTGTGGGATGTTTATCTGAGACCAGATCGCCCACAAATTAATATCTTCACTGTTGTTTGCCTTCGTTGCTTCGGCAATCGCTGGATCGTAATGAAGTGCAAACTGTCCATTATCCAGCTGCTTTGAACCATATTTAGCCAAACGTTTCCACTGCAGGTCGCTAATGTTCCTATAGGAGATATAAGTTGATCGCATATAGGCTTCTACTTGGTCCAGTTCTGAAAAACGTTTATCCCCAAGATAACCTGAGATTCGCTTCAATGCTGAGGCTGGGATCACTCCACCTACATCGTTTAAGACCAGGCTTTTAATTGGTGAATTCGGCAACGCGGCCAGGCACATGCCGATAATACCCCCCATTGAAGTTCCTACCCAATCTACTTGATCTACATTTAAACGAGCTAATAACGTTACCATGTCACTCATATATTGAGGTACGCCGTACTCTTGGCCTGCAGGAAGCCAGTCACTTTCTCCACGGCCAACAACATCTGGGCAGATAACTCGGTAGTCTCGGGACAGTGCTTGCGCTAATTCATCAAAATCCCGACTATTTCGGGCCAACCCGTGTACACAGACCAATACTCTTTCGTTATCGGAACTTCCCCACTCCTTGTATGCCATAGAATGGAATCCGACTGGGTTTAAACAACGTACACTATAAGAATGCATTGTTGCCTCCAGCTTATATTTATTATCAGTAAGTTAGCATAGGTACAGGCACTAAAAAATGAGAAGATAAGGTTTTGTAAAGTTTCGAAACAATGGCTGACGCTGAAGTTTCATATCAGCTAATATAAAACTGCCTATTTTTTTGTCTTTGCTGAGTATGGATAAGCTAATGAGTGAAGCGTTACAAAAGAAATCCACGAGTATCAAATGGATATTACCTCTGCTGATTTTACTGGTTGCAGGGATTATTGTTTTCTATTTATTTTCAAGTAAACCTAAAGCACCTTCCCGTCCCGTTGGGGAAAAAGTTTGGTCTGTCAAAACCATCAGCATTGAGCCTGGAAATCATCAGCCAGCATTAGTGTTGTATGGCAAAATTGAAGCTCCTCGCATGACAAATATCACGGCAGCGGTCACTGCTTTTGTATCGGAGGTAAACACTGACGAAGGCAAGAGCATGAGCAGTAATGAGCTTCTCCTCAAACTGGACGACAGAGATACTAAACTGCTTGTTGCGCAGCGTCAGGCCGACATAGCTAATATTGAAGCGCAACTTGAAGCCGAAAAGATCAAACATCAGTCAGATATTAACTCACTTAAAATTCAACAAAGCCTGCTGCAACTGAGCCTTAACACTGTTAAACGTTATGAAAACCTGAACAAACGAAAAGTCGCCAGCCAGGAACAATTAGATAGCGCGCGCAAAGATTATCAACAACAACGCTTATCGCTAGTCGAAAGACAAAGATCTATCTCCGATCATCCAAACCGCATTAATCAGATTAATTCTCAATTATTACGTGCAAGCAGCCTACTGGAAGCAGCGGAATTAGATCTGTCTCGTACGGAGATCAGGGCCCCATTTCCGGGGAGAATTGCCAAGCTAAGCGTGTCCCCCGGAGACCGGGTCAAGGCTGGAGATTCCCTGTTGCAGTTTTATAGTCTGGAACGACTTGAAGTCCGCAGTCAGATCCCAAGCCGTATACTCCCTCAACTTAGAACGACCCATTCAAAACCCGAAATCATTGCCAGTGGCAAGATTGATAATCAATCATTAAAAATGAAACTGGACCGTATTGCAGCAGAGGTTAATGGTGGCAGTGCAGGGGTAGATGCCTTTTTCACCATAAGCTCCAGTGATTACTTACCTGAACCAGGTCGATCACTAGCAATAGAAGTCAAACTGCCAGCCCAAGCCAATGTTATCCCTATCCCTCCAATCTCATTGTATGGTCTGGACCGGGTTTATAAAGTTGTAGAGGGTCGACTGCAATCAGCATCTGTAATCCGTATAGGTGATAGCCAAGATCAGAACGGCAACCCCTTGGTACTGGTTCAAAGCACTGAGCTAACGCCGGGTGATCGTATCATTACGACTCAGCTTCCTAACGCTATTTCCGGCCTGCGGGTTAAAGAGGTCAGTACCGATGCGTGATTATCAGGGACCGCTGCAAAACCTGACCGCAGTCTTTGCCAGTCACCGCGTTGCCGCTAATCTGTTTATGGTGTTGATGATTCTTGCTGGTGCGTTTGCTTTAAAAAAACTCAATACGCAGTTTTTTCCAAGTTTTGAACTGGATGTAGTTACGGTAAAAGTCAGCTGGAGTGGCGCTGCAGCTGAAGATGTAGAGCAATCAATTATTCTTCCTATTGAAGAGGAACTTAAGTCTCTCACCGGTGTAGATACGCTCTACGCTACAGCCACCCAGGGAAACGCATCAATCAGGTTGGAACTGGATGAAGATGCCGATGTTGATTATATGCTGGATGAAGTGAAGCAGAAGATCGACAGTGTTCGAAACGAGCTGCCTACAGATGCAGAAGAACCACTGGTACAGAGAATCATACGTTACGAACAGATCGCCAGTCTGATTGTCAGTAGTGAAAAGGGCTCTCTGGAAGAGTTACGCCCTCTGGCAGATCGGTTTGAACAGGAGCTGCTTGCCAGGGGCATCAATAAAATTGATTTTACAGGATTACCCGATAAACAGATTCGGGTAGAACTGCCTTCAGCTCAGCTACACGAGCTGGATATGACCATGAATCAGATCGCAGCACGCATCCGTTTGCGCAGTCTGGATCTACCCGCAGGTACTGCAGCCAAGGGTGATGGTTCACGACAAATTCGAAGCCTGAATCAACAACGTGATGTTGAAGGGTTTCGCCAATTGCCAATCATTACGGATGGTGAGGGCCGCCTCATTCGCCTTGGAGATATTGCTGAAGTATCTCTGAGTACCAAAGATGATCAAGTACTACTGCAACATGAAGGCCGCCCGGCCATTATGTTACGCCTGCGACGTACCGAAACTCAGGATACGCTGAAATCTGCGGCAATTATGAATGAATGGCTGGAAGAAATACGACCAACACTACCACAGGATATAAAGCTCGTTACTTACGATGAACGCTGGCAACCCGTTAAACAGCGTATCAATCTGCTGTTGAAAAATGGCTTGGGTGGTTTGATTCTGGTAATTGGTATTCTGTTTCTGTTCCTGAATGCCAGAGTGGCTTTTTGGGTTACCGTTGGTATTCCAGTCTCGTTCATGGCTACACTGGCTGTTCTTTACGGCATAGGCGGCACTATCAATATGATCAGTTTATTTGGTCTGATCATGGCGCTGGGTATCATTGTTGATGACGCAATCGTAGTTGGCGAGGACACACTCACACACGTACAGATGGGGGAACCCGGTCTTCAGGCTGCGATAGGTGGTGCACACCGAATGCTGGCCCCGGTAACCGCTTCATCCCTGACAACCATTGCAGCCTTTCTACCACTACTGATAATTGATGGTCGTATCGGTAATATCCTGATCGACATTCCTATAGTTGTTATCTGCGTAATAATGGCTTCTCTGGTTGAATGTTTTCTAATTCTTCCAGGGCATCTGCATCACAGTATTAAAAAAACTGAGGACCTTCATCCTTCCAAAACCCGCATCTATCTGGAAAATACATTTAATAATTTCCGTGATGGTCCTTTCCGAAAGTTCATTACCTATGCCATCGAATTCCGCTGGGCCACCATTGCCAGTGCACTGGCACTGTTCATCATAGCCATCGGTTTAGTTGCCGGTGGCCGGGTTAAATTCACCTTCTTCCCTGCAGTGGAAAGGGATGAAATGACCGCAAATGTGCAATTCAGTGCGGGTACAAACCACCTACAAGTTGAACAATTTCTTATGCAGCTGGAACATACACTGCATGAAACCGATCAAAGCCTGGGTGGGGATAATGTCAAAACCGCTCTGATGAAACTGCGAAGTGCCTCTTTTACCAGAACCTCGCAGGGTGCCACCAGGGGGGATGAGTTTGGTTCCCTGGAAATAGAGCTACAGCCAGGCGATGACCGTCAATATTCAACCAAAGAGTTCAATAAAGCATGGCGTGAGCGCATACGATTACCAGCAGGAATCGAGAAATTTGCAATTAGTGTCTCGAAATCCGGCCCCCCAGGCAAACCTATTGAAGTCAACCTGTCCGGTACCAATATCAACCAAATTAAACAGGCCTCTCTTGAACTTCAGGAGCAACTCAAAGGTTATGTCGGGCTAACTAATATTGATGACGATCTGCCGTTTGGTAAATCGCAGTTAATCTATGAACTAACTCCAGCAGGAAAATCAGCCGGTTTAACTCTGGATTCGGTTGGTCGTCAGCTAAGAGCCGCTTTTGACGGCCTCGAAATACAAAACTTTTACCAGAACAGAGACGAAGTTGAAGTAAGGATTATGCTGCCGGATGCTGAGCGGGATCGCCTCAGTGTTATTGAGCAGTTGCCAGTAGTCCTGCCTGATGGCGGCACCACGCCATTAAGCAATGTCGTTAGTTTCAGAGCAAAACAGGGGCTGGATGCGCTGACACGTGTTGATGGTCAGCTTGCCATCAAAGTCAGCGCAGATCTAAACGAAAGCATTGCCAACGCAGACGAAATTATCGCTGACTTGAAGTCTGAGAAAATGGACAGAATTCTGAGTGATTATGGTGTATCTGCAACCTTTGAAGGACGCAATAAAAGCCAGCGGGAAACATTGTCTGACATGAAGATAGGGCTAGTGCTGGCGCTGACACTGATCTTCATTATCCTCGCCTGGGTCTTTGCTTCTTACAGCTGGCCAATAGCAGTAATGCTAGCGATCCCTCTGGGGTTAACCGGTGCTATTTTTGGGCATGGCATCATGGGCATGAATCTAACCATATTGTCATTGTTTGGTTTCTTCGGACTATCAGGCATTGTAATTAATGATTCAATCGTTCTGGTCACCTTCTATAAGCAACTGCGCAAAAAAGGATTAGAAGTGAAAGAAGCCATTATTGAGGCAGCCTGTCAGCGCCTGCGCGCTGTATTATTGACTTCGTTAACAACAATTGCTGGCTTAACGCCAATCTTGTTTGAAACATCCCTGCAGGCGCAGTTCTTGATCCCCATGGCAACGGCCATTGTTTTCGGCCTGGCATACGGTACTGTATTGATCTTACTGTTTGTTCCCGCAACACTAACGGTTATTGAATCGGCAAGGATGAAACTGGGTCTGAAATCTGTGCAATACGCCTAACATTCGGCTTTGGAATGAAATTACCCCAATACCGGTTTGAGTAAATTCCAGATAGAAAAATGAGAATATTAAGAACACAGGTCAAGGAGTAAAGTATGTCTGAGTATAAGGTTACTGGGAGTTGTCTCTGCGGTGAAGTGTCATACCAGCTCACTGGCAATATGGGAATTTTCCAGTATTGTCACTGCTCCCGCTGTCGCAAGTACACAGGCAGTGCATTTGCCTCCAATATTTTTGTGCACCCTGACCAATTTGAGTGGCTCTCGGGTGAAGATCATGTGCATATGTATAACCTGCCTGATACGAAACATTTCGCCACTTCATTCTGCAAAAAATGTGGTTCATCACTTCCCTGGCAAGCACAATCCGGTCGAGTAGTTGTAATTCCCGCAGGGACTTTAGATGGAGACCCTGAACTACGCCCAATGCAAAATATATTCTGTGCTTCACGTGCCGAATGGTACTCTGAACCAGCAAGCCTACCGGAGCATGATGCACTTCCAGTGAAAGGCGAGTAAAGTCCGTTTTACTTAACTGAACGATCAATAAAAGCCTGTAACTTTTCACTGGCATGATAATCGAGACTGAGAATGATCACGCCAAAGCGCATACAGTTTTGAGACTGGCGCTGGTTATAAACGACACGACAGTGACAATGCACAGGCTCATCATCGATACCAAAGTGAACTTTCAATTCCAGAGGCAGACCCGCCGCCGGAGCTTTAAGCTTCAGCAGATCGCTACCTCCCTCAATCAGAAGACCATTGAGGCTGATATTCAGTAAAGTAACATCTGCTGATTCCCCCCTGCCATCTTCCACTTCAGCAGGAATCTCGACATGTATACGTGGATACAGACGGCGATCTTCAAACATATGAATACCCCAAAAAAACGCTTGTTTTAAAGCATAGTTTTTTTTGTTAACAACACCAAATCAAGCCTATTCTTACAATAGTTATTCAGGGCTTAATCCCACCCCTGTTCTCAGGTATAATTTCGCCCCTTATTTCTATTTTTTCGCAGCCACTGACTGGAAATCATTCAAGCATGAACCGCGACCTGAGTCTGTTACAGCCTTACCCATTTGAAAAGCTCACTGCTTTAAAAGCACAAGTGACTCCCCCAACTGATCTGGAGCACATCGCTTTATCCATTGGCGAACCTAAGCATCCGTCACCGGAATTCGTAGCTGAGTGTATCAATGACAATATAGGTAAGCTGGCAAACTACCCGACAACAAAGGGTTTGACCGAGTTACGTCAGGCACTGGCAGATTGGTGCAACCGCCGTTTCAAACTTAATCCCGGCACTCTCACTGCAGAAGACCATGTTCTTCCGGTTAACGGCACTCGAGAAGCCATTTTTGCCTTCACTCAAGCTGCGATCAATCGATCGCCTGAAGCTATTGTTATTTCGCCAAGTCCGTTTTATCAGATCTACGAAGGAGCGGCTTATCTGTCAGGTGCACAGCCTTTTTATCTGAACTGCCTGCCAGAAAATAACTTTATTCCCGATTACGATGCCGTAACTGAAGATATTTGGCAGCGCTGTCAGTTGCTTTACATCTGCTCACCGAGCAATCCGACAGGAGCAGTCACTGATCTGAACACATTGAAAAAACTGATAGCCCTGTCTGATAAGCATGACTTTATTATTGTTTCCGACGAATGCTATTCCGAAATTTACTTTGATGAAGAACAACCTCCTGTAGGTTTACTGCAGGCTTGCGCAGAACTGGGCCGTGATGACTATAAAAACTGTGTAGTGATGCACAGTCTATCCAAACGATCCAACCTGCCTGGACTTCGATCAGGTTTTATTGCTGGCGATGCAGCTCTGATGATCCCTTTCCTGAGCTACCGTACTTACCACGGATCAGCGATGCCGATTCAGCATCAACTGGCCTCAATCGCAGCATGGAACGACGAGGAACATGTATTTGAAAATCGCGAGCAATACCGTCGCAAATTCGATGCAGTTATTGAGATTCTGTCGCCAGTCATGGATGTAAAACAACCGGATGCCAGCTTCTATCTTTGGGCCAAAACACCGATTGAAGACGATAAGTTTGCACAAGGCCTTTTTGCCTCCCAAAACGTCACAGTTCTGCCGGGTCGCTATATCTCTAGAGAGAAGGACGGCATACTGGCTGGCTCAGGTTTTGTCCGTATGGCGCTTGTTGCAACCATTGAAGAGTGTGTTGAAGCCGCGCAACGTATCCGTACTTATGTCGAAAACCTATAAGGAAAGCTGGTTATGATTACAATATATGGCATTCCAAACTGCGATACGATTAAGAAAGCTCGCAAATGGCTGGACGCAGCGGGCTGCGAATATCAATTCCATGATTTCCGCAAAGACGGACTGGATGAAAAGCAGTTAAAAGACTGGGTAAATGAATTGGGCTGGGAAACGCTGCTCAACAAACGCGGCACCACCTGGCGCCAACAGCCTGACGAAGTAAAAAACAGTATTAATGAAGCATTCGCGATAAAGCTAATGCTGGAACATCCTGCCATGATCAAACGTCCAGTTATGGATACTGGAGATCTGCGTAAAGTTGGGTTTAAAGATACAGAATATGCAGCGTTATTGGACTAATCCAATACGCCATCGAAACGAATTAAAATTTTATAAATCTGGAGAGTTACATGGCAAATTTTGCTTTCGGTCTGGGTGTAGGCACTCAATCTTCAACAGGCGAACTGCTTGAGGTTTACTACAATGCCCCACTGTTAAATGCTGACGATAACTTCATCGCAGCCGTAGCAGAGAAAACTGGTTACGAAGGTGGCAATGCTGCGATCGAAATCAGCTCTTCTCAGTTGAAAGACCTTGAAGCAGCATTCCTATCAGTGGATGCGGAAGCCCAGGCTGAAATTACAGAAGTTCTGGCCGGCACTACCCAACCATTGGTTGTTTGCATCCTTGAAACGGATGAAGCTCCGACATCAACTGCTGAAGCATACCTGAAACTAACATTGCTCTCTCAGCGCCTTGCTCAGCCACACGGCATTAACCTGACTGGCATCTTTGGCCTACTGCCTAATGTAGCGTGGACTAACGAAGGCGCAGTTTCTCTGGATGATCTTCCAAAGCGCCAACTGGCTGCACGCGCACAGGGCCGGGTACTCAGCGTTAATTCTGTAGATAAATTCCCTAAAATGACGGATTACGTTGTACCGGCAGGTATCCGTATTGGTGATGCATCACGTGTTCGCCTGGGTGCACATGTTGGTGAAGGCACCACAGTCATGCACGAAGGTTTCATCAACTTCAATGCCGGTACACTGGGTGTCAGCATGATTGAAGGCCGAATCTCTGCTGGCGTAGTTGTCGGTAACGGTTCTGACCTAGGTGGCGGTTGCTCGACTATGGGTACACTGTCCGGTGGTAACAATGTAGTGATCTCTGTGGGCGAAAACTGCCTTCTGGGAGCAAACGCAGGCCTGGGTCTTCCAATGGGTGACCGTTGTACTCTGGAAGCGGGTCTATATGTCACTGCAGGTTCTAAAGTGACTATTCTCGACGACCAGAACAATGAAGTAAGCACGGTTAAAGCGGCTGAACTGGCTGGCAAACCTGATCTTCTGTTCCGCCGTAACTCACAGAATGGTCGTATTGAAGTAAAGACTAATAAATCTGCAATTGAGTTGAACGAAGAACTGCACAAACATAATTAAACCATCTGTTTAACTATGCTTCGTTCAGACGCGCTTAACTCAGCGCGTCTGATCATTTACCACTACGGAAATCGA
Organism: Neptuniibacter sp.; assembly: GCA_050633605.1. Lineage (GTDB taxonomy): Bacteria > Pseudomonadota > Gammaproteobacteria > Pseudomonadales > Balneatricaceae > Neptuniibacter. The sequence goes on along the minus strand of JBOEGV010000076.1, from coordinate 33,101 downwards.
ATTTATGTCTCAACACCTTTCTGCAACCATCGAACTGGCTCAGGACCTTATTGGTCGCCGCTCTGTCACTCCAGAGGATGCCGGGTGTCAGGATTTGATGATTTCCCGCCTTGAAGCTTTAGGTTTCAAGATCGAACCCTTACAGTTTGAAGAGGTAAAAAACTTCTGGGCACGTCGCGGTGACTCCGGTCCCGTATTCTGTTTTGCCGGCCATACCGATGTTGTACCATCCGGTCCAGAAGACCGCTGGGAATTTCCACCCTTTGAGGCCAACATTGAACAGGGCATGCTGTGTGGTCGCGGCGCTGCAGATATGAAAGGCAGTCTGGCTGCTTTTATTACATCCGTGGAACGCTTTATTGAACACCACCCAGATCACAATGGTTCAATCGCTTTTCTAATCACTAGTGACGAAGAAGGCCCTTGGGTGAACGGCACAACCCGTGTAATAGATCATCTTGAAGCACGCGGTGAAAAAATAACCTGGTGCATCGTTGGTGAACCTTCAAGCACTAAAACAGTGGGCGATGTTATCAAAAACGGTCGCCGCGGTTCTCTGGGAGCGTCTCTCACCGTTCGCGGTATACAAGGACATGTGGCCTACCCACACCTGGTTAAGAATCCAATCCATATGGCGGCACCGGCTTTGGCGGAATTAACAGCTGAAGTATGGGATGAAGGAAATGACTTTTTCCCACCAACAAGCTTCCAGATTTCGAACATCAATGGCGGCACCGGTGTCACCAATGTCGTTCCTGGTCACGTGGACATTATGTTTAACTTCCGTTTTTCCACGGAAGTAACAGCAGATGAACTCAAAACCCGAGTGCGTGATATTCTGAATAAGCATGATCTGGACTGGGACATTGACTGGACGCTTTCGGGTAACCCATTCCTGACCGCAGAAGGTAATCTGGTAGAAGCCTGCCAACACTCAATTAAAGCAATTACCAGTATGGATACTGAGCTTTCAACCTCTGGCGGAACATCTGATGGTCGCTTTATTGCCCCGACTGGGGCTCAGGTTGTAGAACTCGGCCCCATCAACGCAACGATTCACCAAGTGAATGAACGTGTAAGCTGTGATGATCTTGATACACTCTCAGACCTGTACGAAAACATTCTTGCGCGTTTACTCACCCAATAAGCCAGTAGACTCTCATTATGCAACTGACCTGCCCTGTCTGTAAGTCGAACCTGAATCAACAGGGCAAAAACCTCCGTTGTGAAAACAATCATAGTTTTGACGCAGCACGCCAGGGTTACTGGAACCTGCTACTCGCGCACAAAAAACGCTCGAAAGACCCTGGGGATAATACAGAGATGGTGGCATCTCGCAGAGCCTTTCTGGATAAAGGCTTTTATTCCCCTCTTTCTGAACGCATTAATCAGCTCTCCATTAATTCCCTTAACAACAGGGCTTCTCCTTCTATTCTGGATATGGGTTGTGGCGAAGGTTACTACACCAATCGACTTCATGAAGCTCTACAGCATGAAGGAATCACTGCAGAGCTTACCGGGCTGGATATTTCAAAACATGCGGTCAAAGCGGCCTGTCTGCGCAATAAAGGTATCTGCTGGTTGGTCGCTTCAGGCGCTGACATTCCGATTCAGAATGAATCGCTTGATCTGCAACTAGTCCTCTTCAGCCGCCTGATGCCAGAAGCGTTTGCCAAACCAATGAAAGCTGATGGAACGCTTATGGTTGCATGGCCGGGCAAACAACATCTGATTGAACTTAGAAAATTGATTTATCAGGAAATAAAAACCAGCCAGTTCAACCCAGAGCAAACTCTGAGCACCCATTTTAGTTTGCAACATCAGGAACAAGTCACATACACATTCACCTTGGATAGTTATGCTGACATTGCGACTCTACTGGGTATGACTCCTCACAGCCAGCGACTCAGTTCAGAAGCAAAAGAGACCATATGCAAGCAACAGCAACTTGAGCTGACAATGGACGTTAATCTGGGATTGTTTAAACGCTTATGACTGGCAAGCTGAGCAGATGGCTACGGAATCGAGCCGATAATCCACAGAAAAATCTGTTACTTCTGGGCATTGGCTTTGTAATATTCTTCGCTGGGCTTCTCCTGCTAGGTGTTACCGAATACTTACTAAAAAGCTCTCTGAGCCAGGAAATTCTCGCGCTAGTTGGCTTGATCATCATGGGGGTTGGGATCATACTGGCTGCCACTGGCTATCTTAGCCTCAGCGTGCTCCGCGTTTTACGCTTTATGTTGAAAGATAAAAATGACTGATACCCGCCATCCCGATATAGAAATTTACATCAAAGACCGCTCTGTGGGGCAGATTCAGTCCTGGCTGGCATCTCACAGCAGCGATGCAACTGACCCGGTAACGAAAGGCACAATTCACGAGTTCACCATTACCTTCCCAGAAGGTCCGGTCGAGATCATGATTCATGAGAGAGTGGCTGGAAAAGCCTGGGGCAGTCTGTGGTTTAAATCCAACAATACACCCTGGGAAAAAGACCTCGACTGCGCACATGCCGCCGCTGCTGAAATGTCTACTCAGGTTCGCTGCATAGCCTCTGGCTGGTCAGAAGGTGATGATCCAGATGAATACTGGAAGGTTGAAAACGGCCAGCAAGAAAAAATTCAGTGGCGCTGCTGATCAGGCTGCCGCTCTTATCTGCTGACGCGACTCTTCAATCTCATCAATCATCAACTTTCCGGTAGACATTAGAGCGATCTTGGCATAATTATCGGACGCCACCTGCTGCTGTCGCGGCGTATGAGCATGACTATAAAGGTAGCCATTAACATACGCAAAATCGCCAACCAAGCCATCATGAATCGCATTATTAAGACGTTCAACTACCTGATCATCATACAACTCATTCGGATCAGGATAGACAGTCTCCGCTTCTGGGAGTTTAAACTCGGCATCCGATGATACGGCTTCTGGCTTGAGCTGCATCTGGTTTGAATGGATCATACTTAACAGCATGGAGAACTGCGCACCATTACCACTGTGAACCGCATGGCTCAAATTGGAGGTATAACCCTCTATCTTGGTTTGTATCTGTTCAGTACGCATGTATGCAGAAATATTCTTACTATATGATGGTGACTGTATTGTTTGTTATGCCAGTCCCGTTTTTATCGGCCAGCAACTAAAATTCTTTATCGATTAACCTTTAAAATTCATCAGGAACAACAAGCAGATGGGAAGATGGCGCCCCCCACAACCAAGAAGCTCAAAATACATCACCGCTGAAGGCTATCAACGCCTGAATAAAGAGTTGAAATATCTCTGGAAAGTGAAGCGACCAGAAATTACCCAATCGGTAAAAGAAGCGGCAGCACAAGGTGATCGCTCTGAAAACGCAGAATATATTTACGGCAAAAAACAACTTCGCGAAATCGATCGTCGCGTACGCTATTTGTCCAAACGCCTGGAAGATATGGTAGTCGTTGATAGAGCGCCCGAACCCGAAAAACGTGACACCGTTTTTTTTGGCGCTTGGGTCACCCTTCTGGATGAAGAAGAACAGGAAAGACGTCACAGAATAGTTGGACCCGATGAGATCGATGCCGGATCTGACTATATCAGCATGGATTCACCTCTTGCCCGCCTGTTACTTAAAAAACAGTTAGGGGATGAGATCTGCCTTCAAAAACCAGATGAAACTGAAGTTTGGTACGAAATTATTCAGGTGGAATATGAAGGTCGCTGAAACCAAGAACTCAAGGCATAACGTTACAGACATAAAAAACCAGCTCTAAGCTGGATTCTTAAGTGGTGGGTCGTAATCAAGGATTGCTGCGCACCTTCGGTGCTTGTCCTTATGCCCTTCGGCCACTTCGGACCGTTGTCGCAAACGCCAACGTCGTCTCGCAACAAATGCTGCTCGGCTCGAACCTTACGGTTCTCATCCTGTACTTTTAAGGAGCTATAATTACCAAAATCCGGGTATAAAAAAACCAGCTCTAAGCTGGATTCTTAAGTGGTGGGTCGTACAGGATTCGAACCTGTGACCAATTGATTAAAAGTCAACTGCTCTACCAACTGAGCTAACGACCCACGGTGTAGTATTGCGATGGAACTCGCTGAGATTTAAGAGTGGTGGGTCGTACAGGATTCGAACCTGTGACCAATTGATTAAAAGTCAACTGCTCTACCAACTGAGCTAACGACCCATCTCTTAAATGGCTCCCTGAGCTGGACTCGAACCAGCGACCAATAGATTAACAGTCTACTGCTCTACCAACTGAGCTATCAGGGAACTCAATCATCCTAATGGCGGAGGGATAGGGATTCGAACCCTAGGGCCCTCTCGGACCGCTGGTTTTCAAGACCAGTGCTTTCGACCACTCAGCCATCCCTCCGTAGGATGGGCGCGTATGTTACCTCACTAGATTTTTCTGTCAACCAATAACACTGTGTTTTTCCTAAAATCAGCAATAATTTTTTCTTGTTTTTTTTTCGCCTAAACAAGCGGTTAAGCTTTAACCAGTTAAAGCTAAATAATCGCAATCTACTAAACTAAAACGCAATAAATCGCTAGGGGTTTAGCGGAATTAATCATCAAGTTTAGATTTAATCCTTTAACTTCATAATTAGAAGCGGATAATAGGCTTTTTTCCGATATACAAAGCAGGTACCCAATGGCCGAGATCGGCAAATTCAATACACTTGCAGTCGTAAAACAGAAAGATTTCGGTGTTTATCTGGATGCTGACGAACTGGGTGAGATTCTCTTACCTAAACGTTACTGTCCTGATTATATTGAAGTCGGTGAACAGATCCGGGTCTTTATCTATCTGGATAGTGATGACCACCTGATTGCAACAACAGAAAAGCCCTACGCAATTGTAGGGGAGTTTGCCATGCTGAAAGCGTCTGCTGTCAATCAAGTAGGTGCTTTTATGGACTGGGGCCTATCCAAAGATGTCCTTCTGCCTTTTAGCGAACAACAGCAGCGTCCGGTTGAAGTTGGCAAACGTTACCTTGTGTACTTGTATGTTGACCACCATACAAACCGTATTGTCTGCTCCAACAAGATAGATAAATTTCTGGATAAGACGCCGCCAAACTATAAAGCCGGAGATGAAGTACAACTGGTGATTGCTAACCGAACTGATCTTGGACAAAAAGCGATCGTCAATGGTGAACACTGGGGAATGCTATTTCGCAGCGACTTGTTAAAAACCGTCTACCCAGGGCAAAGAATGCTGGGGTATATAAAAGAAGTCCGGGCTGACGGTAAGATCAACCTTTCAATGCAGAAACCCGGTTATGCCAAGGTGGTGGATACTACGGACGCTATCATGGCTTTGCTTGAAGATCAGGATGGCTTTATTACGGTCAATGATAAGTCCACCCCTGAACAGATTTTTAAAACCTTTGGCATCAGTAAAAAAGCCTTCAAAATGGCGGTAGGCGCTTTACTGAAACAAGGCAAAATAACTATAGAACCCGGTGGCCTACGCCTCAAATAATAACGGCACACAATTGTGTGCCGCTCTTCACTACGCTGACAGCCACTTCTCCAGCTCGTCAGCACTGCCAATTAAAACTCCGTCGACAAACACCTGCGGTGTTGTACCTCTGCCTGTAACGGCCTGTAGCGAGCTGAAACTAACGCCGTGGCTACCTAACTCAATCTCCTCGTACTTATACCCCTTCTCCTTCAGAACGCTTTTAGCGCGGGTACAGTGTGGACAACCAGGTTTACTCAGTATGGTGACACGCTTGGGTAACTGAGCTTCTGGGTTAAGGTAGTTCAACATGGTATCGGCATCGGAGACCTGAAAAGGGTCGCCTGGTACATCTGGCTCAATGAACATCTTTTCAATTACACCATCTCGTACCAGCATAGCGTATCTCCAGGAACGCTTGCCAAAACCCAGATCATTTTTGTCCACTAACATGCCCATTGCATCACTGAATTCACCGTTACCATCTGGAATAAAGGTAATATTTTCTGCATGTTGGTCTTCAGCCCAGGCATCCATTACAAACGCATCATTAACAGAAATACAGATGATTTCATCGATACTGTTTTCGGTAAAGACAGGGGCCAGCTCGTTATAACGGGGAAGATGAGTGCTGGAGCAAGTCGGTGTAAATGCACCAGGTAGCGCGAACACAATGACATTTCTCCCCGAAAACAGCTGACCTGAATTCACATCAGCCCATTCATTATTTTTACGGGTATGAAACGTCACCTGAGGGACTTTCTGACCTTCACGATTTGACAACATATTTTATTCCTCTTAAGCGATTCATCTGATTATCTCTAGTGATAGACCCACTATATAAACCAGCAACCCATAAGAGAAATTAAATAAAAAAAATGGACTAATAAATAAAAACTATCGACTTCAAGTTTTAGACTCTTTTTTAAGCAGCTCCACAAATTGATCATAAGGCATAGGTCTGCCCAACAAATAACCTTGTACAAAGTCACAGCCGAACTCTTTTAATAATTCTAACTGAGCCTGCTCTTCTACTCCCTCAGCAATCACTTTTATTCCAAGGGTCTGACCCATTTTAATAATAACTTCAACCAGAGTTCGGTCCTGCTCATCAATCAGAAGATCCTGCACAAAACTGCGATCTATCTTTAAGTAATCAATTGGATAGTTACGTAGATAGTTAATCGCCGAATAGCCTGTACCAAAGTCATCTATGGAAAAAGCCAGTCCTTTGTTACGTAAGCTATGTATTTTATCCAGTTGACTATCCGCACCATCCATCAGCAGTGATTCGGTAATTTCAAAAACAATTTCATCCGGCTTAATACCAAATGAGTTGAGGACATCCATCCATAGACTATCTATATTTTTCGGCTGGAACTCTGCCACTGATCTGTTCAAAGAGATACGGATATCCAGCCCGATATCTTTCATTCTTCTCTGCAGATGGCATGTTTCTTCAAGAACCCAGTTTCCAAGAGCTAAAATTGCCCCTGTTTGCTCTGCTATAGGAATAAAGTGAATCGGTGTTACTAAACCTTGTTCAGGATGATTCCAACGTATCAGTGCTTCACATTTCCTTATTTTCCCTGATTCCAGATTCATGATCGGCTGGAAGAAGAGTTCGAATTGCCCTTCTCTAATTCCGTTCAGGATTTCATTATGAACTTGGACATGACGTTTAACCTCTTGATTCAAATCATTATTAAAGAACGCGATCCTGTTCCTGCCTTCTTTCTTAGCTTGAGACATCGCTCTGTCGGCCTTTTGCAGAAGGGCCTCCATTGTTACACCGTCTTCAGGAAACATCGCGATACCCAGACTATGAGTAAGTGAGAGAAATTGCCCATCTATAGGAAAAGGTTCACCCAGATCTTTTTTTAATTTTTCAGCAAGTAGCTCTGTTTCGCTGCCAGATATCAGGTTTTTCAGCACAATGATAAATTCATCACCTCCCAACCTTGCTATAAGGTCATCACTACGAACATTATGCTTCATCCGTTCAGCAAATAAGCACAGTAATTCATCACCAAAATGATGCCCCCATTCGTCATTTACTTCTTTGAAGTAATCCATATCCAAATAGAACAAAGCAAACTTTTGCTGGTACCGCTGGTGATCTTGAATCGTTTGTTCCAGCATATGGGAAAAGTGGTATCGATTTGATAAACCGGTCAATACATCATAGTTCGCTTGATGATCCGCCTTTTGAATTGCGGTTAACTTCTGCCTGTAATTGGATACGATCAAATAAGCGCATATAGCTAAGGTTCCGCAAATACCTAGAGCTACCGCCCACAAGAAAAGTTCTTGCTCGATACTTACCTGCCAACCAACTCCCGGCACCGCCGCTATCTGCCACTGACCTCCGGGAATCCTGATATTTGTAGTAACAGCCTCTTTTGTGAAAGTAGCCGCTGAACCGTAAAAGACGCTACCAGGTTCACCTTCTGTTCCCAGGCTTCTTATAGCAATATCAAATCCTTCAAATCCTTTTGTAAGACCTACCCGCTCAAACAAAATCTGATCATGAAATACACCGGTGATAATGCCCCAAAGATTTTCCTGTGATTGCCCGGTAAAAACGGGAAGCCTGGCAACAAGAGCCGTTCCGCCCTGAACCAGATTGATCGGGCCGGTAAGAATCATCTCTTTTCTGGCGATTGCTTCTTCCACTGCTACAAGTTGTGCAGGTATTTTCCGATAATCCAAACCCATAGCAGCTTCGTTGCCATAAAGAGGGTGAATCAAATCGATTTTCAGATCAGGTGCTAAAGCAACATGGCGAATGCTGGGTCTTTCTTTTTGATAGTGACTGATAATGCTGATGAGTTCAGAATGATCATAATGAGAGTGAACTAATAAATTAGATTCCAGTGCTCTCAGTAACATAAGATCGGCACTGATTTCACCTTCCAAACGTGCTGATAGTGTCAGAATCTGGATATTAGCATTATGCTTTAGCTTTTCAGTTTTATGATCTAATTCATACTGAATAAATAATCCCGCTATAGATATCAAAAAACCAAAAACAACCATAGCAAGCGCTATAGGCCGATTGGTTAGCCGGATTAAAGAATGTTTAAGCATATGTGCCCTGATAAATGAAATAAACTGTAGAAAATAGTATCAGTTTTACCCTGCCGATAAACCCCTTATCCAACAATCATGTATCCAAAATATCATGTTCACTTTCAGTCGTTACATATAAAAGGCAGTCACTAATCGCTATATCCGGTCGGGTTGTAATCATAAAAAGCTTGAGATCCTGCGACGTTAGTAACTGGTTGCCTTTAACTTCAAAATAAGTATCAAACACATTGCGTCCCAACGCATCGTTCACACGCATACAGTCACTGCCTTTTTTGTGTCCAAGCCAAGCAATCAACTCACCTCGGCCCACTTCACCAAAATTGAATTTATCCAGGCCTGCCAGGACAGTCAGATCGGTGCCAAGTACATAACTCTCTGAATATGCAACGACGCAATCCGGGGCCAGTTCCAATCTGACCGGATGCCTGTAAAGGTCCATATGATGACCATGCTCTAATTGCAAAACATTTTGTTGAGAAATGAACTTTTGCAGGCCTCGAGAAGCGACAAGGTCTGCGGCTTCATCTTGAGCACCGCCACACTCAATAGTCACTACCGGGCACCTACGGTTACTTGTCTCCATAAAGGCGCCCAAACGTAAATCTGTGATGACCAGCCGGTCGGTAAAAAGTGAAACTAACGCTTCATGTGCATTATCTTCAAAGGTTACCACTCCAAAGTCAGGGCTGTGACCTGAAGTATTATGAATATCAAGAATGCATTCAGGTTGATATTCAGAAAAGATCTCAAGTATTTCTTCCGCACGCTTTCCGGGCTCATCATTGTATGGCGGCAGAAAACAACGGTTCATATCTCGTTGTCCCGGAAAAACTCTGTATTTAAACATCGGTTCAATTACAGCGGCTGGGATCGATGGAATAAAACAAATGATATTACATACAGGCTTGATACCGGCCTGCAACCATTGATGCACAGCCTTCAATCCAGATGGCTCATTTCCATGCGACAATGTCACAATCCCACGTGCCCGATTTTTATCTCTCCCTTCGACGAAGATCATTACCGGTTCTGCTAAGTGGCTAATAAACTCTTCAGGGGTTTCTCTCAGTTCTGCAGGCGAAGGATTAAATAACTTCTTCATTTACACTTCCTTCTCGGCTATCCGATCCCATTCTGCCACGGGAATATTCAGTGCAGAATGATGCATATATCGCTGCACCATTGCTGTTAATGCAGCGCTTTCAGACTTAGTTTTTAACTGTTTTTGATATTCCTGCCTCTGCCATATTGCACCGGACATACCTTTTTCTATACGTATTTTTATAATATTCAGATACTTAACGGCTTCAGAATCCTTAACTCCGAGCTGTCGAAGCCCTTCAAATGCTATATCGAGTAATTCAGAGGCTATTTCAGTAATATTTCTCTTCACAAGCCCTCCAGGTTTTGAAAGATCAGGCCACATCAGTTCAGCTTTAATCCCTTTCTCTGCTGCCAGATAAAAATTCGTGGCCTGGGTCGCAAATGGCAAAGCAGGGATAATCTCTTCCATTTTATCTTGCAGACCTTTAGCAACCCCCAAAGCAAAAGCAGTGTTAGCAATCATATCGCATGGTGTAGGGCCAGAGGGTAAGGCTCTCATCTCTACACGCAGATGACCGCCATCATTAGCATCGTATACCGCACGGTTCCAGGGCCAGATCGTACCGGTATGTAATCTAAGCTCATTCAAAACCGGCATTTTGCCTTGCTTAATCAGTTCTTCAATATTTTCTTTACCTACTACTGGCAAGATAGGTTCGTAAAGGTGAACAGCCTCAGCAAACAGCTCATAAGCCCCCTCTCGGACCCAACCATTACCAAAATCCACTCTAGAGGGCAGGCTACGCTCACATTCTTCGTGGGTACGACCATCAATAGCCTGCCGAAATAAAGGTATACGTGTTTCATGCCATAATTTATGTCCCAGCATAAAAGGTGAATTTGCGCCAAGAGCAACGACAACGGGAGTCACAAACTGCAGGGCATTAAAAGTATCTGCAAATCGTGATGGCTCTACACGAAAATGAACCTGCATCGAGCAGTTAGCACCTTCAAGTGTGACATCATGAGATCGAAGAGAAATAGGCTGATCGCCATCTATATGTATACAAAACATACGCCCACGAAGGGTTTGCAATGCTTTAGTTAAGGCATAAAAACGAGATTCATCCGTCATTGCATGCAGACCAAAATCACTGCGTTTTAATGTTGGCAAAATACCTATAGGTAAAGCGCTCCCATTTTCGTGTCCTAACTGCTCATTCACCAGTTGAATCGCGTAAACCATTTCCTCTTCTAACTGCGAAAAAGGGTTACCAGCCGCTTCTACTGGAGCAAGGTTATATTCCAGATTAAATCGATTAAGCTCAAGCGCCAGTTGCTTATGCCCACAACGAGAAAGAACTTCGCGGTTTAAAGATAGTGGTCTGGCATTTTTATCAATCAGATAAAGTTCCAGCTCTGCCCCAATGGAAGATGGCCCTTCACCAAATCCTGGTTTAGCCAGCAATGTCTTTAGACCTTTGAGGTTTTCCAACAAACGTAATCGAAAATCCTCATAATCCCTGCTTGTAAAATCTTCAGTATCTATTTCCTGCCCCATAAGGCGCCAACCCCTAACTTAGCCTCTTATTAAAGATTAGTTTAGTACTCGTGACCGCAAGAGAAAAAGTGACTTGAATTACAATTAAAAAATATTTTCATACAGCCTACCTGTTCAGACTCTGAATGATGAACCATTACCGTTTATACCCGCTCCGCTCAATGAATTAGAAAAATCGGTAATAAAACTTAAAAATTCATCTCAACTAGGGGGTGACGCATACACAGCTTCCTTCTAAACTGATAACTCAGCAACAAGTATATCCCCAAGGACGCTCAACCTATGAAATTCCAGGATTACCTTTCTATCCTAGCCAAACGTGACGGCTCTGACTTATACCTTTCCACAGGGGCTCCACCATGTGCAAAATTTGAAGGTAAATTAACGCCATTAAGTAAAGAACCTTACGGGCCTGGTGAGATAGAAGATATTGCAAATGAGCTGATGGATGAACATCAAAAAGCTCAGTTTGAAGAAAACCTTGAGATGAACTTAGCCTACTCGATACCAAAAGTTGCAAGGTTCCGCATAAATATTTTTAAACAACGAAATCAGTATTCCATCGTTGCTCGTAATATCAAGTCTGACATCCCTCAAATGGATGATCTTGGATTACCTCCTGTTCTCAAGGAGGTCATAATGGAAAAACGAGGCTTAGTACTTTTTGTTGGTGCAACGGGTTCTGGTAAATCCACTTCGCTGGCGGCATTAATTGATTACCGTAACCGGAACAGCGGCGGCCACATCATTACAATAGAAGATCCTATTGAGTTTGTTCACAACCACAGGAAGTCACTAGTCAACCAAAGAGAAGTGGGTGTGGATACACGTAATTTCCATAATGCATTAAAAAACGCCCTGCGACAGGCCCCTGATGTAATCCTGATCGGTGAGATTCGCGACCAAGAAACAATGGAACAATGCCTGACTTACGCTGAAACAGGTCACTTGGCAATATCGACTCTACATGCCAATAACGCCAACCAGGCCTTGGACCGTATCATCAACTTTTTCCCTCAAGCACGACACAAACAGATATTGCACGATTTGGCCCTAAACATCCGCGCAATCGTATCCCAAAGGCTTGTACCTACGATAGACGGTAAACGCTGCGCTGCAATTGAAATAATGCTAGGGACTTCTACGATACAAGAAAAAATAATGAAAGGTGAGATCAAAGAAATTAAAGAAGTAATGTCGTCTGCTTCTGAATCAACGGGAATGCAGACATTTGATGATTCTCTGTTCAAACTATTTAATTCGGGCAAAATTTCTTCTGAAGAAGCTCTAAGGAATGCAGACTCCGCAAATGATATGCGCTTAAAAATGGACTTGCATAATTCTGATGATCATACTGATGAAGAGAAACCTAAAGAGCAGAACCCTCACCTTCATGATGACCCACTAGCAGGCATACAACTACTCGACGAAGATGAATAAAATCAGGAGCAGTATTACTGCTCCTGAAAACCCTAAAGATATTTTTTAAGGCTGAAGGCTCCACGCAGATCGCCTTGAACATAACCTGTTGCTTTATCCTCGGGATAAAGTTTGCCTAAGTGTTCAGATAATTCTGGTTTGATCGCATTACCGTGACAACCCAGGCACTGTTCTGCTACGGGAATTGCTTTCATCATACGAAAGACTTTGCGGCCATCTTCATCCACAACAACTTGAGAGAAAGACAGTTGCCCCAGGTTTGCACCGATTTTCGCCTTTTTCTCAAATGATTCCAGAGCTTCTTTTTCCCAAGCATCAGGAGCGTTATCAGGGTTACGAAGTTTCAAGCTGGTACGACTGATCTCCCATTCACTCTGACTATTTACAAGTTCAGTAAGCGCAACAGCTTTGGTGTTACAAACAGTAATAGCCGCAGAAGCGCCACCGCTTTTTTTGGCTTTTTTAAGTTCACCACCCAACGTTGTTGCCAACCGTTTGAGCACCGTCTTAGCTTCTGTTTGTAGTTCCGGAATATCCACCGAGAAGGTTTCTGCATTGACTGTAGAAGTTAAAGAGAATAAAACCAGCGCTCCCCATTTTTTCATTTCAAATACCCTATGAATCCGATAAAAAGAATGAGGATATTATACATGCTAATTTAGATATTACTAATATATAGTTGTTAAAAAAAACGCCCCTGTAAAACCTATTACAAATCGGCGCTTTTAAAGTACAGAATTTTATAAAAAATTAGTTTATGTAATTAAACAAACTCAACTCTTGAACCTTGGCAAAGCTAGCATATGCAGCCTGCAAAGCTGTCTGCTGAAGCTGAAAGCGGCTGATAGCCTCGTTATAGTCAAGATCCTCAAATGAGGATAGAGCCTCCTGAGTAAACAACTTGTAGTCTTCGTTGACTAAATCCTGTTGCTCTAAAGCATTCTGCCGTCCACCAATACTAGCCCTGGCTGCTACGTTCCTTTCCTCTAAACCCTGCAGATTATCCAGAATATAATCCATCTGCTGATTAAACTGCTCACGTGCCTCACCAGGAGAGCCATCATAACTTTGAAGAATATTGCTAAGATCAATTGCCGTATTAAGAATATTGTGCTGATCGAACACATCCAGCGTCGCGGTTCCATCACTGGTAGCATTTATATCAATTGCAACCCCTGCGATGCTAATAGTCGGAGCATTTGGGTTAGTAGATAGATCATAATTGTTCAAACTGACCGCTGGATCGTCTGCAGTAACCAATTGACCATTTTTATCAGTGACGGTTAATAAGCCTGCTGCGACTGTAATGCTTAAAGGGCCACTGGCCGCCATAAAGGAGCCAAAAGCCTCAGCATCACCGCCCGCAATATCAATATCGCCTACGATATTAGCTGATTGCGTCAGATCCGCTTTGATATAGCCAGAGACCATCGGTATTTTTTCGAATATATCAAAGCCCGAATCGGTAGAAGCTACTTTGTTCTCTGGACCTACCTGCAGAAAACGCTGACCATCATCACCATTAAAAACATAACGATCTGATGCAGCATCATAGGTATATGGCTTAGTAAAACCTTTATTACCTGCAAAAAGATATTCACCCTGCACATCTTTAGAATTCATCAGGCTATCGATGGACTTCAGAATCTCATCCACCTCTGATGAAATAGCTTGCCTATCAACACTACTCAACGTTCCATTCTTTGCCTGTATTACCAACTCACGTAATCTGATCGATTGATTGTTTATCTGTTCAACCGTCTGTTCTTCAAGACTCAATCGCCTTTGGGCGACTTCAATATTCCCGGCAAATTGCTCTGAACGGGCAATCTCTTTCTTGAATTTTTGTATCTGTGCTGAAGCCAGCGGATCATCTGATGGCTGTAGTACGTTTTTACCCGTAGATAGCTGCTGCTGTGTTTTAAAAAGTTCCGAATTTTGTTTAGACAGGTTATCTACATTATTAATAAATACCTGTTGTGTAGAGATTCTCATAATTTATCCCCTAGACACTTTGCAGTAAGGTATCAAAAATGGTTTGAGCTGCTCTAATAATCTGAGCCGAAGCCTGGTAAGCCTGCTGAAACTGAACCAGCTTTGCAGCCTCCTCATCTAAGTTAACGCCAGAAATACTGGAACGCAGGGCTTTATTAGAATCTAATACAGACTTGCCTGCCTGTGCGTTTACTTGAGCAACCGCCGCCTGAGTACCTACTCTCTCTACATTTTGACCATACTTATCTTGGAATGAAGCACCTTCAATAGTTTTTGCAAACTGAAGATCCGACATTAACAATGCATTTCTGTTATCCGATACACCATCTGTATTAGGGTTTATAGTGAATCGGTCATTAATATTAGGTAGGTTATCGATCGTTACGTCAAAACCTTGAAGAGAAATAGTTTCTCCGGTTACGAAAGCACCTACCTGCCGATCACCTTCATTATCTACAAACTGATAATATGCAGGTGTCGAACTGCCATCATGCTGAACAGTAAAAGTCTCATTTGTACCAGCACCTACGCCAGTAATATCGAGACTAATACCAAACGTAGCGGTTAAATCCAGCAATGTTCCAGCCAAAGGCTCACCATTGAGAGTTGTAGCCGGTACGGATGCATCTGTAATATTAAAGTTACCCAAACCGTCTTCAGTTATGGTAATAGGCTGGGTAATTGATGAGAAAAGATCAAAGTCTGTTATTTGCAGATTGTTAGCGTCACCTAAATTTGCCGGATTCCCTACGACCTCAATAGGAGAAAGAAATGTCAAATCTAAAGGTGGGGTTAGCTCACCAACAACATTGGACAGTTCATCATAGTCTTTGTCACTGATCGCTACCGAAACGTTTGCAGTACCAGCATTTGCACTATCTTCACTTGTCGCCAGCGGTGATGCCAAGGCCAATTGACGTGCTTCAGATAATACCGTATCAATTTCAGAACCTGCATACCGTGTTGGCCTAAGAATAAAGGAATCCGAAGGTTCTATATTTCCGGATAAAACCATCGTAAAGCCATCAACCCTGAGTGTCATATCTCCCGTTACTGTATCAAGGAAATATTCACCATCTTCATCAACATCTGATGCAGCAGCTTCCTGAACCATTTCAGTATGGAACCAGCGTTCTCCATCCTGTTCTCTGGTTAATACAAAACCTCCACTTTTATCAAAATCAAGAGTGTATTCAGAGGCTCTTATATCTGTAACTTCATTAATATAGATACTTCCAGAAACCAAAGAGCCATTGCCACCTTCAGCAAGTACCCTTGATGTCACGGCGGTAGAGCTGTTTATATCTTTGAAAAGCAGTCCACCTTGATTGCCATTCAGATCCATGCCTTTTTGATGCTGCTGATTCATTGTATCTGCAAACACTAAAGCTATTCGACCTAACTCATCTAAGGCTTCGCCTAGAATATTATTACGATAGTCCAGCAATCCACCGACACTGCCACCGGATACTTGTGCAGTTATATCTCCCACACTATTGCCGATCTGAATGCCTATATTCAGCTGGCTACTATCAGCAGGGCTTGGAATAATTGAAACAGTACTAGCAGATAGACCAACCACTAGAGGTTCACCGTTACCAATGAATACACTGACTTCGCCTGTTGGCTGTTCTATGGTAGTAAAACCAATATATGTCGAAAGTTGCTCAAGTTGTTGATCGCGTTGATCCAACAATTCACTTGAAACATCACCGCCCGCTTTCTGAACAGCGATATCAGAATTCAGCCGCGCAATATGTGTCGCAAGGGCATTAATTGCAGCCACATTATTTTCTAAACGACCGTTAATTGATTCACCTTGCCGCTGAATGTTTGCATCAAGGTCATTAAACCTTTGCACAAGGGCTTCTGCTTCAGCAATAAACAGTTCACGGTTAGGTAAACTTACAGGATCATCAACGGCAGTTTGCATCGCACCAAAGTAGTCATCCATCGCCTTGGAGATACTTGTAACGTCTGATGCCATAAGGTTATCAAGCTCATTGGCATAGTCTTCAAAAATATCATAGCTACTATAAGTCGAGCTATCGGACCAGATCTGTTTATTTAAGAAGGCATCTGCTATGCGATCGACATCGTCAATCACTACACCAGCTTGTCCTTCTCTGGATTGAAAAATAGGCCGTTGGCGAGTGTAACCTTCAGTATTCACGTTACTGATATTCTGCCCTGTAACATTCAGGGCAGTCTGGTTCGCCTGGAGGCTTTGCGTACCTAAACTAAGTAAACCAAAACTGGACATATTCAACTCCTTGAGAGGAAAGCGCTAATGTGCTCAGACCGAAAATTATGAGGCGTTTTAGCCTTCATTCACTTCATTACCCTTGCTTGCTAGCAGGTCACCCTCAAATATATTCTTAATCTTCTCAGCATATTCAGGATCAGTTGCATAACCCGCTTCCTGTAATTGCTGAACATAAGCATAAGGATCAGAGGCATTGTCTAACGCCAACTTATACCGTGGACTGTTTTTCAGAAAATCCACATAGTCCCTGAAACTGTCTTCATAGCTTTCATAACTTCTGAATTGCGCCTGTTCTCGCTGCGCAACCCCATCGCGATACTCGAGTGTAAAGACACGAGCACTGTTGCCACCCCAGCGGGTATCCGCCTTGATATTGAATAGGTTATTGCTATTGCTACCGTCGGCACCACGGACCATAAATTTGCCCCAACCGGTTTCCAAAGCCGACTGCGCTAACAAAACTCGTGGATCAACACCCAGTTCTCCAGCCACTTTTTCCGCTAACGGACCAAGCTTCTCAACAAACTCCTCTGGTGTTTCAAACCGATCTGGAAAACCTGCGTTCGTTGCGGTATTAACCGCCTTAATCTGCTGTTCAAAAACTTCTGTGACTGTCTGTTTCTGTTCATCCGTTAAGGTAATTCCAGGTGGGTTTTCTTTACCTTCCGCTTTCGCTAACAGAGCTGAAGCAGCGATTTGTGCTGCCAGATCCATGGCCTCTGAAATTTTTCGATTTTCAAGGCTATTTTCCTTAAGTTCTCCAATTTCAGTCTTTCTCGCCTGTTGACCACCCAATTGGCGTACCAGGACATCAGTAAGACCGATACCTTTATCGTTAGCCATTTCCATTGCCAACTGGTTGTCAAACATGCCTTGGTAAAACTTAGTCTGACTGCTGTTCATAAAGTTATCTTCGCCAAATGCAGCGTTAGCTTCTCGCATAGAGCGCAATAACATATTCAGAAACAGCTGTTCAAATTGCTTCGCAGCCAGCTGCAGGCCTTCATCACTGTTAGTCCTGGCCTTTGACTTCAGTTTCTGTAGCTCAGCTAGGTCTGTATAAAGCTGCGCATTGCTTCCTGCACCTGTTTCAATCATTTAGATCACCACCAATTCTGCTTTGAGAGCACCTGCTTGTTTAAGTGCTTCGAGAATTGCCATAAGGTCACCAGGCGCAGCCCCAACCTGATTCACTGCTTCTACAATATCCTGTAAATTTGCACCCGGAGAAAACTCAAACATATGTCCTGAACCTTCATCCACCTGGAGGCCGGTGCGAGGAGTTACAACAGTCTGGCCTTCCCCAAGCGGGTTGGGCTGATCAACATTAATCTCTTCCGCGATCGCTACCGTCAAACCGCCATGAGTAATTGCAACTGGAGAAACCCGGACATCCTGACCAATAATGATGGTGCCGGTGCGAGAATTGATAACAACCTTAGCTGCATCTTTTGCTGGCTCGACATTAAGGTTTTCCAAAACTGAAAGGAATGTCACACGCTGAGAAGGATCCCTTGGTGCCCGAACACGAATGGAAGTTGCATCCATTGATGTCGCCATTTGCGAACCCAGCAAGGCGTTAATTTGTTCAGCAACACGGCGTGAAGTAGTAAAGTCTGAGCGATGCAGATTCAACACCAGGCTATCACCCTGATTGAAACCACTAGGCACTGCTCTTTCAACAGTAGCCCCGTTTGGAATTCTACCCACACTTGGCACATTCAGAGACAATCGTGAGCCATCAGCCCCTTGCACACCAAAACCTGAAACAACTAGATTGCCTTGAGCAATAGCGTATACCTGCCCATCTGCACCTTTAAGAGGAGACATTAATAAGCTACCACCACGTAAGCTTTTTGCATCTCCAAGCGCTGAAACTGTAATATCGATAGCCTGTCCTGGTTTAGCAAAGGCCGGAAGCTCTGCGTGAATGGCTACAGCCGCAATATTCTTTGATTTAGGGTTGGTTGTTGGGGGGATAGCAACCCCAAAATTATTAAGCATGTTGCGGAAGGTCTGTGAAGTAAATGAGGTTTTATCTCCTGTACCATCTAAACCTACCACTAAACCATAACCAACCAACTGGTTTGAACGCACACCAGAAATACTGACCATATCTTTCAGCCGACTTGCTTCTACGCTGACACTCAGCAAAAGACATGCAATGGAGATAAGAACCTTTTTCATATCATCACCTCTTAAAATGGCATCAACGCGCTGATGAAGAATTTAGAAGCCCAGCCCATTACGTTGCTATCCTGAACTACGCCAGTACCGCTATACGCGATACGAGCATCGGCAATTTTAGTGGATACCACAGTATTGTCCGCACCGATGTCCTGCGGTCTGATCAAACCACTGATACGTATATATTCATCACCCTGATTTAGGGTTAACCATTTCTCACCTCTAACAACCAGAACACCATTCGGTAACACATCATGAACAGTGACTGTAATGTTGCCGGTTAAGTTGTTACTCATATCCGAAGAACCTTCACCGTCAAATGCACTGGTAGGGCCAGAAGCACTAAAGCTTAGAGGATTACCCAGAATATCTACCGCTTTACCCAATACAGTCGGTTGAGTCATGCTGACACTGCTGGATTTATCAACTTCAGTCGTCGCACTTTTCTGGGAACTGGTACTCTCTTGCAGGCTCACTGTCAGAATATCGCCGATCCGATGAGCGCGACCATCACCATAAAGATCCATGCTAGTCGCAGCATTATAAATCGATCCACCGAGCGGCTGAGCCTGAACCAATTTGGGTGTTGCAATGGGCGCATAATCGGGATTATTCGGTACAACCTGTTTCTGCACACAACCTGCCAAAGCAAATACAGAGAGCAACAATAAGGTGATTATTTTCATTTTATCGCCTGCCTAATTAAAGCTGCTGACTAACAAAGGAGAGCATCTCATCTGCGGTTGAGATGACCTTTGAGTTCATTTCATATGCTCGCTGAGTAGTGATCATATCAACCAACTCTTCAACTGAATTCACATTGGAGCCTTCAAGCGCTCCCTGCATTATTAAACCAGTGCCATCTTCACCCGGAATAGCCACAATGGGAGCACCACTTGCCGCTGTTTCCTGGAAGAGATTCTGCCCTTGAGCCAATAACCCCTGAGGGTTTACAAAATTAGCCAGCTGTAGCTGCCCAATTTCAGTACCCTCAGGAGTATCTGGTGTGAATGCTTCAACAATGCCATCTGAACTAATAGAAACTCTTAGAACGTCCTCTGGTAACGTAATAGCCGGTTCAAGCAGATACCCTTCAGCTGACACTACCTGATTATCACTGTTTAGATGTAACTGGCCGTTACGTGTATATGCAGCATCTCCATTAGGTAACGTGACCTGTAGAAAGCCCTTACCACTGATTGCCACATCAAAACTTTGGCCTGTCGTTTCAATAGTGCCTGTGGTGAATATCTTTTGAGTACCGACCGTTCTAACACCCAGACCAATTTGTAAACCCGAAGGTAATTGTGACTCTTCTGAGGATTGAGCACCCGGCTGACGGAGAGTTTGGTACATCAGATCTTCAAAAATGACGTTATCTTTTTTAAAACCAACTGTAGATACATTAGCCAGGTTATTTGAAATTACTTTCAGATTTGTATCCTGAGCCGTCATACCAGTTTTTGCGACGTTTAGAGCACCATGCATATCTATATCCTCAAGTAACTATTAGCTCATTCTCAAAATTGCAGCAGCAGCTTCTGAATTTTCTTCTGCTGTTTTCATCATTTTTATCTGCATTTCAAACTGGCGAGAAGTCGAAATAATACCTGTCAGTTCACTGACTGCATTAACATTACTCGCCTCCACATATCCAGATCTAACCCGGACATCCTGATTCTGCTCGACCGGAAGACCATCGCCTGAAATCATCAATCCGTCTTTACCTTTAAACAGGCTTCCCTGCTCAGGGTTAACAAGCTTAAGCTGATCAGCCACCAGCAATTCAGCAGCATTATCTCCCTCTGGGCGGATGGTTATAATGCCTGTAGTTGAGATATCCAACTCTTGAAATGGTGGCAATGTTATGGGAATTCCACCGTTGCCGACCACCGGCAATCCACTTCCTGTAACCAACTGATTAGCGGCATTGATCTGCAGCTTGCCGCCACGGGTATAACCTTCGGTACCGTCAGGCGTTAATACACTAATCCAACCATCACCGGACAGTGCGACATCAAGACTGCGACCCGTCTGAATCAAGGTTCCGTGACTTAGATCTGTTGCTGGACGCTCGGATTGAGCATACACACGAGATGCATGCCCCTCCCCAAACACTTGCATAGCACGGGCCTGCGCTAGATCTGCCTTAAATCCAGTGGTATTGGCATTTGCCAAATTATTGGCATGAGCCTGCTGCGCAAACATATTTTCCCGCGCGCCACTCATTGCTAAATACAGAACTTTATCCATCACTGATTTCCAGCTGTGCAACATGAACATTGCAGTTAAAAAACATTTAACTTAAGAAAAGCAATAGATATGCCAACAAAAAAGGGCCGCATTAAGCGGCCCTTTAAAACAAGTGCTGTACTATTAGATCTGCAGGATATTCTGAGTAACGTTATTCAGCGTTTCCAATGTTTTCGAGTTAGCCTGGAAGTTCCGCTGTGCCTCAATCAATGCAACCAGTTCAGCTGACAAATCAACATTTGATTGCTCCAATGCCGCTGACTGCAATGTACCATTAAGACCAGTACCTGGAGGGTTTACTATGGCATCGCCAGAAGCAAAAGTAGAACTCCACTCCGTATCCCCTGAAGGCGACAGGCCTGATTGGTTTTCAAAAGTTGCGATAGCAACCACACCCAGATCCTGGTTTTGACCATTTGAGAAACTTGCAACCATCTCCCCCGTACCGGAGAAAGTCACCCCAATCAAATCCCCCTTCGTATAACCATCCTGACTAGACGATTTCACAATAGAGGCAGAGGCAAACTGAGTAGTATTGGTTATATCCAATGTGATTGCGGTTGTAGGATCAGCAGGATCCGCTCCGACAATATCAATCCCAGGCACAACCGCACCTACTGAAAACTGTTGACCGTTTACCCCACTCAGCAAACCATTAGCCGGGTTAAATTTGACAATAATAGGACCAGGCTCGGTACCTGTACCAGCCTCACCCGGATCAAGTGCTTTACCAATATCAAGCAGCTCAGTTCCATTCAGGTAAGCATACAATCGATAAACACCTTCAAAGGAATCATCACCATTCTTAACTATTGCCGTATCAAATGGATCGGTACCTGTTGTAGCGGTAATCTGTAGCGCATCTCCTGGCGTGATATCCCCAGCTTCAGCCTTATATGTGATCACAATCTCTTTATTGATATTATTGTAAATAATGGACTCCACAGTAGGATTAGCATCCAGAATTTTAGCTTCAGATGCTGCAATAGCGGCACCTAACTGGTCATCCGAAGAGCCAGTAGGAATCGCTGGCAACGTCACCCCACCGATTTCCAATACCAGATCATCCACCAGCGGCACATCAGCAGCATCGATCGGGAATGTGTAGGTTTCATTGGCTGCAATCTCTACATCGCTTGCAACAACCAACTCACCACCTGCATCATCATCTACTACCTGAACCAGGTCTGGTTCTGGATATTCAGACTTAAAACGAATGGTAAAGTCATCCGCAGCATTCACCGTAATACTTGCAATTCGCGGATCACCGGTGACCGGATCGGTCAGGGCATCGAAGAAGCCATTAACCGAATTAGCATCCACTACAGTTCCTATTGCACCCGCAATATCTGCCATAAATGCAGCCGTAACTTGCACTCCGGAAATAACATCATCCTGCTCCAAACCAGTAACACTCTGCTGCGCTTGGTACGGACGTGCTTCTGCAAGATTAAATTTGACTGTATGCTCATTACCTAAGCTATCAAATGTTCGCATAGTAGTACTGTAGGTAAACGAACCAGGCTCGTCTTTATCATAATCAGGCAGCAACAAATCAGCATCTTCACGCGAGTCTATATTGAAAGATAAATCAATTGCTTCAGTCGCTTTTGGCGGGCTCTCTTTTTGAGTTACTGCCAGGTTATCAATAGGTAAGCGATTACCCTCTGAGTCCAAACCATAACCCTGCAAGAACTTACCTGTTTTTGAGACTACAAAACCATCTTTATCCAGTTCAAATGATCCAGCACGGGTATAAGTTGTACTCCCCTGCCCATCATCTAGCTGAAAAAAGCCCGAACCATTGATAGCCAAATCCAGATTATTGTTAGTGAACTGAATCGTACCAGCAGCAAAGTCTTGTGCGATATCGGTTACCGTAACACCTGCCCCCGCAACGTTAGAGGAGCCTGCCCCTACCACTGCAGTCGCGTAGATATCACCAAATTCAGTTCTCGAAGATTTAAAGCCGACTGTACTGGCGTTTGCAATATTGTTACCAGTCACATCCAGATCTGTTGTAGCAGCCTTCAGACCATTTACAGCTGTATTAAAACCCGCCATTTTCCTATCCTCACACCCCGATCTGTTTCACTTGACTGACATCAAAGCTGCCAGCATTCGTATTCACTGTCATACCAATTCCGTTTTCACCCAATGTCACACTATTCACGCTGTAAGCCATATTGGTGTCTAGAGCGACAGACTCTCCATCCTCTACCTTTTCAACAATAAAGGTAAAATCCCCCGGAGGTATATTGGGCGCACCGTTCTCATCCAACTGCATCTGCCATGCAAAATCATGATCTCCAGCTTCTACAGAACCCAGTTGCATGGTATCAACCTGAGAGCCCGTGGAGTCGTACACCTTAATACGAACCTCAGAAGCACTTGCATCCAGCTTGAAAGAACCACGAGCATAAGGACTAGAAGCAGTACCTACTTCAACAGTATCAGAAGGTATATATACTGAACGCCCCACCATCGATGAAGCTTGCAGTGCAGCCTGACTCGCCAACATTGATTGAGAGGTAGATTCAACCGACTGAGCTAGGTTATTAATACTCTCAACTTGCGACATCGTTGCTATCTGCTGCATAAAATCAGATGTATCCGCCGGACTGCTTGGATCCTGATTCTGCAACTGCGCAATCATCAACCGCATGAACATTTCGCTGTCTTCCTGACTCTGCGACTTATTCGCTACAGTGCTTTTATCCTGATTTTGACGACTAATGCTCTCAAAAACATTTTGGTTTATGCCACTTACATCACTCATGGCCTAGAACCTCTTCCTGTTAATTACTGCTGACCCAGACGAAGCGTTTGCTGCAACATCTGCTTAGCAGTATTCATAATTTCAGTATTAATTTGGAAAGAACGAGATGCAGAAATCATATCCGCCATCTCTTCTACAACATTCACATTAGGGTAATAAACATAACCCTGCTCATCTGCCATGGGGTGAGCCGGGTTATATTCCTGCCTTAGCTCAGCATCACTTTCAACAATGCCCAGCACCTGCACACCCTGCCCCGCAGCCTGACCAAATTCATTACCTGATTCAGCCAAAGAATCGACTTGCTGCACCGCAAATACAGGCTTACGCGAGCGATATGTTTCACCTACACTGGAGCTAACACTTTCCGCGTTAGCGAGATTACTCGCCGTGGTATTCAGGCGAATAGTTTGGGCATTCATTGCCGATCCTGCGATATTGAAAACATTACTCAACGACATAATTATTCACCCTTAATCGCGGATTTTAGACCCGAGAACTTTTTGCTTAAAAACTGGAATGATGCCTGATAATCCATAGCATTCTCAGTATAGCGAGCCATCTCTTGCTGCACTTCAACCGTATTACCATCTACAGAGGCTTGATTAGGAAGACGGAACATCATCTCCGCCGCCAGATCTGGCTCAAGCAATTCGGTTTTGTGTCCAACTGATGTTGCCACCTGCTTTATCTGCGGCTTCGACACACTTTCAAGAGCAGAAGCAAATTCGATATCCCTGGCTTTAAAGTTAGGCGTATCAGCATTAGCAATATTATTTGATAGCACTTCTGCACGACGTGCTCTAAACATCAAAGCTTCATCATGTATACCCAGTGCAGATTCAAAACTAATAGCCATGCCTTTGCCTCTCAATCACAGTTACAATCTATAAAGCACAACGCATACCAAATAAATAAATCCATTATAATTCAATAAGTTGAAAAATATTGGCGTTTATTTTTTTTCAATAAGCGGCAATCGAAATCCGCTTTATTGCCGCCTAGAAGAACACCGGCAAACAGACAAACAAAAACGCCCCATGTTTCCATAGGGCGTTTTTTAAAAGAACAAGCAGAGCATGTTTAAATTGCCTGGTAGATAATTCCCGGACGACAGTGAACCATTTGATACTTATCAGACAATCCTGAGAGAAATTCAGAAGCACCTAAGATCAAATACCCTCCCGGCTGCAAAATTGAATGCATTTTGGAGAGTATCTCTATTTTCTTCTCGCTGGAAAAATAGATAAGCACATTGCGACAGAAAATCACATCGAACTTACCCAATGCATTATATTGCCCCAGAAGGTTTATACTCTGAAACCTAACCCTGGACTTGATACCCTGATTCACAACCCAGCTGCCATTTGCCGTTTCACTGAAATGGCGGGTTAATCGATCCTGAGATAAGCCCCGACCGATTGCAAGCATTTCATACTCACCCCTTTTAGCCTGATCAAGCACTTGCGTTGAGATGTCTGTAGCAATAATCTCCTGAGAAGTAAGCTTACCAGGGCTTTTTTGCTTAAACTCCTCAAGCGTCATACTTATAGAGTAAGGCTCTTGACCCGTTGAGCACGCTGCAGACCAGATCCTCAACCTTGAACCACCTCTCTGTTGCGCCAACTCAGGGAGAATACGATCCCTGAGAATATCGAACGGATGAACATCTCGAAACCATAAGGTTTCATTAGTAGTCATCGCATCAATAACCTGCTCTCTCAAGCGTTTTGACGCAGGGCTTTTCAGCTTTTGGAGAAGATCTTTAAGCGCCGGGCAGTTCTGTTCCTTGGCAATTTTTCCCAAACGGCTTTGCACAAGATACTGCTTATGCTTTGCTAGAAGAATGCCACTACTCTCTTCCAGAAAGCGACTAAAAAGCTGAAAGTCATCATCCGTGATTACAAAATTCGAACGAGAAGCAATACTCATAAAGAGCTATAAACTCCAATCAATTTCCTTCAACTTTCTGGATACGCTGAACTACAGCAGTTGCCAGGTCATCAGGATTAAATTTTGCCAAGAAACCATCAGCTCCAACTTTCTTAACCATAGAAACGTTAAAGCCACCCGATAAGGATGTATGCAGAACTACGTGCATGTTTGACATACGCTCATCATCACGAATCATCGAAGTGAGTGTATAGCCATCCATTTCAGGCATTTCTATGTCCGAGATAATCATCAAAAAGCTCTCGGCAACATCAACCCCCCGGTCCGCCATATCACGCAGGAGATCCCACGCCATTCGACCATTATTGCAGGAAGTCACCTTAATACCTAAACCCTCAAGGCTTCTCTGCATCTGATTCCGGGCCACAGAAGAGTCATCCACAATCAGAATTTGATACTCTTGTGCCTTCTTACGAACTTCATCATCAGCAACATCTTTACTGACTTCAGTTGGCATTGGGTAGAGATCCGCAAGAATCTGTTCGACATCCAGAATTTCAATCAAACTACCTTGATATTCAAAAATTGCTGTCAGGTAATTTTCCACACCAATTTCTGTCGGAGGAGCCATAATCTGGTCCCACTGTGTATTCAGAATACGATCAACCTTTCTCACCAGAAAAGCTAAGGTACGTCTGTTATATTCAGCAACGATTAAGAAGCAATCCGTACGCTGTTCTTTAGGCACAGGAGAACGTCCGATAGCTTCTGAAAGGTCCAGAACCGGAATTGTCTCACCACGAATGTGGGCCATACCTTTGATTGCAGAGGTCTGACGCGGCACCTCTGTTAGAGATGGGCACTGCAGTACTTCGCGTACTTTAAATACGTTAATGCCATATTGTTGATCTGATTCAAGACCAAACAATAAAAGCTCCAAGCGGTTCTGCCCTACCATTTGGGTACGCAGGTTTACACTATCTAGGATACCTGACATGATTTCACAATCCCGTAGAGATTAATCTGTTCTGTTTAATGCTGTTACCAACCCATAAGGTTAGCCAACTCACGTGAATACTCTTAATTTAACACGACTTTTTCTGCTGACCACTCTTCTTTTTTACCCAATTACCTCTTCAGCAACCAATCAAGTTGAATTACTAGAGCAACAAGCACTTAATTTCCTTAGTGTACACTATAACAAAGTAAAGCCGGATGTACGGACCGAGATCAAAATCAATCCTATAAGTAGAGGATTAAAACTACGCTCCTGCCAGGAAAGCATTCAGTTTCAATTGCCCAAAGGCAATGGCAATCGCATAACACTCAGAGCCCGCTGCTCATCTCCAAAGTGGCAAATTTTCATCACCGCACATATAAACCAATTCACTGAAGCCATTATCAGCCAGCACAGCTTACCAAAAAAATTCATTCTGAACGCTAAGGACCTTATCTTAACTGAAGTTGATGTCACCAACCTGCGCTCAGGTTTCTTTACCGCAAAAACCGATATTATTGGCTGGAGCACCAAAAGAAATATCCCTCAAGGGGTTATCATTACTGCCAACATGCTAAAACCTCCCATGGCAATAAAAAAAGGCTATTCTGTTGTCATTGAAGCTATTCGCAATGGAATCACCATAAAAGCCACTGGCACTGCTCTGGAAGATGGCGAAATCGGCAAACAGATACAAGTTAAAAATGATCGCTCAGGAAAAATAATTAAAGCTCAGGTCATTAGACCCGGCCTTGTTCGAACACCCTAACGATCAGCTATAATGACCTTCCTCTTCACAACTGCTATAATTTCAGCCAATATCAATCGGTGAGAAAAAAACATTTTTTTCTCTAAAGTTCCTGTTTAAGCAGCCGATAAGCCAAGTCAGAGATTTTTTTTGAGGACGGATTAATGGTTATTGATCACTTGGGCCAGTTGTCACAGTCGACAACAGCTCGTGCCAAGACTAGCGAACCAGATAGCTCTGCTGCTAAAAACAGCGGCGGCTCGGTTTCTGGTGCGGCACCGTCCAACAAAGGTGATACAGTTCAGCTCAGCGATGCCGCTAAGGCACTTCAAAATGTTGAGCACAAACTGGCCGATACACCAGAAGTGGACTCAGAACGTGTCGAGAGGCTTAAGCAGGACATTGAAAACGGTAACTATCAGATTAATGCTGAACGCGTTGCTGAGAAGTTCCTGAATATTGATAATCTGTTCTAAGCATCATTATGGATGAACAGCAAACTACACAATTAAATGCCCTGCTTCTGCAGGGTATTTCTGTTTTAGAATCATTAAGTCAGATTTACGATAAAGAACTCGAAACCCTGAGCAGAAAAGACCTGAATAAACTCAGCGATATTACGCAAGAAAAAACTGACTTATTAAACAAATTCCATAAGTTCACCCAGGAACGTACCGAATTACTGGAAAACTTTGGCATTCCTACTGACTCTCAAGAGTACCAACTGCCTGAGGGTTCCACTCCAAGTGAAGCAACAACAATAGTTTCTGAGACTTATTCACGCCTGAAAGAACTCTTAACGGAGCTCCAAAAAAAGAATAAGAGAAACGAACAAACCATCCATCGAAATCAACAAAATGTAAACCAGCTGCTAGCCATTGTTAGAGGCCACACAAGCCAAAATAAAATCTACAATAAAACAGGCAATTCGGGTTCATATAAAGCGCAGAACCGACTAGGCAAAGCTTAATTATTTCTAGTGAAGTCTTTTTAAATTAAAGATAAAATTCCGCCTCACTTTATGTCCCAGTAGCTCAGTAGGATAGAGCGGTCCCCTCCTAAGGGACAGGCCAGGGGTTCGAATCCTCTCTGGGACGCCATTTATCGTAACAGATTACCCAAAGACCCTTCTGGTAATCCGCCAATATCATGTTCAAGATAACGCTTAAGCTGACTCAACTTATCCTTCTCTACCTCCTCTAGCGAGAGCTTTCCGGCCAATATTAAATACCGACCAACCATACGTACCCGCTCCTCTCTACGCTCTGAACTATCCCTTGCAGACTCAAGAAAGAGCTGTGCAAGATTCAACAAGGCCCCTCCGTTACTTGAATCATATTCGGTAGCCAAACCAAAATATTTCAGCGCCTGAGGCATTTTACCTGCAAGATAATGCTTAACCCCCAGCCGATTAACTTTCAAACTCATGTCTGGATCTCGGGTTTTACCTGTTTTTTTGTCAGATTTCGCCCCTCCGGGGTTCAAAATTGGCACTGAATCACCAGTAACCATAAGCAGTTCCGTATCCAGATTTAATGGCTGCTCTAACTCAGCATTCGCCCTTTGTGCATCACGAGTGCAGCGATTCGCCTCATCCGTATCACCCATTTGACTGCACATTTCACTTCTCAGCAAGGAAGCCCTAACCTGAAGCTCCCTATCTGCAGGAAAAGACTGAAAAGCCTGGGCAATAGTTTTTTCAAAATCATTCTGCAATTCTATAGCTCCAGCACCTTCGACACTTTTCAGTTCCAGTCTTTTTACATTGGCCAACTTCAGATAAGGCTCTGGAGACCGGTAACAGCTGTGCCGCCCAAGAACGATAGACTTTTTATAAGCCCCCCCAGCAACATCCAGCTGCTGGGTCTGAGTTGCCAATCGGCCTAACTTCATCTGACGAGGAATCCCCATAGGAGACTTTTGAGTAGCCTCCTGAGTTACATCCCTCGCTTTATCCAACATCCCATCTTGCTCAAGCACTTCAGCTAGCAAGTCATAAGCTGCAATAAACAGTGGAAATTCTTCAATAAGCTCCTGAAGTAAATTTATCGCTTCCTTAAGACGACCTAAACCAAAAACCGCCTTTGCCCAAATAAGCCCCATCTCCTTATCGTGAGTCTTCCAAAAATGTTTTTCAGCTACTTTCGCAGCATCTGCATATTTAGAAAAAGTAACCAGAGTTCTTGCCAGAATTAATTGGGCATCATCATATTCAGGATCATAGGTGGAAAAGCCTGTACGGCAATAATTAA
Source organism: Neptuniibacter sp. (assembly GCA_050633605.1). Classification (GTDB taxonomy): domain Bacteria; phylum Pseudomonadota; class Gammaproteobacteria; order Pseudomonadales; family Balneatricaceae; genus Neptuniibacter. Next base: position 3,143 of record JBOEGV010000076.1, on the reverse strand, counting down.
CAGCTGAAGGGAAATCACCGATCTCCAGCGCCTCATCAACTGGACGAAAGACATCTTTGCTAGAAAGGATGGCATCAAGCCGGTATTTCAGCTCATCTGCTGAAAAAGGCTTCATAATTAAGTCATCTGGACGACTGTCTATAGCATGTAGCACCACTTCCTGTGACGCATCACTGCTCATAAATATCCAGCACGCAGAAGGTTTGATATAGCCACGATGACGACATTCCTCAAGTAACTGAATGCCTGTCACACTGTCGTTAACATTGTGACCCAATAAAATCACGTCATAGTTATTTTCTGCAATTTCAGTCAGAACGTGATCGTTAATCGTAATGGCTTTAACATTTTCGACACCCAGGCTACGAAGCATATAAAAAATAGTAGAACGCATTACGCCACTACTTTCTATTAAGAGAACTTGTTTATCTGAATAATCCACCTGAACCACTGCCATCCACTGAATATCTATTTAGTAGAACAGTATAAAAGGGGTTACTTGCTGACAACAGTTAATTCAGATAAAAAAAAGCACCGGATGTTGGGTGAAACATTCGGTGCCAAGACAGTTCTATGCTGTGTTAAACATCCTATCTCTATACCCCCTAAACTCTAATGATCCAGATCAAGAAAACTTTTCTCTTCCACGGAAGTCTGTAGGCTTTGAGACAATATGATGAGATCCTGAAAATATACTTTGCTGTAAACTTAATAAAAAACTTAAAAACGATTCTTATGACTACAGCTTTTATCACACACGATGATTGTGGCCTGCATAACATGGGGCCAGAGCATCCAGAAAGCCCTGTGCGACTTCTGGCCATTCGTAAAGTATTAGAAAAAACGGGCCTCATGCAGGAACTGGAACAATTAGAATCTGTTCACGTACTACCGGAACAGATCCAACTTGCTCACGCTAACCTGCATCAAAAAAGACTGGAGATGAAACTTCCTGAAAGTGGGGTAGTTTATACTGATGATGACACAGCTCTCTGCCCACACTCCTTACATGCGGCTAGCTTAGCGGCTGGATCAGCAGTAATGGCGGTTAATCGGGTAACTTCCGGAAAAGCGCAAAACGCTTTTTGCGCAGTCAGACCTCCGGGGCACCATGCAGAACACAATAACCCTATGGGATTCTGCTTCTATAACAATGCAGCCATTGCAGCAATGCACGCGCTGCAACAACCCGGTATCGAACGAGTCGCTATCTTTGACTTTGATGTCCATCACGGCAACGGCACAGTGGATATTTTTAAGGACAAACCTGAAGTATTAGTTTGCTCTTCGTTCCAGCATCCCTTCTACCCAGAGCGCTATTGCGACATCGTTCGTGACAATATTATTAATTGTCCGATGGAAGCACATAGTGACGGAATGGTGTTTAGAAAACTAATAGAGTCCCGCTGGCTTCCCGCTATCCAGGCTCACAAACCAGATATGATTATTATCTCCGCAGGTTTTGATGCTCACCACGAGGACCCGATGGCTGACATCAAACTAAACGAGGAAGACTATCGCTGGGTAACACAACTACTGATGGACTCTGCACGTACGTATAGCCAAAACCGTTTAGTATCTGTACTTGAAGGTGGCTACAACCCTGTATCGCTTGCCTTCAGTGTTCAAGCACACCTGGAAGTTCTTTCTGGACACTAATTTACTTATCCAGAAATAAAAAAGGCTGCCAATGGCAGCCTTTTTATTTACGCAAGAATCAGCTTACGAACTTGATCATGACACCGGCCGCAATCGCAGAACCGATTACACCCGCCACGTTTGGACCCATTGCATGCATTAACAGGAAGTTCTGAGAGTTGTACTCCAGACCAATCTTATTAGATACACGCGCCGCCATTGGTACCGCAGACACACCCGCTGAACCAATCAGTGGGTTAATAGCATTGCCACCCATCATTTTGTTCATAATCTTGGCCATAATGACACCACAGGCAGTACCAATACAGAATGCAACGATACCTAGTGACATAATGCCCAGAGTCTGAAGGTCTAGAAACTTGTCAGCAGACAGTTTTGAACCAACAGACAGACCCAGGAAGATGGTTACGATGTTGATCAGTGCGTTCTGTGCAGTATCACTTAGACGATCTACTACACCACACTCACGCATCAGGTTACCAAAGCAGAACATACCCAACAGAGGTGCCGCATCCGGTAGTAACAGAGCCACCAGAATCAACAGCGTGATTGGGAACAAAATCTTCTCAAGTTTAGTCACGTGACGCAGCTGACTCATCTTGATCTTACGTTCAGCATCTGTCGTCAGCGCACGCATAATTGGCGGCTGAATCAGAGGCACAAGCGCCATGTAAGAGTACGCAGCTACTGCGATAGCACCCAACAGGTGTGGAGCAAGAAGGCTGGTTACATAGATCGCTGTTGGACCATCAGCACCACCGATGATACCGATTGCCGCAGCTTCCTGGATATTGAAATCCATAAGGCCCAAAGTACTCAGACCCACAGCTCCCAGTACGGTAGCAAAGATACCAAACTGAGCAGCAGCACCCAGGAACAGGGTACGCGGGTTAGCCAGCAGCGGACCAAAATCGGTCATTGCACCAACACCCATGAAGATCAACAGTGGAGCAGCAGTAGAGCCAATTGCTACGCTATAGAAGTTATACAACATCCCATTCGCATAACCGCCATCCAACGCTACATTAATTGCAGCCTGATGCTCTGCAGCTGAAGAACCGTGATATGCATGCATGATGTCATGCGGATCCGTGCTGGTAATATTCAGCGCAGCCGCCATTGCATTCATAATGTCCGGAACGGCGAAGTGAACTGCATTTTCTACCGCAGTGTACGCCAATCCAGCTTCAGGAATGTTTGCAAGAATGCCACCGAAACCAATTGGCACCAGTAGTAGCGGTTCGAAATTCTTTTTGATGGCCAGAAACAACAGCAACAGGCCAACAAAAATCATTACGATCTGACCACCACTGATGTTATAGGCACCAGAAGCAAGAAACAGTTCGGTTAACTTTTCCATCGAACAGTACCTTAGGCCAGAGTCAGCAGAGTGTCGCCAACCTGAACGGCGTCACCTTCCTTAACATCAACAGAAGAAACTGTACCCGCGCAAGCAGCACGCACTTCAGTTTCCATCTTCATTG
>JBOEGV010000075.1:0-16062 GCA_050633605.1 Neptuniibacter sp. | reverse complement strand
GTTTGATGTAATAACAGCCTCCAGTGCAGATGAAGCATTACGTTTACTTGAACACAACTCGGTCCACGCAATTCTTTGTGATCAGCGAATGCCGGATAAAACAGGCGTTGAACTGCTAATAGAAGCGCGTGAGCGATGGCCGCAGACAGCCCGGCTCATCTTGTCCGGGTATACCGATTCGGAAGATATCATCAAGGGGTTAAACGAAGCTGGAATTCTACAGTACATAACAAAACCCTGGCACCCGGATAATCTGTTGCTGATTATGCGCGGTGCTTGTCGAATGTACGATCTACAGAATGAGAATGAACTGCTGTCCATGGAGATGCGTCTTACCGAGGGACAGGCTGAAAAACATATTTCTCAGAAGAAAAAACGATTACAACAAGCTTTCCAGTTAGATGAAATTCAAAGGCATGCTGATAGCCCATTAAACGATCTGTGCATTCAAGCAGGGAAAATCGCCCCATACGATGTATCTGTTTTGGTGGCCGGACCTTCAGGTGCAGGTAAAGAGTTATTTGCCCGGGCATTGCATTACAACAGCCTTAGAGCAGACAAACCCTTTGTTGTTGAAAACTGCGGAGCTATGCCAGATGAACTATTGGCATCCGAACTTTTTGGTCATAAGAAAGGCTCCTTTACTGGAGCAATTACTGATCATGTAGGGTTGTTCGAGCAGGCCGACGGTGGAACTATTTTCCTTGATGAGATAGGAGAGATTAGTCCGGCATTTCAGGTGAAGTTGCTTAGAGTATTACAAGAGCGAGAAGTAAGAAGAATTGGAGAACATCAACGCCGTAAAGTGAATGTACGTATTGTGGCGTCAACGAACCGGGATCTTGAAGAAGAGGTGAGGGCTGGACGTTTCCGTCAGGATCTGTATTTCAGACTTGCAGAAGTCACTCTTGAACTTCCTTCCCTTGATCGTCGTACTATTGATATTCCGGTATTAGCCAACAATTTTCTTGATAAGGCGATGCATGACTTCGACAAGCCGGTTAAAGGATTTACAGAAGAGGCATTGGCGTGCATGAAAAAATATTTTTGGCCTGGCAATGTTCGTGAGCTTCAGAATGAAATTCGTAGGATGTTGGTTTTAGCAGAAGACGAATGGCTGACTGCTGATCTGCTCAGCCCTCGCGTTCTTCGTGCGGCGCCTGTTGAAGAATCTGAAGAAACAGAACTGATGGCTCAGCTTGACGGTACTCTGAAAGAGCGTGTTGAAGTCTTGGAAAAACGAATTCTACGGGAAACCCTGATCCGCCACCGCTGGAACAAAAGTAGCGCATCTAAAGAGCTGGGGCTCTCTCGTGTAGGGTTGCGTTCCAAACTTGAGCGTTATGCCTTAGAGCAGATCTCGTTACCTAACCCCCCAGAACAGCAGCAATAAGTTGGAGCATTTATGTGTTTAGGTATTCCAGGGCAGATCGTCGAGATTATTAATGCCGATGATGCCACAGCCATGATTAGCGTGTCGGGCGTTAAGCGCGAAGTTAATCTCAGCTGTGTGATTCCGGTAACTGGCGATCTCAATGAACTTATTGGTCGCTGGGCATTGGTTCATGTGGGTTTTGCCATGAGTCTTATTGATGAGGATGAGGCTCAAAAAACATTGCAGGTTCTGGCCGAACTGGGAGAACTTCAGGAAGAACTCAGCGCCATGCAAAATACAGCCAGCTGAAGAGAGGCACATAATGGCTGACCAAAAAGACCGGGACACTATGCTCAACTCACTATACCCATTTATGGGGTCGGAAGAGGGCGAAAAACCGGATCAGCGCGATAAAACAGCTGAACTGCTCGATTCTATCCGGATTAAAACAGAAGAAAGCATCCAGGCGAAGCAGGCATTTTTTAATAAATACAGCGATCTATTGGCGGATATCGCCAACACAGTAGCCAGCGCCTACCGATCAGGTGGGCGACTGATCACTGCTGGCAATGGCGGCTCTTCATGTGACGCTGCACATCTCGCTTTAGAATTTATGCACCCTGTGACTGCGGGTCGCCCGGCATTGCCAGCGATAAATCTGTCGCAGGATTCGGCAATGCTTTCAGCCGTATCCAATGATGTTGGCTTTAAACATGTTTTAAAACGGCAATTACTGGCACTGGCAAAACCAGAAGACGTACTGATTGTGTTCTCTACTAGTGGCAATTCACCCAACCTGACTGAAGCCTGCGAGAAAGCCAAACAACTAGGTTTAAGCGTTGTTGCCTTTTCTGGAGGTGATGGCGGCGAACTGGCGAAAAACAGTGCTGTTGATCAATGTCTGATAGTGGAAACAGACAGTGTTCATCGGATTCAGGAGTGTCATCTGGTGTGTTATCACATTCTCTGGGATCTGGTTCATACCTTACTGGCGGACGAACGTGGTTTTCTTGGTGAACACGGTCGTTAAGCAATAAACAGATAATAAAAATACTTCGTGAGCATATCGCTATGAAATTTGTTGATGAATTCCGTGACCCGGAAATGGCTAAAAAAATTCTTGATCGTATTCATACGCTGGTTGATGAAATACCAGTCGCTCAAGAACGTCCGCTCCAGATCATGGAAGTATGCGGAGGCCATACCCATTCGATCTTCCGTTATGGCTTAGAGGAATTGCTTCCGAAAAAGATAGAAATGGTTCATGGTCCGGGTTGTCCGGTTTGTGTGTTGCCAATGGGAAGAGTGGATGACTGCGTAGCGATTGCAGAGCAGCCAGATGTGATTTTCACAACATTTGGCGATGCCATGCGGGTACCGGGCTCCAAAAAAAGCCTGCAACAGGCAAGTGCGGAAGGCTGTGATGTACGCATGGTGTATTCACCCATGGACGCTCTGGATATCGCCCGTAAGAACCCGGATAAAAAGGTAGTTTTCTTTGGACTTGGTTTTGAAACAACTATGCCCAGCACTGCATTAACGTTAAAGCAGGCTGAAAAAGAGAATATTGAAAACTTCTATCTGTTTAGTAATCACATCACCATTATCCCTACGATCAAGGCGATTCTGGACTCACCGGATATGTATATAGACGGCTTTCTGGGCCCAGGCCATGTCAGCATGGTTATAGGTCAGGCACCATACGAATTCATTTCAACCCAGTACAACCGACCATTGGTTATTTCAGGCTTTGAACCGCTGGATATTCTGCAATCACTGCTGCTTGTTCTTGAACAGTTAAAAGCGGGTGAAGCCAGAATTGAGAACCAGTACAAACGCATTGTTCCCGAAGGGGGCAATCTTAATGCTCTTACTGCGGTGTCTGATGTTTTTGAGTTGCGCGAATTTTTTGAATGGCGAGGTTTGGGTTCTATTGACCATTCCGGCGTCCGAATCCGTGATGAGTATGCCCGGTTTGATGCTGAAAAAGCTTTTGAACTGCCTAACCTTAAAATCGCTGATCCTAAGTCTTGCCAATGCGGAGAGGTACTAAAAGGGGTAATTAAACCCTGGGAGTGCAAACTCTTCGGCAAGCAATGCAATCCGGAAACACCCATGGGTGCGCTGATGGTTTCAACGGAAGGCGCCTGCTCGGCGTATTACAGTTACGGCAAAATAGATGCACAAAACATCGCTTAACCGGATATACAAAAGATGACTCAAAACAGACGAACTCTGAAGGCGGATACCATCACCATGGCTCATGGAGCGGGTGGTAAAGCGATGCGTGATCTTATTGAAGATGTATTTGTCGGTACATTTGATAATGAAGATCTGAACAAGCTTGAAGATCAGGCACGCTTTGATCTCAGCTCCCTACAGGCTCAGGGTGCACAACTGGCGTTCACTACTGATTCCTACGTTGTAGATCCAGTTGAATTCCCGGGTGGTGATATTGGTACACTGGCGGTGAACGGCACGGTGAATGATCTTGCGGTTTCTGGGGCGATTCCAAAATACCTTTCATGCGGGATGATTCTGGAGGAAGGTTTGGACGTTGATCTGCTCAGACGTATTGTCTCTTCAATGCGAAAAGCTGCGGATGAAGCTGGAGTTTCAATAGTCACTGGTGATACCAAAGTGGTTCCGCGTGGTAAAGGTGACAAGATTTTTATCAATACTACAGGTATTGGTGTGATCCCTGAGGGGATAAATATCTCTGCGGCTAACTGTAAGCCGGGTGACAAGGTGATTATAAACGGCTTCATTGGTGACCATGGGGCGGCGATTTTAAACGCCAGAGGCGATCTGGCGCTGGATGTCGAGTTAAAGACCGACTGCCAGCCTTTGCATGAACTGATTCAGTCCATGCTTGAAGTATGCCCGGAACTGCATGCAATGCGTGATGCGTCACGTGGCGGGGTGGCTACGGTACTGAATGAATTCGCGGAAACTTCAGAGGTATCAATCCGTCTTGAGGAATCTGCTATCCCCGTGCGCACAGAAGTCCGTGGGGTATGTGAAATTCTGGGGCTGGATGCACTCTATTTTGCTAATGAGGGTAAGTTTGTTGCCATTGTCCCGGCAGATAAAACACAACAGGTACTCGAAACCATGCAGGCGCACCCAGCAGGACAGGGCTCTGCCATTATCGGTGAAGTTATCGAAGGTCGATCCGGGCGCGTTCTAGTCAAAACCGGGTTTGGCGGAGAAAGAATTCTGGATATGCTGGTGGGTGAGCAGCTACCAAGAATCTGTTAAAAGCCACCTTTTAAAAAGGGTGTGTCTGCGTTTTAGCCAAAAAAATCGGGCCGTAAGGCCCGATAAGAAAAGCTTGGTGATAAGCGTTTGGGTGGTATACCAGAAGGGCGTTTATACCCTTGGGGACCTGGTGTCTGAGATCAGGCAACGACTAATGACAAGCCTGTCATTGCAATCATTAATCCAATCAATTTTGTAGCTGCGGGCAGCTGCGTGTAGATCATTTTGCCTGCTATAAAGCTAGTAAGTAACAGAGCTGTGCATGCAACCAGGAAGCCAGTTGCAAACAATACTGTCATTGCACTTCCTGCTTCTGCTCCGTGTGCAAAACCATGAAACAGTGCAAACATTGCAGTAATAGGTAGCGCGATAGCCAGTTTTAAGCGACTTTTAGTAGCGATTAACAATCCGATAATCAGTACTGAGCTGACAATGCCTCCCTCAACTACCGGAAGACTGATACCGTTAATGCCGAGCATGAAACCAATCAGCAGGGTAGCAATTAAGGTCAAAGGCAGGGTGCGTTGCTGCGATCTCCCTTGAAACGTTAACCAGATACCAAAAGCAATCATTGCCAGTAAGTGGTCAAAGCCTGTCAGTGGATGCAGCAGACCAGCGAGAAAGGATGAACTGCTTGAAATTGAATCGGTATGAGCGAAAACTGGCAGTGCTGTAGATATTGTCGCAACCGCGGTAGAAGTGAGAAGTAAGCGTCTCATGGTTTCATTACCTTTATTCTTATTTGCTATTTTATAGGGTTACCTGCAACAGGAATGCCAATGGAGCATATCTAGCTGTAAGCCCCATAAATGCGTTAATAGTACTTGATTTATTTACTCATTCTTCCATGTTAAGTGGTAACTAAGTTATCAGATTAGTTCGCTAATGATTACTCTGAAATTGTAGGTAATATCAACCAGCCGGAAATTAAAAAACCTGAAAACAAATAAAAACAAGGATTAACCCTGCAAAAAAGTTCCAAGTCTAATAGAATCGGGGTTTCGCCCGCTTTCAGGATTTAAATAGCAACATGGCAGGAACCTCTGCAGCCATTATTGTCGGACGCCAACCATTGTTCGTAGAAGGTATTTCAATACTGCTACGAGAATCTGTTGTGTTTAAGGAAATTCATAAGCTTAGCCCTCATTCGCCTCCAGAAGAAATTTCCGCATTTAAGGCTTCAACCATCTTTTTCTGTTGTTCAGGTGGTGCTGATAACCCTGAGGATCTTTTGTCTCGTTTTACGCAGCTTCCTGAGGCAGAGTTTGAAAAGATTGTAGTCTTATGTCCTTTGATTAGTGAGCCACTTCGAACAATTTTCGCAGAATCGGGAATTCTGGTTTTACCTTTGGCTGTTGATATGGAGGTGGGGAAAGAATACCTGAAAGAATATCTGGCTTCTCCACACTCAAAAATTGAATACAAAGCAGCGACTGACGTTAGATTAAAAAAATTATTCTTACCGGATTTTAATAATTTAACCGTTCGGGAGAAGGAAGTATTACGGAATATCAGCAAGGGATACAGTAATGCCGATATTGCAGAAAAAATGGAAATTCATATTAATACTGTCAAGGTTCATGTCCAGAAAATCTGTCGTAAAGTCGGGGTCCAGAACAGGACGGAAGCGGCTAGTAATTATTCAAAACTATTGAATGCAGGATATCTGGAATAATAACCTTATAAAAATCAATGATACTATAATGGCATATCAAACATCGTGTAGTTATATAAGTATTAACCCGTATCTATTTTAGATATCTACACTAAGCTCCTTGGGCACTAACTTCAGTTAGTGCCTTTTTTTTATGCTTATTTTTATGCTTGGAGTAGATATTACTATTTGGTTTTCTCAGAATGCTTATCAATATGAACTTTGATGGTCATATCGGTAATTCTTCTTCCGGGGTCTGAGGTGGATTTTTTGTGTTCTTGCGAAAGCTGCTGTCTTGTCTCAAAGTCTTGTCGGCGATCTGAGGTGCTACGGCGTCTTTCATTCCCACTAAACTGAGTAAACATAAACTCTTTCCACCACTCCTCAGCTTGAACAAAGCTGCGCAGAAGGGGGCTCACTGGTTCAAGTGATTCAATGTTTTTAACCCAGTAAAAAACAGTACGGTCATCTATGTAATCTTTAACAAGTTTCACAGCGTACACACCTTTATCGCTACAAGAACTGGTAGTGAATTTTGAATGCAAAGTAAACTAAATGCACTGACTTAAAGCAAGAGACTTCTTAAATCTACTGTTAAATCTAATCCAAAGTTCTTTAAGCTTAGTTAAATCCTTTTAATAATCTAACCGACTTTATTAGTAGTCTAATGGACTTTCAGTTTCCTGCTCAGCTTCTTTAACTAATGTTGCAGCGGCTGCCTTTTTTATCTTTTCTGTTGACCAGCGTGTAATTTCAGAAGGAGCTTGCCCCGAACGAACCATTGTACCTTCACCCGGATTCTTAATATCGACAGTACCATATTCGTTGGTTATATAAACACCTTTGCCCTCAAGCATAGTAACGTCCAGGTCGCCAGTAAAGATAAACCCACCCCAGAATTCGGTTCCCCTGACGCCAATCGTTGCTATAGGCGTATGTATTTCGAACTTAGGATCTTTTTGTTTGCCAATGCTGCCTGTAAGGGTACGAAAAGCACCTTTCAGCATATTAAACTGAACGTTCGAACTCTGTTTGTTGAATTCATATTGGGTCAGTGAAAATTCAGTATTCTCAGCAAGTGAAATTCTGGACTTGTCTTTAAGTGTAATCAGAATTCTGCTACCAACCGGGGTGATGAGAGTATCTTTCTGAAACAGAGGGTCGTTTCGCTTTATCAGAATATGCTGATTATTTCTTTCAACCAAAGGGTGACCAAGAGCAAGAACCACCTTACCAATAGCTTCTTCAGCAAAGCTCAAAGATGGGAACAGGATCGTGCAGAGGAACACTTGAATCAATATTCTGGCGATATAATTCATAACTCATTTCTCACATACAGAGTGATTAGTTCATGCGTCTATCAAGACCGGCATGTGCCATTATTCTGGTAGAAATTTCTTCAATAGAAAAGTTGGTCGTATTGATGGATGGAATATTGATTTTTTTGAGAAGTTTTTCTACTTCCCTTACTTCAAAATCACATTGATCCAGTGATGCATAACGACTATTTGGACGACGCTCATTGCGTATAGCAGATAACTGAAATGGATCAATTGTCAGTCCATAAAGCTTATGCTTATGTTCTTCAAGTGCCTTTGGTAACTTATTGAATTCCATATCTTCTTCGGTGAGAGGATAGTTTGCGGCACGAATACCAAACTGCATTGCCATATAGAGGCAAGTTGGCGTTTTACCACAACGGGAAACGCCTACCAGAATAATGTCAGCTTTTTTATATTGCTTTGTCCTGGCACCATCATCATTGTCGATAGCAAAATTAACCGAATCGATACGATCTTTATAACGATTACGCTCGACAATACCGTGCGACTTACCGACCGAATAATTGGAGTGAACGTTAAGCTCGGCTTCCAGAGGTTTTAGAAAGCTGGAAAAAACGTCAATTTTAAACGCATTAGACTTTGCAATGATATCTCGAATTTCTTCGTTAACAACAGTATCAAAAATGAGTGGACGTTCACCATCCTCCTCAGCTGTTTGGTTGATACTGGCAACGGTTTCATGAGCTTTCTCAAGGCTATCTATATAGGGAAGCGTGATTTGTTCAAACTCAATACTATCAAATTGAGCTAGCAGACTATGCCCAAGAGCTTCGGAAGTTAGACCGGTACCATCTGAAATAAAAAAAGCAGTACGTTTCATCTTGTCTTTACAAATTAGGTGAAAAATAATTCGCAAACTATACCAGATGACTGCGGGCAAAAGAGTACAATAACTGGAATTGGTATTAGATAATAATAAATACGTATGACTGACTGAGGATTTTTAGAATTCAGTCAAGTAAGATCAAGCCTAATAAATAAAAATACTACACAGCATAGAGTAGAGGAGTGAGAGCGTTGCAGAACTATGTTCTTCGCCTGGATCAGGTCGGAATGAGTGATGTTGAGAAAGTAGGTGGTAAAAATGCTTCTCTGGGAGAGATGCTTCAGGAGCTAACTGGAGCCAATGTAAAAGTACCTAATGGTTTTGCAACTACGGCTGATGCTTTCAGGGATTTCCTAAACCACGGAGATCTCGAAAAGAAAATCAATGAAATGCTGCATCAACTGGATACTAATAATATTCAAGCGCTTAAGGATGCCGGTAAAACAATTCGTAACTGGATTATGGAATCTGATTTCCAACCAGATCTCAATAACGCCATTGAATCAGCCTGGACAGAGATGTCTGAAGGTAATTCAAATCAGGCTGTGGCAGTTAGATCTTCTGCTACTGCTGAAGACCTGCCTGACGCCTCTTTTGCTGGCCAGCAAGAAACCTTTCTGAATGTGCGCGGTCTCGAAAATGTAAAGTATGCAATCAAAGAAGTGTTTGCATCACTGTATAATGATCGCGCCATATCCTACCGGGTTCACCACGGATTTGAACACAGCGAAGTAGCATTATCTGCTGGTATTCAGCGCATGGTAAGAAGTGAGACAGGCTCTTCGGGTGTGATGTTTACACTGGATACTGAGTCTGGATTTAATCACGTGGTTTTTATCACATCTGCATATGGGCTTGGTGAAACGGTAGTACAGGGAGCCGTCAACCCGGATGAATTTTATGTATACAAGCCCACATTAAAAATGGGCGCACCCGCAATCATCCGCAAAACCTTAGGCTCCAAAGCCATCAAGATGGTTTATGCTCAGGACGGGGCAGAGCATGCGGTTGAAACAGTTCAGGTAGACCCTGCAGATCGGCACAGCTTTTCGATCAATGATGATGACGTTCAGCAGCTGGCCAGGATTGCACTTGAGATTGAAGCTCATTACAAACGGCCTATGGATATCGAATGGGCAAAAGATGGTGATACCGGTGAGTTATTTGTTGTTCAAGCTCGCCCGGAGACCGTTAAGAGTCGTAGCAATCAGGCGGTAATAGAACGTTACCTTCTCAAAGAGACCAGCGAAGTTCTGGTCGAGGGACGTTCAATTGGTCATAAGATAGGTTCTGGCCATGTTCGCATCGTGTATGACCTCAGCGAGATGGATCTGGTGCAACCTGGTGAAGTACTAGTTACCGATATGACTGATCCTGATTGGGAACCTGTCATGAAACGCGCCTCTGCCATTGTCACTAATCGTGGTGGACGCACCTGTCATGCAGCAATCATTGCCCGCGAGCTTGGCATTCCAGCAATCGTTGGTTGTGGCGATGCCACGGACCAGTTTGTTAATGGCCAGTTAGTTACGGTTTCTTGTGCTGAGGGTGATACTGGCCGTGTTTATGCCGGCCAACTTGATTATGAACACCAATCTAACAGTGTCAGCTCAATGCCTCCATTGCCATTTGAGATAATGATGAATGTTGGCAATCCTGATCGGGCGTTTGATTTTCAGGCACTGCCTAATGCCGGCGTTGGACTAGCTCGCCTGGAGTTTATTATTAATCGCATGATCGGTGTGCACCCCAAAGCATTGCTCAATTTTGACAGCCAGCCGCCAGCACTACAGAAAACCATTTCTCGCAGAATCTCAGGATATAAAAGCCCTGTTGATTTTTATATCGATCGATTGGTTGAAGGTATCTCAACTCTTGCTGCTGCGTTCTACCCTAAAAAAGTAATCGTACGCATGTCAGACTTTAAGTCTAACGAGTACGGACACCTGATCGGTGGCGACATGTTCGAGCCAAGTGAAGAGAATCCTATGCTTGGTTTCAGGGGAGCTGCGCGCTATATCTCTGAAAACTTCCGTGACTGCTTTGAGTTGGAATGTCGCGCACTTAAACGTGTTCGTGACGAGATGATGCTGACCAATGTAGAGATCATGATCCCGTTTGTTCGCACGCCAGGTGAAGCAAAGCAGGTGGTAGATCTGCTTGCTGCTAACGGTCTTAAACGTGGAGATAATGACCTCAAGGTTATCATGATGTGTGAAATCCCATCGAACGCGTTGTTAGCAGATGAGTTTCTTGAACATTTTGATGGCTTCTCGATCGGTTCTAATGACCTTACTCAGCTCACATTGGGTCTCGATCGTGACTCAGGCGTTATTGCTCACCTCTTTGATGAGCGCAATGAAGCGGTCAAAAAACTGCTTTCAATGGCGATTGAAGCTTGCAAGAAACAGGGTAAGTACATAGGTATTTGTGGCCAGGGGCCATCCGATCACCCGGATCTGGCTCGTTGGTTAATGGATCAGGGGATTGATACAGTTTCCCTGAATCCAGATTCTGTTCTGGATACCTGGTTCTACCTGGCTAATGAAGAAGCTTGAGCACGCCTAGGTTAGAGCTTTAAAAACAAAAAAAGGGTTGATAATTTATATTATCGGCCCTTTGTGTTTTAAGCATTTATGTATGTAAAAAAACATAGTGATCGCATCAGGCTTATGGTTTCAGTATAAGTTTGCGTGAAAAGTTCACAGACGATAAATAGCGTAAAATAAAGCCTATTTGTTAGGATGATTGCTTCGACTATCCATGATTACTTGATTTGCTTTACTGCAAAAAAAAATGGCTCCCGTTATCCTTGTTTATTCACTAATAAGCACAGATAGAGACTAGTGAATGATTGAGGTTCTGATTTTAGCTGTAGCTCTTAGCATGGATGCTTTTGCAGTATCCATCGGTCTAGGCTCAAAGCATGAGAGGAAAACAAGCACTCTTGCTGCTCAAGCTGCAATATACTTCGGTGTTTTTCAAGCCGTAATGCCCTTTATTGGATTCTTCGGGGGCAAAGGCGTATTGGGCTGGGTTGAAAACTATGCTCATTGGATTGCTTTTTCTCTTCTTGTTCTGATTGGCGGTAAGATGATTTATGAAGCAGCTTCTGAGGGCATAGAGGAAGATATAGCGCAGATCACCCACAAAATGTTACTAATTCTGGCCATAGCAACCAGTATAGATGCTATGGCTGCGGGGTTTTCACTTACACTTCTTGAAGTAAATCCATTCTTAGCTTGCGGAATAATAGGGATTACAACATTTATATTCAGTTGGTTAGGTGTATTTGTTGGCGCTAAAAGTGGTACTTACTTAGAAAGCAAAGCGGAGATGTTGGGGGGAATAATACTCATCCTGATAGGTTTCAAAGTATTACTGATATGACTACCCTTAATTTATAAAAAGTTACGTAATAGGGCGCTTTATTCGGACAAAATCAGGCCAGGAAAAGAACATTCTGAAGGCTATTGGTTAGGCCTGTCTAAAAGCATAAATATTGAGTAAAAAAAGAACCGCACAGAGGCAGTTCTTAATTTTTATCACACTCGGTATTAAACAATTCGAAGTATTTCCCAGTATTGAGATCCGGAAACAATGTAGGGTTCCAACTCTTTACTCCAGGCTGCATGCCCTTCAACGTCCCCGAGCTTGTTCCATGATTCATCTAATTCAGTCAGCCCGGATATCTGAATTTCTGAAATAACTACGGACTCTTTAGCACCTACAGAGCCAGTCACGATTCTGAATTTATCTCCAGTCCAGCCGATCTGTGAACCAATGTCTTCGAACCATTTGTTAAGCGAATCTATAACCGTTTGCTTGTGCCCAAATTTGGCATCTATATGCCACCTTGCGACCATCATTTGCATTACCTCCAATGTAAAAGGGTGCCTGAAAGTATAGTTCCGGACTTTAGATTCCATAATGAAATAACTGCAAGTGCGCAGACCGCCCCAACAAGGTGTGCAGGCCAGTAAAGCTGCCAGCCGTTCTGGATAAATGCTGACGAATCTGAGAAAACCTCAAACATTGTTTTGATCAATATGATTATCAAAGGCAGAAAACCCAGAATACTTTTGTTTTTGGTCGCCCAGACAGATGCAGCCAGTATGATCTGTGTATAGAGAATGCCTGACAGGCCTGAATACTCCTGGATGCTCGCCAACGGAGAGAGCAAAAACAGATTAAGCCCTAAGCTGCCTACCACCAGGCCAGACAGCATCTTTACCCTGCCATGATGTTCTAAATAAGCGTTTGCCAGTGCAAAGGTGATCAGATCCCAAAACAGATGATCCCATGAGCTGTGGATCATATGCCCGGTCAATAAGCGCCAGTACTGCTGGGAATGAGTGATGGAATGGTAATTAAAGCTGAGCAGCTCAACTGTGTTGTTTATTATAAGTGCGCTACTCAGTAACAATGAAATCAGTACAATCCCGCAGGTGACTGGGATTCTGTTATTAAGGTAACCGCCCCGAAGGGCGGTTGTGATTGTAGATAAGCTGATAGATTGCATCGTGGAATCCTTATCTTTAAGCCTGATTCTTAATTGGAACCAGAATCAGAGCTGCGGAACCGGGTCAGCTGTAAAAGAGCAATGGATCCAGCAATCATAATAAGTAACCAGGGAGAAACCGCACCACCACCAGAACCAGATCGGGCCGGCGTTACTGTCGCTCGCTGCTGACTTTGATTAGCCTGGGCTGACTGCGAATCCGCAAACATCGGCTTCTGCGTATCTACGCGGTTCTGCTGAGCGGTTATAGTCTGATTATTTCGCGCATCACGAGCGACCTGCTCTTTCTCGACGCGTTTCTGATTATTGCGATCAATGTTAAGCGCTTTGAAAACTTCGTCTCTTACTACAAGCATCGATGTGTAATCGGTTACCAGACCATATTCAACTGCGGTATCAACAATGGCCTGTTCGGCATCTTTATCAGTGCCCAGGTAGTCCATTTCGGCCTGCAACTCTTCAATTGCTGCAAACGCCCACAGCCTTTCCAGTTCAGGGTGATGAACGGCAGCTTCTGGCAAGTTGAAACGGGTACTGTAGGTTTTCTTTTTGCCGTTTACTGTACCGGTCAAACGTACCTCAGCTTCACCTGGTTTATAGTAATGCCCAAGAACTGTCAGCTGTTCGCCGTGGTACAATGTATTGGCAAGTCTGGGTTTGACCAATTCTTTACTTCTTACACCATCAACTTCTATCTGAATATCGCGCATTGAGGCATGGGTCATCTTGCCCTGCGCCAGCATCAACTGACCAACGATATCGTCTGAGTTAGAGATCGACATAGCAAAACCATTGGAGATACGGGTCATCTCTTCAAGCAAAGGGCGGTTGGCGCTGTTCCCCATAATAAAAGTAAACAGACGCAGGTCGCGTTTCTCCAGCAAAGTTAAAAACTGAGATTTCTGAGTATTGCCCACGTTAGCTACACCATCGGTGACCAGAACAATCGCGGTACTTCTGTCGCTATCCAGATTGTCGATGCCGGTTTTAAGTCCAGAATAGAGGTTTGTTCCATTGCCTGGCTGCACCTGATCAAGACGCTGAATAATATCGTTCACCGTCTGTTGATCCGCGGGCAGAAAACCCCGGGTAAAGTTTTGAGCCTGATTATTGAAAAGCACTATCCTGAAACGGTCATTCGGACTGAGTTTGCCCAGACCTTCACGCACCCCTTCAATCAGTGAACTGAACTTGCCTTTCATTGAACCTGATATATCCAACACAAACACCCAGTCACGACCCTGGTTCATAACGGGTAAGTCCGTACCCGGGGTGAGAGTGAGTTTAAATGTACCTTTTTTCTGGTCCGGCTCTTTATAAGCAATCATATCTACGCTGGCAGGCAGGTTCGGGGTATGTCGCCAGTAAAGCAGAATATCTTTATTCAGAGATGCTACCGGGCCAGAAGCGCCAGGCTGAGTGCTTAATTGATCGCTTGACTGAGACACTGTAGCAGCGGTGTTACTTATATCGTCATCCGTTTGAAGAGCTGCTGCGTTATTAAGCAGACTGGCACTCCACTCATGCTGGTTAATCTGTTGCAACGACGCCTGCGGGTGTTCGGGTAAACGTAAACCATCAATAGGGTAGCTGGTGCGGACTCTGGCATTGAATGAGAACTTCTCTTCTACCACCTCGTTACGGTTCCAGAAGCTTAGCTTCTGCTCATCCACACCACCTTCTTCGAGAGGATAAACATAGCGGCCAATGCCGGTGTCGGTCTGGGTGTTTTGCAGATACACCAGTTTAATCTTTACGTCTTGATTGGCTTTTACCGGAAACACTGAGATATCGAAGGTTTTGTATTCATCCTTCTCTACCAGTGCGGTTTCATGGCCTTTTTGTTTCTCCTCTTCATAGATTTTACGAGCGCGCTGTTTTTCAACCACTTCACCAGTCACTGGCTGACCGTCGATCCAATAACTGAATTCACCAACGGCTGCTTTATCCGGAACCGGGAATGAGTAGATCGCCTCAAGGTCTGAGGCATTAGGGTTATGGAAAACCTGCTCAACCGTTGTGGTTGCATACATATCTTCAATAACCACATTAACGTGGTGTTCTTTTATTTTTAGATCGGCGTAGGCCGCATTGTTGGGTTTTAATAAACCGGCTGCTTCAGCTGTAGGTGTCGTAGTAGTTAATACTGCACCTACCGCCAGGGCGGTAAACAATGGAACGAATGTTTTGGGTTGGCTGAAAATGTTCATTTCTGTGTCCTCGTGTTTGGCGAGGACAAGAATGAATAAAACAGGAGGGCGGGTGATACCTATTCAGATAAAGTTCATCTTACATAGTCTTTGAGTATTATTTTTTAATACGTAACCCTGTTGAGCTCACTTGGTGATCTTTTTGAACAAGGAATATTGCCACTGACGTATTGCCAGAACCATGGTGGTTCCGCGCTTCTGGGTGTTGGGGGCAGAGTGGTCGTCTTGCATCAGGTCATTAAACTCGGCAGCCAGTCGCTCCATCTTCTTCTGCAGCAGGGCATTGGAAGCATCGGTGAGAATAGCGTTAGTTACGATAAGCTTCTCATTCGCCTTGTCAAAACGGGAACTGAAGAAATCCTGCTCAACCTTTTCTTGGAAGAACTGCTGAATCGGACCATTAGGCAGCCAGTGAAAATTAGGTGCAACCAACAGCTTTACGCGGTTGCCGGGCAATAACTCAATCAGCTTAAGCCGGTCCAGTTTTGCCAGCTTCTGGATGCATTCCGTTTCAGGAATTTCATAGGTATTGAGAATATCTTCATAACTCATACCACTGATAACGCTGACGGTGATTAATAGCAGGAGCAGATCGCTGGCGATCTCTTTCTCCTGATCGCGGGTTAACTGGCTTAACTGCCGCTGCTCCTTGTTCATCTTCTGAACCAGTTCCGACAGTTCGATATTCAGCATATCGCACACGGCTTCAAGTCGATGCAGAGTGAAGTTCTTTTCCGCAAATACCCGTTTAACTGAGGCCTCACTTAAATCGAGAGCCTTAGCTACATCCAGATACGTTTTACCCTGAGCTTTAAGTTCGCGTTTCAGGGTATCTATAAGTGCGCCAGTCTGAGCCATCACAAAATCCATC
>JBOEGV010000074.1:0-10684 GCA_050633605.1 Neptuniibacter sp. | reverse complement strand
CACGTTTATTGATATAACCTGACAGCAAGCAGCGGCCAGAGTATGCAATACACAGAGCACCGTGGACAAAGACCTCAATCTCCATCTCAGGACAACGCTGACGAATCTCTTCCACCTCATCCAGAGACAGCTCACGTGACAGAATGACACGCTCCACACCCATCGAGTACCAGAACTTAACCGATGCCCAGTTCATAGTATTAGCCTGAACTGACAAGTGAATCGGTACATCCGGGAAATGCTCTTTCACCAGATAGATCAGACCCGGATCAGACATGATCAGAGCATCTGGCCCCATCTCAATTACCGGGCGCAGATCATCAATGTAGGTTTTAAGTTTACTGTTGTGCGGAAGAATATTACTGGCCAGGAAAAACTTCTTTCCCAGCTCATGAGCAAGATTGATCCCTTCATGGAGGTTATCCATATTAAAATCATTGTTACGCACACGCAGGCTGTAACGGGGTTGTCCGGCATAGACTGCATCCGCTCCATAAGCGAAAGCATACTTCATATTCTTCAATGTCCCTGCTGGGGACAAAAGTTCTGGATTACGCATAATGAGATGGCTGTTTTTGAGTCAAAAAGTACTATTTGCTGATTTCAGATCAGGCCAGATCCTTTAAAGGGATCTCAAATAGCGGTGTATAGATAGATCCGTCATCACAGGGTTTACTCTGAAACAGAACTACCGAATCGGCCAGGCTGAACATATCAACCTGCGGCCATTGCTTAGGTGATTTAAATTTATTCTTCCCTGGTAAGCGCCCTAAAGTAATATGAGGTTTGAAGCTCTTTTCCTTATATGAAACGCCTGCTTGTTTGGTTACTCCCGTCATCATTGAATGCAGATCATCAAGATCAGAATTCACATCAGGAAGCGCAGCTATCAGAGATAATCCTTTATTTACCCGGTAAAATTCAGTTTGGTTAATATGTACTTGAAACGAGGAAAAGTCCTTAAGACTACTTCTTGCGCAACGCTCAAGTTCATCTACCTTGTTCAGGTCAATATTCCCCAGGAAACATAAAGTTATGTGGTAACGATCAGAGTCTACCCAGTTAACCTCTGTCTTTCGGTCAAACTCACACAGCGTGTCAGCATGATCAGCTAACCAACGAACAACTGAATCGGGTAGCGTCAGTGCAAAAAAAGCACGGATTTTCATAGAGGTTTAATCAGTCCCTGTCTTTGTGAGGAATCGTGTATTCTGCCTTTTGGAGCAAGACATAGCAATCTTCCAAGGTCCCAAAATGTTCATTTTTTATTCAATATCATTTCTTTTCCAGCATCAGCTGCAGATTATTCAATTTTTGCTTCACATACAGCAGATCCCGACTCAGCTGACTCCGGGTACTATCAAACGCTTTAACCGCTTGTTCATTAAGCTTCACTTTTCTCTCTAAGGCCACAGTACTTTTACCTTCGAGCAAGACAATACGATCTGTCAGTGCTCTTTGTGTCTGAAGCATTTCTGCCTGCTGTTCCTGCATAAACTCATTACTTGCTCGAGTTTCCGTTTCAACCCTGGCAATGAGTTTACTGAGTTTTGCAACTTCAGCCTTAACCGATGCCTGCAATTCTTCAACTTCAGCTTTGGTTTTGGTGATAGTTTTTAACTGTTTATCCTGTTTTGAGACTGAAGATTGCAACGAGTTAATCACTTTATTCTGCCCTGAAAACTCTTTTTTCATGCTATCTAGGGATTTTTGCAGAGCTGCAATCTCCTTAGACTGCTTTTCAATCTGCGGTTTATTTTTCTGATAAGAAACTGCCCAGAGTTTTGCAACTTCTGAATCCAGTTGCTTATCTTTCTGGCGCAAAGAAGACTCAAGAGACGATACATCTCCCTGTAGTTTTTCACCTGACTGAGTAGCCCCCTCTTCAGCCTTTTTAATCAATGCCTGAAGCTGTTCCATCTGCTGTTGAGCTTTGAGGAAAGTGGTTTCATCTTTTAGTTGCGCCTGATAAACATCAAAGCCGAAATAACCCAAAGCACATACAGCCACGATCAGGATGATAATAACAAGTGACTGAACAAGACCTCCACCACGGCTGGGCTCTTCTGTCTGCGAAGCAGATTTTGCTTCCGCAGCAGCACCAGAACGGGTACCAGAAACTGGCTCTGCTGGTCCCAGGTTAGGAACATTCAAGTTTTCATCATCGCGATTCATTGTTCAGAACACACTCATACAGAAGTTGAAAGTTTTGCTATTTTACGCAGAAACATGAAGAAACAAAAAGCCCCGCAAAGTGCGGGGCTCTCTGTGCCATTAAGCAGGGTCCTTGGGAGGACGATTACATCATGCCGCCCATACATTTTTAACTATCTGATTTAATTACCTATACACTCAACTTTCCAACCTGATACCCCTCATTATACCCCACCTGATCACTTAAGCTGTACTGACTCATGCTTGATCAGACACATTTACAATGGAATTGATCTTTGAGGTACTGTTGCCCTTTATTGGAAGGTTGCTAGGTTATTTATTTATAGAGTTATTCTTACACGGCTTGTTACGCCTGCTGCCTTGATTCAACCCACTGTATGATTGCACTTTCATGCCACCCCACCGAACGGGCACCCGTCAATTTTATTTGTTTCGGAAACTTTCCCTTGGCAATCTCCAGGTAAATTGTTGAGCGAGATAACCCTGTTATTTCCTTTACTTCCCTCAATCTCAGAATTTTACAGCTCATTTCACGTCTCCGTCTTTGTGTATAGCGGCCTTATGCTATGCACAAAGACGGGGAAAACAATGGAATATCCGTACAGACCCGGAAGAACTTTTATCGCACAGAAAAACTGTTCGGCGGAATAGCCCGGCCACTCAGTACATTAAAAAAATGTACTTCACACCTTGAACGGTTTTTGAGGGTTACGGCTAAGGGTTTTATGTTCTAGTGGTGGCACTTATCTGTGGCAGCTACAGACTTAGCTGCAAGCAAGTCCTTCATGAGTAATTGGCATGAAGGCACATTGGTTCCAGTGGAACCAATGCCGTGAATGATTTGATCCCTGTTTAACCCATTAATCGGGGATCACATGCATTCACAAACACACCCTTCCATTAATCAACACACCTAAAAAGGAGGTGATGCCAGCAAAAATGAGAAACCGGCAACGATGCGCCAACCCGTCTCTGTGGTGACTTTACACAGAGACGGGTCTGAAAATTCGGCAATAATCGTCGCCAAAACAACGTATTAGCAGCCACATCGCTGATACAAAAGCAGTAAAAACGCCGACACCGGCACCCATGCGACCAACGACTAAACCCTATTTAAAGGTTTGATCAATTGGCACAGTACGCAACCCGCAGGCATTAACCCCTGTTCAGGCGTACCAAGCATGAGGAGCCAGTCATTTGTCCTAGAGGTTTTAACCCTCCGCAGGCTGAGCGTACCAGCACAGCACGACCGGTGCTTAATCCGGTTTAACACTTACCAGTTTCAGGGTTTATATGGGCAACGTGGGCGGCAATCGTAATTATGGTTATGGTAAACAACTGGCATGGGCGGGTAAAAATGCACTGGCTGATCGTTATGGTCAGGGGCATTTCAGTACCCGTGCTACCCATGAAGAGCGCTGGAACCAATTTGTTCATTTTTTAAAGGGTGAAGGAATTAACGATGCTAGAAATATTACCCCGACCGTTCTGAACAAACATAATCAGCTTTTGAAAGAATTAGTTAGTAAGGGAGAAATGAGCGTGGCCTATGCTCAAAACCGGCTATCAACGGTGAATGTGGTACTGGAAACAATGCGTAAAGATACCGTGCTGACGACTAAGCCCGCGCAGATTATAGGGCAACGTTCCCACGTCCGTTCAACCATTCCCGCAACGGTCAGACCGGACGTGCTAAAAACCATCACCGTTCAACACGGTCAGAAACGGACGATGCTCATTGCTCAACTCACCCGTGATCTGGGTTTACGTTTTAAAGAAGCTTCTTTACTCGATACACAGAAAGCCCTCCGCCAGGCTAGGCAACACGGGCGTATCAATATTACTCAAGGCACCAAGGGCGGAAGAGGCAAAGGGTCAGACCGATGGATACCCGTCAGTAACCAGTGCCTGCAAACCCTAAAAGCCGCTACTCTCATACAGGGTAAAGAACAGAATCTAATTCCGCCAAACTCCAGCTATAAGCAATGGCGAGTCCACCGGTATAACCAGTGGCGTGCCATGACAAACCAGACAGCCATCAATGGTTTTCACGATATGCGAGCCGCTTATGCCTGTGAACGTTATCAAGCCATTACCGGCTATCCTGCTCCAGTCATTACTGGAAAACGACAAGCCAACAAAGC
The DNA here is from genome assembly GCA_050633605.1 of Neptuniibacter sp. GTDB lineage: Bacteria > Pseudomonadota > Gammaproteobacteria > Pseudomonadales > Balneatricaceae > Neptuniibacter. The sequence goes on along the minus strand of JBOEGV010000074.1, from coordinate 6,365 downwards.
ACCGGATCAAAAAGCCCGTACCATTCTCGCCCAAGAATTAGGCCATAATCGCACCGATGTGGTGGCGGCCTATATCGGTAGCAGTAAATAACATGCGTCCAGCCAATCAACAACAAGCCGAACGGCATATGGAGCATTTATTAAATCGGAAGCTGAAAGGTGATCGAAGCACTCGCGTTAAAGAACATACACAGCGTGCAAAGAAAATTGCGGCTTTAATATGGAAACGGTTTCAAGTTGGCCCGTACCAATATCAACTCAAGCACTTGAAGTGGTATATGGATACGAAAATTCGACACCTTAAGCCTGATACGCAGTATCGTCATTGGCTGACGGTAAAGAATATACTCAAAGCTCTAAACAAAGAGGAAGGCTGGATGAATCAACTTAAAAAATTGCATACATAAGCAATGCCAATTTAAATAGCAATGTGTTTTAAACAGCAACAGCCGGTATCATATTCCATATTTTCCCCTGAAGTTTCCGGCCATTCGCTTTTTTAGAACGCTTAATACCGTCTTTACCCCATGCACCCCATTGTTTAAAAAAGAAATCGACATCGGATTTTTTACATTGATCACGAAGTTTGAGGGCCCACTCTTCTTGCATAGGCCTAGCCCCTGCACCTGACTCACCACCAACAATGACCCAATGAATACCAGCCAAACGGATACGGCCTAAATCTTCCAGCAAAGGTTCAATAGACAAAAAGCGTGTTTTTGCTTTAATAGCTTGTAAATCAGGAATACGGGGTCTGCCGTATTTTTTATCCTCAACGGATACCCCCAACCACGCATTATCAGGCACTTTGTGGCTATTAAAATATTCGCGCATTCTAGCGCTTCTCTTGGTTAGAATTTGATACGTATGCCAAGGCGTTTCTTCTATCACCTGCATAACCTGCTCAACATACTCAAAAGGCACGCCTTCTTGGAACAAGTCACTCATGGAGTTAACAAAATACATAGTGGGTTTTCGGCGGCGATAAGGCTGCTCAAGTCGCTCAGGCAATAAACTTAACTCAAAACCATTTTCGTAACCCGGCGCACCCATCGCCTGTAGGCGCTTAGACATGGTTTCTGCATAGCAATGCTTGCAGCCAGGCGAGACCTTGGTACAGCCTGTTACAGGATTCCAAGTTTGTTCTGTCCACTCAATTTTACTCATTGTCACCAGCCTTATCGTTCAAGCTATAGCGAATTGACGGGATTCCAGTCTTATATTCGTCGTAAGTTAATTTAAAAGTATTTTTAGCCGCAGCTTTGCCTTTTTTCAAATCAAACTTTCTGAGGCGACCTTCCGCCTGCCAGCCCTTAAAAAATGCATTAGCATGTTTGGCCATAAAGCCCGATTTCAATACAAATTCATATAGCTCAATATTGGTTTTTTCGCCATCACTTAAATAAACAGTTAATTGATTCTTTAAGTGGTCTTGTATGTCGGTTTCTAGAAAAAAGTCTTGCTGATCTGTACCCGAAAACCCTGAGCCTTCCTGCGTATCCAACCCCCATTTAACTTCAATGATTTTTTCCAAACCAAGAAGGTTGGAGGTGATAAAAAACATACCGTAATAGTGGCCTGTATGATTTTTAATTGAATAGGAGGTGGAATACAGTTCGTTATTAAATGCTAAAACGGTCGCAAGTGCTGCTACCAAGGATTTTTCTGAATGAATCTGCGTAATATCAATTTCAAATTGCTCAACAAAACGCTTCAGAGGTTTGTATGAATTATCGACAGATTCAGTGGTTGTTTTACTAAAAAAACGATATATCTGCTCAATAGGTAAAAACAAAATCACTTCTGTCCTCCCCAGCGCCAATAATGCTTCAAGGCTTGAGCGGCTAATATCTTTATAACCGTAAGGGTCGATAAAAACCAGATTTCTCACCTTGCTATTTTGGCTTTTAAATCCACTAGGCAGCTTGCCTAATAATTCAGCCGCCTCAGTATTTGAATAGCTTATTCGAAAATTTTTCTCAACTGACTCCCTACTATCCAGGACAATCCTTAACTTATCTGTCTTTGCTTTATCTAGGTCATTTAAGTGCAAGTTGATAGATTTGCTATTGGCGTTAGGGGATTGAGCTTTCCAGATGGCCTCCACAGCACGTACAGCACTCCCTGTATTGCCATCGGAATAGGTTCCTTCACCACAAAACATATCATAAATATTAATTTGTTCGACATGAGATGAACGCAACAATATCGCTAAGTAACGCGCCAAATATTGCGTGTAGAACTGTAGCTTTGCCTCTGTATGTGGCAATACAGACTGAGCGGTTTCCTTTTTTGGCATAACTCAAATCATCTCCATACTGTTTTTTTATACAGTATAATTTTAAATAGGTCAATGGCCAGCGCTTAAAATTTGCAACAGCGCAGCTCTACGAACGTACTTCTAAGCACCATAATATAGGCCTTATATGATTGATTATCATCGGCTTTGATACCTCCATCGCTCCACAATAGTTCCAATCTGGTCTTCAGATAGCGCTTCTTTCTGCCAGCCTTTATCAAAATCAACATCATTAGAGCGTGGAAGCTGCTCCTTGGATAAGCTGCGAATCATAATGCGTGATGGAAGTGTCGCTGCCTGACCTACAAAAATTGCTTCTTGCCTTCGTAAACCTGAAAGCATTTTGGTTAAGCCGGACATCGAGTCTGGTAACACGCTTCGAACATGCTCTCGGTCTGAATCGTTTGTTATTCTGAGAACAATCCATGAGTTACATTGCGAAAGCACCGTAGCTTCAACTTCGCTGGGACGCTGAGACACCAGCAGTAAACCAACACCATATTTTCGCCCCTCTTTAGCAATACGCCTGATTGCGGATTGCGCGGCTTCATACTGCGCTTCGCCTCTGTTGGGAACATAACGGTGAGCTTCTTCACATACCAGCAAAACCGGGCTGTCACGCCGCTCATCCTCTGACTGCCAAACTTTTAATTGAAAAATAATTCGTGCTATCGCGGCACTTGCAACGCCAGCAACTTCGTTGGGCACACCGGAAAGGTCTACAATCTGTACTGTGGTTTTGCGAGTTAAGAATTGATTAACGATAGTAGGTAGCGGGTCTTGAGCGCCATCCCAAGATTGCATCATAAAATTGAGACGACCATCTTTTAGTAAAGAATTAATTTTACGAATGACTTTATTGTAGTCTTCATGGTCTTTTTGGTTTTTGTTCTGTGGTCGCTGGCTATTTATGGCCCCTATTAACCCTGTTGTATAAAGGGCATCGCCATTTTTTCCAAAATTATCTAGCCCATCAGGACTGCCTAGAGCATAAGGTATTGGAGAGTCTACAGTTAACTTTGTTATATCTAGCTTCAATAACTCAGCAGCTTGTTCACGCACTTTAATCAAGGCGTTTTTAATAATATTTGACTGGGAGGTGGCCGCATATTCTGTTTTACCAATAAATAAGCTTAAAGACTCTTCCAAATCTAACAACCAATAAGGCAACACCAGCGTTCCTTCATCTGTTGAAAGGCGTTGATGCTTCGGGAAGGCTTTGCCATATTCGTTATGCGGGTCGAGTACAATAATTTGTGGGTGCCAATGTTGGTGGTTCGCAATGTCTCCACGTTCAAGAATGCTGTGAATAACTGCCGCAACCGCACCTGATTTACCTGCACCCGTAGAACCTAAAATTGCCGTATGCTTACCTAATAATTCATTTAGCTCGGCATAACAGGGAGCACCACCAGAACCGACATGCTCACCAAGCTGAATGACGGCACCCCTGGCGTCACCATAAATAAAACGAAGTTCAGCCTTTGGAGTGATGTACAAGGTTTGCTGTGGCAGTGGATAAGTCGCAACACCCCGTTCAAACTCAAGGGCAAAATCACCTTTTTCATTTTTATGCCACTCACCCTCACCAAATAAATCAGCTTCAATAATGCGCTCATCTGAAGATGCAACAGGCAGCCCTTGCTCAAGCTGATAATCAGCCTTCATACGAAGGCGGCTAACTAATCCATAGATAGAGCGTCGACCAAAATGAACTTTAATAATTGAACCAAATTGCCCGATAGGGTAATTCTCACCGGCAAAAACTCGGGAAAGATCAGAAATGGAAGGGTCAAGCTCGGCAATAATTCGAGAGCCATCGACTTCAATAATTTTGCCAATGGCAAGGTTCTCTATGGGTTTGGAATATTTACTCTGCTCCATGCTAAATCCCTCCCTCAAGAATCTGCGTGAAATTTTCAAACTTCCACCACTCAATACTCTGTGCTGAATGCTCTTGCTGGCCTGCGTGAAAAAAACCTCTGTCAGCGAATATTAATACTTGCTCATTTATCTCAGAATCCTGGTGCCAAGACTTTAGAATGCCATTAGGTTCAGCGTCACTGGTAAATACAATAACCGTAAGATTGCCGTTAGAGGCTTTTAATCCACGCTCAATGTCAAGGTTAATGTGCGCGTCACCAAAGCTATAACCCAAAATCAGTAAAACGCGCTGCTCACCATTATTGGGGTTTAATACTGCTCGGGCTTTGGCCATTAAATGAGCATAGGGGTCAAGCTGGGCTTCACGGTATTTAGTCGATGCTGGCCAAATCATAATCTTGGATGTTGTTTTTGTACTTCGCTTTAAATGCGACGCGATACGATGCGGCACTGTTGAGCCAGAAGTTTCAACCCAGTCGATCGAACCATGCAGCTTATAAACCTTTGCATCTAATCCTTTGACATCAAAGGTCAACGGCTCCCACCAAGCAGATACTCCGCCAGCAAGGCCATCAGCATAATGCACTTTGGAAAGAGCCAGGGCATCTTCAATAAGAGAGTCATAATTCATGACTAGATAGTCGATGCATTCGCCGTGAGTTGCTTTCCCTGGACGCATTGGCCGATGTAAAGCCTGTACAAAACGCTCATGAATACTGGAATCTACCTGTTGATTAATCTGTTCTTCAATAGCAAGCTTGATTTCATCAATTGCAGTCGCTAATTGCTTTTCAGTATAGGTCGTAGCGCCTATAGTCACCGCAATATCTGGCACAGCTCTGCTGGCTCTACGATTGGCAATTGCCAACCAATCCACCAGCTCGCTTAAAAAATCTTCTATATGAGCCGCAGGGTTTGCATCAGCAAAAGAGGCCTGTATTGCCGTCAAAATTCCCTTTGAATCATCCGACAATTTGTCACTTGCAAGTACGTTCGCTGTAAGCTGATTAGTTAACGGCAACCCCGCACAGTAACTTGCACCTGCACCAAGTAATACTGCCTTGGAGTGAGACAATAATCCTTCTAATTTCTCAAGCGCTTCTTTAAATGGTTTTTGCTGTAAAGCCGTGGTGTCGAATGTCATATTCCCTCCCTAGAGTTCGCCTTTAAAGGCTGAATCGAGAATTGATGCTTTCAGTTGTTGAAAGTGGCTGATCCTTTGATTTAGCCAAGTTGTAATCTCCATTCGGCTTTTAAAAATTTGTTGAAGTATGTATATGAAAATCGAGAAATACTGGTTCCATACAATCATTCTCTCAGTTTTTAAATTTAGCAGTCATGTTTTAAACCGACACTAGCTTGACGTTTTTCGTATCATAGCGGTACTCGCTTATTGTTCCATCCTTAATCTTCTCCACAACTTCATCAACGATAAACAGCGGCACTAAAAACCATTCCCTAGGAACAACAGGGTTTCCAAAGCGATCATTAATTTGGATATCGAGCTTCGCGGAATCAAAAAATCGGTGGAGGATGTTTTCGAGTTTGGTGCGGCTTATATTATACAACTCATAGGTTGCTACGATTTCAACATCAGCCATTAGATAGGTAGGGTCTAGTTTGGCGTTTGCTATGCGTGTTTTAACGCTGCCACCGGTTACGCCTATCTTGTGAATTAAATTGCGATTTTCAGCGATTGTGGGATGTTCTGATTTGCTGCGTAGAACATAAATTGTTCCACTGGCTGTATCTTCATCTTCCGCATTACCATCAAATAGTGGGCCAGCAGACAATGAAACGATTCTTCTGCTAGCGTCATCTACGTAAAGCGCTTTTTGCATGGATCGAAGAAGCAGGTCGCTCTCTGTTTTGTTATCAAAGATAACGCGAAGCCTATAATCATTTTTATCGAAACCGTGAATGCGTTCTTTGCTAATTTCAGCAATATAAGCTTTTTGCCCATTGACGATAAACCAATCACGCTCGTTGATTTCAGCCATGATTGTTTGGCCTTTTTGATTCTTGAGTATCTTGGCTTCGAGTAAACCACGAGTGAGATGGTCTTGCACTTGGTCGAATAATGGTTTGAATTTATCAAAGTCGGCGCAAGGTGTTCGGGTAGCGATTTCTTCGGCAGCTCTTACCTCTGCGCGGGGTTTGACATGCTTCAGGAAGGTAACAT
>JBOEGV010000073.1:0-8573 GCA_050633605.1 Neptuniibacter sp. | reverse complement strand
AAAGAGGGTACTTTAAAAATCATTCGTTGTTTGTGCTATCAGCCTTCTCACGCTGAATGCGCTGATATATCTCCTCACGGTGAACTGATACATCTTTTGGCGCATTTACACCTATACGTACCTGATTACCTTTAACGCCAAGAACAGTGACAGTAACATCGTCACCAACCATTAAGGTTTCGCCAACACGACGAGTAAGAATTAACATGATGTAGATCTCCTAAAACATCCCAGGCAAACTTACCATTTGAAAGTAAGCCCTACAGACTGGCATCAATCCAATTCCCTGCCAGAACGCTGCCTATGTAAATACTTAATTAGCTAGTCTAAATATAGACTGCATTGAACTGCATGCGCATTTATTCGCTTACAGAGTCATCAACATCCATTTCAAATGCAGAGTGCAAGGCACGTACTGCAAGCTCCAAATATTTCTCTGCAATAACTACAGACACTTTAATCTCAGAAGTTGAGATCATCAGTATATTAATGTTTTCAGCTGCAAGAGCATCGAACATCTTACTGGCAACACCAGCATGCGAGCGCATACCAACGCCCACAATAGAAACTTTCGCAATTTTATTATCACCAACCACCTTACGAGCACCCAGCTCTTCAGCAACGCCTTCAAGCACTTTCTGAGCAGCCTCGAAATCATTGCGGTGAATGGTAAATGTAAAATCTGTTGTGTTATCAGCAGCAACATTCTGCACAATAACATCAACTTCAATATTAGCACGACTTACTGGGCCTAGAATTTTAGATGCCACTCCAGGCACATCTGGCACCCCTAAAACCGTTAGTTTTGCTTCATCACGATTAAACGCAATGCCAGAAATTACTGGTTTTTCCACAGCAGTGTCATCCTCTATGGTAATCAAAGTACCCGCCCCTTCCTGAAAGCTAGAAAGGACTCTTAATGGAACTTTATATTTGCCTGCAAATTCAACAGCTCGAATCTGCAAAACCTTCGAACCCAGACTGGCCATTTCCAACATTTCCTCGAAAGTAATCTGCTCAAGCCTCCTGGCTCCTTCAACTACTCTTGGATCAGTTGTATATACGCCATCAACATCTGTATAGATCTGACATTCATCCGCTTTTAAAGCAGCGGCAAGTGCAACACCCGTCGTATCTGAACCACCACGACCCAATGTAGTTATGTTGCCGTCTGCGTCAATACCCTGAAAGCCAGCAACTACTATCACCCTGCCAGCCTCCAAGTCACGTTGCATTGCAGATACTTCAATATCCTGAATGCGAGCTTTTGTATGGGCACTATCAGTCAGTATTTTGACCTGAGCTCCTGTATAAGAACGCGCAGCCACACCTTTTGATTCCAGCGCCATACATAACAAAGCGATGGTTACCTGCTCTCCAGTGGATACAAGTACATCCATTTCACGTGGACTCGGTTGTGTCTGTATCTCTTTCGCCAGCCCAATCAAACGATTGGTTTCACCACTCATAGCGGACACAACAACAACGACATCATGCCCTTGCTGTTTAAAACCATGCACTTTATCTGCAACTGCTTCAATACGCTCAACACTGCCTACAGAAGTGCCACCATATTTTTGAACATAAAGCGCCATACACTATCCCTCTTGCGCTTAAACTGCAGCTTCAACCAGTGCAGTTACTGATTCTAAAGCTGCTGGTAAGGCTGCGAGATCAGAGCCTCCGCCCTGAGCAAAATCAGGACGACCACCACCTTTACCACCCAGTTTAGCAGTCAGTTCTTTAATTAGATCCCCTGCACGCACCTTGCCAGTAAGCTCTTTAGTCACGCCTGCAGCCAGAGCAATTTTGCCATCAGATACCGTTGCCAAAACAACCACAGAATTGCCCAGTTTATTTTTCAGTTGGTCAATAGTGTCACGCAATGCTTTTGGCTCCACCCCTTCCAACTGTGCAGCCAATACTTTGATGCCATTAATTTCAGTGGCACTACTCGCCAGATCAGCACCCTTAGCGGCAGCCAGTTTGGCTTTCATCTGTTCCAGCTCTTTTTCTAAAAGACGCGTTTTTGCTTGCTGATCCTGTAGCTTCTGTTCAAACTGATTTTTCTGTTCAGCAAAATACGTCAGAGCACTTTCACCTGTAACCGCCTCTATACGGCGCACTCCTGCAGCGACACCACCTTCGGAAGTAATCTTCAACAAACCAATATCGCCGGTTCGTTTGGCATGAGTACCACCACAAAGTTCAATCGAGAAATCACCGCCCATAGAAAGAACACGCACTTCATCATCGTATTTTTCACCAAACAGAGCAGCAGCACCTTTGGCTTTAGCTGCTTCAATCTCCATGATTTCAGTGACTACCGGAGTATTTAGGCGGATCTGGTCATTCACCAGTTTCTCAACGGTGAAAACTTCCTCATCCGTCATTGCTTCAAAATGAGAGAAGTCAAAACGTAACCGCTCATCATCATTTAATGAGCCTTTCTGTTGCACATGTTCACCCAATACAACCCTGAGAGCTTCGTGTAACAAGTGGGTAGCAGAGTGGTTCAGCGCAATAGATTGGCGTCGTTCAGCATCTACCTGAGGAGCAACTTTGTCGCCTACTTTTAGCGAACCTGAAGCCACAGAGCCATGATGAAGATTATTTTTAGCTTCTTTTGTACAGTTTGTTACCGTAAAAGTAGCTGCGGTGGCAGACAGAACTCCAGTATCACCGACCTGGCCACCAGATTCAGCATAGAATGGAGTTTCATTCAGAACTACCAGGCCTGATTCCCCTGCCTGAAGCTTATCTACTGCATCACCTTCTTTAAACAGAGCGACAACGGTAGATGCAGCGCCGGAAAGATTCTCATAACCAGTGAAGCTGGTTTCACCCTCCAGTTTGATTGCATCATTGTAATCAACTGAGAATTTGCCTGCTGCACGCGCTCGCTCTCGTTGAGCGTCCATTTCGCGCTCAAAGCCGTCATCATCAATGGTCAGCTCATGTTCACGCGCAACATCTGCAGTCAGGTCATGCGGAAAACCGTATGTATCATAGAGTTTAAATACGGTTTCACCTGGGATAACAGAACCTTCGAGATTATCGATCGCTTCCTGTAATAGGCGCATCCCGTGATCTAAGGTTTTAGCAAACTGCTCCTCTTCTTTCAGCAGCACTCGCTCAACCTGAGCCTGTTTTTCAGTCAGTTCAGGGTAAGCTTCACCCATCTCCTTAACCAGCGCAGCAACCAGCTGGTTAAAGAAAGCTCCTTTCGCACCGAGTTTATTTCCATGACGCACAGCACGGCGGATAATACGGCGTAACACATAACCTGCACCTTCATTCGAAGGCAAAACCCCATCTACAATCAGGAATGAACAGGAACGAATGTGATCTGCGATCACTCGTAGGGATTTATTGCCCAGATCTGATGTACCTACTGCCTCTGCAGTAGCGCCCAGAAGACTCTGGAACATATCTATTTCATAATTGGAGTGGACATTCTGCATAACCGCAGCAATACGCTCCAGACCCATACCTGTATCTACAGATGGCTTCGGCAAAGGTGTCATCTCACCATCTGCACTGCGGTTGTATTGCATGAAGACGACGTTCCATATCTCGATATAACGGTCACCATCTTCTTCAGGGCTTCCTGGAGGCCCACCCCAAACGTCAGCGCCATGATCAAAAAAGATCTCTGTACATGGACCGCATGGACCGGTATCACCCATAGACCAGAAATTATCTTCATCCAGTTTTGAGAAACGCTCTGGATCTACTCCAATTTCTTCTTTCCAGATACGTTCAGCTTCATCGTCAGAATGATGCACTGTTACCCAGAGGCGTTCTTTTGGAAGACCCATAACTTCCGTAAGGAAAGTCCAGGCAAAATTAATTGCATCCTGCTTAAAATAATCCCCGAAGCTGAAGTTACCCAGCATCTCAAAAAACGTGTGGTGGCGTGCGGTATAACCCACATTTTCCAAATCGTTATGCTTGCCACCAGCACGTACACAACGCTGTGAACTCGTTGCTCTTGAGTAGTTACGCTTGTCACTACCCAGGAAAACATCTTTGAACTGAACCATTCCAGCATTGGTAAACATTAATGTTGGGTCATTCGCAGGAATCAGCGAACTACTGGCAACAATTTCGTGACCCTGCTGTTTAAAGAAATCTAAAAACGCCTGGCGAATCTCAGCACTTGTCATGTATTTCATTTGGAAGACCGTATACGTATCCATTGGTAAAGCCGCCATATATATCTTTACTCACATTGACGGCACATAATCACCACAAATAAGGGCGCAATAGTATATATCGTGTTCGAAAATTGTTCGAATATTTTTGAATGGATAATAAAGTAATCTGATGGTGGGAAGTATTCAGTGCATTATTGGTCAATAACTTTTGCTTTGCACGCAGGAAATTGCATGTTGAATTTCGTCTATTGAAAAACCCCTCTGACTCATAAAACGCATCCTTTTACTTTTCTCTTTGTAATCACTCTCATCAAGAAAAGCAGAATATTTTCGTTCATAGAGTTTGACAGCCAACTCATACCAGTCAATTTCAAGCTGGTCTAAAATCTCTGCAAGCAGCTCATCTTTTATGCCTTTTCTTTGGAGATCAAAACGTATGCGCTTCAATCCGTGCCCCTGCCCAACACGCATACGGACGAAGCTTTCAGTGAACCTTCGGTTTGATAGGAAGCCAGACTCTTCTAATGAATCAAGAACCGTATCCACACGTTCAGCATCAGTACTTCTGAGCTTTACTGATAATTCCTGTCGTGAGTGTTCACGCCTGGACAAATAATTGACCGCTTTATTCCATAGTTCTTTTTCTGATAATTGCTCAGTCATTTCCAACCAACGGGTAAAAAAAACCTCCGACTAAAAGCCCGAGGTTTATCTTAATTGTCACCAGACGGACCTTATATCAGATCCAGATTCTCAGAGGTTTCATCTTCTTCCGTCTTGCTAGGCACAGAACTGGCCAGAAGGCGGTTGCGTATTTCTGCTTCAATGGTATTCGCAATTTCAGGGTTTTCTTCAAGATATCTAGCTGCATTAGCCTTGCCCTGACCGATTTTATCGCCATTGTAGGCATACCAGGCCCCCGACTTATCAACCAGACCTTCTTTAACCCCAAGATCTATCACTTCACCCATATGGTAGATCCCTTCCCCATACAGAATTTGGAATTCAGCCTGTTTGAATGGAGGAGAAACTTTGTTTTTTACAACCTTTACGCGAGTCTCATTGCCTACCACTTCATCGCCCTGCTTAACTGCGCCAGTACGGCGAATATCCAAACGCACGGACGAGTAGAATTTAAGGGCATTCCCCCCGGTTGTTGTTTCCGGGTTTCCAAACATAACCCCAATTTTCATACGAATCTGGTTAATAAATACTAAAAGGCAGTTGGAATTTTTTACATTACCTGTCAGTTTTCGCAGTGCTTGCGACATCAAGCGAGCCTGCAATCCAACATGGGTATCCCCCATATCGCCCTCGATCTCCGCTTTAGGTGTCAGAGCAGCAACTGAGTCAACAATAATCACGTCTACAGCACTTGAACGCACAAGCATGTCTGTAATTTCCAGTGCCTGTTCACCTGTATCAGGCTGAGAAACAAGAAGATTATCAACATCAACACCCAGCTTCTCTGCATAAATGGGGTCCAGCGCATGTTCAGCATCTACGAATGCACAGGTCTTCCCTTGCTTTTGGGCTTCCGCAACAACTTGCAAAGTTAATGTGGTTTTACCGGAAGATTCAGGACCGTATATTTCCACAATACGACCATAAGGCAGACCACCAATGCCCAGAGCAATATCAAGTCCAAGCGAACCTGTCGAAACAGCAGGAATGGCTTCACGCGGCTGATCACCCATGCGCATCACTGCACCTTTACCAAACTGTCTTTCAATCTGACCTAACGCTGCATCCAGCGCTTTTTTCCGATTCGCGTCCATTATCAACCCTGTGCTCTTAATTACGTTGCGTTGAAAATACTGTATGTATGGACAGTATTATTTCACAAGTTTATTGGATTGCAAGTATCAATGGGCCAAGTTATGTAAAATTCCTTCCAGTGCATGATTAACTGCTTGTTTTCGAACGGATTCACGATCACCTGAAAAACATTTTTTTTCAGTTCGGGTAGTTTTCCCCAGTTCCGACCAGGCAAAACACACGGTACCCACTGGTTTTTCCTTACTCCCTCCACTCGGACCGGCAACACCACTGGTGGCAACACTAATATTTGCCTGTGAGTTATGCAAAACACCTTCTGCCATCTCAGAAACCACCACTTCTGATACGGCCCCATCCGAAATTAAACTCTGTACTGACACACCTAACAGGCTTTGTTTTGATGCATTACTGTAAGTTACAAATCCACAATCAAACCATTCTGAACTGCCTGCCACTGAGGTTAATTCCTGAGCTATCCAGCCTCCGGTACATGACTCTGCCGTAGCCATTACCATTTTCTTTTCCACTAGCTTAGTAGCAATTTGAGTCACCAGATTCCGCATGATTTCACTCACCTATGTAATAGATTCCAATTCCCGTACAATGCCTGAACTTAATCCAGCATAACAATAGTTTTATCTGACTCGGTCTACGTTCGCATATGACTAAAAAAACAGCCTCTGGCCACACCCCAATGATGCAGCAGTACCTGCGAATCAAAGCTCAGCACCCTGACCAATTGGTGTTTTATCGCATGGGGGATTTCTATGAGCTGTTTTATGATGACGCGAAAAAGGCTGCCGACTTGTTAGATATATCATTAACAGCCAGGGGAAAATCTGCAGGTGAACCCATCCCAATGGCAGGCATTCCCTATCATGCTGCGGAAGGTTACATCGGTAAAATTGTCCGGGCAGGTGAGTCTGTTGTTATATGTGAACAGGTAGGGGACCCTGCCACCAGCAAAGGGCCGGTAGAGCGTGCAGTGGCTCGGATCATCACGCCAGGAACGGTAAGTGATGAAGCCTTATTGGATGAAACCCGTGACAACCTTCTGGTAGCACTGAATCAGATCGAAAATAAATTTGGTTTTGCAATCGTCGATATCACATCCGGGCGCTTCAGCCTGATGGAAGTTGATACTCAGGATTCACTGCTAAGTGAATTGGAACGATTACGCCCATCTGAAACTCTGTATAACGAAGATTCTCTGCTAGGTGCAATTCTGGCCCAACGAAAAAGCCTGCGTCCACAGGCCCCCTGGCACTTTGAAGCAGACACAGCTCATGACCTGCTATGCCAGCAATTTAAGGTCAAGGACCTGGGTGGTTTCGGTTGCGATCAACTGAATGTGGCTATCTCAGCAGCCGGATGCTTACTGCAATATACTAAGGACACCCAACGTACCGCACTTCCGCATATTCGCCGCATCCAAATAGAACATCATAATGATTATGTCGCTCTCGATGCTGCCACCAGAAAAAACCTGGAAATCGATCAAAACCTGTCTGGTGGATTTGATAACACTCTGGCACGTGTGGTTGATCACTGCCGTACCCCCATGGGAAGTCGCCTTCTGAGGCGCTGGTTACACCGCCCGCTTCAGGATAAAACATCTTTACTAGCTCGGCAGGAATCAATAGCTTGGTTACAGGACAGTTACCGCTTTGAAGACCTGCAACAGACATTAAAATGCATTGGGGACAGCGAGCGTATTCTCGCGCGCATTGCCTTACGTTCTGCTCGCCCAAGAGATCTGGAACGCCTCAAAACTGCATTAAATGCTCTGCCTGAACTGCAATTACAACTGCAGGGCAATGCCGCACCTTTGCTGCAAGAACTGGCGTCACAAATTTCTCACTTTCCACAACTGTCAACATTACTGAGCACTGCCGTAATTGAAAATCCTCCAGTCGTAATTCGTGAAGGTGGGGTTATTGCAGATGGTTACGATCCAGAACTTGATGAGCTGCGCGGTCTCAGTGAAAATGCCGGTGCATACCTGATTGACTTAGAGACCCGAGAACGCTCACGCACTGGCATCGCAACACTGAAAGTTGGATATAACCGGGTACATGGCTATTACATCGAAATTGGTAAAGCTCAAAATGCGGAGTTACCTGCTGAATACATTCGCCGCCAAACTCTAAAGAACGCCGAGCGCTACATCACCCCAGAGCTAAAAGAGTTTGAAGATAAAGCTCTTTCCGCAAAGAGCAGAGCTCTCGCACGCGAAAAAGCTCTGTATGATCAATTACTTGAAATTGTCGCCGAGGAGCTTCCTGCATTACAGGATTCTGCTGCTGCCACATCTGAGTTAGATGCCCTGACAAATCTTGCAGAGCGAGCATCCACACTTGATTATGTGCAACCTACCCTCACCGATGAGCCACAAATTAATATTCATCGGGGTCGCCACCCAGTTGTGGAAAATGTGCTTGATGATCCATTTGTGGCCAATGATCTTGAGCTGGATGGCGAGCGAAAAATGCTCATTATCACTGGCCCGAACATGGGCGGCAAATCCACATACATGCGCCAGGCCGCTCTGATTACTCTACTTGCCCATATAGGAAGTTACGTACCTGCATCTGCAGCAACAATTGGTATTGTCGATAGAATTTTCACCCGAAT
>JBOEGV010000072.1:0-36020 GCA_050633605.1 Neptuniibacter sp. | reverse complement strand
ACCCAAGAACGGGGCGATACATCCAGAGTGACCCGATTGGGCTGGAAGGTGGACTCAATACATATGCATATGTAGGGGGAAATCCAATTAAATATATCGATCCTTTGGGGCTTCAAACAACGATGGTCTGTCGCCCAGTACAGCATTCTGTTTTGGACTTCTTTAGTCGAGTCACTGGAAAGATAATGCACTGCGCTGTTGTTGTATGGCACTGGGAAGAACCTGAAGGGAGTGATTGTGGAGTCTCAGGACAACGAAAAAAAGTCATTGATAGACAATTTAGTCTTGCAGCTAACACTAGGCCTTTCCCGCAAGGTTCAAAAAGTCCTACCTATGTCGAAGATACTAAATCATTCTATAATCCTGGAGAGCATGACAAACATTATGATATTGATATACCGGTGCCATTTTCTCCACGGGGATTTGACCAGCAAGTAATTGATACAGGCGATAACTATTCCCAAGGGCCTTATGATGGTAAGTTTGGCCCAAATTCAAATACGGCTGCAGACAATATAATAGAAGGTGCTGGCGGTGTTGCTCCTAATGTTGATGGAGCACTGCATCAAAATTATGGTGAAGGGTTCTGGTAACGTTATGAAGCTGGGAACATTATCGGTAATAATGACTCTTGCCGTAGCGATACTTCTTTCGGCTATGATTGTTTTGAACCTGATATTTATCAATATTGATAGCTATAAGTCTTTGAAAGTGTCAGATAGTAAAGAGAAAACTTTACGAAATCTTTACAAGGATGGGGTTGTCAATGTAACTCCTGAGCAAGTCGAATATATTGAGGTTACCGGGGCGGATGTATCGTACGAAGCCTTTTCCAACCTCAGGCGCTATAGGGAATTATGCTTAACTGATAGCAAGGGGCTATTTCTTGAGTTGGGTTTTAGCGAGGAGGATCTCTTAGAGACTCTTAATGGTACTGCTTCAGCAAATAATCCTAGAATCAATCTAGGGATTAGTAGGGAAAATGCTGAAAGTTACATTCGTAATTTAATGAAAATTGATCCAGCAACAAAAGCATGGAATTGCATTATTAATCACAAATGGGTAGATATCCAGAATGCAAGTAAGACAGATGTAAGCTTTTTGCTTGGGTACAATAAATGGAGTTTCGGTGTCAGTGACTCTCATTCCACAATAGACCTTTTATTCAGGGATGGGATTTTACATAACATCAGATATAACTACCGGTACTTTGAGGGAATATAAGTAATATCTATATCTAAATTGAAATCAGGCCTGCTTCTAGCAGGCCTTTTTCGTACTTGAAACGTTGTCATTTTCACTAGCAGGTTTGCGATTTGGGTGAGCAAGCCTAGTTGGCATCAGTGGGCAATTAGTCCTAGTACGGTGGGCATTCTGGGTCGGAATACGCAAGTGCGTATGCCATGATAAATGCTCACCCCTGCTGAAATAATTTGACCCAGTGTGCCAATTTGCGTTGCTCGAGGTGCTTGAACGGTGAGACAAGAGTGAGATGCTCGACATAGTAATGGCAACCTAGTGTTTACGGTTATTACGATTAACAGCTGAAATTTAATTGGGCTTTGGACCTGCACCAGTTCCAAAATCTAATGTTGCCATTGAACTTACCGCTGAAAGCTTGAGGCAGGGGATCTTTATGTGACCCTCCTACTATGAGCATAAGGGTGGAGTGCTCAGTATGAGATGACCGCTTAGCGTTAGTGTATAGAGACCGTTTATCTAACCAACTTGCTTCTGGCGCTCCATTGGGGTGTGTATGCCAATCGCCAATGTAATATTCTGAACCCCCTGATGCATGAAATAATTTATCAGCCTGGGCTTGATCATACTCATAATCAGGTTCATAAGAGGTTGGGTTGTGGGTTGCATTAGGCCCTGCATGTGTCAGGTGCGTTACGACCCATTCTGAATAGTTTTTATGCTTGACACGATAACCGATTAAAAGCCCTCCGGTCTCTATTTCAGGATATAGCTTCATGTCACTCGTCAAAGTAATGAACTCATGGCTAGGCAGCCATACAATATCGTTTTCACGAAACTCATCCATGATGTTTACAGTCAGGGTGTATTGGTAGGTTGTAGGTCTTACACTCTATTGGTATACGTCCCTGCTCACCACGAAGGTTAATAGTAACCGCATTCCATTCACTGTCAGGATATCCTGCCGGATCATTTGAAGTTAGGATGCCGACTGCAGTTCTAACAGTTTCTAACGAAATTTCATCCGCATCGAAACCATTACCTATAGAGGTAGGGGAACCACAGCCGCCCCCCTGGACAGGTTCTGCAGAATCATCACCATTAGGTACATCGAATGGATGTTCCGGGTCTTTCTGATACCGTTCGAAACAGTTCCAACAGGGACCTTCTGGGTTTACTCTAAGCAGTTCCCCTCCCCATGATCCCGGTCTACTGGCTACAAACAGGGTTGGAATGCTATTTTTCTCATTATGGTAGGTGAGAAAATGACGTACTGTTTTTTCAACGGTCGCCTCAATAAGTAGATCAGCTGCCTCTATAGCATTCATCACACTCTTGCGAGTTTTAGAATAAATTGCGATGTCCTCTGATGAGCTAGGAAACATTCCAAAACCGTAAACGTAGTGATTTACCCTAACGCCGGGGTAGTTACGAAGTATGTATAACTTTAATGCAGCAGCTTTTGGCATGTGAGCAAATTCAGCTCCCAACGCATATCTTATGGTTGTAGGGAGTTCTATGTAGTCGAAATCAATAATATTCAGAGTTCCAACACCTGCTCGTGCTAATTGAATAGCTATTGAGCTGCCCAGCATTCCTGCACCTGATATAGTCACGGTTGCATCCTTTAGAGGCCTAAGTTCAGGTGCTCTCAGGAATCTATTTTCAAAATCATAGCCCCCTGCAGGAAGAGGGTTGTGTTTAATATTACCGTTAGAGTTAACAACAACGACACCATACCAAGCTGGTATGTCGTATTTACGCCATTCTGCTTCCTCTTCATAGAGGGTAGCGAATATCATGGACTCTGGCTGTTTGGCCTTTTTTCTTTTAAAAGCTTCGTACTTGGGTTTATTAATAGCGCGACATAAGGCCTCTGGCTTCATCGCTTGAGGAGCTATGTGTTGATCGTGCCCCGGAATTGTTTTCCATTGACGCCAATAGCCTTTTGCAGTTGGAGCGTTCACTTCCTGAAAATTGTTAATCAGTGTATCTGAGGCATTAGCTATAACATTGCTATGATTATCTTCAATGCTAAGGAATGTAAATCGTGAAAACCCCATATCTCCTACCAGTCTTGCTGCGGTAAAAGCCCCATGGGTATAAAGGTCTTGAATATGAATGTCTTCAACGAGAAGAATATATCCCTCATCTCTAGGGTAAAAGGAACTTATCGGTTCCCCCTGCTGGCTTTCATTTTCAGCAGTATACTCACTTAGAGGATCTTCCACAGTTTGTAGAAGAGATTTAATTTGATCTTGGATAAGATCGGCAGCAGACATATTAGGTACCCAATCAGCACCGTTGCGATCTAACGTGCAAAGCTCTTTGCTAATAGGATTGTGATGTCGAATAAGACATTCTTCAGTTTGATAGATAACCTTAGGTTTAAAAAATGGATAGTCTGGTGGAAAGATCACTTCAAGATTCATATCACCATTTTTAGCATGATATATAACCTCGTAGCGTAATATTCCAGCTCCTCTGTCAGAATCGGTTGTTTGATCTTGGTATTTGAGACCTAAATCATCAAAACGCTTCAGTTCAGCATCAAGCCGTCCATCAATATCTTCCCACCAGTTCATAATTATCCGACCTTCTTCTTATCTGTACCTGTATCAGGTGGGTTATCCGGCCCAGGCATATCAGGTTTTGCAGGAGGGACATTTTCCGGTTTGCCGCGTGGCGGTTTGCCATGAGGGTTGTTTGACATAGGGATCTCCAATTATCCGTATCTGCCCATTAGTAGGCATTAAATACAACCTAAGGACTAAGGAGCAGTTTTCAACCCCTACTGCAATAAATGGCACTTACAAAGTATGGTTACTATTCTCAGGTGAATTATGCATTTATGGCGCGAATTACCGAAAAAGCATCAATTGATCTTATTTCTGTCACGCAGCCAGCGACATATTCAAGTGGGAACACCTGACTTTGAAGCTGTTACTAGTGTTGATCATTATTCTGGGTATGGAAGTGTGTGGCAAGACGGTGTTCATGTTGCGGCTGATACCTTTGAGCAATGCTTACAGCACCTTGTTGGTGATTTTTGTTGAGTTACGGTTACAGGAGATGCTCAGGTTCTTTTGAAAGAAGAAAAAACATTACTCGATGATAGTGGCGAAGCCTCCTTCGACAGTCTTATAGCATCACTTACTCACGAACTTTGATAATTTGAATCCAGATCGGTTGGATATCTTACAAAGAGCAGCGAATTTATTGGTGAGTGGGGATGCCATTGCTGCAAAATCATGGTTAAGCGAGCCGACAGCAGGTCTTGATGGCAAAACGCCTATCGAATATGGCACAACAGTGGATAAAACCTGCGAAGTGTTGGAACTCATTGGTAGAATTAAGCACGGGGTTTTCTGGTAGTTTAACTGGCTCGTTATTAAACAGTCCGTAGAAACGGGGTAGAACTCGATATCAATGCGGTGGCCTTAAATGAGCTGATGGCTATCGAAGAAACAGGATCAATCTCTTACAAGGAGCTGCAAGACGTCATGTGTAGTAATCGTGAATTTATTTTGAAAATTTTAAAGCTGTACTGGGCACATATCGGTGTCGTACTTATTGTCATCATTCAATTTATTATGTTGCTCTGTGATCTGAGTAAGGATATTTCGGTCTTTGATTTGACTGTTAATCCTTATACTCAGGCTAAAATGTATTATGTTGGGGTTTTGTTAGAAGCGTGTTTCGGTTATTACGCTTTTAAGAAAGAAGATCTTGGCCTGATTGTTCTGGTCCCGATATGCTTTGCGCTCTGTCTGTTCTTTTCGTATTTAAGTATTAGTCATATCAGCGACAGTAGTCTTCTTAGAGCTTACGAGTGTACTGCGAAGTATGCAGGTAACGCACAACACTTGAGTGATTGCGCGAAGGGTAAACTTTCTCTTTAACTTATCAGCTATATCCCTACCCAGTCCTCTCTAAACCTTATGAGAGGGCAACTTATCACTTTATCAGTGTGACTGCGTTTCCAGGCTGGAAACGCATTTTTTTAACTTCCCCAGTGGAATCAATCAGTTAGATTTACTTTGCTTCCTTCATATATCGTCTACCTAACGGTCGTTGAACGACTTTAATAGAAACCTATGAGGGTAGATTTATGAAAATCCAAACTGTTTCTCTCACGGAACATGAAGTTAATATCGATCTTGCACTGAATATTGATCTGAGTGGTTTGGCAGGTGAGTTGATCACGCAGATGAATCGTCGTTTCGAGTGGCAGGAATGCGGCAAGCGCATCTACACACGCAATTCTTCAGTTCAGGCTGACGGGCGCGGTAACCTTCTGGTTGCTACAACCGGCACATTTCAGCAATGGACGTGCATTAAGCCGATAGGCTTTAAGACGAAATTGCTCTCACAGTCGGCGCGTATGAATGCTGTTGCAACGCCTGTGCTGGGAGCTGATGGCAAAACAGTCTCAGTGCATGTTAAAGCAACTAAAGTGAAACCGGATGGTTTGTTGGGCGTGTTTACTAATTTGTTTGGGCTTAACGGTACATTGAAGGCGAAACTGCAGGAAATCATCAGTCGTAAGCTGAATGGTAAGACGATCAAAATGCCAGCTGAACTTGCCGCATATGATGTAACCATCAAAAAACTGGCATTCATCGTAGTCCCAGAAACAGGCGGTCTAGGCCTTCAGGTGCATGCTACCGCAGCAGTCACCCAGGCTCAGCTGGACGACTTGATGAAAAAGCAAGCCGCTTAAATACAGCGTCATTTCACACCTTAAACCGCACATTGTTGCGGTTTTTTCTTTGTTACGTGATGAGGGTACTCGCGGAATTGTTCCGAACGTAGACGTTACTATCTCCAGTGACGAAATTCACCACTAGTCGAGGCTTGCGTTATCAAAACGTGTCATTTTTGTGGTGAAAGATCAGCATGGAAATCATGCTGGCATGGTTGCGTGTATCGATAACACGCAATGGCAGGTTGAAGTTGACAACTTTCCGGGTCAAAAAAATACTATGCGTGGGATTTACCGATAAATACATTCCACAACTTCGAAAGCGATATAGAAAGGGCCGGTTTGATACTTATCAAGGTTGAGCTCACCAGCGAAAAGGATTATTCATGAATCCGCGTATCTTGAAGAAATTAAGCCATAAAGCATCCCCTTATGTTACGAAGCTGACTACGTTAGAACAGTTCCGTACCGAACGAGGAGAGTCCATTGAGAACAACCAAGTTATGTACCGGAAGCATATCGAGCGTATACATACCTGGGTAATCAATAGAAGCTATTTCTTGGCCAAGAAAAATACAGTTGGGTGCGGCTGTATGAGTGGCTACTATGAACCGGAATGAGATGAATTGGATTCCTATTCTCAATTACAGGCACTGGTGAAAGTGCATAATACAGATTGGGACGAGTGGGATGACGAGTCGTACCCGCAATGTAACGTGAAACTTAATAACCCTTCTGATGTGTTCTTATACGCTGAAACGATGTTGATTGAGCGGCTTGCACAAGAGATCTCGCATTAATGAAAAAGCCCCTGAGAATTAGCTGAGGGGCTTTGTAGGTATTACTTTGTTTATTAGCAACCGAAGTCGCCGCCAATCCGTGTACCAGGCATCTTGAGCCTCCTATATTTAGAAAAGTTCGTTACGGACGCACTCGTACGAACAACAGTTAGCAAAATCGCCATCTTCATCGGTTTCAGGTTTAAGCCAGGCTTTGAAATCTGAGAATAACTGCTCACGATCTAGTCCTGTCTTTATCTGGATGTCAGAAGAGAGATATTGATTAAAACACGTGGTGAACTGGCTCTCATCGTCAAGGATTGATGCCATACGCAAGGCATGTTTCAACACATATATCAGATCCTTTGGTGATATAGCCGAATCCGTGTAGTCGATAGAATCCAGAAGCGCTTGCTGTGCTTCCACACACTCACTCAAGGTGTTCATGTAGTCTTTGAACGAGTCGTCACCAGGGGCATTCTTATAATCCAAAAACGCACCCTGTCGCTTGGCATTCAGCTCGAAGTTAACATAGCGGAGCTTAAGATGTGGCGCATGCTCGGTTGCTTCGAAAGCCGCATCCTCATATGAAAATGCAGCTGCATTATAATCTTTCAGCAGCGTTAGTAAGTATCCACGGGTTGCGTACAGCGTTGGAACTATCTCTTTAGCGATAAAAGGGTCAGCGATATCCCCTTCATGTTTATAAAGGGTTAATGCTGTTTCAACAGCGTGTAATGCTTGTTCATAATCTTCATTGATAATGTGCTTACCGATCCCGGTTAATGTGGGAAAACGCTCATATGCTTCAGGGAAGATGTCACAGTACGGTGCAACGGTACGCAGAAAAACTGTGTCTACAAAATGCTGAACATCTGCAGGAATAGTACGCCCGATTTTCTGATATTTAGTCAGACAAGGGGCGCTCACGCATTTTTTTTCTAAATTGAACTGTTTGGCATGAGCGGCGTAGGACTGAATAAAACCGCTGGGTTTAATTGCCTGAATGACCTTATTAACCTTTTGATTGTAGCAGCTCATAACTGATCTCCGGGTTTAGGGGTGCATTTCAGGCTAACAGATTAGAAGGTGATGTCAAAACCGGGATTTCCAGATTGGAAATTGGGCTTTATGTATTATCTATCCTCTTAACAAACTGCAGCACAAAGCTATTCGGGGAACACCGTACACCAGTTTCTTTAAAAACATGATCGGATAATCCTTGCATAAGCTTATCGTATTGATCCTCAGAATCTAACGGCTCAGCTCGATCTACAGTGTCTTGACTTCTCCCCTCCGTGAACGAAGGGGATTCTAAGAGCCATTACAGCTCAAAGACTAGGGCGGACTAAGCCGCTACCTTTCCCTCTACAGGACGGTGTAGCCCCACCGCAAGTATGTTCTTGGCCGCATTAATGTCGCGGTCGTGAGTGACACCACACTCACTGCAATTCCATACTCTTATTCCAAGTCCTGCGATACCTTTCGGCCTCGAAGCGGTCAAGCAGCCACAATTCGAACAGGCTTGAGTGGTGTACGACTCGTTAACCTCTTTAAAAACAATACCTGCGCTATCGCACTTGTATTCCTGCATTGTTTTCAGCATGGCCCAGTCAGCGTCTAGCACCGACTTTGCCATCTTGGTTTTGGTTAACGAGGATGATTTCACGTTGCCAACGTAGATTTCTCCCGCACTGGAAGTACGGGGCTTGTCGCGCTTACTGGTCATTTCTATCACAACGGCCATTTGTACTTTATCTCTTTTTTTAGTTTTCGGTTTTGGCTTTCAATTGAACATCTACCACAAGCACTTGTTCAGCACCATTGTGGTCCATCACGGTAATGGCATATGAACCGTCAGCTTTAGCTTCAGCGGCTGCGACTTGGATCTGTAACACTGAACCAAAGGTAGGGATATGTTTTACATTGAATACGGATTCGTCATAGCTCGAAATGTACCGTCCAGAACCGCCTGATACCATCACCGTCAGCACTTTACCAGGCGCGTCAAAGGTTAGAGAACTTGGATTGAGGGTAATGGCTAGGTTAGTCTTACTTAAGTCGATATTGCAGACATCAGCTGTCTTATCTGAGAGTTCAGGGGTGAGCGTAGAGACCGCCAGTTCTAACGCTGCGTGCGCTTTAATCAGTTCGTCCAGTGCTTCCTTCAAATCTGTAACAGACTTTTCCTTTTCAGATGTTATGATGAGTGGATCTTTAGGAGGCTCAACAGACTCTGCTGTGCTACTGCTCAGTGCGAGAGCTTGGGTTTTAAAACCTGAATACACATCCATAATGCCGGATAGTGTGTTGGGTAATGCACTGACCGATTGTATGGTACCGCTTAAACCTTCGTTGACCGTGCTGTTGATTCGCAGAAGCGAGATAACCAGCGTATTGGATGCATTGGAATAGGCTTTCTGAAGTGCAACACCCCTATCAGTCAGCGTTTTGGCATCTGCAACTGCTGCGGTAGCAACCTCTACAAGCTTTTGTACCTTTTTACGCGCCTCTGTATTTTCTTCTGGAGGAAGGGGTATCAAGTCAATTGCTTTTTTAGTAGTTCCTCTTGCTGTTTTTAACGCCGCGAGATTATCTTGGAGATCTTTTGTATCTTGAATAAAGGGCAAGGATGCATCAATGGCGCATTGAATCGTCTTCGCACCTGCCCCATAAATCTGTGTTCGCGTTGGCTGGGAGAGCCAGTTATTCATGCCATAGATAGCGGCCCCGCCTAGCGCAAAATCCGTTACATTCGTTGCATGGTTATCGTTGATTGCTACACCCGCTGTATACGCGGTCAGGGCGATTAAACTTACACCTCCGACCGAGGAAAGCAACGCCTGATCACCCATATTGTCTATATACTCAGATTCAAGCGTCTGTGCACATAGAAGTGCTCCATTCATGTCATTATTACTTGTCAATTTACAAGGGTATTTAGTGGAGTCTTCAACCTTGGTATGAAGCTTGGCCGGATCAACGTAGGGTGTGAATAGACTGCAAGCTGAAATAGGAAGAGTTAGCAGAGGTATTAGGATCAAAGGATGTTTCATCGTGTTAACGTCCTTGTTGGTTTGATTGATGTCTTTTAACTAATAGCAGCCCAGAGTTTAATGGTCAAAACCCCGAAGGCTTAACCCTGTTCTACAGAGTCTGCTTGATGTAATTCACCCTGTATAGATTTGTTTTTTCAAATGTGCGGCCTTGGGTAGAGGCCATAGGTTTCTTTGTTAATGCTTCTTTGAAGGTTAAAACTCCATTTAGATATGGAATTCAAGCCTCTGGATGAAGATAAGTCGGTTGCTTGGGATATATGTAGAGTTATTTACAAGAATCACTACCCAGTCACTAGTAAAGAATCATTGTGATGAGGAGGCTGCGTTATCTAGCATTCATTCATTATTTAAAACTACAAGAGGAATAATGAAGCAAAATGGTCACCATTGTGTTGAGTTCGTAAAAATAGCTGTGCTAGTCCTGAACCTGATATAGCCACGGTTCATGTCTGTATCCTTGATATGTGGGTATATGACCTGACTATGGCGACTTATGAGGTATCTTCTGTGTTCTTGAATCTCAATAATGTCACCATGTAACCATCGTTTTGGATATATGATTGTTCTTGTAGTGCTATGTGTGAATTCTCTTCGCCTAACCATATCTCTGAAGGAATATCTCTTATTGACGATACAGTTTCATTAGGTAGATCTAGTCGAGAAGCGTGACTGTTCGGAGGTAGAAGCTCGCCACGTTTTACAGTAATGCGAGGTTCAAAAGAATGCCAATCCCTCCAACAATACCTAACAATGCCATTCTGGGAATACACTAGCGCGAATGGATTCTTGCTATGTTTTGTACATTCGTTCGATATTGCCTCGAAGCTCATATCAAACTGTTTTTTTAACGAAATTAG
This sequence comes from Neptuniibacter sp., assembly GCA_050633605.1. GTDB lineage: Bacteria > Pseudomonadota > Gammaproteobacteria > Pseudomonadales > Balneatricaceae > Neptuniibacter. The sequence goes on along the minus strand of JBOEGV010000072.1, from coordinate 25,420 downwards.
TATGTGAATATCAGGTAGAGTTTGGTTTATAGCTGAAGAAATAAACTTTTCAGGCATTAATAATGATTGAGCAAATTTGTTTGCTTCAGCTTCAAAAACGTTATTACTATCGGATTGTTTTCCGATTTTAATATCAGATTGGAAGCATTTATGCTTTGCACTATGTTTCGGGAGTAAGAAGTGCCCAAGTTCATGGGCAATGGTAAATCTTTTCCTTCCTGAAGGGCCTTCAGAGTGATGGAAGATTACACCTTCATTTTTCTCTTCATCAGAAACAAGCATTCCGCCAATAGCCGATAAATCTTTTTCTATAACCTCTAAAATCCCTACTGCCTTAGCTATTTCAACAATGGGGATTGGAGGCGAAAGCTTTGGACATTGCCTGAAAATTTCTTTAGTTAGAGCTTCAGGAGTGAAACAGTCCGCAAGTTCCATGCGGTCAAGATTGATCATCCTTATCTTGCTTCCCTTTATTTAGTACTTTTACAGCCATATTTACGGCGTCTTCAATTATTTCCCAATCTAGGTCCGACAGGTTTTCTGGATCTATTTTTCTTAACAGAGCATTGTAACGCGGATCGTCCGATTGATTACTTACCCCTGCAAGGTAATCAAGAGTAACTTCATAATAATCAGCTAATTTCTTAAGTAAATCTAGTGAAGGGTTCTTAGTTTTTCCTTTCTCTAATTCCCATACATGCGGTTTAGAAACCCCAATCGCATCAGCAACAGTTTGTAGTGATGCCTCTTTGTCTGCCCGAAGTTCACGTAAGCGTACCGCAAGTGACATTTTCTATCCTCCATATTTTTATAGGCCGTATGATATATCTAACAATAGTGCATGGATAGATCTTGACAAGCTTGGTTTTAATAAAATAGTCTAATGCTGTTGGATAAATCCATACAATTTTGTTGGATGTAATTTATATGGGCTTAAGTCTTGAACAAAGCATTTGCCCGAGGAGTGAGCAACTATGCAGTTAGATATGCACTACTACGGGACATATGCGATGGCTCGTGCGGCAGGCTTAAATGAAGATGCTTGCCAAATTATCGCCTATGCATCTCAATACGTTGATGATAATGCCTTTGATGATGAAGTAGATTTTGACGATGGGGCTAGAATTGATTCGGAATCTACAGCACATCACCCCGTGAATCTTAAGAATGTCGGTAATCTTGATCCTCAAGATCAACGCCGAGTATGGGTGCCATTTCATTTTCTACCAGGCAATGAAGGTGATAAATATACCCAGAGGCTGAAGTGCACTAAGAACAGTCAGATTGCACAAGAAATGGTATCCAATCACCTTTCCCATTGTACTAGTGAGTTTGGACTTCATTTAGCTGGAATTACAGCTCATGTTTATGCTGATACTTTCTCGCATTATGGTTTTTCTGGTGTGAGTTCTCGTGGAAATAAAGTCCATCAGGAAAGCTTTGAACTAGATGAGAACTTAGAGCCAGATATTAAAGATTATATTCTGAGTAAAGCTCATGGATTCTTTGCATCTAGGAATCGGTTATTTCCAAATATAAAGAAATCGTTGGCAGAACTGTTTGAGAAGGGGCAAGCCAATATTGCTGAGTTTGGTGGTGCGTTAGGTCATGGTTCTGTAGCGACATACCCAGACCGACCGTATCTCTCTTGGCGATTTAACTATGAAGATGAAAACCGAACTGATAGTGGCTGGCGTCATAACCAAGAAACTTTTCTAGAGGCGTGCAAAGAACTTCATAGTTTCTTTTCCCAAATAGCCAAAGAACGCCCTAAATATGCTAGCTCTAAGTCACTTAGTTTTACCGATATTGATGCTCAGGTTAGAGAAATTCTTGCAGTGCAACAACCAAAGCAAGGCCGTATTGAGGCGTGGCAGAGTGCTGCTAGCTCTGGTGCATTCGGTGAAAGCACTGAAATCCCTCAATATTCTTCCGATGTTTGGTCCAAGGAATGGGAAGCGTTGAAGCTTCCTTCTACTGAGAGTGATCAGGCAAATCATACAAATATTTATAAGTTCTATCGTGCTGCAGCGTATCACCGGGTCTATGTTCTCCGAGACCTGTTGCCCAAGCATGGGTTAGTTGTGGACTGAATCTATCAATTTATTAGGTGCGTATATGGATCGTATTTACGAATTTATGTTCTTTTTTGTTTCTTCAAGAAAAGCTTTGGTGTCCCTCTTTTTGGGCGTCGCTTTTTTTATCGGTATTAACATCGCTGGAGACATTGTGATCTCTAGAATTCATGGAAGTGGAGTGATGGCTGTGTTCTTTGAGAAAATTGCAGAGACCATTGGCTATCGTTATGACAGGCTTGCTTGGATCGCTCTTCTTTCCTTTTTGGTTTTGTCAGTGAAGCACTCTATCAAAGATAGAAAACGCTTACTGAGTTCGTATTGAAGGAATGATTAGGAGGATTGAATAAATGAAAAAGATAAGTCGAGCATTGAGTATCAGTGCTCATTTGACCGGGATATTAATCTTAGCTGGATGTTCATCGGTTGCTGATTATCAACAACCTATAACCGATCTGAATGAGTCAATGAATCAGTCGATAGCCACAATTGAGCATATCGATAGTGAGCTTACAGCTGCCCAAAATAAGAGATGGCGTGAGTTAGTTGGTAAAGAAGAGGCTTTTCTACTGGAAGCGGATGATAGTTGTGCTTTAGGTACAAAGTCATGTTCTTTAGTTGTCATAGCTAAAGGCAGCTCTCAAGAGCAGGCTTTTCCTGTCGTATCAATGATGCCAAATGCGGCTGAAGCATTATCAGGCTTGAAGGGCTACACGGAAGGATTGAAGGAAATAGTTGATGCTGACTCGGCAGCGTCAATAATTTCCAGTGCTAATGCCGCATTAGCCAGTGCATCAAAAATCGAACTTGAGATAGCGAAAGCACAGGGCCGGAGCTCTTCAGTTTCGACAATCAAGGCTTATTCATCCCCTATATCTAATTCTTTTAGTTGGCTTGTTAGCCAATATATTGATCGTGAGAAAGTAAAAGCTCTTGCCGCTGCAACAAAAAAAGCTCAACCAATTATTGAAGGGTTGGCTAACTATTATGATATAGCTGCATCAGCAGCTGTATCTTTGAAGGCTTCAGAAGCTTTGGACAACTTTCTTAAAGCTCAGTCGAGATTTGATGACGCTCGTATAAAGAGCTCCCAAGAGATCAATCAATACATGGCAGCTGTAAGAAGTTATGACACTGCTTTAAAAGCGGGTTCTAGTGAGCCCATGAAGATATTTCTGAAAGCTCATACCGCTCTTAATCAAGCGCTTAATGGCAGTGAGGATGTTTCACTAGCGGATGCTATTGCAGCCATTAAAGAGTTTAAGAGGCATAGTGAGGATTTCAAAGGTCTCGTCCTAGAGTTTATTCAAATCGCAAAGGAACAGGAGACTAACTAATGGCTACAATTGAAGAGGTAGGTAAGGAGTTTCTCGCACAGAGAGCTGAATTTGATGCGCTAGATCAGATGCTAGCTAAAGAAAGGAGGGCTATTCGCAAGAACTCGATTAAGGCTGGCGGTTCAATGGAAGTCTCAGATCAATCGCGCTTGAGGGAAATAGGATCTACAAGGCATGAGCTTGCTGAAGCGTTAGAGATTTTTTCCTTGGTTACATTGGAAAGGTTGGAAAAGTCTGAAGATGTTAAGTTGTTACAGTTAGAGATTGTTCGCGTAAACGAAATGTTAAAAGACGACCTTCAGTCTCTTGAACAGCTAGTTGATTATGCAGATAAAGCTTCGAGGGTGGCAGCAGGTTTAGCTGCTGTGGCTGGGAAGGTCTCTGATTTGGTCGTGTAGCTTGCAATGTGGTAGTGATAACTTAAGGATATAAGGTCCCCTTAAATGGACTTGTGCTGCTCAGGTTTTGCCCTAGCTGCGTACACAGGTCCATTTGATTGGTGGCTTTTTGATAGTGACCTGTTGTGTTGGTTTAGTCTGCTCACCTCGCTGGTATAATTGGTACACTTTAAGATTTGTTAGGACTGGTATGCCTACGCGTGAATTTATTGAGCGAGTGAGAGAAGGACTAAAGAAGGAAGGGAAAGAAGAACGAAAACAGCGTTTGATTAGAGCGCGAATTCTCACTGATCAAGGTGAGCCTGATCCTCATTTCTTTTCTAGCCTGAATTCGAAAGGCGATGAAAAAATTTAATACACCTATTTGGGAGCTGTGTAGTTCATTCTTTACCGTAATAACCCGAATAGTCCGTTAAGAGCATTCTGAACCTGTTGGGTAAAGCTGGTGCTATGTGTTTATGCATGTTTTACACGGTATCGTGATGATTCCAGTGGCTCACGTGCAAGGTGTTGAAGATCGTTGACCGCCAACCAGTGGTGATGTAATGCTCCCAGTAAGTCTTATAAGACTCGTAAGAATAAGCGTACTGGCAAGCGCCATAGGCATTGTGACTCCCACGAGGTACTGACATCCGTCCTCTCTTGGGTTAGCTGAAAAGCATATAGCCTTATTATCTGCAGCTCTTTAATATCAAAGCCATTAAAGGTTTCAATCATCCTGCCGCTATCTCATGTGTGATTTTGACTTTAAGCACACTAACAAATAGTCCAAACTGCATTGCAATCAGCTTGACTTTTTCGGTTAGAGGGATATGCTGAGCGAAGATCATACAGTAACCACCGCCCTTTCATTGACATCGCAATGATAGGTGCGTATGATTTGCGCTCCTTCGTAGACCGAGTAGCTCAAGTGGTAGAGCAGTCGAAATAAACTGCTGATATTATTTAAAAGCTGGATGATATGGACAATAAAAAAACATTTGCCGCGCAGGATGCTGAGGGCAAGGAAACAAAGCAAGAGTCTGAACAGATAACATCCACCTCATCTTCTGCAGTTTTAAAGAAGATGGAGAGCTTTTTTGCATCTATTAATAAATCTGTATACGAAGATCTCGACAATGGCCAGGATGGATGCACAGGTCGTATCATTAACGATTCCAAGCACCATATTGACGACGTGATCAACAACAAGTCTATTAGGATTGCTGGTCGCAACTCGATTCGCCCATAAAAACAGATATATTAGCATTGGATGCACAACAGGAATGTCCCTCGAGTCTCAAATACCCGCTCAAGATAGCAAGTTAGCCCAATTCCCAAACTATAAAGCAGAGTTTCTTGTTAATAGTGAGCTGCTTTTAAATGCTATATATCACCATCAAGAACAGCTCTATCTTGATTTAAGTGACCTCGGGGCTTCGGTTCCGAGGGATGCGTTTGAGGAATTTTATTCGGCGTATAGGATTAAGGATTTACTTGTATCTATTACAGATGACCTTCTTCGATATGCGGAATACCATCATATTAAAGAAAACACCGAGCGCGGAAATGGGGATGTCGTATATTCAATAGCAGAGCCTGTAAGGGCGTCCTTTTTCGCAAAGTGGATTCTAAAGCTTCGCCCTTGCTTTGCTGATACAAAACTTCCTCAAGAGCATATTTACCATAGTTCCTGGGAAGCTAACCCCTCAGCATTAGATAGAGAAAGCCACCGAGTGGAATTTTGTAATGAATTGTTAGCGTTAATTAGTGCTAGCCTAATTATGAAAATCCCGTATAAAGGTACGGAGCAAACAGCTGGTTACGAAGATCTGTTCCACTCTCGAGAGCTATCAACCTTATTCTACTCATTGCGATATAGAATCGTACACCAAGATATTTTTACGTCTATGTTCTACAAAGTCTTCCATTATCACGAAGAACCATCTGTTACAGAGCCTTAGAACGCAGATTAAACAGACTAAGAGGTAGTATATTGCTATGGAAGGCGGCGCTCCACCCATCTCAGAATCATCAGCAGTTTGCACAATATCCTTTATATACCTGTGCGTTGCAGTTTTGGTCTCTCTTCATTTTTCCTACCAACATGAAAAGGGCCTTTCTTGGAATGTTTTCTCTAAATACTTTCTGTCATCCCTTGTGGCTATTGCTGTTCTTCCACTATTTTTGAACTCTATCGGTAATCCAGTATTAAAAAACATTCTAACCGGTCAGCACTCTGTTCTTGAATATTTCGAATTAGCTGCACTTGCTGCTATAGCATCACTTGCTAGTAAAAAAATAATAGAAGTTACTTTGGACAGCTTAAAATTAAGTGGCGTTAAGCAAGACATTAAAAACGCAAGAGATGAAATTGAAAACACTAAAAAAAGCATGAAATCCATCGTGAAAGAGCAAAGCTTGTTACAAGATAGACAAGTAGAGGTTGATAAGAAGTCATTGAACACAGGTGACGAAATTATATATAAAAATCTGTTAACTGAGGTATCAACTGGAAGGCAGGTGGATATTTCAATCAATGATGATAATCGCAATATACTTCGCGAGCTAGAAGAAAAAAGGTATATAAACTGTTACGGCTCTTTATCGGAACCTCAAGTATCCTGCTCTATTACGAGGCTTGGAAAACGCTTTTTAGATAAGTTGGACTAATTCAGGTTCTGGGTCGCCGCATGTTTCATTGACACTCTCCGGCCCCATATTTAAGCAGTTTTAAATACCTTTGGGTTAACTACTTCGTGATAGTTATGTTGCCTCTGCATATTATAGAATGCATCAATATCATCAAAGATATCTTCTCGGGCCAGCTCTCGGATTTGTAGATCAGATTTTTAATGCGCTCCTTTTTCAGATCAATATTGGTGACCAGGGTGTCAGTACGAGCCGCATCAATATAAATTTAGATTTCAAAAGACAAGCCATGAGTCCCGCAAGTAGGGACTTTTTTATGTCTGTCATTTTTTCTGCTTCGTACCGCTAGCGGTGTGTTTCTCGGGGGGCTGTGTGACGCAAGGCAACTTCGCATGATGCGAGGCGGAAAGGATGTTCGCAGACGTTTGACAGCGTACCTGCCGACCCACTGGCTCAAGCCAGTATAGAGCAATCTCTGAAGCGGGTTGAGGGTAACAAGGATCTCACGTTAGTTGAGTACGAAGATGACGTTTAGTATTTCTTTCAAGATGCTTGGCATCTTAAGGACTGGATTAAGAATGATTCTGGGTTGAACCTTTGGCCTAGGTTGGTTAATAAAAACAAGAGATGAATGTTGCCCGTACTTCTAAAGCTATTACTGAAGCCAACCCTGATGGTTCTCCTAAGGCCGAAACTGATTACCAGTCAGTCCCAATTCTGTTGACTGAATATGGGCGCCGCTATCGACTCGAAGAAACTGCTACTGGTTTTACGACATCGGAAGTGCTGTTTTTTACCTTTGAAAAGTTACCTGATGGCGGATTCAAGCAAGTATATGAATAATTTGAACACCTTCAGATTGGCTGGGACTGGTTGAAGCCTACACGTGAATGTATTGCATACCTGCAGCTCCTTAACTCTATTTATGTGCTCAGATCTGGTTCTAAGGGTTAATAAATCCGAGTTCGTGGGCAGGTTTGTTTGAACCTGCTGCAAAAACAAAGATGGGCTAAGCGATAGGGCTATCTTCAACTGCAACTTTGTATTCATCTTTAGTTGCCTGACCAGGTTTGGGACCAAGCAGTGGTTGGTGTAGAGCCTGAGCAGAAGCAGACAACAGATCCCTCTTCGTCATTACTCATAGTTAACTGTGAGGAGTCTGCTAATCAGTTGACACTATTGTGAATGAGGTAAAAAGTAAAAGTATGATACTTTTTTGTGGCTTTTTTAAGGTGATTCTAAATATAACATACTGGGAAGTATGATGCTTTTGCCTTTTGGTATGAAAACACTCTCTATAAAAATCAATCAGTTATAAAGTCAGAAGTATGATAGTTTTTTGAATATCTACAAAAGGCTGCATTTAGCAGCCTTTTTTTATTGAGTCATGTGTGATTAGCTGTAATCAGCTGGGCTATAACCGCCTTCAACACCTTTAGATGCCAGCGCTACGGCATCATGTGCGTGTAGACTCTCGAAGTGCTCAACTTTCAGCCAGAAATCAGCGTATTGCTCCTGGTTGAGTAATGCATGCTTCACACGACGAGCTGCATCTTCACAAAACATCAGGTTATGACCATTTAAACGGGCAAATTCCTGTTCGTCTGCACGTTTTACTGCGGTCTGTACAGGGGTTTGCAGTGCGTTCTCAACCAGATCTATCAGGTCTGTCAGTGGGAAGGCGCCCATATCTTTGCTCAATTTAACCCATGCGGTAGCCTGGCTTCGCTGGCTATGAGGTGTGGCAAAAGAGCCTTTTTCAGAACGCAGCCAGTTTTCAACATCTTCTACGTTCAGGTTTGCTTTATCTGCGAAATCTTCCGTGAAAGCCTGAGCCAGTATCTGACGTGATAATGCTGCTGAACAAGGACAGGTAGAAGAGTATGGAACACGCGTAGCCAGCTCTAAAACCACTTCATCATCTTTTAATGTGGCACGAAGCGTGGTTGAGTAGCTTTTCCAGCCACTGTTATCACTCTTTAGGGCATCGCGTTTGATCAGGAAGTCGAAATCAAAATTAAGGAACACCTGGGTAGAGATATCATGATGGCTATCTAACAGGTGTGACAGAAAGTCTGTTAACGCTGGGACATTTAGCGTCTGATTTTCGAAAAAGTTACTCAGGGCAAGATAAAGGCGTGACATATGTATGCCTTTAACTTTGGGATTGACTAAGTTCACGTAGGTATTAACACGAGCTTCAATTGCGCGAACGCCAAGAGAGGTGTCTTCAAAAGTCAGGGGGACGGTAATTCCGTTCATGCCTACCCAGTCCAGAGAACCGTGTATCTCAGGGTTTTGGTTACTGGTGATATCAGGCAAATTGGTCATGAATCTGGTCTTCCAGTTGGTTTTTAACAGGCTGGAGTCTTCTGGATTCGCCAACGAAAAAACTCCCTTGTACCTGCATGATTGGGGCAGGTTATGGAAAAACAAGCGTTTGCAAAGAGAAAAGCGGTTGTAATTCCAATTTGAAGTCGAGGTTAATAAGAATTATATCTCGAATGTACAATTTAAAGTGAGAAGTACGATACCTTCACACTGATTATATGGCAAACAACGTTGAGTCAATTAACAATAGATGATTTTCACAATCAGCCGATAATAAAGGAGATTTTTTGAGAATAATCACTTTATCCGGATTTCAAATAGCTGCTGCAAAAAAGTAATTGCGATAAATGTTAACTTATCTATTTACAGTTGAAGCAATACAGCATAAAAACAAGTAAAAGCCATAATAAAACATGGCAATGATATGCGTTGTCAGGAGAACCCGCTGCATGAATGAACAGGTGACAAGCTTTGCAATTAACTTTATTGCATTTGTTGGTATTCTATTTTTGGTTCTCTTTGTCGTAGCAGTAGTTGTTGCGCTGGTCTTGTATCAGGTTGATAAACACCAAACCGCCCAGACTATCCGGAGGAACTACCCTTTAATCGGTCGTTTTCGTTATCTTTTTGAGCATATGGGGGAGTTTTTTCGGCAGTACTTTTTCGCGATGGACCGGGAGGAGATGCCTTTCAACCGTGCGCAGCGTTCCTGGGTATATCGTGCAGCAAAGAATGTAGATAGCACGATCGCTTTTGGTTCTTCCAGAGATTTACGAACCCCGGGTACCTATTACTTTCTTAACTGCCCTTTTCCGACCCTTAAAGAGGATGCGGTTAAAACTCAGCCTCTGCGAATAGGGCCGTATTGTGATCAGCCATATGATGCACCATCTTTCTTTAATATCTCTGGCATGAGCTATGGAGCGCTGTCACGTCCTGCAATTGAAGCTCTGGCACAAGGCGCAAAGAAAGCTGGATGCTGGATGAATACAGGGGAGGGTGGCATATCACCATTTCATCTGGAGTCTGGCTGTGACATCGTTTACCAGATTGGTACGGCTAAATATGGCCTGAGAGATGAGAATGGCCTTTTGAGCGATGAGAAACTCAAGGAGAAAGGCTCACTGACTCAGGTGAAGATGTTCGAAATTAAACTTAGCCAGGGTGCCAAGCCCGGTAAAGGTGGAATTCTGCCTGCTGAGAAGGTGACTGAAGAAATAGCGGCTGTACGTGGAATTCCATTAGGAGAGGATTCTTTAAGCCCGAATCGACATCCTGATATAGGCAGTGTTGATGATTTGCTGGATATGGTTGATAAAGTTCGACGGGTTACAGGCAAACCCTGTGGCTTCAAAATGGTGTTAGGTGAATCTGAGTGGCTGGATGACTTTTTTGAAGCGGTTAATAAACGAGGTGCAGAATTCGCGCCTGATTTTATAACCTTAGATGGTTGTGATGGTGGTACGGGTGCTGCTCCCATGCCTCTTATGGATAGTGTAGGTTTACCGTTGCGTGAAAGTTTACCTATTTTAGTGAATAAACTGATGGCTCATGATTTGCGTGAGCGTGTCAGGGTTATCGCATCGGGTAAATTGATTAACCCAACCGATGTGGCTTCAGCTATCTGTATGGGTGCTGACTTTACAGTCACAGGGCGAGGATTTATGTTTGCGCTGGGCTGTATTCAAGCACTGCAATGTAACAAGAATACCTGCCCTACAGGAATAACAACCCATGATCCTGATTTGCAGAGAGGCCTAGTTCCGGAAGTTAAAGCGGTTCGTGTTGCAAACTATCACAAGCATTTAGTTTATGAAGTGGAAATGATCGCGCATTCCTGTGGAGTTACTGAACCACGTAAGCTTAAGCGCAAGCATTGTGCGATTGTGGTGGAAGGAAGTCGCTCAATCCCCCTGAATATTCTTTATCCAGAGTATTGATGTCGTCATGGCATTAAAAAGCCAGTCGCTATGACTGGCTTTTTTTCTTATTAATCATCATCAATCCAACACTCATCAATATGAGATGATAATTCTTTCTCCTCGATATGCTGTTCAATAGCGCGTCTTGCTCTTAGTGCGCGCCGAGAAGCAAGCTTCTTACGGGAGAGCTGTTCTTCTTCTTCGAAACCTACCAACAAGTCGAAAACTTCAATCTGGGTTTCATTCAAGCCTTTTGTTTTCTGCAACATAAATAGACTCCTGATCAGATAAATCGGTCAGAAAGCTCTTCAGGTGCCCGCTAAAATAGGCACCTCATGAGGAGCTCTGAATCAGCATTAGTATCTTTTTTATAATAGCTGGAACTAAATTTCAAACAGTTTTTAGGGCGTTTTGCTGCACTTATTTATGTTGCAGCGCAATGCCGAAATCCTTATATCAGTAGGATTTTAGGAGAATATAGAGATTTAGCATTGCAGCGATATGAACAGAAAATTAAAAAAAAATGACAATCAATTATGGTTGTCATTTTTCTGCAAGCAGTGATTTAAGTGATTGTGGGACGTTTGTCGTTTTGTCTTAAAGAGCGCAGACTGCGTTTGATAGTTTTAAGGTGATCGACCAAACCCGGGCCAAGTTTCATGGCCACACCGACAGCGAGTACATCAATAACGACAAGGTGAAGTACGCGAGATGACATCAGCGTACTGAGATCTTTATCTTCTTCAAGATCAATATGAATTGGGATGCTTGCCAGTTCTGCCAGAGGTGTTTCACTCGGGCAGAGAGCGATTACAATCGTACCCGTTTCTTTTACCAGCTTAACTGTGTGAAGCAAGTCTTTAGTGCGTCCAGTCTGGGAGATAGCAACAATTACGTCACGATCATCCAGAGATACAGCTGAGATCGCCTGCATATGAGGGTCGGAATATGAGGTACTGGACACTTTTAACCGATGAAACTTATGAGCAGCATCTGTGCAGACGGGTGCTGAGGCACCAAAACCGTAAAACTCTACGCGTCTGGCATTGGCTAAGGCATCGATGGCTTGCTCTAAGGTGTCGGTATTTAGCTGCTCTTTGATATTCAGCAGATTTCCGATCATAGAATCAAAGATCTTTTCTTTAAACTCACTGACCGTATCTTTAGAATCGAGCGCAAACTGTTCGAAGTTTGTATTACTGGCGAGACCTTGAGCGAGCATCAGTTTAAAGTCTTGAAAACCATCGTAGTCCAACGCGCGACAAAACCTTACCACTGTTGGTTCGCTCACATCTGCCTCAGCCGCTAGGTCAACTATACGCATATGAATCACATCATTAGGATGTGCTAATACAAAGTCAGCGACTTTCTGTTCAGATTTTCGTAAGTCTTCCCGCGCCACTGCGATTGACTTTAGTAAGTTTACTGAGCTCAAACCCATACCCCAAAAATACATACCCAAAGTTAAGTATAACAATCTTCGGCTGTTCGATTCACGCTGATGTGAAAATTTGCTTAGGTACTGAGCTGGAACTTGCTGATTTTAAGCTAAGTGTCACTTTTACCTATGAAAGTTAGCTACAAAGTCATGTAAAAACGTTACAATTACGCCTTTCCAACTGATCCGGTGAATTCCATGTCCGATCAAGGCTTTGATAAAGAGTTTTACGATCTAAACGATTGGCAACTGGCGGCATTTTGCGCAGCTATTTCAGAACGGATGTTTCCCAACTTTGCACTTTTCTCTCGCCTGATGGAATTTGGTGATGCAGAGCAGATGCGCAGAGTTTTAGATGGTGTTTGGGGCTATCTAGGCAATACCGGGGCGAAAATGAATTTTGAGGTACAGCTGGATAATGTCGACGCCAACATGCCTAACCTGGATGCGTTTGATATGTATGGAGCCTCACCTGCACTGGATGCAGTTGTTGCCCTATACTCAACGCTGAATTCAGTGATTGCAGCCGATGCTGGAGAAGTGATCAGTGTTGCAAACATGTCGCGTGAATCAGTGGCAACTTTTATCGAGATCAGTGCTGATGATCAAATCTCAGATGATGAGTTGGTACGTTATATAAATACCCATGAACTCATGCAGCAGGAAGATGATTTCCAAGCCGCTATTATTGAGATCATTCACGATGATATTTCCCGTTCTGAGGCATTAAAAGAATTGCGTGAGCTTGCTCATAACGATGGTTATAGCAACATTGGTATCTGCGATAGCGAATAATTCGATATGCTGCGTTTAGGCTTAATTCTACTTATTTTACCTTCTGTGGCGCTGATGCTGCTTTATTTTATGGATCAGGCAACCGTGGATGCGTGTTTGGATCAGGGGGGCTCCTATAACTATCAGGATGCTGTTTGTGACCTTACTGATAACCACCCGTTTGTTCCCTTAATTGCGCGTTACCCATTATTAATCAATGGCGCTATGTTGCTCTCAGTTATTGGGCTGCTGATGTGCATGAAAGGTCTGCTCTGGAAGCCTCGTTAGGAAATACATGATGAAAAAAGTTATCTGGGGAATTCTTTTCGCAATTGTCGCAGTTATTTTTGCTGCCTGGCTGACTCAGGACCGTTGGCTTCCGCAATGGAACGATGAGTTGGCAGAGCAATCTAAACAGTTCCGCGCGAATGGGCTGGCTTTAGGTGAGCAATCAGATCAGCAGGTTTGCTTTGATGAAGCATTAACCAGCTTTAACCAATGTTCAGGTTTTGCTTGTACAATTACTCACGGAAAATTTCTTAAAGCCTGCTGGGAGAAAGCAGCCCCTACAGAAGGCTTTTGTGATGATGTACCGGAATATAAAGAAGAGAAATCGGAGGATGATAAAAGTTGGGCGCGCCATGAGTGTTGGGGACGTGACATACGTGGTGAAGGCTGCCGTCTGCTCATGAGACAGCAGCAACTTATGTGTTCTCAGCAGTAAACCTGGTTTAAATCGTTAGTACCAGTTTACCTTTTACCTTACCAGTTTTACTGAGATCGAATGCTTTAGCAGCATCCTTCAAAGGAAAGGTGTCTGCTAAGAGCAAGGTCAGCTTGCGATCGGCATACAGGCCAGCCAGTCGATCAAGCTGTTCTGCATTGGGTTCGACACGGATAGGTTCGACTGAGACCTTCATGGGCCGTCCTGCGGCAATGACTTCATCCTTTGTAGCTGAGGGTAACGTAACAAGAGTACCGCCTGGTTTTACACATCTAAGGGCGTCAATACCTGCTTCACCGCCCACACCATCAATCACCAAGTCGACGTTATTAACGTGATCTGTCAGGTTGTCACTTTTATAGTCAATAACCAGATCGGCTCCCAGTTCACGCAAGAAATCATGGTTTTGTGGCGATGCGGTAGTGGTAACGCGAGCACCCATCCATTTTGCGAGTTGGACGGCGATATGCCCAACACCGCCAGCACCAGCCAGAATCAATACCTGTTGAGAGGCTTGGAGCTGCCCTTTATCAAACAGCGCTTGCCAAGCTGTTAATCCGGCAAGAGCCAGACCCGCAGCGGCTTCCGGTGGAAGTTCATTGGGTCTCAGACTGATTTGATCAGCCGGGACTGCGATATATTCTGCAAAACATCCGGCTCTTTCAGGAAAGTTGATAAAGCCAAACACTTCATCACCGGTTTTAAACTCGCTGACATCTTCAGCCACTTCAACAATGGTTCCAGAAAATTCCCAACCTGGAACAAACGGAAGCTCGCCAATAAATGGAGCAGCTCCACCACCTGCGCAGGTTTTCCAGTCAATTGGATTCACCCCTGCGGCTTTATTTTTAATCAGAACCTGCCCCTGGTTCAGCTCTGGTTTTGGAAGTTCGGTATACATTAACTGATCACTGGAACCGAACTTACCGATTTGTAAGGCTTTCATTAATTACTCCGATTTACTTAAGCGGTGCCAGACAACGTTGTTTTTGTTAGTCTTGGCTTTCTAATTCAGGGACCATATATATTTAAACTGGTTCCACACTATGCTGGCAATAAGTAAAGGCGAATGTGATGTATCTGGCAATGTTAGAGATGTTTTTATTTTGGGGTGGTTTGCTGATCTTTCTTGTCTCTTTGGCAATGTATGCAGGGCGGACAAAGGATTACAAATCATTGGTTGAATTCTGGAAGCCGACAATTGTGATGACTCCCAGAGAGTTTAACGTCAATCGTGCTGGTTTGTTCATGATGGTTGGGGCGATCTTGCTTCGCTTGGCACAATTTTTAATTTATTAAGGTTGTTATGAAAGGAAACCCGTTTCAGGGAGCTGGATATCTTCTTCGAGGCTTCCAGATGCTACCCGATCCGCAAATCCGGCCATTTGTGCTGGTCCCGTTGGTTACCAACATCGTGCTTTTTATTGCCGCGATCTGGATGTTGTTCAGTAATTTCGGCAGCTGGGTTGATTATCTGATCACATCCTTTCTGCCAGATTGGGAATGGCTGCAATTTTTGCATTACCTCCTATGGCCTTTAATGGCTTTGCTGGTGGTGGTATTTATCTATTATGGCTTCACGATTATTGCGAATCTGATAGCCGCTCCATTTAATGGTTTTCTATCTGAAAAGGTGGAAAAACGTTTACGTGGTGATGTGATTCAGGACGAAGGTTGGCAAGCTGTTTTAGCTCTAGTGCCAAGAGCTATTGGTCGAGAGTTAGCAAAATTAGGCTACTTTCTGCCACGTATGTTGCTGCTTTTAATTATTTCATTTATTCCTGTGATCAATATTGTTGCGCCATTTCTGTGGTTGTTGTTTGGAGCCTGGATGATGGCGATTCAGTATTGTGATTATCCAATGGATAATAATAAAGTCAGTTTTAAAAATATGAAGAACATGTTGAAAAAAGACCGACTGACATCACTCGGGTTTGGCGGGGTGGTACAGCTCGGGATGATGGTACCGTTGCTGAATTTAATTCTGATGCCTGCTGCTGTCGTTGGTGCAACAATCTACTGGGTTGAAGCGCATGTATCTACAGAGAAAGATCTAGGGCAAAAACGTCTGGATAAGAACTAAACGGAAGTTAGTTTATCGTTATGATAAATGGGTAGACTGGTTGGATGTGGATGAGCGGTTGTCGTATTTTTGTTCAATCAACAGCGGCTCATCAGGATCAGACTCTTTCTCAATGACCAGTTCGGTAGGGAAGTGGCAGGTAAAGTTACTGCCCTTATTGACCTTACTCTTAATAGTGAGTTGGCCTCCGTGGCGTGCTAATACGTGTTTTACAATTGCGAGGCCAAGCCCTGTTCCACCACTCGCTGAAGAGCGGCTTTCATCCACACGGTAAAAGCGTTCAGTGAGTCGAGGTAGGTGCAGGGACTCAATACCTGGGCCATTATCTTTTACTGAGAAGTGCCCACCATCTTTATCGTAACTCCAGCGAATACGAATTCTTCCACCCTCAGGTGTGTACCGCACGGCATTATAGACAAGATTCGAAAATGCACTGTGAAGCTCTAATTCCTGCCCAAGCAAATCATGTTCGTCATCCAGTTGCAGCACAAATTCATGCCCACCTTTTGTTTTAGATAGCTGCTCAGCGCCTTCCATAATGTTCTGAAGCATATTATGGATTTGAATGGGTTGCTCGTCAGAAATATGGTGGCTTGCCTCCAAGCGAGAAAGTAGCAACAGGTCAGAAACAAGATTTTCCATGCGGCGGGCTTGTTGTTGCATCGAACCTAATCCTCTTGCCAAAGGAGGAGGTAGCTCTTGATCCAGGAAAGTCTCAAGGTATCCTCTGACAACCGTTAATGGTGTCCTTAATTCGTGTGATGCGTTGGCTACAAAATCCTGTCGGGTCTGCTCCAGGCGCTTTAGGCGTGTTACATCACGTGCTACCAAAAGCCGGTCACCATCACCGAATGGGGTAATCTGATACTGTATTTGAATCTCAGATTGGGACGGTGAAGGAAGTGTAATAGGGTCTGAATAGTCTTCGCGCTTAAAATAGCGGATAAAACGTGGATCACGTAATAGATTCATAATCGGTTTACCGCGGTCAGACCGATCATTTAACCCCAGTAGCCTGTTGGCTGAATTGTTCCACCATTCCAGATTGTTGTTGGCATCGATGATAACAATCGCGTCTGGTAGCGCTGCAGTAGATTCCTGGAAACGGTTAATTACATTTCTGAGAAGGCTTTCACGTGATTCCTGGCGTCGACTTAAGCGGGACAGTTCATCAAACATTTCACCCCAATGCCCGACGCTTTCCGGAGGTTCAGTCAGTTCATCGCGATCCAGAAGCCAGTCACTGAGGCGGTTAAACTGTTTTACCTGATAGAGCGCCCAGCCAAAAAGAGCGACAGCGATCGTCCAACCGGGATAGCCAATAAGTAATCCAAATGCAAATGCGCCTCCACTTACCAGCAATAGGCTGGTTAACATCAAGTGGCGATTTTTTTGCATAGTTCATCCTTTGGCTACAGCTTATTACGCAACGTGGGAAGAGAAACGATATCCTGTTCCGCGTACAGTTTGTACAAGATAATCATGGCGTTCGCCCAGTGCTTTACGAAGGCGACGGATATGAACATCAACGGTACGTTCTTCTACATAGACATTACCGCCCCAGACCATGTCCAGTAGCTGGCTACGTGAATAAGCACGGTCTTGGTGTGTCATGAAGAATTGTAGCAGACGGAACTCGGTCGGGCCTAGCTCTACAGGCATAGAGTCTGATGTGACGCGGTGAGAAATTGGGTCAAGCATTAGCCCATCAACATTAACCGGTTCTTCAATACCTTTAGGTGTTGTACGGCGTAAAACGGCTTTAAGGCGTGCTACCAGTTCGCGAGGAGAAAAGGGTTTAGTGATGTAATCGTCTACCCCAGCTTCAAGACCTTTTATCTTGTTTTCTTCATCACCTTTAGCCGTGAGCATGATGATCGGAATATCTGCTGTGGTTTCGTCTTTGCGTAGACGACGGGCAAACTCAATACCACTGGCGCCTGGCATCATCCAGTCCAGCAGAACCATATCAGGCTTATCATCAACGATCAGGCCGTGTGCATCGTTAGCGTTTTCAGCTTCGAAGCAGTCATAGCCAGCCATCTCAAGAGCAACAGCGATCATTTCACGAATTGGTGCTTCATCATCTACGATCAGCACACGTTTAGAAGCAGACATGGTATTGCCCTTTATCTCAATTTATCGACGCGGATATTAGAAGACAATAGTGTTACACAAATATGACATATTGCTTCATTTCGCAAGAAAGCGGCTAAAAACAGTCGTTAAATCACAGTGATTGTATGAAATAGTGCGCGACAATGCCTGCAAAGACAGCTAAACCAGAGTATTGATTATTAAGAAATGCTTTAAAGCAATCGTCTCGATCCCGGTATTGGATAAGTCGTTGCTGATGGATGAAGGTAGCTGCGGCACCTAAAATTCCCAAATAATAAACAATGCTCATCTGCAGTTGTGTACCTAAGAGAATTAGAGCCAGCAAGGTAAGTACTTGTAGAGATCCAATAATCAGCTTATCGGCTTCACCGAAAAGCACCGCAGTTGATTTAACACCGATTCTGAGGTCGTCATCACGGTCAACCATGGCGTACATGGTGTCGTATGCCACAGTCCATATCAGTTTAAGGGTAAAAATAAGCCATGCTATGGCGGGTAAGGAATCATTCACTGCTGTAAACGCCATGGGTATGCCCCAGGCAAACGCAGCGCCGAGTACCACCTGAGGCAGGTGGGTATGGCGTTTCATAAAGGGATAACAGGCTGCCAGTAGCAGACCGCCGAAGGACATTAAAACAGTTAACTGATTGGTAAAGAGTACCAAAATGAAAGCACACAGCATGAGTACTGTGAACAGTAGCAAGGCCTCTTTGGTTGAAACGTGCCCAGAAGGAATGGGGCGGTTTGCTGTACGTTTTACATGACCATCAACCTTGCGATCAGCATAATCGTTGATTACACAACCGGCTGAACGTGTCAGGAAAACACCCAGAGTGAAAATAAACAGTATACCCAGCGGGGGAGGCCCTTCAGCTGCAATCCAGAGAGCCCAGTAGGTAGGCCATAGCAGCAGCAATGTTCCGATAGGTTTATCAACACGCATAAGCTGCCCGAAGTAATTTAACTTCTCACGACTTAGTAGCTTATTCATCCGGGATGTGGAAAACATATTCAGGGATTGCTCACCGAGAAATTAGATAGCCTTAGTTTACCTTTAGAATCTCTGGCAGGAAAACCTCACAGACAAGTAAAGGTTTGTCAGAGAGAAAAAATACAGAACGCCTCGCCCACAATTTTTTGCCATCGTTAAGTTTCAGCTTGCTGATTTGCAAAGGACCACGTCGCATACTTGGATCACTAAACAGTAGTTGGCCCAGAGAGCTGTTTCCAAGCATCCGCAACTGTCGCTGTCGACCGGTAAGTGTCGTTGCTGGAATTATCGAACGTGCATAAACCCAGTCGGAGCCTTTACCGATTAAGCGTACCTCACGCACCAGAGCAAACTGCCTGCTTCGCATATTAAGCGCATTGGCTTCAGAGCGGGTGGGAAGGAACCAGCCTTGGCGAACAACCTCAACCCGGAAGTCTCCCTGGCTTTGCTTAACCAGCCTTTGGGTAAGGGAGCCGTTGTCGGTCAGCCATGAATACCACTCAGAAGGCGCGACCTGATGATAAGGGCGGCGCAGGGTTATCCAGCGGCTATCGAAACTCTGACGGGTGAGAGCTGTGTTAACAGGCACGTATTCAGTCCTTAAAAATAGTGGCGCTATATTAGCAGAAAGTTCGCTACTCTCCACGTGCTACGGTAATATTCGCGCATGATTGAACAACACTTTTCTTTTCCGTCCGAACAGGCTACCCAACTGACTCAAGAGTGGGTTGAGTCGATGGTAGTTGGCCTGAACCTATGCCCCTTTGCCGCTCCTGAAGTACGCAATAATGCTATTCGTTATGTTGCCTCTCACAGTGATAAATTAGAAGTCGCAGTCGAAGACTTTCTGGCTGAACTTGACCTGCTTCAGAAAACCGAGGAAGAGGCTATTTCAACGACCTTGCTTACCTTTACTCAGGTAGCGGTTGATTTTGATATGTTTCTGGATCTGCTGGATATGTGCCAGCGGCTACTGGAACAGGCAGGCTTAGAAGGCGTTTTTCAATTAGCCAGCTTCCACCCGGATTACTGCTTTGAGGGTGTGGAGCCTGATGATCTTTCGAACTGGACCAACCGGGCTCCATTCCCAACAATTCATATTATCCGCGAAGGGCAGATGAGTCGTGTTCTTACTCATTATAAAAAACCTGAAGAGATACCCGAACGGAATATGGCGTTGATGGAATCCCTTGGCCGAGAAGGTTTGATTCAACATTTTCCAAAGCTCAAACGGTACTGGCCAGAATCTTAGTTTCTACTAGATGCCAGACGGGCTCGTAGAATGGGTTGCGCCCAGTCTATAAAAACCCGGCTGCGAGAAGAAAGCTGCCGCGAGTGGGGATATACCAGATTTACCGGAGCCGGGGGCTGAGTGAACTCTTCTAATACCGGAACCAGTTTACCTTCCGTGATTAAAGGTTCCACCTGATAGCTCAGAAACAGACCGTAACCGAGCCCGTTGCAGCAAGCGTCACGAGCTGCTTCTACTTGATTGGTTTTGAACTTTCCGGCAATGGTCACTTTGTTAATACGACTTCGTTCGTAGAAGGGCCACTCGGGAGAGCTGTGAATTGCGGTCAGGTGTATACAATCAAAATGTCTAAGTTCTGTTGGAGTGGAGGGTATGCCTGCATGGTTGATATAGTCAGGGCTGGCACAAATGATGTGGCGTATACTGCCTATGGGTTTTGCTATCAGTGTCGAGTCCGGTAAAGAACCAATTCTTAAGGCAATATCTATCCCTTCTTCTAACAGGTCTACAATCCTGTCTAACAGGATCAATTCCACTTCCATATTTGGGAACTGATTAAGGAAGTCATTGATAACAGGCATCAGGTGCATGCGCCCGAAGGTAACCGGGGCTGTAACCCTGAGTAACCCGGTAGGGTTTGTCTGGCGTTGATTTAGTGCGCTCTCAGCATCTTCAACTTCATGCAGAATCTGGCGACAACGGCCGTAATATTCCCGGCCTTCCTCTGAAAGGTTTAAACGTCGGGTCGTGCGAATCAGTAACTGAACACCTAATTCATCCTCAAGTGCAGCAAGAGTTCTAACTACTGCCGATTGGGACATGAGCAGCTTATCAGCGGCAGAGCTCATACTCCCGCAATCCACAATACTGACAAATACTGACATTGCTTTAAGTTTGTTCATGCCGATAGATTAATGTGTTTTTTGCAGTATTGTTATCAATAAAAGCATATTTATTGCGGTTTTGTAATTTCCGATAATGGTTACCAGGATTTTTATAAGCTTAGAAAGGTAGCACTCAATGTCGCACCGCTTTAGTGAACTGACATTTACTCCCGCTGTCTTGAAAATGCAGCAGCACTTTGGTTCTGCCGAACGAGCATCAGGGGTTAGAAATCGAATGCCCTCTTTTAATCGTTTCAGTCAGCGTGAAACAGAATTCATTCAGATGCGGGATAGTTTTTATATGGCCTCTGTTTCAGAAGATGGCTGGCCTTATATTCAGCACCGAGGCGGCGAGAAAGGCTTTCTGAGGGTCGTTAATGATAGTTCCCTAGTGTTTGCGAACTATTCAGGTAACGGTCAATACCAGAGCCTGGGCAACCTCTCAGCTAACAATCGGGTTGCTCTTTTTTTGATGGATTATCCTAAGCAGCGGCGGTTGAAAGTGCTAGGCAAGGCTGAGTTTCTTAATACAGATAACCTACCGAAAGAGTTAGACCGCTTGAAATCGGACTTTTTGGCAGAGCAACGAGTTGAATCTATAGTTCAGATTCATTTAGAAGCGTTTGACTGGAACTGTCCTCAATATATCACTCCTCGTTACAGCGAGGCAGAACTTACAGTACTACAGGAGATCCACAATGAAGCTTTATGACTTAGAACTATCGGGAAATTGTTACAAGGTCAGGCTGTTCGCAGCATTAACGGGTATCCAGATTGACATTGAGGCCGTAGACTTTTTAGCGGGAGACCATAAGAAACCCCCGGTTATTGATCTTAACCCCTGGGGAGAGTTGCCCACTTTCACTGACGGAGATCTGGTCTTACGGGATTCGCAAGCGATTCTGGTTTATCTCGCTCAAACCTATGCCGATGAGAAGTGGTACCCAGCCTCTGCGGCGGCCAGAGCCGAGATCCAACAGTGGTTATCCACCTCGGCAAATGAGATCCAGCATGGCCCTGCTGACGCACGTTTGATTGATAAATTCGGATTCAATCTGGATAAAGAACATTCACTGGTGATTTCAGAGCGTATTCTGGGATTGCTGGAAGCGCATTTAGAGGCAAATGACTGGCTGGCATTAGGACATCCAACAATCGCCGATTGTGCTGCAATGCCTTACGTTGGCCTGGCATGGGAAGGTGGAATTTCTCTTGATGATTATCCGAATATTCAGGCCTGGATCGATCGGATAAAAGCCTTGCCGGGCTTTATTCCGATGCCTGGGATATAACCCGGTCGCGTCCCGCATTTTTTGCTTGATAAAGGGCCTGGTCAGCTTGGCTGATCAGGTCATGGGGTGAGCCTTCGTGAAAAGGTGACAGGCAGGCAACTCCGGCACTGATTGTTACAACCCCCTGTGTAGTGGACTTTTCATGTTCTATGTTCAGCTCTTTGACAGCCTGATTCATTTTATTGGCCAGTACTTCCGCACCTTTCAGGTCTGTATCAGGAAGGATAATGGCAAATTCCTCTCCGCCGTATCGGCATACCAGATCATGCGCCCGTTGGATGGTGCTGCAAATCGCTTTGGCAATGGTTCTGAGGCAACCATCACCGGCAAGATGTCCATAAAAGTCGTTAAATGCTTTAAAGTGGTCGATATCTAGCATTATTAGTGCGATTTTACGTTTTGCACGTTTAACTCTGCGCCACTCTGTTTCAATACTGCGTTCGAACTCCCTGCGGTTATTCACCTGGGTTAAACCATCAATACGCGCAGACCTTGCCAGCAGGTCTTGTGACTGTTTTAGCTGCATCAAAATCTGGACCCGGGACAGCAGAATTACCGGGGAGCGAGTGAGAACCAGAAAATCTGATGCACCAGCACTGTAGGCTTCAAGTTCAATATGGTCGTCTGCTTCATGGCTTACTAGCGCAATTGGTAATGGTGAGTCTTCCTTATGCTGCGTGATCTCTTTGCATAAGCTCAACATCTGCGGCCACTGATCTTCGGTGGATAGCAGCAATAATTGCGGTGGATCTTCTTTGAGTTGAGTTTTTAACTCACTGAGATTGGCAGGCAGAAGAATATTGTACTCAGTCCTCAGGCTTGAGATTAAAGGCCAGATAGATTCGATACCATGATCCGAATAGATAGCTATGGTTTGTTGTTCTATCTGAACATGGCTTTCACCGGGCAATGCCTGGGCACTGATCTCTTCACCCTTAAAGAATGCCAAAAGGTCTTCAGTACCTGGCAGACCGAGTGAAATGCGGCCATCCATAGCTTCCAGAACCGGAATTCTGCGGTTGTACTCACCTTTCTCCCAACTTTTCTGCCAGAAAGACAGGGTGTTTTCTTCCTCAGATTCAATATCGACTTCGCAAGGAAGGTCTGCCGCAACCAGGCACTCAAAAATGACGGATACATCTGAAATATCTTTACCTTCAATCCAAAGGGCCTGGTAAAGAAGATGACGCAGGTTGGCTGCCTTGGTTTTATCTATAGTCTCTGCATGGATCACACACAGGCTCGCAAAACGGCTGTCACTGCGTTTTTTAGGTAGCGCAAGCTCTACATGAGGGGCGAGGGTACGGACAATAAAAACATCACTGGCCAGCTCTGCCTGACTTTCTGCGGATGAGTTGTACATATCCAGATCAGGGGCATGTTCAATTAGGCGCCAGTCAACCTGATCCATTAGACCAAAACTAATGAGTTGCTCATGCAGCGCATAGCTGAAAGGGCAATTCAGATCCGCATATACGGTATATCTCGCCATAAACTATCCAATTCTTACACCAGAATGGTGCGCTTACCTTTTTAAGTATCGGCTAAAAAACGTTTTTTTGAGTTTATTTAATAGATGATGGCATTCCAGTTTTGATTTTGGTTTTTCGACAGCCACAAAAAAAGCAGCCCGATGGCTGCTTTTTTACTCAAGGTAGAGAGCTTACTCTTCTTCAGTGACTGTCTTTTTGATCTGTTTCAGAGAGCTATGGCGAACATCAGTTCCACTCACCAGATAGATCAGATGGGCAGCCATTGAACGAGCGTGGTCGCCAATACGCTCAAGACTACGCAGTACCCAGATCACGTTCATTACGCTGGAGATAGAACGTGGATCTTCCATCATATAAGTTGCCAGTGAACGCATTGCCGAGCGGTATTCCTGATCTACAGACTTGTCCATTTTAGCTACTTGATACGCAAGTTCAGTATCATTGCGGGCAAAAGCGGTCAGAACGTCTTTTACCATCTCACGAATCATGTAGCCAATGTGACGAACTTCCTGATAACCGCGAGGAGATTCGCCTTCTTCAACCAACTCAATTGCATGGCGGCAGATGCGGCTTGCTTCATCACCCATGCGCTCAAGGTTTGTTGTGGCTTTTGATACAGCAATGATCAGACGCAGGTCGCTGGCAGCAGGCTGACGACGGGCAATAATTGTTGTACATTGCTCGTCGATCAAAAGCTCCATCTCATTGGTCTGCTTATCAACTTTCTGAGAGGACTCTGCCAGTTCAATATCACTATTTAACAGGGCATCGATGCAATCGTGAACCTGGCGCTCAACCATACCACCCATGGTCAGCAGTTGAGTGCGGATCAGTTCCAGTTCTTCATTAAACTGCTGCGAAATATGAGCAGAGTAATTGTCATTATTAAGTTCCATATCGACTTTGACCTTTCCTCTAATTAACCGTAACGACCAGTAATATAGTCTTCAGTTTGTTTCTTCTCAGGATTGGTGAACAGAGTATCTGTTACGCCAAACTCGATCAGATCACCCATGTACATGAACGCAGTGTAATCAGATACACGTGCGGCCTGTTGCATGTTGTGAGTTACGATCACGATGGTGAAGTCTTTCTTCAGCTCGTGAATCAGTTCCTCAATCTTCAAGGTAGAGATTGGATCCAGTGCAGATGCTGGTTCGTCCAACAGCAGAACTTCAGGTTTAACTGCAATTGTACGTGCAATTACCAGACGTTGCTGCTGACCACCGGACATGCCCAGTGCGCTTTCGTGCAAACGATCTTTTACTTCATCCCAAAGAGCCGCAGATTTAAGTGCCCACTCAACTGTTTCGTCGATTACGCGCTTCTTGTTAATGCCCTGAATACGCAGGCCATAAGCAACGTTCTCGTAGATTGATTTAGGGAACGGGTTTGGTTTCTGGAATACCATGCCTACACGGCGACGCAATTCCGCGATCTCGACATTACGGTCATAGATATTGCGGTCATCCATCTGGATTTCACCGGTGATATGGCAGTCATCTACCAGATCATTCATGCGGTTAAAGCAGCGCAGTAGTGTGGATTTACCACAGCCGGATGGGCCGATAAACGCCGTTACGCGGTTTTTCGGGATAAGCATGTCGATACCGTGCAGAGCTTCGTTATCGCCATAGCTGAGTTTCAGGTCCTTTACTTCAAGCGCCAAAGTCTCGT
>JBOEGV010000071.1:0-25271 GCA_050633605.1 Neptuniibacter sp. | reverse complement strand
ATTTATATCTTGGTTCCTAACAACCTATTTTGGTGATCTAAATTCGCAATAGTATAGGTACGTAATAGAGGTTTTTCATTATCCATCCGTGGGAATAACAATTTGATATAGCCACCTTCAGCATCAATTGGGTACTGAGAAATAGCATCACCCTTTAGGGTAATACGCAGCATACTGGGGCTGATATGCTGAGTCGCTTTTACTCTGAAAGGATTTGGTAGAGGTTTGGCCATTATTTCACTCTGTAATTTTAAAATACCCAACTATTATAGTCGGTTATAGTATCGGTAGTGGTATAAGAAGGCTTATTCAAAAAAATGCCTGGATATTTGTTTTGGGTCATCAGGTTGTTACCACAAGATCACTTTCCATATTGCATATAAGGAGATGGCCGCCTCCCGGATAATGAGAATTGGTGATATTTTTCAGTAGGTATCTGATGACAGTCTTAGCATGGTTCTCTATTTTATTAGCATATTAAGTTTGAGCTAGCTAATTGTTCCTAAATTTTTAGTCGTGGTTAGCTAACCACTTAACTCCATAGGCGCATAGGTCCATTGAAAACTTTATTGAGTAATCTTGTTATCACGAAACTGTTTCGGTGTTGTCCCGGTGAGCCTTTTGAAGAAGCGACTAAAATACGCAGGATCAGAAAAACCCAAACTCTCGGCTATATCTGACGCGGGTTTTATGGTGAAGATAAGATGGCGCTGGGCTTCAGTGAGAACTCTTTGGTGAATCAGGCTAAGGGCTGTTTGTTTTCTTAGCTTCTTACATATTTCATTCAGATGGGCAGAGGTTACACCCACCTTATCTGCATACCAGTCGACATTGTGGTGTGTCTCAAAGTTGCTTTCCAGCAGATCAATAAACCTTTTTAGTCTTTGTTCAGGGCGACTGGCTGATTGTTTTTTTACTTCATTCAGCAGGGCATTCTTGCGAGTAATCCAGATTGCCAGTGACAGTACCTGATTTTCCATCTGCAGCTGACGATAGGTCTCTGAACCCGCATGCTCATCATTAATAGATGTGAGGAGTGAACTGAGATATTTCAGATCGGGTCCAGATGAATAAACAGATGCCACGCCATGTGTCCAAGAGGGATTATTGAGAACCTGTTCGAGCTTTTTTAATAAGGGTCTGGCTACAGCAAGTACATAACCATCTGAACCCGTTTCCCAGAGAAACATATGGACACAATTTTCGGGAATAACCAGAAGGTCTCCGCTATTCACTACCATTGAGCGGCTATCAATCTGGGCTGTTCCCTGGCCTTTAATAACAAAGAACATCTGCACAAGGTCAGGATGTCTGTGAGGTTTGATCTGCCAGTTAAACTTGGCGCTTCTCAAACTGAGCCTTTCACAATGGACCAGGTCTTCAACCGGCCAGGCGGTTGTTTCACCGTAGAAGTCAGTAATTGGAATATGGATCTGGTTTTTGGTCTCAGTCATCGTAGAATCTTATAATCTGTGTTTTGTACAATAATAAAGCACGAAATGGCCATTTTATCCATAGCTGTGACGCGTAATATACAAATGAGTGAAAGCGCCTATATTTAGGTGATGGGGTTCAGAAAGTCCTATTACGGGATGGAGTGACTATGACTATAAAAAAAATGCGTGCTGTACCAGGCACCACCTTTTTTGATGGACCGATGTCCACCAAAGGGTACCCGTTAAACAAGTTGTTTTATTCATTTAATTCTCAGGAAGGTCGCGATGCCTTTGTTGCCGATGAAGAGGCATGCATGGAGAAATTTAAACTGAATGAAGCGCAGAAACAGTGTGTTCGTGATCGTGATCTTCTCGGATTGATCCGTGAAGGTGGCAGTATCTATTACCTGGCTAAAATTGGTCCGATTCTGGGCATGAATGTACAAGATTTCGGTGGTTTGCAAACAGGTCAAACTACGGAAGAGTTTAAAGCATATCTTGAAAGTCAGGGGGTAGGTAAAACACATGGCTAAAATTGTAGGCGGTATCGGTTCTTCTCATATTCCAGCCATTGGCGTTGCCATGGATAGAGGCCTGGAGCAAACCCCATATTGGAAAGACTTTTTCGATAGCTATATCCCAATTCGGAAATGGTTTAATGAAGTCGATCCAGACATTCTGATTATTTTTTATAACGACCACGGTCTGGAAATGTTTCTGGATAAGAAACCAACCTTTGCGGTGGGTACGGCTCCTGAGTATGAAAATGCAGACGAAGGCTGGGGTATTAATCCTATTCCACCGGTAACCGGTGAAACAGATCTTTCCTGGCATATTGTTAACGAGCTGGTAGAGAATGATTTTGATCCGACTGTATGTCAGGAGATTAAGGTCGACCACGGTTTGACGGTTCCTCTGACACTGATGTATCCGGAACGTGATTATTCCAAGGTTAAAGTTATTCCTGTTTGCATTAACTGTGAACGTCACCCTATGCCAAAACTGTCCCGTACTTATGCATTTGGTCAGGCTATTGGTCGTGCAGTGGAATCTTTCGGCGGTGACCAGAAAGTCGTTGTAATGGGTACAGGCGGTTTGTCTCATCAGTTGGATGGGGAGCGTGCAGGTATTATCAATACGGAATTCGATGAACTCTGTCTTGAAAAATTGGTGAATGAACCAGAAGCACTGACTAAGTACTCCAATGAAGATATCACGGAGATTGCGGGTGCTCAGGGTGTTGAATTGAATATGTGGATGGGCATGCGTGGATGTCTGCTGGGTAATGTGACAGAGGCCTACCGCAATCTGGTTGCACCGATCTCCAATACTGCTGCCGGTATTCAATTGCTGATCAATGAATAATTCTGCGTTGAACAGGTAGTCGCTGACACCTGTTCAGTTTAAGTGGAATTGTTGATCGCAACTATCTCTCACAGAATCCTTATTCTGTGGACCATGGTCAATCATCAGTTATTGAGCTGCTCGGTGCTCAGTTACAGGTGATTGACCACTGCTATGACTGCAGCACTTAAAAATTATTTTTGAGTTTGTCTGCAGGAGCTTTTTAGACGGATGACCCGCCTGTGTTTGGCAATATTTTTATCATAACCCTACCTATCTTCATCATAATCTTAATCGGCTTCTTTGCTGTTCGTTTGTCTGTATTTCCCAAAGATGGGGCCAGGGCGCTTGGCATATTTGTGGTTAATTTTGGAATTCCCGCAATCCTGTTTAAGGCGCTTAGTGAACGCTCATTTGAGGATCTGTCCCATCCAGATTTTGTGACTGTGTATGCAATAGGGGCATTAATTCCATTTTTTGCGGTATTTGTAATAGCCAGATTTATAAAACGTAATGCGCTATCCAGAAGTTCCATGATGGCAATGGGTAGCTGCTTTCCAAACACCTTAATGATTGGTTATCCAGTGTTGTTGCAGGTTTTTGGCTCTGCTGCACTTATTCCTTTGACCCTGGCATTGCTAGTGGAGAACTTTATACTGATACCGCTTACGGTAGCTCTGGCTGATTCCGGTACAAGGGAAAAGGGCGGTGTGGTGGAATCGGTGCGGAAAATTTTGTTTCAGATTCTGAGTAACCCGTTTATTTTGGCAATTGCTCTGGGAGCATTATTCTCATTACTGGAAATCAGTTTGCCTCAGTCAATTAATAAAGTGATTGATATGTTCGCAGCGACGGTAGGTGCAGTGGCTTTATTTGCTATTGGCGCTGTACTCGCAGGAATAAAAATTCGCGGATTTCTTGCGGATGTTTCCATCGTTGTTGTTGCTAAACTGATGCTTCATCCTTTGTGTATTTTTGTCTTATTGCTACTGTTTCCAGATATGGAACCGATGATGTTCTCTTCAGTACTTATCTTATCGTCCTTACCTATGTTAAGTATCTACGGGGTAATTGGTCAGAAATACGGAGAAGCAGAGTTATGCTCTGCAGCTATATTGCCAGCCACTATTGTCTCATTCATCAGCATAAATCTGGCTCTCTTCTATCTTCACCACTCAGGGAATATCCCACTGTAAGCCGCTTTATCCGGTCAGCAACAAAAAGCCCTTGATACGAACATCAAGGGCTTGAGTGAAAGCTAGTCGTTACAAATTAATCAGCCAGTTCTTCATAGGGCAAACCGACATATTGTTCAGCAATTACCTTGCGGCCATTTTCAGAGCTAAGGAAGTAATCCAGCTCAGAGTCCATAAAGCGCTTAAAGGTTGCAGCATCCATATCGCCGGATTCCATCTGCCCGAAGTTGTGCAGCATATTACTCATCCACCATGAGAAACGTTCACCGTTCCAAACGCGGCGCAGTGCAATATCAGAGTATTGGCTGATGCACTCAGGATCGTTCTGTTTGTAAACACGGGTCATGATTTTATACAGCGTAGCGACATCGGACGCTGCCAGGTTAAGACCTTTAGCACCGGTTGGCGGTACTATATGAGCAGCATCACCCACCAGGAACAGACGGCCGTACTGCATTGGCTCACAAACAAAAGAACGCAGTGGCGCGATACTCTTCTCGATGCTCGGACCGGTAACCATATTCTCAGCCACATCTTGCGGTAGACGCTTCTTCAGCTCTTCCCAGAAACGCTCATCAGACCAATCCTCAACCTTATCAGTCAACGGTACCTGTAGGTAATAACGGGAGCGGGTTTCAGAACGCATACTTGCCAGAGCAAAACCGCGCTCGTGTTTGCAGTAGATCAGTTCATCGTGACAAGGTGGTGTGTCACTTAACAGGCCCAACCAACCAAACGGATACACACGTTCATATTCGGTACGTACATCTTCAGGAATTGTCTGACGGGAAACGCCGTGGAAACCATCGCAGCCCGCAATGTAATCACACTCAAGTGTGTACTCTTCACCACCCTGTTCGAAAGTGATGGATGGGTTGTCAGCTTTCACATCATGTGGTTGTACATTTGATGCTTCATAATAGGTTGTCAGGCCTGCGGCTTCGCGCGCATCCATCAGGTCTTGAGTGATCTCCACCTGACCATAACAAACGACCGTTTTACCACCGGTCAGCCCTTTAAGATCAATATGCACACGACGGCCGTTTGCAGAGATCTCGAAACCATCATGCACATCGCCATCGGCATCCATACGTTCAGCAACACCCGCTTCACGTACCAGATCCGCAAA
Organism: Neptuniibacter sp.; assembly: GCA_050633605.1. Lineage (GTDB taxonomy): Bacteria > Pseudomonadota > Gammaproteobacteria > Pseudomonadales > Balneatricaceae > Neptuniibacter. Next base: position 20,166 of record JBOEGV010000071.1, on the reverse strand, counting down.
ACCCTGTTCCAGAATACCTGCGCGGATACGACCCAGAACGTAATCACCTGTTACGCGTTCCAGAATAATATTGCTGATACCTTGTTTACTTAACAGTTGCCCCAGCAGTAGACCGGAAGGTCCAGCACCGATAATCGCAACCTGTGTTTTTATTGTTTTCATAATTATTTTTCCACTCTTTTAAGCATAGTTCTGCATTGATATGGATCAATAATCCAACAGCTGGGTGCAGCTTTGAATGGATGAATTGGACAATCTATTGCACTTTTTAAACACTTAGGGCGGATTGTTATATTTCTGTTCTTTTTAGCTAATAGATCAGTGTGTTGAGATCAGTAAAAACAAGGGTAATAGCGGTTTTAAGTCAGAATGCTGGAGCTGATTATGAGAGAGAAAAGGGAGAGATATAGACTAAAAACTGCACATTCGGTGCAGTTTTAACAGGAATAAATACTGGGGGTAGTCATTACAAAAACTGATCAATCTTGAGTGCTTTGCTCTCACCCAGCCAGATCAGATATTCGGTGTGATCAACCAGATCATTGCCTGTAACCGGGTGGATAAACACGGTCAGTCCCCGGCGGTTAAAATTCAGAAATTCGATGGCAGTACCGAGCAACTCAGAAGGCAGGGTGAGTTGGCAACTCCAGCAAGGGTGTGGACCTACGTTTTTCTCATGAACTCTGCCCATAGGAATATTAAATTGACTCCGGGTAGCGATACATAGCTGTGTAGCCTGTTCAACGGTATCTGCATCAAAGTAAACATGGGCGTGATACAGAGTCACCTGCGGTAAGTTCATGGTCGATCCCTTAAAAAATAAAGCCTCAAATGAGGCTCTATTGATGATAGTTAACCTACTTCTTCAACAAGGAATTGAGTTTAAAACCTGCATCCTCGATCTGTTCTTGCGTAGGTGATACACCTGCGGTAATCAACTTCCTGCCTGCCATATGGTCAGCGGGGCGGTTGATCGAATGGATAGCGATCAGTTTATCATCACGGAAGAAAAACAGAGAGAATTTATCCTCAGGTTGTTCGCCGCGCTGATAAAAATGGGTGTAGTCGTTATGGATACCCACCATCTGCATTTTGATGTCATACTGATCGGACCAAAACCATGGGACATGATTATATTCTGCTTCCTGTCCACTGATTACTTGAGCAATTACTTTAGCTTGATCAACCGCATTCTGGACTGATTCCAAACGAATCTCTTCACCCACAAATGGATTGTTATATCTCGCAGAATCTCCAGCTGCAAAGATATCTGGATCATTAGTGCGACATTGCGCATCAACAATCACACCATCATGGCAGAGTAGTTTTGCTGTTACAGCAAGTTCTGTATCGGCTTCAACTCCAATACCTGCCAACACCAATTGCGCAGGTAAAAGGCTGCCATCTTTAAGCCGAACGGCTTCGGCATTACCCTCAGCATCACTGGAGATATGATCCACCTCTGCAGAGAAACGCACATCCACACCATGTTGATGATGAATATCCAGCATATATTGCGAGAGTTCGGGTGTAACTGCGTTAGCCAGAATTCGCTTACCACGTACCAGTACAGTCACTTTTTTCCCGAGTTTTACTGCGGTAGAGGCAAATTCAAGTGCGATAAAACCGCCACCGATAATGGCAACATCTTCTACGTCTGGGAGATGGTCCTGAATATAGCGGATATCATCAAGGCTTTTGATATAACCCACACCGTTCAGATCAGCGCCTGGAACATCCAGCTTTCTTAACTTGGCTCCGGTAGCAAGAACCAATTGTTCATAAGAAAGAGTCTGACCGTCATCCAGTTCAACTGTTTTGGCATCACGGTCAATGTGTACTGCACGACGCCCCAACTGCAATGAAATCTTATGATCGTCAAAGTAACTATGGGTACGAAACAAAAGGGCATCTTCACCGGCATTGGCCAGCAGATGGCTTTTGGAAAGAGGAGGGCGCTGATAGGGCAGATGGCCTTCGCCATCTACGATAGTGACCTTACCTTCATAACCTGCGCGGCGCAGCGAGTCGGCACACTGGTAACCCGCGTGACCACCACCCACGATCACTACGCCAGTCATTACTCCTGCTCCTCTGGCATGTGGATTACAATGCCATCCAGTGCCGCAGTTGCTTTAATCTGACAGCTCAAACGGCTGTTAGCTTTACGTTCTGAAGCGGTATCTTCCAGCATCTCTTCTTCGTTTTCAGACATCTCTGGTATCTTTGCCAGCCATGCATCATCAACGTAGCAGTGGCAGGTTGCGCATGCGCAAGAACCAGAGCATTCACCCTCAATGCCCTCAACACCATTCATTACCGCACCCTGCATCAGAGTCATACCTTCAGCCAGATCCAACTGTGTGCTCTGACCTTCAAAATCAACATAAGTTACTGTCGGCATAAATCACCTCAAAAAATAACAGCCCGCCATCAATTGGGGGCCGTTTTGTTTTATCGTTTATTATCCAAGCTTCAGTTGCAGTTCTAATGGACTGCGGAAGTTGGTTGATGACATCCAGCGAAGTTCCTGATCTACCGCTGAAATATTCGGATAAGCAGTCAGCAATTCTTCCAGCATTACTTTACATGCGAGACGTGCGATTGCTGTTCCCAGGCAGGCATGAACGCCCCCACCGAAGCCAAGGTGCCCCTTAGGTTTTCGGCTTAGATCATAAACATCTGCATTCGGGAAAACCTCTTCATCACGGTTTGCTGAACCGTAAGCCAGGATCACAAAGTCACCTTTCTTCATGGTCTGGCCGTGAAGCGTGATCTCTTTGTTGATACAACGACGGAAACGCTGAGCCGAAGTGTTGTAGCGCAGACTTTCTTCAACAGCATCAGGTACCAGTGATGGATCAGCCACCAAGGCGTCGCGTACTTCAGGGAAGTCCGTTATGTTTTTAGTCAGCATGGTGAGGAATCCAGAGAGGGATTCAATACCCGCCATAATCAGGGTGGTAACTGTAAGAAGGATCTCCTTATCAGTCAGTTTTTCCCCATCAATCTCAGACAGAATGAACTGACTTAGCAGATCTTCACCTGGATTTTTCTTACGCTCTTCAACCAGCTTCGCTGCGTAGTCCTGCATCCATTCAAAAGCGGCGATATGTTCAGGGCCTTTCTGTTTAGTTTCAGGATCTGTCTGAACCATGAGCACAGCTTTATCACGAACGGTCTGCAGGTTTTCTTTTGGCAGATCGAACAGGTAAACGATCAGGTCAACGGTATATTTCGAAGACAGCTCATTTACAAAATCAAACTGTTCACGACCTTTAAGAGCATCCAGATGTTTACGCATAGTTGCACGTGCCGGGTCGATAATATGAGTTAAAGCACGCTTAGTTACTGCTTTTTGAATCAGAGCGCGCAAGCGGTCGTGACGTGGTGGATCAGTGGTGCCGAGGGTATTTCCCTGACGACCTGGAAGTTCACTTACAAGGTTACCTTTTGCAGAAGAGAAGGTTTCCCAGTCATTTAAAGCCATCACAATATCTTTGTGTCTGGAAAGCACCCACATCTCAATATCTTCGCTCCAGAAACATGGATGCTCTTCCCTTAGCGTTTTATACGCTGGGAATGGATCAGCATCGATCTCTGGTGAATAGGGGTCAAATCTGAACATTTGCACGCCTCTGTATGATTGTTTTTATAGACGTGTTCAGTTTAGGGGGAGGGGGGGAAGTTAAAAATGGATGTTTTTATCGAAAGATTGTATTTTTATAACAGTAAATACCCTTTTTATTCTTAAATGCTGCGCTTTCTATGAAAAATAATAACAATAGACACGATAAGTCCTTAATCTCGAGTTATGGGCTTTACAGTGAAGATCAGTCCTCAAATGATCCAGAACTTATTCATATAGAGGATATCCGTACTCGCGCTGAGTTATTTGACTGGACCATCAACATCCACACCCACCCGAAGATGTTTCAGTTGGTTTATGTTGAGCGAGGTGGAGTAAGAATTCATATTGATGGTCATGAGGAACAGCAATATGGGCCATGCCTTATCACCATTCCGAGTTCGGTGGTGCATGGTTTTGAGTTCAATGAGGAGTCCACTTCTGGCGTGGTGGTAACCGTTTCCCAATTGGTAGTGATGGAAGAGCATTTTTATCGCGAATTCCCGTTTTCTGATGAGTTATTCGGCAAGGCACATATCAGTACATTTGAACCTGATGATACTGATGCTGAGTTTCTAAGTTATATTTTTGGCCAACTGAAACAGGAGTATCTGGGGATTCAGAAAGGTCGAAAAGTGATGTTCGAATGGCTGCTTTTTTCGCTTCTGGTAAAGGTTGGGCGAAAACTGCAAACAGTTTCATCTAGTAAAGACAGTGGCAGTCGCTACGAACAGCGTTACAAACAGCTGTGTGAACTGATTGAAAAACACTACAAAGAGCACCAGAAAGCTAAGTTCTATGCGGAGTCATTGCATACTACCCCTATGGGGTTAAACCGTGCTTGTAATGCAATTTCCGGTAAAAGTGTTAACGAGTTGCTGCAGGATAGATTGATTCTGGAGGCGCAACGTTTCCTTATCTACACTGCTGCTCCCGCTTCACTGATTGCGTATGATCTTGGCTTTAAAGACCCAGCCTATTTTTCTCGATTCTTTAAACGACGTGTGGGATTGACCCCGGGTGAATTCCGCGAGCAACGTGATAAGTAATAGTCCAGGATCAGAAAGGTATGTTTTCACAATCAATAGGCTGAACTTGAATGTATATCAGCGTTTTATTGCCAGCATCTTCTGAGGTTTGTAGTCAACTGACTCGGATGGTCGTGTCCAGATATATATCAGGGCCAATATAATGGTTGTGACAATCGCGAGTTTCGAAAGAAAATTAAATTCCAGGAAGAACAAAGGATAACTAATAGATGAGAGCATTACCCCACTGGACAGGAGTTTGATCCTGAAAGGGATTTCGCCGTTCTCTTCCCATTTTTTGATCGATGTACCGACCACAGGATGATTCGATAGGTAGTTATGCATTGTTTTGGAGCTTTTCGAAAAACAGAAAGCGGAAAACAAGACAAAACAGGTAGTTGGCAGGATGGGGATGAATGCACCGATGATCCCCAGTGTTAAACTCAGAATACCCGCTAGCAAATAGATTGTTCTAATTATTTTCATTTCTTGTTGCTCATTAAGTCGGTTACTTAATGATAGCTTGTCTAAGTCGAACTTAAATTGGATAGACCGATCACAGGATTGCATTATTAAAACAGTTATAAAGGCGGATTTGTTAAAGGTTTGTTTTTCAAACCGGCCACGTGCTGCAATAAAACGTAATTTCAGAATAAAAAGCCCTCCGCATAAAATGTTTTCAATAAGACATCTTAGTGGGAGGGCTTTGTTTACTGTTATTGCACGCAACAACAGTTTAGGGACAGAAGGGTACAAAGTGAAAAAAAAGGCCCCGTCCGGGGCCAATAAAAACACTAGCTAGAGCCAAAAGGTTAGTGGGTATTCGAAGCCCACTTAAACCGAGCTAGTGGAGCGTTTAGAGCAGTTATTTCCAGTAGAGACTCATTGGATTGTCAATGAGCAGCTTCTTTTGTAATTCTTCAGTTGTTGCAATCATTGGGATAACATCAACTAACTTACCGTCATCCGGAACATGAGATTTCATGTTTGGGTGCGGCCAGTCAGTGCCCCACAGAACGCGGTCTGGGAATTTCTCAACCAGGGTGCGAGCAAATGGAACCACATCACTGTAATCCGGAGCCTGAAGCGTCAGACGTTCCGGACAGCTTACTTTTGTCCAGATATTTTGGTTTTCTTCAAGAAGGTTAACAAAACGCTGAAAGTCTTCATGATCCACACCGTTTGCCACATCCGGACGACCCATGTGGTCAACCACAATGGTGGTATCCAGCTGCTTCAGGAATGGAATCAGTTCTTCCAGATCCGGGGCTTCAAAATACACAACAATGTGCCAGCCAAGTTTTTTAATCTTTTCAGCAACATTCAGGAACACCTCTTTTGGCGTTGAATCCACCAGACGTTTAACAAAGTTAAAACGTACTGCCCGGACGCCTGCTTCATGCATTACCTGAAGCTCTTCTTCAGAGATGGCAGGATCAACAACCGCTACACCACGTGCTAGTTCTCCAGCGGTGGTAAGCGCATCAATCAGTGCTGCGTTGTCTGTGCCATGGCAGGAAGCCTGAACAATGACATTCCGCTCAAATCCAAGATAGTCACGCAGTGCAAACAGTTGATCTTTGGAAGCATCGCAAGGTGTGTATTTACGTTTTGGGTGGTACGGGAATTTATCCGCTGGACCAAAAACGTGACAGTGAGCATCAACTGCACCTGCGGGTGCTTTAAACTCCGGCTTGCTCGGGCTGTCGTGAAAAGGTAGATAATCTGCGTCCATCATTTTTCCCAATAGTCTTAGACGAATACTTCGCCATCAAATAGTTTACGGGCTGTGCGTAAAATCGCCGCATTATCAGCCTCATTTTGATCATTAAGCTGAAGAATGACCGTCATTTCTCCGATTGGATGTTCTACCGGCATGGTTTTCTTATTGCCTTCAGGTAGATTTGCCAGAGCGTAGGCTGGTGATTTGGGCAAAATACAGGCGGTGGCTACACTGACTGCTCCGAGCACACCAATTGACGCATGACAGCGGTGAGGGATAAAGGTACGGGTTGATATAATACCCCCGGCTTTTGGTGCACTCACCATGGTCATTTTAGGCACGGATTTATGTGTAACATCACCCAGATTCATCAACGGGCCTACCTTAATACGAATAGATTCCAGATGGCTTTTCAGGTTTTCGTTCTGTTCGAGTTCCTCTCGGGATTCGGTACCGGAGATGCCCATATCTTCAGCTGCGATGATGACAACCGGCATGCCGTTATCAATACAGGTAACCTTAATACCATCAATAACATCAACCTGATTACCAGTCGGTAAGAGTGCGCCACAGCTTGATCCTGCAGTATCTCTGAATGTGACAGGTATGGCACTGGCAGTGCCGGGAACACCATCAATACTGGCATTACCTTTGTAGGTGACTTTGCCTTGCGGGGTGGGTACCTCTTCAACGGCAATCTGTCCTGTATTTTCCATAAAAATGGATACTGGAGTAGATCCATCTTTTGCTGAAACCAGGCCTCGCTCAATCGCAAAAGGGCCTACTCCCGCAAGGATGTTGCCACAGTTTTGAGCATCCGTAACAACAGCCTGGTCCACAAACACCTGAAGGAAAAGGTAGTCGACATCAACACCGACTTTTTCTGACTTTTTAACTACCGCCACTTTTGAGCAAAGTGGGTCGGCACCACCTATTCCATCAATTTGCCGTGGGTCTGGAGAGCCCATGACCCGTAGTAAAATCTGGTCTCTTTCTGCTATGTCTGTGGGCAGATCCTCTGCAAGGATATACGCGCCTTTTGAGGTGCCGCCACGCATCCACATACAACGTATGGAATCAGACATATTTTAAACCTTTCTCTTTCAGGCGAGGGCGCATGTCATAAATATCCAGGCCTAGCTCACCGTTCGCCATACGCACTCGTTTTTCTTCTTCGCGTGCTTCGCGTGCCAGAGCTTCTTTCAGTACTTCTTCTGCTTCTTCGCGGCGGACGACCACTACGCCATCGTCATCGGCTACGATGATGTCACCCGGGTTTACCAGCTCATCTGCACAGACCAGAGGAATGTTTACAGAGCCCAGAGTTTCCTTGATCGTGCCCTGAGCGAAAATATGTTTAGCCCATACCGGGAAATTCATTTCACGTAGGATCTTTGTATCACGAACGCCACCATCGATAATCAGGCCTTTAACCCCTCGTGATTGTGCAGAGGTTGCCAACAGGTCACCGAAGAAACCGAAATTAGAAGGTGAAGTCGGTGCAAAGACCATAATATCCCCTTCCTGACACTGTTCAATGGCTACGTGCATCATCCAGTTATCACCCGCGGCTCCAGAGATGGTCACCGCAGAACCGGCAACAGCCACATCCTGTTGAATAGGGCGAAGATGGTCTGCTAACAGTCCTCTGCGTCCCTGAGCTTCATGTACGGTTGCGACGCCCAGCTTTGCCAGCTCATCAATCACTGCCTGGTCTGCGCGTTCGATCTTCTGTACAACAACGTTCTCTTTCATTTTTATTATTCCTCTAGCAACGCGGCTGTTTATTCAACGATTTTCAGGCGGTTGAATACTCGACGAGCATTACCTTCAAAAATCATCTGTTTCTGTTCAGGGTTCAACTTGGTGTTGTTGTCGATATAACGTTTGGTGTCATCGAAATAATGACCTGTTTCCGGGTCGATACCGCGTACCGCACCAATCATCTCTGATGCGAACAAGATGTTTTCTGTTGGGATGATGTCCAGTAGCAGATCGATCCCTTTCTGATGGTAAACACAGGTATCAAAATAGATGTTTTTCAAAGCGGAGATTTCCAGTGGTTCATAACCCTGATCCTGCATCAGACCGCGGAAACGTCCCCAGTGATATGGCACTGCACCCCCGCCATGAGGAATAATAATCTTAAGCTCAGGGAAGTCTTTGAAGACATCAGACATGATCAACTGCTGGAAGCCGGTTGTGTCAGCACCCAGGTAGTGGGAACCGGTCGTATGGAAGCAGTCGTTACATGCTGCACTTACGTGGATCATCGCTGGTACGTCCAGCTCACACATCTTTTCGTAGAGCGGATAGAAAGACTTATCACCCAGTGATGCATCCTGCCAGTGTCCACCGGATGGATCCGGGTTCAGGTTGCAGCCGATGAAATCCATCTCTTCAACAGTACGCACAAGTTCCGCTACAGATTTACCAGGGTCGACGCCTGGAGATTGTGGTAACTGAGCAACTGGAGCGAAATTCTTTGGAAAAAGATCACAAACACGTTTGATCAGATCATTTTGATGTTCGGTCCAGTACTGGCTGGTGTATTCGTTACCGATGTGGTGCCCCATCCAACTGGCGCGAGGTGAGAAGATGGTCAGGTCAGTGCCACGCTCTTTCTGTAAACGTAACTGATTAGTTTCGATACTTTCGATGATCTCGTCATCACTGACAATAACTTTGCCTTTATCGCCTTTAAATTTTGGATCTTGTGCTACAGCTGTTTTCTGTGCTTCGCGGTAATCCGCTACACCGGGTGGTGTTGTTGTGTAGTGTCCATGGCAATCAATAATCATCTTGTGTGTCTCATTAAAACTGAATAATTGTAAAAATAACGTCAAATATTTCCTTGAGTATTAGGTGCCAGTTAGACGAAAGCTATTTCAATTTAATTCGCAGTTATTAGATTTTGATATAGGATATAATTAGAACAAAAAAAATAAAGGGATAAAAAACGTGGTAAATGCTCCTAATATCAGACACTTAAGAGCTTTTCTTGCAGTGTCTAAATGTAAAAGTATTAGCAAGGCAACTGAATTGGTGTTTCTTTCCCAACCAGCAATTACCCAAGCACTTTCTAAATTAGAGGTCAGTTTTGAAGCGACATTCTTTGATCGTAAAAGTGATGGAATGTACGTGACAGAATGCGGAAGATTGCTTGCCCAAAGGGTTGAGCGTGCTATGCAAATGATCCTTGAAGGCATTAAAGATACGGTTAGAATTGGGGGAAGGCAGGGGGCTACTAACGCAAATCAGTTACTTAATCTGGTAACCACGACTCAACTCAGAGCGCTAATTGCCGTTTCAGCGGCGAGAAGCTTCAGTGTGGCGGGCCGAAATCTGGGTGTTTCACAATCGTCCTTACATCGTTCGGCAAAAGATCTGGAAAGCCTGTTAGGCATCACACTGTTTGAAAAAACCAGTATTGGAATTAGTCCTACTAAGGCATCGCTGTATCTTAGTAAAGCAACTAAATTGGCTTTTTCAGAAATAGATCAGGCCAGAGAAGAGATCTTTTCCCTAAATAACCGGGAAATCGGACATATGGTTATCGGTAGTATGCCGTTGGCCAGGACATCGGTTCTGCCAAGCACAATTATTGAATTTACAAACCAATACCCAGATTTCAAAATCAGTATTAACGATGGACCATACAATGATCTTTTGTACCATCTGCGTCATGCAGATATAGACCTGTTGATTGGTGCGCTGCGTTTCCCTGCTCCATGTGATGACATTGTACAGCAGGAGCTTTTTTCCTCGGAAGTAGTCATTGTTGCGAGACCAGATCATCCGTATCAGATACGAACCGATCTTAATTTAGATACGCTATCTGAGGCTTCGTGGGTGGTGCCTCGTGTAGGAACCCCAACCAGAGCGATTTTCGATAACCTGTTTATTGATGCCGAAAGGCCTGTACCTGAAAGGTTAGTTGAGTGCAGTTCACAGATCCTGATCCGGTCGCTTCTTGAAGGCAGCGATCGGTTAACCATGATTTCAGAGCATCAGGTACAAAGGGAATTGTCAGAAGGTCTGCTAAAGGTCGTGCCTTTTGATATGGATGGCGCCTGTCGGCCTATAGGTATAACGACTCGTAAGGGGTGGCAGGCAACATCGACACAGCAGGTGTTCATAGAAATATTAGTTGATAAATCAAAGCAATTAACCGATGAGAATTTTTGATGGTTACTTTGTTAATGAGTGACTAAGAAAATAACTTCAAGTCTAATTTTTCTTATTGCTTTAGGGTGATAATTTTATCCGCATAAAAACACTAAATTTCAAATGGTTGGGTGGTTTTATTTAGTTATAAAAGGTTTGATTTTGTTCGGCCCCGTTCAAAAAAATGAATAGGTATTTTCATTAATTAATTTCCTTTGTCTGACGGGTGTTGTTAGGTTTAACGGTAACTAATTTTTCTGGCTCATTTGGAGTGTAACGATGAGAGTATGTATTGCGGGCGCTGCTGGTGCGTTTGGTATGAAGCATTTGGAAGCAATCAATGCAATTGAAGATGCGGAAGTGGTATCTGTTGTCGGTGGCCGTAATTTAGAAAAAATAAAGGCGTTTGCAGAGGTACATGGCATCCCTCATTACACGACTGATCTAGCTGAAAGTCTGGCTCGTGATGATGTGGATTGTGTCATTCTTGCGACGCCTACACAGGTGCATGCCGCTCAGGTTAAGCAGTGTCTGCTTGCAGGTAAACATGTGCAAACAGAGATCCCAATGGCTGACAATATTGAAGATGCCAAAGAGATCGTAGCTCTGCAAAAAGAAACCGGTCTGGTTGCAATGGCTGGTCATACTCGTCGATTTAACCCGAGTCACCAGTGGATTCATAATAAAATTCAGGCCGGGGAACTGAAAGTCCAGCAAATGGATGTTCAAACTTATTTCTTCCGCCGTACAAACACTAATGCGAAAGGTGAAGCACGTTCATGGACGGACCACCTTCTTTGGCACCATGCTTGTCACACTGTTGATCTGTTCCAGTATCAGGCGGGTGAAACTGCATCACAGATTCAAGCTTTACAGGGGCCTGTTCATCCTGACCTGGGCATCGCTTTGGATATGAGTATCGGTATGAAAACAGAAAGCGGTGCACTTTGTACGCTTTCACTGTCTTTCAATAACGACGGTCCTTTCGGCACTTTCTTCCGTTATATTTGTGACAAAGGCACGTATATTGCGCGTTACGATGATCTTGAAGATGGGCATGGAAATGCGATTGATCTGTCTGATGTCGCTGTATCTTTCAATGGTATTGAACTTCAGGACCGAGAGTTTTTCTCTGCGATTCGTGAAGGGCGTGAACCAAATTCAAGCCTGGCTAAATGCTATCCGGCAATGGAAACATTACATCGCCTTGAGCAGTGCCTGGAAGCTTAAGTATCGGGAACCAGTATATGCAAACGCGCACATTAAATGGACAGGAATGTTCTGCGATTGGTTTAGGCTGTATGAGTTTATCCCATGCGTACGGTACCCCTCCTGACAAAAATCAGGCTGAGAAGGTGCTCAATGAGGCGCTGGATTTGGGTTACAGTATGCTTGATACAGCCGCTTTGTATGGTTTTGGAGCGAATGAAACTCTAATTGGAGAGGTTTTACGTCATCGACGTGATGAATATTTCCTTGCCAGTAAGTGTGGTATGTTCAAAAACGATGCCGGTGTAAGAGAGATTAACGGCCATCCAGATATGATTCGCCAAACCTGTGAAGACAGTCTGAAACGATTACAGACTGAGGTGATCGACCTTTATTACCTTCACCGTTGGGACCGAAATGTTCCAATTGAGGACAGTGTAGGTGAGCTTGCCCGGTTGGTGAGCGAAGGTAAAATTCGTTCAATTGGTTTATCCGAAGTATCTGCACAGACATTGCGTAAAGCGCATTCAGTCCATCCGGTGGCTGCGGTTCAGACCGAGTACTCTCTCTGGACTCGTAACCCAGAACTTGCAGTGCTTGAAGCCTGTCGGGAGTTAGGTACACGTTTTGTCGCATTCAGTCCTGTGGCACGGGGATTCTTAACCGACGATCCTAAAGGTTTCGATGAATTTGAAGAGAAAGATATTCGTCGTAACATGCCTAGGTTTTATCCGGAAAACTTCCCAAAAAATATGCAGCTTTATTCTCAGGTAGCAGAGATTGCTAAAGCCGAAAGCTGCTCCGTAGCCCAGCTGTCATTGGCGTGGTTATTGGGACGGGATAGCAACATTATTCCAATTCCGGGTACTACCAGTCCTGAACATCTGCGAGAGAATATCCAAGCTGTTGATTTGACCCTAAGTGCTGAATCTTTTGAAAAGCTGGATTCAATTATTAACAGCAAAACTGTGGCAGGTACGCGATATAACGAAGCTACACAAAAAGAGATTGATACGGAAGAATTCTGAATTGCAAACGGGCTGAACGAATTGTTACAGCCTGTTTTACTCCTGGTCATTTCTTTCCCCATATTGAATATGAGTTTTGGATATGCAGCCCTTAATGGTCCAAATGAAACTTCCAGAACTGTTGGGTGCAAGGAAAATTAAAACTCTTCGTTGTTCCTGCTGTGGGGATGAAGCGACTCTGGTGCGCTGCGATACTCCTGTAATACTCAGATGGATGAGAGCCAATATCAGAATATATCGTTGCACACAGTGCAAGAGCGTTTACAGATTCAATTAAACCTCAATGCATAACAGGTTAGACGCCAGTGGAAGGATTCTTTTCGTTATTGTACAAGCGACTCTTTTTGAGGAAGCGCAATCAAGATATCCCACTTATCATTGTCGGCATTGGCTATAACAGTCACGTTGTTTCAAAGGCAATGAACTCTACAGCTTCTCATAGGGTTATTGCTCTTATTGATGAAGAACCATGGAACCATCTGAATTTAATCAATGGTGCTGTTGTCCATTATCCCGGCGAACTCGTGGCAATGGTTAAACGTTACAAAGTCAAAGCGGTTATTTTGTTCGAAGAAGATGGTCTTTTGCTCAATGATCAAGACAGCGAGTTAATAAAGGCAATGGGGACTGCTGTAATCCAGGTGCCAGAGGCAATAAAGCTGGACCAAAAGGCTAAATATATATGTACCAGAATTCCTTTAAGGACTTAATGTTTGAACGCATTTAATTGCTGTTCACATATGTAGTTTATTACAACGATATACGACCTGTTTTAAGCACGATTTCAACGAGTCATTATGTCCAGAATTTCATTCACCTAGATGATATATAAATGAATAAAAAAGTTGGTTTCACAGAGTTTGTGATGATCATGGCTTGCATGACAGGCTTTCTGGCTATGGCGATTGATCTGATGCTGCCAGCTTTACAAGTTATAGGCCATGATTTGGGTGTTGAACACAGCAATGATGTTCAATGGATCATTATCTCTGTTTTTGCTGGTGTCGCCATTGGTCAGCTCATATATGGCCCATTATCTGACGCAAAGGGTCGGAAACCTGCCGTGTATCTGGGTTTTTCAATCTTTATAGTAGGAACTGTAATTTCATTAGTCTCAACGAGTCTTGAGGTGATGTTATTGGGCAGGTTATTACAAGGTTTTGGTTTAGCTGGTCCGAGGATAGTGACAATGGCAATTGTTCGGGATCAGTTTGAAGGGCCTCAGATGGCACGAGTAATGTCACTGGTCATGGCGACTTTTCTGACTGTTCCCATTATCGCGCCCATCATCGGACAAGAGATTTTACTCACATTTGGCTGGAGGATGATTTTTGGTGTTCTATTAATAATCGCAGTCACTATTTTTTGTTGGTTTGCTCTTCGATTTCCAGAAACGCTTTTGGTTGAAAAAAGAAAGCGCTTTACATGGAGTGAGCTTTTGAGCGGTATTAAAGAAATATCCTTAAATAAAGTGGCGATCTCCTATACCGTTTCACTCGGCATGGTATTTGGTGCTTTCTTAGGTTTTATAAGCTCTATTCCACAAGCTTTTCAAGAGCTTTATGGTTTGGGTGAATCTTTTCCATTCTATTTTGCTGCTTTGGCGACAGGTGTCGGGATGGCGAGTTTTCTGAATTCAAAACTCGTAATGTTTTTTGGAATGAAAGGCATTGTTATAAAATCTCAGATCGTTTCTGCCTTACTTTCTCTGGCTGCTCTCATTTGTTGTTATTGGCTGAGCTCAGTGCCGCCATTATGGTTTGTGATGGTCTATTTCTTTGTCATTATGATTCCTACCGGATTGTTATTCGGTAATTTGAGTACACTAGCCTTATCTGGTTTTGGAGATATAGCCGGAGTTGCATCAAGTTTTGTTGGTGTTGTATCAATGCTACTGTCAGTTATTTTTGGAACCATTGTCGGACAATCGTATAACGAAACGATAATTCCTCTGATCGTAGGTTTTTTCTTACTGTCATCGGCCTCGTACGTAATCACCAGATACGGTACATAACTGTGACACCGCTATTGTATAACTTATGAAAGTTTGTAGCGGTGCATCGTTATTACCTTAAACTTCCTGTTTTAATTTATATGCTATTTGTCGCCGTGTTATTCCAAGTAGCTTTGCAGCTTTGGTCATATTGCCATCTGTAGTTTCCATTGCTCTTTTGATCAGATTTAATTCGTATGCCTGTAAGCTGATATTTGAATCAAGTAGCTGTTTATAAATATCCACTTCTGCCTCTGCATAAGTAACCGGAGCAACTTCTGTGAAGTTATCTGCAACCGTTACATTTGGGTTGTGACTTTCCCTGTTATGCTCAAGATGAATTTGCTCAATCATGCCATTATCCGGGGCTAGTAGAACCGCTCTTTCAATAATGTTCTGTAGCTCCCGAATATTGCCTGGCCACCCATAGTTCATTAGGGATGCCATCGCGGCACCTGAGATCCCCAGAATGTTTTTCTTATACAAAGGCGCATATTTTTCCATCATCGAATCCACAAGAATGGGGATATCAGATTTACGCTCTCTGAGAGGTGGAATTTCGATTGGGAAAGTGGCGATTCGATAGTAAAGGTCTGAGCGGAAATCCCCCTGCTTAATCGCCTCCTGAAGATTTACGTTTGTTGCAGCTACCAGTCTGACATCAACTTTTATCGTCTGGCTATCACCCAGGCGTTCAAGTTCTCCTGTTTGCAGTACGCGGAGTAGTTTTACCTGGGCGGAGGGGGAGAGCTCTCCAAGTTCATCGAGAAACAGTGTGCCGCCATTGGCGAGCTCAAAACGCCCGGGGCGGGATTGACTGGCACCTGTGTATGCGCCGCGTTTGACACCAAATAGTTCCGCTTCAATCAGATCGTTCGGGATAGCTCCGCAGTTGATCGCTACAAAAGGAGATTCGCTGCGTTGACTGTTCTTGTGAAGCCAGCGGGCAAATACCTCTTTACCAACACCGGTTTCACCGTGCAGCAACACGTTAATAGGTGTGTTTGCTGCATGCGTCAGATACTCGAATGCTTTAGTGAACTCTTTGGATTCTCCAAGAAGATCACCTTGATCAAACTGTTTAAATGGGCGTGCCCCACGTAGTTTGTTCAGTTCGCTTTCGAGTGGAGATTCGTTTTCATAATTAGCTTTAAAGTAGTTGATATAGGTATCGTCATCAGCCCAGGCTTCAGCAGGTTTGCCAACCAGGATACAATCATCGTTACCACAGGCTTTACATTCAATTTCCTTAAATACGATAAAGCGTTTAAAGAAACGACTTACGTAACCAGAGGCGTAACCAACTACACTCCAACATACCGGACAATCACTGTGTGAACTGTGTTCCTGCAGATAACGTTCTGCTTCTACAGAACCTGAACATCGTACCCGGCCATAGAAACTACCTTTACCCCAGTCTATTTTATGTTCAAGTATTTCAGCGTGAACAAAACCTTCAAGACCATGGATCGCAGGTCCTAAATCGAAGACATCATCGTCTCCGGATCCATACATTTTTAAAACCACATCCGCATCTAATTGCCCTGAGATATAGCCCATGCGAATCATTAGACCCTGGGCAACCTTGGGATCGAGAGTGTTAAAAAGTTCGTTTTTCAGATGTGAGAAAGCTTCAGCGTGCAATAGCAACATTCTGTTGCTATCTAGTGTGATCTTGCATTGATCATCATTAAACCTGAGTTTTTCTTTAATCTTGAACTGGGGTAGTAACCTGTTTTCGCTCATCTTTAATTTTTATCTTTTATGAACTTGAAGATTGTTTGTCTGTACAAAATTGTACGTTTTGTATTAATAGTTCAAATTTGTACGTTTGTGAAGCTTTATCTGTTCATTTTTGAACGTTATATTTGGCGTGTTTATTTGGTTTTTAAATAAGTGATTGATATTTATAAATATATTGTAATTGGCCTTGTTCCTGCTAAGTCTAATGCAGGCGGGCACCTAAGAATAAATAAAAGAAATTTAGGAGAATTACAATGGCAATGACAGGCGTTATACGACCTGGACACGCTCAAGTTCGCGTATTGGATTTAGATGAATCCGTGCGCTTCTACACAGATGTGATGGGCTTAGTAGAGACTGGTCGTGATGATCAGGGTCGTGTTTATTTCAAATGCTGGGATGAGCGTGACCACAACAGTTACATCATTCGTGAGGCGGATGAGGCGGGTATCGATTTCTTCGGTTTTAAAGTGCTTGATGAAGCAACTTTGGACCAGCTGGAAAAAGATCTTCAAGCCTATGGTCTCGAAACGACCCGTATGCCAGCGGGAGATTTGATGGAAACAGGCGAACGTGTTCGTTTTATGCTTCCTACGGGTCACACCATGGAGTTGTATGCCACTAAAACTTCAATAGGTAATGGCCTACCTATGACTAACCCGGGTCCCTGGTATGAGGCAAGCGAAAAGGGTATTGCTCCGGTTCGTTTGGATCATATGCTTCTTTATGGACCGAATGTAGCTGAAAACAAAAAGATCTTTGAAGAAGTTCTTGGATTCTTTCTGGTTGAGCGAGTGCTTAATGAAGCAGGTGATGGCGAAGCTGCAATATGGTTGTCTTGCTCTCACAAAGTTCATGACATCGCTTTTGCTGAATATCCAGAACCAGGCAAGCTGCACCACTGTTCATTCCTGATGGATAGCTGGGAACAAGTGCTGCGCGCGGGTGACATCATGTCCATGAATGAGGTCAATGTAGATATTGGCCCAACAAGGCACGGTATCACTCGAGGCTGCACTATCTACGCCTGGGACCCTTCCGGCAACCGTTTCGAAACCTTCATGGGTGGATACCAGCCATACCCGGATTACGAAACAATCACCTGGACCTTCGATAACTTCGCGCAAGGTCTGGACTACCCACAACGTAAACTGCATGAAACTTTCTTAACCGTTGTGACCTGATCGTTCTCTTTGCAGGGCATCGCCGATGCCCTGCATTTTACCTTTGGAGTATTTATGTCCTGTGTAAATGAGCGCGGGCAGGGATCAACTCGTCCTGAATTCCTGGACAGTGTGCAGAAATATATTCGGGTCAGAAGCCCTGAAAGCGCAAGGTTTGTTGAATTTGATTTCGCAATTGGTGACCCAAACCTGTTTGTTGAATTGATCATGCCACCGGGTGCGTTTAAGCACTTTTGTGAAGCGAATAATGTTGTGCATATGACCAATGAACAGATGCAGGCTGTTGATGCAGAGATGGAAAAGTGGCGCTACGGAGAGAACACACTCATGGCGCGAAATCACGACAGTTCAAATCCTTAAAACAAAAATAATTTGGAGTGCTGCAAAATGACAATTGAGATAAAAACAGCAACGCTCGAACCTATACGTAATACGTTCGCGCATATCGAGCGTCGCTTCGGTGATAAACCGGCGACTCGCTATCAGGAAGCAACCTATGATGTGCAGTCAGAGGCCTATTTTCACTACCGCCCACTGTGGCAACCAGACAAAGAGCTGAACGACCCGAGTCGTACCGCATTGAAGATGGAAGATTGGTACGCGTTTAAAGATCCGCGCCAGTTCTACTACGGCACCTACGTGCAGCAGCGCGCTAAGATGCAGGAAGTTGCTGAGAGCAACTACGCCTTCTTCGAAAAGCGTAAGCTAGCTGACCACCTTTCAGAAGAAGTGAAGCTGAAAATCATACGTTGCCTGTTACCGCTGCGACATACAGAACACACAGCTAACCTCAACAACATGTACGCCAGTGCTTACGGTTACGGAACCGCGATTACCCAAGCCTGTTTGTACAACGGCATGGACCGTTTAGGCATTGCGCAATATATCTCCCGCATCGGCCTGATTCTGGATGGTAATACGGGTGACTCTCTTAAAGAAGCCAAATCCTATTGGATGAGCGATCCGATCTGGCAAGGGCTGCGTCGTTTTTGTGAAGAAACCACTGTGACAGAAGACTGGTTTGAAGTGCTGGTGGCTCAGGATGTGGTGATGGATTCCCTGATGTACAACCTGATCTTTGATCAGTTCGAAGCGAAATTGTCGGAGTCCGGTAACCACGATGTGGGCATGCTAACTGAGTTTATGCAGCTGTGGGCTAAGGATACCAATCGCTGGGTCGATGCGGTGCTGAAGATAGCAGCGGCAGAATCCGAAGAGAACAAAACACTGCTGGAAGGCTGGATTGAGAAGTGGCGTGGCAAAGCAGAAGAAGCATTATCGCTGCTGGCTCATGAAGCGGTAGAAGAGGGTGCCTTGCAGACTGCTCGCGAAGCACTAGATAAACGTCTGGCAAAAGCCGNNTTCAAATAAGAGGATTCACCGATGTCAAAAGTCTATATCGCACTGCAGGACAACGATGAGTCCCGCTATATCGTCGAAGCAATTGAGGAAGATAACCCGGAGGCAACGGTAATTCATATGCCGGCAATGATCCGTATCGAAATGGAAGGTCGTCTGACCATTAACCGTGAAACGGTGGAAGAGAAAATGGGTCGTGACTGGGATGTGCAGGAATTGCACATCAATCTGATCACACTAGGTGGCAACGTTGAAGAAGATGATGACTCGCTGAGTCTGCATTGGAACGAATGAGGATCTGAGTCATGGCTAAGAAACTGAACATAAAAGATAAATACCGTTTGCTGACGCGTGATCTGGATTGGGAATACTCCTATGCTGATCGTAAAGAAGCCTTTCCTTTTGGGGATTTCGAAGGGATCAAGATTACCGACTGGGATAAATGGGAAGACCCGTTCCGTCTGACCATGGATTCCTACTGGAAGTATCAGGCAGAGAAAGAGAAAAAACTCTATGCAATCTTTGATGCTTTTTCTCAGAACAATGCACATCTGAATGTGACAGATCCGCGTTATGTGAATGCGCTGAAATTGTTTTTAACAGGTATATCCCCGCTGGAATATCAAGCCTATCAGGGCTTTGCCCATGTGGGTCGACAGTTTGGTGGTGTGGGTGCGCGAGTGGCGTGTCAGATGCAGTCACTGGATGAGCTGCGTCACGTCCAGACTCAGATCCATGCGATGAGCCATTACAACAAGTTCTTCGATGGCTTCCAGGAATACAGCTATATGCATGACCGCGTATGGTATCTCTCCGTTCCTAAATCCTTCTTCAACGATGCCCGAAGTGCGGGCCCGTTTGAATTTATGCTGGCGATTGGTTTCTCCTTTGAATATGTATTGACCAACCTGGTATTTGTGCCCTTCATGTCAGGCGCTGCCTACAACGGCGATATGGCTACTGTGACCTTTGGTTTCTCAGCCCAGTCGGATGAAGCTCGTCATATGACACTGGGTCTTGAGATCATTAAGTTCTTGCTGGAACAGCATGAAGACAATGTTCCAATCGTGCAGAAGTGGATCGATAAATGGTTCTGGCGTGGCA
>JBOEGV010000070.1:0-1910 GCA_050633605.1 Neptuniibacter sp. | reverse complement strand
GCTCAGCTGGATAGAGTACCTGGCTACGAACCAGGCGGTCAGAGGTTCGAATCCTCTCGGGCGCGCCATCTTCTGCATCTATATAAATAAGTAACTCCACTTTATAATTACCAGATTATTTATCAGTCGACTCGAGCTTGAGACTATGAAGTTTTCCATTCGTTTGTTCCCAGAAATTACCATCAAAAGCCGCCCAGTCCGTAAGCGTCTGATTCAGCGTTTGCAGAGTAATCTGCAGAATATGATGCGCAGAATTGATGAGCAGATTCGTGTTAAAGGGCAGTGGGATAAATTAGACGTTGAATGTGAGCAGGCTGATGCGGATACAGTAGCTCAGGTTGTAGATCTGCTTATGCGCACCCCGGGCATTCATAGTTTTGTTGAAGTTACCGAATACCCCTTGGGCGATTTTCATGATGTTTATGAAAAGGCTTTCAGTATTTATGCGGATACTCTGAAAGGAAAAACTTTCAAAGTGCGTGTAAAGCGTTCAGGCAAGCATGATTTTAGGTCGATAGATGTTGAGCGTTATGTTGGAGGGGGTCTCAACCAACATGCAGACTCCGCTGGGGTGAATGTGCATAACCCTGATGTCTATGTTGACCTGGAAATTCGTAACGACAAGCTCTATGTAGTGACTAATACGTATAAGGGCTTGGGTGGATTTCCTCTCGGTACGCAAGAAGCAACAGTATCGCTTATCTCTGGTGGCTTCGATTCTATTGTTGCCAGCTATATGTCTATGCGCCGTGGGTGTAAAACACATTTTCTGTTCTTCAATCTGGGTGGACATGCGCATGAGATTGGTGTGAAGCAGATATCTCTATACCTTTGGCAGAAATTTGGTTCTTCTGCGCGCGTTAAGTTCATTACTATTCCGTTTGATGAAGTTGTTGGTGAGATCCTTCAATCGGTACATCATTCCCATATGGGAGTGGTATTGAAGAGAATGATGATGCGTGCAGGTGAAAAGGTCGCTGACAGATTAAAAGTTGATGCTTTGGTGACAGGCGAGAGTATTGCTCAGGTATCCAGTCAGACGTTGCCTAATCTTGCAATAATTGATGCGGCTACCGAAAAATTAGTGGTTCGACCGCTTATCACTATGGATAAGCAGGATATTATTGATATTACACGTGAGATCGGTGCCTATGATTTCGCAAAAAATATTCCTGAATACTGTGGAGTTATCTCTGACAAACCTACTACCTGTGCTAAAAAAGATCGAGTATTGGAAGAGGAGTCAGATTTCGATTATGACGTGCTGGAACGTGCATTAGAAAATCGGCAAGTCATTAATATTGATGAGATTGTTGAGGATGTGAATGTACATGCTGCCGTTGAGGCGCTGACTAAGGTTGCTGATAATCAAGTGGTTGTGGATATTCGAGCTCCTCATGAGCAAGAGAAAAAACCACTGAACATCCCAGGTTGTGAAATTATGCTGGTGCCTTTCTTCTCTTTATCAAAAGAGGCTGAGGGGTTCTCTGAAAAAAAAGAGTATCTACTTTATTGTGAAAAAGGTGTCATGAGCCAAATGCATGCTCATCAACTCAGGGAAAGAGGCTTTAGTAATGTCAAAGTCTACCGTCCGGGTAAAGCTGATAACCTTACTGTCTAAGGGGGGTGTGTGCTTATGGTGATCTTCGGTTTTTTTTGTCTTAAAATCGTAGTCTCATTGAACTATTATCGTCCAGTTTTATTGCCTCATTTAGAGTTTTCGGGTTTAATTGTGTTCCACTTTAAACTAGTACATCCGTTAGGTGAAGTTCTACTACAAAGTAGATAGGTCAAAAGCCGATCATTTGACGTGTGGGTTCGATAAACAAAGGAGCACCCATTAGATGGATAATCTACTATCAGAAGGCATCAATTTGATGGTCTTTGGTATGGGCTTCGTATTTGTCTTT
>JBOEGV010000069.1:0-7823 GCA_050633605.1 Neptuniibacter sp. | reverse complement strand
AATCATAACCGGGGTATCATTGCCATTGCTTCGCAGGGCTTCACACAGAGCTAAACCATCCATTCCAGGCATGTTGATATCCAGAATGACTACGTCATAACGATTGTTTTCCAGAAGAGTCTGTCCATCAATGCCGTTAACAGCATAGTCACAGATAATTTTTTCTATTTCCAAATGCTCGATTAATGACAGAGCAAGATCACGATTATCTTCGACCAGTAAAACGCTGAGCATCTCTTCCCCTCTGCTTATCAACTTAAAAATATTTGCTAAACGCAGACCTGGATGTCAATCGCACTAATTTTTGACGCCGTAACAAAAATTAACGCCTTTTTAACATCCGGAAACGTAAAGTGCCGTTAATTATATAGTAAATGCAAATGATTATTAACTTTCTTTGTGTTCTTATATTCAGGAATAAACTTTGAATACCCAAACAGAAACCAATCACCCCATTAATGAGATCCCCGCTTCTGAAAACAGTACAGAGGGTGTAATTACATCCGGGGAGATGACTGCAACAACAGACAACCTGACGCTTAGCAATGGCATCAACGAACAACAAGGCTCTTTAACTGAAGCGATAAATGCTTCCGGGGCAGAAGGATTTTCCGCATCGACATCAGGCGATATCGCTGAGTCTATTGCTACAGCACCTGAGTTAAACACGGCTCTGGAACAGGCAATTGAATTGATACAGATTGGTGGCCCAGTGGTATGGATTTTGTCCGCCCTTTCAGTATTTGCGTTAAGCATTATTCTGCTAAAACTCTGGCAATTTGCCTTGCTGCGTCCAGAAAGCCTAGGCGATGTTCATAAAAGCCTTAAGTTTTGGAATCAGGGCGATACCCAATCTGCCAGAGAAAGCCTTAATGCCCGTAAACCAGTCTCCAGAATTGTCTTGTTGGCAATGGATGGTTTATGTCAGGAAAAACCACCTGCGACTCTACAGGAAGAACTAAGCCGTCAGGCGAACCAACTGACTCATCAACTTCGATCTTTGCTACGACCTCTGGAAGTTATCGCAAGCCTGAGCCCATTACTGGGTTTGATGGGCACCGTATTGGGTATGATCGTAGCATTTAAACAGATGGAAGCGGCAGGCAATCAAGTTGACCCTTCCGTTCTATCAGGTGGTATCTGGCAGGCCTTGTTAACCACAGCGGCTGGCCTTGCGGTTGCCATTCCAGTTGCGGCTATTCATAGCTGGCTTGACCGTAAAGTAGAACGTGTAACACATCTTCTGAATGACTCAGTTACTCAGGTAGTAACTCACAACAAAGCGCAAAAAGCGTCTCCTACTCTTACCGGAGTAAGTCACTGTGCTGCTTGAGACTTATCGGAGACCAAAACAATTGATAAGTCTGACACCACTGATTGATGTGGTGTTCATCCTATTACTGTTTTTTATGCTCTCTTCAACTTTTAACCGTACTAAAGAGATCTCTGTCAGCGCTTCTTCTGGAGGTCAGGCAAATCAGGAAAGTACGACGGTCAAAGTACTGATTACAGAGCCCGGTGTTGTCCGCATCAAAGGTTATGAGTACCCGATTAACTCAGCGGCCCTAAACAATGAGTTACAGGCTTACGCCAAGTCTGGTGACAAGATTTATCTTGCATACCTGAACCATATCAAGGTGCAGGAGATCATTAAGATGCTTGATATGGCAAAAACCTACGGCATTAGCGATCTCAGTCTGAGCGAGTCGGTATCACCATGAGATTAACCCTAACACCTACACCAAACCGGTCTCGAAACTCTCTGGATGACAGTATGATTCCAGCGATTAATATCGTTTTTCTGCTGCTGATCTTTTTTATGATCGCGGGACATATAGAAGCCAGGAATGAGCAACTCCAGATTCCCCAATCCAGCAGTGAAAAGGATCTGGAAACACAGGATGTCGATATTCAGATCCTGGCAAACGGAAGTTATGTTCTAAATGGGCAAGAAACTGACGTCTCTTTGACAAAAGCGCTGCAACTGCTGACCTTATCGAGTGAGTCGATTATTACACTGCATGTGCATCGGGACCTTCCAGCCAGTTCTCTGGACCCGGTTCTTAAAAGTACCCGCCAACTGGGTATCAAACGCCTGCAAATTGCTACGGTACAGCAACCATGATTACGACTAAGCATGTTGTTATCAGTACCAGCGCGGCATTTCTGATTCATCTTGCGGCTCTTAGCCCTTTTCTCTCCAACGAACTGAGTGCCGGAGCTATTGCAGAAGGACAGGATGGGCTTCTATTCAGCGTGGGTCTCGCAGGAAGCTTTACTGAGGCCGCTGAAGTAAACGATGAATTGATTGAAAACCCGATTAATGAGGTTCCCCCCAAACAAGTCGAAACTCAGCAAGAGATTGAATCTGAGCCAGAGCCAGAGCCAGAGCCAGAGCCAGAGCCAGAGCCAGAGCCAGAGCCAGAGCCAGAGCAACAGGTTGAACCCAAACCTGCGGTAAAGAAAGAGGTTAAACCTCAACCGCACAAGAAAAATGATCAGGCCATAAGCAAACCGATGGAATCACAACCGAATGAGATGAAGACATCGGACTCTGCCTCTTCAAATCAAACCACATTGGCCACTGGCATAGGTGAGCGAGTAGAAACCGGCGGCAATCCTGCGGCACGGCAGAGTTATCTAAGCCAGGTATTAGCCCGAATTGCCAAATTTAAACGTTACCCCCGTAGTGCCAGAAAAGAAGGGGTGACGGGCACGGCAACTGTGAAATTCATAATTCAACAAAATGGCAGAGTTAAGCACTCAGCCATTGTTACCAGTTCAGGAGATGAGCGCCTGGATAAGGAAGCTTTAGAAATGCTACTGAGGGCAGCGCCCTTCCCACGCATACCAAGCACGTTAGGTGAGAACAGCTTGGATCTGACGCTTCCTGTTGAATTTTCGTTAAACCCAACGCGTAAAATGTTTTAAAGGAACGACAATGAAAAGAAACAAAGTATGGCAACCAACTCACAGCCTGCGACAGCTAAATAAAGCCGTAGGTTTTGCACCAAGCACCCTTGCTCTAGCCATCTCAGGTGCTTTGGTTACCGGTGTTGCGACTGCAGAAGAAAACAGCATTGAGCTGAATAAGCTTAAGGTAGAAGAATCTGTTACTCCAGACACTAACCCGTATGCAGTTCCAGGCTCACCTTATCTGGCCGAAACCCTGTCTGACCCACGACGCACGAAACCACTGGCAGAAACACCGCAGACAATTACTGTACTGACGGGCACTCAGATTAAAGAATCCGGTCGTAGTGATCTTCGTGAGATTCTGGATGCACAGCCAGGCATCACACTGGGTACAGGTGAGAACGGTAACGCCTTTGGTGACCGTTATATCATCCGTGGTTATGAAGCCCGCAGTGATGTTTTTGTTGATGGACTGCGTGATCCAGGAATGACAGTACGTGAAAGCTTTGCGTCTGAACAGGTTGAAATCAGTAAAGGCCCAAGCGCTACATTCGCGGGGCGCGGTACTACAGGCGGTGCAGTAAACTCAGCAACTAAACGTGCAAGCACTGAATACGACTTTTCCAAAGTATCAGCGGGTATAGGCACTGACAGTCATCACCGTGTGACTCTGGATACCAACCAGGTTATCAATTACGACACGGCAATCCGCGCCAATATTCTACATGCAGCTGAAGATGTTCCTGATCGTTCTCCGGGCGAACGTGAGCGAAAAGGTGCAGCTTTTTCTATCTCCCACCAGCCTACTGACGAGCTGGAAATTACAGCGGATTATTACCATTTCCAGGGTGATGAAAAGCCAGACCTGGGTACCTATATTGATCGCGACAGCGGCGAGGTTGTCAAAGGTGTTCCGGTCTACCTACAGGATGAAGACTTCCTGGAGTCGCAGGTTGATACCGCTACCTTGCGAATCGGTTACGAAATCAGCCCACAAACTCGAATCGTTAACCTGTCACGCTACGGCACCACAGATAATGGTTATCTGATGACCGGCACCAGTGGCACGACAGGTTACAACAGTGAAGCGGATGCCCTGGCAGACACTAATGGTTACTCAACTATCACGGGTTCGACCCATCAGGGTTGGCAAGAAGTGGAGTACTTCGCTAATCAATTAAACCTTCTGACCAATCAGGAATTGGGAGGCCTCAATCATGAAATGGTATTTAGCCTAAGTTATACGGATCAAACCGTACTCAACGGTACCTATGAAAATGAGGCGACTGGAACCCGTAATTGCTGGGCAGCAGGACGCCGTGGTGTTGGCGAAAGTTACTGCTTTACAGATGCTGACGGCAACAATGTTTCGGGCATCAACTCTCTTCTAAAACGTGATGTTGCCAAGAGTGACTGGGATTCCGACTGGAATGTTAAAACAACATCCCTGTCCGCTATGGATACCGTTGACCTGAACGAAAAATGGACTGTATTTGGCGGGTTGCGTTATGACTACTACGATTACTCACTTTCAGCATTTGGTCGGGGTGATACTGAAGCAACCGACTATGCCAATACCGACAGCACTGTAAATGGTCACGTAGGTGCAAGTGTCAAAATCACACCAAAAGCGAACGTTTATGCCAGCTACTCCACTGCCAGTAACATTAACGGCGGTGAGTCTGATGTAGGCACATCCTGTGGCTATGGTGGCCTGTGTATTGACAGCGACAACCCAGACAGAATGGGTGACCCTGAAACCACAGAAAGCTGGGAACTTGGCACAAAATGGCGTTTTAATGATGATAAATTCCTGGCTACTGCAGCGGTGTTCCACACAACTAAAAAAGATGTCTATGAACAGGGCGACGGCACAGGTTACGACACAAACGGCACTCTGAACACCGGTAAAAACCGCGTAAACGGCGTCGAGTTTGGTCTGGCAGGTAACATTACAGAAAAACTCAGCATCCAAGCGGGCGTAACCTTCATGAACGCTAAAGTTTTGGAATCCTACGATGAAGAAAACGTTGGCAAGACGCTAGCTAACTTTGCTGATAAATCTGCAAGTGTTCAGCTACGTTACCAAGCTACGCCTAAGTTTGCCTTTGGCGGTGGTGCGACTTACGAAGGTGCACGTTTCACTGGACAGCCAGACAGCGCTGCAAACGAGGAGTTGGGCGTACCTGAGTACACAGTCTTCGACGCTTTCGCTACATACAAAGTGAATCGTGACATGTTACTGCGTCTCAACGTAGGTAATGTCTTTGATGAAGATTACTACCTGGCTGCTTACCGTTCAGGTTCTTTCACCTACATTGGTGATCGTAGAAACGCAGAGCTGACTTTAGAGTACAACTTCTAATTCAGGATTTTTGTCACAAAAAGTTCTCCAGAAAACGGTCGGTGCTCCCCTAGTAGCATCGATCGCCTAGGGGCAGCCTACTGCCCCGCTCCTTTTAAATAATTAGTACATTGATATGGATAGATCTGAAAAAATCTTAGCCTCACTGAATCACATACCTATTGAAGTTGTTTGTGCTCAGGACTATGAATGGCTGGCACCCAACTTTATTCCAAAGGATAAACTCGCCTACATTTCCGGTGGTAGCGGTCATGACGTAACATTGCAGCGTAATGTTAAGGTTTTTTCAGATTTTTCTATTACGCCCAGGGTATTGCAAGATGTCAGCAGTGGCACCACCGAAACGACCATTTTAGGGCAGCAATTTAAACATCCCATCTTCCTTGCCCCGCTAGCCTATCAGTCACTTGCCCACTCTCAGGCAGAGATCGCTACCGCCTATGCAGCAGAATCGACTGATAGTTGTATGGTGGCAAGTACCCTGTCTTCAGTTCCGCTTGAGCAGATTGCTGAATGTGCCGGACCAGAGCGCTGGTTCCAGCTGTATTTTCAACATCGCGAAGAAGACACCCAAGCCCTGATCGACCGTGCAATCAAAGCAGGTTTTAAGGCCATTGTTGTCACCGTTGATGCTGCCGTTCAGGCACCCAGCATGAGAGCTATCCGGGCAGGTTTCCAAATGCCTGAGGAGATTGTTGCTGCAAACATCGTTCACCAGCAGCCGTTTGCTGAGTCAAAAGTGAAGCAAGGACAAAACCATATATTCGGCAGCTATGCGCAGAACGCACCTTCTAAAGAAAAATTACAGGAACTGATTAAACAAAGCCCGGTTCCGGTCATCATTAAAGGCGTAATGCATCCGGATGATGCGACAGAACTCAAGGCAATGGGCGCTGCCGGAATCATCGTCTCCAACCATGGGGGAAGAACACTGGATGGTGCACCCGCCAGCCTGTCCGTTTTACCCTCAATCCGAAGAGCAGTGGGCGACAAGTTTCCAGTCTTTCTGGACAGTGGTATCCGCTCGGGGGCGGATATTTTCAAAGCCATCGCCTTAGGTGCAGACGCAGTCCTGATCGGTCGTTTACAGGTTTATGCTTTAAGCGTTGCCGGGGCTCTGGGTGTTGCACATATGATCAAACTTCTGCGCGAAGAGCTGGAACTCACAATGGCAATGGCCGGTTGCAGCAATATTGATGAGATTAAAAAGTCTGAACTACATAAAAGCAGGGAGCGATAAACAAATGCTGATTACCATTCCAAATGTGCTATCTGCGGATGAGGTTCGTCAGTTCAGAGAACATTTAGACAACGCTGACTGGCAGGACGGTATTAACACAGCCGGTTCTATCGCTCGCAATGTAAAGAAAAACCAACAGCTTGATGACACTCAGGAACCTGCTATCAGTCTGGGAAACCATATTCTCAGGGTACTGGCAAAAACCCCGACTTTTGTGTCCGCAGCTTTGCCCGACCGCATCTACCCACCAAAATTTAACCGCTATAGCGAAAACGAAACCTACGGTGCCCATATAGATGGTTCACTGATGCAGATTCCCGGCACTCATATGACGTTAAGAACGGATCTGTCTGCGACTCTGTTTCTTGCCGATCCCGATGAATATGAAGGCGGAGAGCTGACCATTGAAACTCAGTACGGTACGCAAACTGTCAAACTGCCTGCCGGTGACATGGTGCTTTATCCTTCCACCAGCCTGCATCAGGTTTCACCTGTAACAAAGGGAACACGGGTTGCCTCTTTTTTCTGGATTCAAAGCATGGTGTCCAATATTCAGGAGCGCGAAACCTTGTTTGAACTGGATCAATCCATTCAGAAATTAACTGCTGAATTAGGTGCAGCGCACCCTGAGGTCGTTAAGCTCAGCGGGATTTATCATAACCTGATTCGTCAATGGGCAGTCCCTTCCTGAAGCCAGTTTTCAATACTTATTATGTTAAAGGTCATCTGTATGAGATTTATAACCTGTTTGATTTTTCTGACATCTATGATGCCATTTCTGCCAAAAGTTCATGCTGCAGATGAACTGGTAATTTACTCCTCAAAAAATGCCAGTTTTGTAAAACCCTTATTTGATGAATATTCCAGAGAGAGCGGAGTTGCTATCAGTTTTATAGTGGGGCCGATGCCAGCTCTGCTTTCAAGATTAGAGATAGAAGGTCAAGGCAATAAGGCCGATATAATTCTGGGAACGGGTGCAAGTTACTTCTGGAGCGGTTCTAAAAAAGGGCTCTTTGCTACAGTTCCCTCCAGAACACTGGAACGGAATGTACCTGAACATCTTAAATCCCCTAAGAACGACTGGTTTTCCTTTTCTAAACGCGCACGCACCATTATTTACAATACGGAAAAGGTTAGTGAATCTGATCTCATGGGTTACGCAGATCTTGCGGATAAAAAGTGGCAAGGCCGCCTTTGCCTTACGACATCTTCTGTAGATTACAGCTTGTCACTAATTGCCATGCTGATCGCAAACCATGGAGTAGAAAAAACGCAAACCATTGTAGAGGGCTGGGTTAACAA
>JBOEGV010000068.1:0-11863 GCA_050633605.1 Neptuniibacter sp. | reverse complement strand
TTTTATTCGTGCTGGTATTGGGTGGCTTATACGCCGCACCTAACCTTTATCCAGATGACTACGCTATCCAGCTAACTGGTAGCCGTGATGTGTTCGAGGTCGATCAGCCTTTGATTGACCGTGTGACCTCCTCTCTTGAAAGAGAAGGAATCACAATTAAAGCGGTTGAGATGGATAGAAAGGCTGGTTTGATTCGTTTTCCGGATGGCGAAACACAACTTCAAGCCAAAGATATCATCAGTAAGGTTGTAGGCGATGACTATGTTGTTGCTTTGAACCTGGCACCGACCACACCTGATTGGCTTTCATCAATGGGCGCTGGCCCAATGAAGCTGGGTCTGGACTTGCGTGGTGGTGTGCATTTCCTGTTGGAAGTAGACCTGCCGAAAGCGGTAGGACAGAAGCTGGAAAATTATGCCTCTGAGATCAAAGGCCGCTTGCGTGAAGAAAAACTGCGTTACCGTAAGCTGGATATCGAAGAGAATGGTGCGCTGGCGATCAAATTCCCGAAAGTTGAAGCGCGTGAGCAATCGGTTGAACTGCTGAGAAAAGAGTATCAGGAGTTCCTGGTTACTGCTGATGACCGTGAAGATGGTTTCTACACGATTGTGACGCTAACCGAACAGGCTGCGCGTGATATCGAAACCTATGCAATTAAACAGAACCTGACTACCCTGCGTAACCGTGTAAACGAGTTAGGCGTGGCAGAGCCTTTGGTTCAGCGTCAGGGTCGTAACCGTATTGTGGTTCAGCTACCGGGTATTCAGGATACCGCAGCGGCTAAGCGAATTATTGGTAAAACGGCCACGCTGGAGTTCCGTCTGGAAGCTAAGTCTTCAAGCAGTTCGGCCCGTACCGAAGTGTATGAGTTCCGTAGTGAGCTGGGACGTAAGGCTACCCTGGAAAAAGATATCATCATCAAGGGCGATAACGTTTCCAACGCGCAATCATCATTTGATGAGAACGGTCAGCCACAGGTAAACATTACTCTGGATTCCAAGGGTGGTGAGCTGATGGCTCGTACCACTAAGGATGCTGTCGGTCGCCGTATGGCGGTTATCTTTGTTGAAGACAAAGAGCGGACAGTTGAAAAAACCGTAGATGGTGTGAAGGTAGCGGAAAAAGTACGCTACCAGGAAAAAGGTATTATTTCTCTGGCAACGATTCAGGCGGTACTGGGTAACAATTTCCGTATCACTGGTCTGGACGGTGCGGGTGAATCCTCAGAGCTGGCTCTGTTGCTGCGTGCAGGTGCTCTGGCAGCGCCAATCTATTTTGTCGAAGAGCGAACAGTCGGACCTAGCCTGGGTGCCCAGAATATTGAAACGGGTGTGATATCCGTGCAGATTGGCTTCGCGCTTGTTCTGATCTTTATGCTGGTCTACTACCGTACTTTCGGTATTCTGGCGAACGTTGCACTGACTTTGAATCTAATGCTACTGGTGGCTGTGATGTCGATGCTCTCAGCAACACTGACTCTGCCGGGTATAGCGGGTATTGTGCTGACAGTGGGTATGGCCGTGGATGCAAATGTGTTGATATTCTCTCGTATTAAAGAAGAGATAAAGAATGGATTGCCTCCACAGTCGGCAATTAATGCCGGTTTCAAAGGCGCGACAACAACCATCTTCGATGCCAATATTACGACCTTGCTCGCAGCGGTAATTCTATTCGCTATGGGAACAGGGCCAGTTAAAGGTTTTGCGGTGACTCTATCTGTAGGTATTCTCACTTCAATGTTTACTGCAATTCTGGTGACACGTGCACTGGTTAATCTGACCTATGGCGGTCGTCAGCTTAAAAAGCTGTCTATTTGAGGAGCCTGTGATGTCTACGCAACAGATTATTAATTTCATGGGCGTTCGCAAAATTGCTGCGGTTTGCTCAGTAGTTCTGCTGGTCATCTCTATAGGTGCTCTTGCAGTTAACGGTCTTAAGTTTGGTCTCGACTTTACGGGTGGTAGTCTCGTTGAGGTCGGCTATGAACACCCTGCAGATCTGAATAAAATTCGTGATCAGCTAAAAGGGGTAGGTTACGATGATGCAGTAGTTCAGACCTTTGGTTCGCCAACCGACATTCTGATTCGCCTGGGTCAGGATCATGATCCTAAACTCGGTGATAAAGTACTGGGCGCGCTACAGAGTGGTGAAGAACAGCAGCTGAGCCTGCGTCGTAACGAGTTCGTGGGTGCTCAGGTGGGTGAAGAGCTCCGTGAGCAGGGTGGTATGGGCATGCTGCTGGCATTGTTCATGATCATGGTTTACGTTGCCTTCCGTTTCCAGATTAAATTCTCTTTAGGTGCCGTTGCAGCGCTGGCGCATGATGTGCTGATCGTGCTGGGTTTCTTCGCTGTCTTTAAGCTGGATTTTGACCTGACTGTACTGGCAGCGATACTCGCCGTAATTGGTTACTCTCTGAACGATACCATTGTAGTGTCTGACCGTATCCGCGAGAACTTCCGTAAGATACGTAAAGGTACGCCGATAGAGATAATGAATACATCGCTGACACAGTCCCTTGGCCGTACTTTGGTAACCTCTTTAACAACCTTGTTAGTACTGGTTGCTCTGGCTGTGTTTGGTGGTGAGATGATTCATGGTTTTGCTATTGCTTTGCTGGTGGGCGTGTTAGTTGGTACTTACTCTTCCATCTATGTGGCGGCCAATGTATTAATTGCGACAGGCATCTGCAAAGAGGATCTGATGCCTCCAGAGGAAAAAGAAGAAGAGGTTGATGACCTACCCTGATCTGCTTTGAACAAAGAGCCGGCAATAGCCGGCTTTTTTGTCTCTGTTTATTGTTTCCTTACCTATAGTATGCTGCACTTATATACAGCAGTGTTAAATCGCTGACTTTAGCTGCCTTTGAGAATTATCTATGAGCAACGACTGGACCAAGAACGATCCTGAAGCAGCAGCGGAAGCTGCAAAGTACGAAAATCCTGTGCCAAGCCGCGAATATATCCTGCAGCATATGGAGCAATGGGGGCGCCCTATTGGCCATGCGCAGCTATGTGAGGCACTTGGGGTATGGGAGGTTGAAAGTCGTGATGCTCTGTTGTTCCGTTTAAGAGCGATGTGCCGCGACCGCCAGTTGATGAGCAACCGTCGTGATGAATTCGCACTGATGGATAAGATGTCCTTTATCAAAGGGCGAGTGATTGGTCATCGTGATGGTTTTGGTTTTGTAAAACCTGAAGACGGTAGCAATGACTTGAAGTTAAGCCCGCGCCAGATGCGTCAGGTGTTTGATGGTGACAAAGTACTGGTTCAGGAAATCAATGTTGATTTTAAAGGTCGCCGTGAAGGAAAAATTATTGAGGTTATTGAGCGGAACACTGCAAAGATGGTGGGGCGTTTCAGTGGCAAGGATGGTTTTGGTTATCTGCGTCCGGAAAATCAACGCATCACTC
The DNA here is from genome assembly GCA_050633605.1 of Neptuniibacter sp. Lineage (GTDB taxonomy): Bacteria > Pseudomonadota > Gammaproteobacteria > Pseudomonadales > Balneatricaceae > Neptuniibacter. The sequence goes on along the minus strand of JBOEGV010000068.1, from coordinate 8,450 downwards.
AGGAGATAATTGTTGTCCCTGACCCAGAGAATCCACTGAAGTATAAAGACGGTCAGTTAGTGGTTGTGGAGCTGATGAATCAGCCAGGTAAAAAGCAACTACCGCAAGCCAAGGTTACAGAAGTGTTAGGTGACCACATGGCGCCTGGCATGGAAATTACTGTCGCTATTCACAACTATGATATTCCCAACGAATGGCCTGATGAGGTACGACAGGAAATTGGAGATTTGGCAGCCGAAGTAGAGGAAGATGCGAAAAATAACCGCATTGATCTACGTGATCTGCCGTTAGTGACCATTGACGGCGAAGATGCTAAAGACTTCGATGATGCCGTTTATGCGGAAAAGAAAAAATCAGGTGGCTGGAGGCTCTGGGTTGCGATTGCTGATGTGTCCTGGTACGTGCGCCCCAGTTCTGAACTGGATAAAGAGGCGTTTAAACGGGCCAACTCCACTTATTTTCCGGAGTTTGTTGTCCCTATGTTACCTGAACTTCTCTCCAATGGACTGTGTTCCCTGAATCCGGATGTTGATCGCTTAGCAATGGTCTGTGAGATGACTGTGAGTGATTCAGGTAGTTTGTCTGGGTATAAGTTTTACGAAGCAGTGATCCGCTCTCATGCCCGTTTAACTTACACTAAGGTGGGTAAAATGCTGATGCAGCCTGAGGAAAATGAATCCCGGGCACTGCGGTCTGAATATGCAGAAGTGGTTCCACATCTTGAAGATCTATACAGCTTGTATTTTGCTCTTCGCAAAGCTCGTGATGTTCGTGGTGCGATTGATTTTGAAACCACTGAAACCCGTATGGTTTTTGGTGAAAATCGCAAGATCGAAGAGATCATTCCGGTTCATCGTAATGATGCACACAAGCTGATTGAAGAGTGTATGCTCTGTGCTAATGTAGCGACGGCACGCTTCCTGAAAAAGCTGAATATCCCGGCTATCTACCGTGTACATGAAGGGCCAAAAGAACAAAAACTGGAAAATCTGCGTTCCTATCTTGGTGAGCTGGGTTTAAGTCTGGGTGGTGGTGATACTCCTGAGCCAAAAGATTATCAGCAGCTGGCTGAATGGATTGAAGAACGTCCGGATAAGCATCTGATTCAAACTATGATGTTGCGATCTATGCGTCAGGCGGTTTACAGCCCAGATAATCAAGGGCACTTTGGTCTGGCTTATCCAGCTTATACTCATTTCACTTCACCGATCCGTCGTTATCCGGATCTGTTAGTACATCGTTTAATTCGTGCAGCGATCCATTCAGATAAGAAAAATACGGCAGTAAACAGGCCTGAAGGCTTTGAAAACAACCCTGTGTTTAACTGGAAATATACCATGGAGCAGTTGCTTGAATTAGGCGAGCATTGCTCCATGACTGAGCGTCGTTCAGATGAAGCAACACGTGATGTGGTTGCCTGGCTTAAGTGCGAATATATGCAGGAGCATGTGGGTGATGACTACGAAGGTGTGATTGCTGCCGTAACCAATTTTGGTGTGTTTGTGGAACTTGACGATCTTTATGTTGAGGGGCTCATACACATCACAGCGCTGCCGAGTGACTACTATGTTTATGATCAGGCTAAACAGCGTTTAGTTGGTGAGCGTACTCGTAAAAACTTCCGTTTGGGTGATCGCCTGAAAGTTAAAGTGGTCAGAGTTGATCTGGATGAACGTAAGATTGACTTTGAGCTGTTGGAACAGAAAAAGCAGATAAGAAAAAAGAAATCGACCCGTGAACTGCTGGCTGAAGGTAAGTTGGGGGCTCAGGATGGTGCTTCTGGTGGCAATCAAGCTATGGGGAGTCGTAACGAATGGGGTCACAAACCGGCTCCTAAAGGCGATAAGGCTAAACCGCGTAAGGGGTCTCAGCGTGAGGCATTAATGCGTTCTGCGAAGAAAAAAGATGTGGTCAAAGCCGGTGGGCCGAAAAAACGTATCGTTGAACCTAAAGTATCGCCAGCATCTAAGCATGAGCTCTCCGCGGCTGAGCAGGAACTTATGGAATTTTCCAGCGGTGGAAAGGGGAAAAGTAATAAGTCGAAAAAACGTAAAGTTACTACTAAGCCAAAGCTTAAAGGCAAGCAAAAAGGATTGAAAGTTAAGACGCCCCAGCGTTGATGTCTGAGACATGTTACTTTCGGCCTGGAAATTCACCCTTGAAGCTTTGCCTTTGTTATAATTCGCGCACTTAGGCTTAGGGCCTGTTAACACTAATTGATATGAACCGCTCTCAATGAAAGAGATTATCCTGCTCAATCTTTCCGGTGAAGACAAACCGGGAGTGACATCAGCCATCACTTCTATTCTTGCTGAATACCAGATCAATATTTTGGATATTGGTCAGGCAGTTATCCATGACACTCTATCCTTAGGTATCCTGATTGAAGTACCTAAGGCTGCTGAATCTTCACCGCTATTAAGAGATATTTTGTTCAAAGCACATGAGCTGAATATGAATATTCGTTTCCAACCGGTGGAAGAGGGTAGCTATGAACATTGGGTTGATGGTCAGGGTAAATCACGACATATCATTACTCTGTTATCTCGTAAATTGAGCTCTGAACATATTGCTGCAGTCACACGTATTGCTTCTGATCATGGGCTTAATATCGATAATATCAATCGTTTGTCCGGGCGTATCAGCCTGAATGAAGCTCATGAGAAAACCAAAGCCTGTGTTGAGTTCTCTGTTCGTGGTGCCCCAGTGGATACATCGGCTCTGCGTGCAGAGTTTTTGAAAGCGGCCAGTGATCTGGATGTGGATATAGCCTTCCAGAAAGATGATATTTTCCGTCGTAACCGCCGTCTGGTTGTTTTTGATATGGACTCAACCCTGATTGAGGCAGAAGTTATTGACGAGCTGGCTAAAGAAGCCGGAGTTGGCGATCAGGTAGCGGAAATTACTGAAGCTGCTATGCGTGGAGAAATCGATTTTAACGAGAGTTTCCGTAGGCGTATGGCGCTGCTTAAAGGCATGGATACATCCGTTCTGGATGCCATTGCAGAGCGTATACCGATGACTGAAGGCGCTGAAGAACTCGTTTCTAACTTAAAAGCCCTGGGCTTTAAAACCGCTATTTTGTCCGGTGGCTTTAATTACTTTGCATCGCGTTTGCAACAGAAATTGGGGTTTGATTATGTCTACGCCAATGATCTGGATATTGATGCTGACGGCAAGGTTACTGGTGAAGTGAAAGGTACGATTGTTAATGGTGATCGCAAAGCTGAACTGCTACGTGAGATCGCTGAGAAAGAAGGAATACGGCTTGAGCAGACCATTGCCGTAGGTGATGGTGCTAACGACCTGCCCATGCTCTCTATTGCTGGTCTGGGTATCGCTTTTCGGGCTAAGCCGCTGGTGCGTCAGAGTGCCAAACAAGCAATATCTACCTTGGGCTTGGATGGTATTTTATACTTGATTGGTTTCAGAGACCGGGATACGTTGATTTAGATACGTAGCCCGTTAGTTGATTATTTTGCGAAGAAGTCGTAATCCATTTTTTCGCGAGGGGGCTGAAGATAATAGCCCTGCACGTATCCGACTCCTGCCTTCCAGAGTGTTACCATTGCCCTGGTATCTTCAACCAGGGGAGCGATAGTGATTTTTCCCGTATCGCTCAATCCCTTAACTAATTGGAAAAACTGTTCATCTTGTCGCTCATCTTTTCCTAGTTCCTGAATATACAGTCCGTCTAGTTTGATGTAGTCAGCATTAATTTTTTTCAGAACTTCTCTGTCATATGGGGCGCTGCCAAAATGTTTAATGCAGATGCGACAGTGAATCTTATGGAGAAATTTGGCAAAGAAGCGAGCTTGTTTTGGCGCGATAGCAACGTCACTGTTGCTGATTTGGAATACGATCTGTTCTGGCGGTATTTTGTGATCTTCAAGAAGCTCAGACAACCACAGCAGCAACTTTTTATCTTCGATGCTATGTACTGATATATTGATGAATAAAACGTTTTTCTGATTACTTCCAAGCGTTTCCTTCAGGAGTAATAAGCTTCTTTCTATAACCCAGCGGTCTACTTTAATTACAGTGTCAGGATCGCTCATTGCATTACGGAAATCGTTTGGAGAAATTTCCACCTGATCCTCTTCAAGCATTCTGAGCAGGACTTCATAGTGCTGTTCAGTTTGGTTTTCGTTAGCCAGGTTCACCACCGGTTGAAACAGTAATTTAAGCTCTTTAGCTTCAACTGCCCTGCACACCCGCTTCATTTCATCATTGTCCAGTTCAAAGGGAGTTGAAGAGGAAAACAGGCTGACGTTTTCTCCTAAAGAGGCATCTTCCTTTGCGTTTCGGGCAGCATAAGCGGCTCTGGACAATATTTCATCGGTTGGAGGGGAATTATCATTGATCAAGGTAATGCCGATAGAGCATGTGCTTTGCAGTTCTTGATTTGCAATTTTCAATTTGTTCTGTGATATGCGTTTGCAGACTCTAGCAGCAAATTTTTGCGTTTTATCCACGCTGGGGTCAAAGAAAATAACAGCAAAGATATTGTCTTCCAGATGAAATAATAGATGGGGTTTTACGACTAGTTTTTTCAGCAGAGACGCGGTGTTTCTAATCAATCGATCGCCGGTTTCCTGTCTAAGCTCCTGGCAGATCGGATTGTAATGATCCAGAACGATATACAGCAAACTACAGTCATTACCTCCGCTTAGGGCGCGTTGAATGATAGTTTCAAGCTGTTGGTATAGTAGGTGTTTATTTAATAATCCGGAAACCAGATTAAGGTCATCATTGTAAGCATTGCCAATGTTCAGGTCATCAACACGTAAAAGCATCTGAACGACAGGTTTCTCTTTATACAGAGTAGAGGATAATTCGACATGAGCTGAAAACTCAGACTGGTCACTCCTGATAGCAGTGAGTTGTAAAAATTGCTCTGCATAATTCCCTTGCTGTAGTTCAGTTATTTGATCTTTCAGTTGGGCACCATCATTTTGAAGAAACCTTTCAGATACTTTTTTGCTTTGCGCCTGTTCCATCTCGATTTCACCGAACAGATCCAGAAAGCTTTCGTTGGCATAAACGACAAGCTGTTCACTGCAATAGGCGATGGCGTGTTTAGAGCTTTCCATTAGTTGGATGTTTCTTTTTTCAGCCTCTGCGAGAGCGGCCTCTGACTTTCGAAGTTGCCTACGGTTTTCAAGGTTTTCCAGCTCTTTCTGGACCTGTAACAGGATTAGCTCTCTTTCATTGAAAGGTACTACTGCATTGATCCTGTTCTTAAGACACTGCAGTTGCTTTCGGTTATCTGCTTTTGATATCAATTGAATAACCGGGATGTCTTTACCTAGCCTTTTTAAATGCCGAACAGCTTGCAGTCCTGTGAATTTTCCTTCTGTGGGGGAGCAAAGTATCAGGTCCCAAGAACGTTCGCTCAGGGAATCTAAGAATGATTTCTCTGAATTGATTTTTCTCCCTCGGGGAGATATTCGAGAGGTTCTTAACAAGGCTAGCAAAGGCGCTATTTCTTCAGCGCTTAGCCCAAGAAACAGGAGCTGAACGTTTTTTCTTACTCGCACCTGTGTAGTTTCTGGAGTCTCAATATTTCCAGGGCTTTTTACTTCAATATCCTTGGGTTGAGACATTAGAGCGTGTTCCTGATCCATATTTTAAATAAAGTAAGACATCATATTTAAAAGTCGGTTTGTTTTGCTGTTGCTGTTATTCATTATAGCCGCCGGACACCTTCGTGGCTGAATCAATTTAGACTAACAACATGTTGAATCTATTAACAGCGCGGATGGATGTTTTGGAAGGAAAATTAAAATGGATACTATCGTGAGAGATGAATGCTGGGCTTCAGGTCAGAATGGAAGGTAGCTGATAGTGGCTGGGCGCAAGGTAGAGAGGAGGATTGATACTTATCGCTTTGCGCTAAGTCCCCTGCGGGCTTCGAAGCATAGCTTCTCGTCTCAAATTGCATAGCAATTTGTCGAACCTGGAGGTTCTATGAGTTTGCTTGGAAGTAATATATTTTCAGGAAAGTAAAACGGGTAAAGGATAGTGGCTGGGGTAGGAGGATTCGAACCTCCGCATGACGAGATCAAAACCCGTTGCCTTACCGCTTGGCGATACCCCAGCATTATCTAAAGCATGGTGGCAATAGCGGGACTCGAACCTGCGACCCTCGCATTATGAATGCGATGCTCTAACCAACTGAGCTATATTGCCGTGCTTTAGAGGCGCGAATTATTCTCTTTTTGTGTTTATCTGTCAATAGATTAAAGGTGAAAAACAACGAAAAAAAAGATAAAAAAACCGGCGATTAATGACCGGTTATTTTGTGACCAATAAGAGGCTTAAACATTGAAGCGGAAGTGAACGACATCGCCATCCTTAACGATGTATTCTTTACCTTCTAGTCTCCAGCGACCGGCGTCTTTGGCGCCATTTTCGCCGTTGTGTTCTACAAAGTCGTTGTAGCTGACCACTTCGGCGCGGATGAAGCCTTTTTCAAAATCCGTATGAATAACTCCAGCTGCTTGTGGTGCTGTTGCGCCGACCTTAACAGTCCAGGCGCGTACTTCTTTTACACCGGCGGTAAAATATGTTTGCAGGCCTAGAAGATCGTATCCAGCTCGAATAACGCGATCCAGCCCCGGTTCTTCCATACCAAGGTCGGCAAGAAACTCAAGGCGTTCTTCGTCATCCAGTTCTGCGATTTCTGCTTCGAGTTTGTTGCATACAACAACAACCCCGGCATTTTCAGATTCAGCGAGCTCACGAACCTGGTCAAGATGTGGGTTATCTTCAAAGCCTTCTTCATCTACATTGGCTATGTACATGGTTGGTTTAACGGTTAGAAGGTGAAAAGCTTTTACAACCTTCATTTCGTCTTCATTAAGGTTCATGCCGCGAACGGGTTTACCTTCTTCCAGATATGGGATCACCCTTTCTAGCATGGCCTTTTGAGCAACTGCTTCTTTGTCGCCGCCTTTTGCCAGTTTTTGAATTCTTTGTAGCTGTTTCTCGGCAGAATCGAGATCCGCTAAAGCCAGTTCAAGATTGATTGTTTCTATGTCAGCCAAGGGTTCAATTTTGTTGGCGACATGGATGACGTTTTCATCTTCAAAGCAGCGAACAACGTGAGCAATGGCGTCTGTTTCACGGATGTTTGCCAGAAATTTGTTACCAAGGCCTTCACCTTTGGATGCGCCCGCGACCAGGCCAGCAATATCGACAAATTCCATTGCTGTTGGTACCACACGTTCAGGGCTAACCAATTCAGCTAGCTTATCCAGACGAGGATCAGGCATGGCTACCGTACCGGCGTTAGGTTCAATAGTGCAGAATGGGAAATTCTCTGCAGCGATGCCGTTTTTGGTGAGTGCGTTAAACAGGGTGGACTTGCCAACGTTTGGAAGACCAACAATACCGCATTTAAAACCCATGATTGATTCCTGTGAGTAAATCTAGCTGGCTGAGAAACTATGTAACTGGTTCATAGCTTTGCCCCAGTCACCGGAGATGGCTAGCTCGAGATAGCGTTCTGCTTCATCAAGCGCTGCCAGAGTTGCGTCACGCTCTATAGCGGGCGCTTTTTTCAAAACAAATCCACTTACCTGGCTGCTTTGGCCGGGATGGCCAATGCCCAAACGTAAGCGGTAAAAATTCTTATTGTTGCCTAGTTTACTGATGATATCGCGCAAACCGTTATGTCCACCGTGCCCGCCTCCAAGTTTGAACTTGGCTATGCCAGGAGGAAGGTCGAGCTCATCATGAGCGACCAGAATCTCTTCAGGTGGAATTTTATAGAAGTTGGCCAATGCGGCAACGGCTTGGCCACTCAGATTCATAAATGTGGTTGGGACCAACAGGTGTATTGTTTGTCCGCCGATCTGAGCTTTAGCGTAGAGCCCGTGGAATTTCTTTTCAGGCTTCAGAAGAGTGAGATGCCGAGCAGCAAGCTGCTCGACAAACTCTGCACCAGCATTATGACGAGTCTGTGCGTATTTATCACCTGGATTACCGAGGCCGACAATAAGCTGTATCTTGTCTTTCATGTTGGTGCACTTACCGACTAATCGTACCGGTTAATTACTAGTTGCCGCGAGGCGCGTAAACGTAACCGATACCCTGATCGTGGTCACCGCCGCGACGCAAAGAAACGATTTCAACGCCTTCTGGCAGAGTGATGTCAGACAGGTGAAGAACCTGATCAGAATCACACTCAAGCAGGTCAACTGTCAGGCTCTCTGGCAGATCGCCTGGTAAGCACATGATTTCAACAGTGTTTTTCTCAGCAGCAAACTTGCATGCAGCTTTAGATGCTGGAGAAGATTCAAAGTTAGCAAATGCAACAGGAACAGTGATTTTGATCTTGCCGGATTTAGTAACGCGCTGGAAATCAGCATGCAGTACAACTGGTTTAGACGGATGGCGCTGCAAGTCTTTAATGATTACCTGTTCTTCTTTACCGTCCAGAGACA
>JBOEGV010000067.1:0-47283 GCA_050633605.1 Neptuniibacter sp. | reverse complement strand
TCTTAACGTTTCGCATCAAATATAACTTCAAATCAAACTTCTAAAAAACGAGTACATAACAAACAAAAGTCGTTACAGATCAATCCTTTAAAAGCCCCTCTCTTCTTACGCTTTGCACTTAAAAAGTGCTGCGTCTCAAGCAAGGACGGCGAATTCTACAGGGATAAATTACGGGGTCAACTGTTTATGCTAAAAAGTTTAAAAAAATACTTAACACTCTCAAGAAATGGAATAACTGTCCGTAGGCATGAGATCTTAACAGTTAGCTCTTCAGGACCATAACCGAGCAGTTAGCTCGTTCAGCCACTTTTGAAGTTACGGAGCCCAACATCATTTTCTCTACTGCACCATGTTTTTGAGCATTGATAATAATCAGATCAATACCGAGCTGGTTCGCTCTGGATACAATGGCTTTATGAGCCTTGCCTTCAACAACTTCAGCAGAAAAGTCCTTATCACCCAAATGCTTTTTCCCTAAAAGCATCAGCTCAGCCCCCATAGCTTTAAGCGCCTGATCAACCGCTTGTTTGGGGAAGTAAGATGCAACCATCGGCATTTGATAGCCAGGCAATACGCTCATAAGGTGCAGCTCTACTGTTTCATCAACATATTCTGCAACTATTTTTAACGTTCTCTCTGCACCTTTCAGATCCTGTAAATCCAGCGGGACTAATATTTTTCTAAACATCGGCTCACCTCTAGTTATGCTTCAAGCCGACGTCGGCTTTGTAGTATTCCCATAGTAAACAGTAAAAATAATATCGGAAGCCATACCAGTTGCTTCGGTGGCCGATCCGCTTCGACTTCAAGGGTTTTAATTTCCCAATCAAAATCAATACCCACTTTCTGAGCATCACTATCAAAAACAACCATATCAACTAAAACCTTACTACCCTCTTCACGTAGGGATAGACCTGCCGCTTCCAGTTTTTCAATACCAGTGCCGCCACTCTGTAAGGGCAATTCAACAGTCCGATTAACAAAGTTACCATCTATCGTTTCACCAGCGACGCGCATACGCAGCGGTAAACCATCAGGGGTCGCCTCTGCAACACTCGCTATTTTTACTGGCTCAACCTGAGTAATTGGCGGATATAACTCATCCCATATAGCTCCAGGCCTAAACATCAAGAAAGCCACCACCAGCAGCAATATGGTTTCATACCAACGATTTTTAACTAACCAAAAACCCTGTGTTGCCGCAGCAAAAACCAGCATCGCGACCAAAGCACCAAATACAGTAAGCAGCAGATGCACTGGCCCTTCAATTCCAATCAAGATTAATTCTGTATTGAAGATAAACATAAAGGGTAGAACAGCAGTTCGAATGTCGTATGTGAAACCCTGGATACCCGTACGGATTGGATCTGACCTCGCAATAGCTGCTGCGGCAAAAGCCGCCAGGCCAACAGGGGGCGTATCATCCGCTAGAATCCCAAAGTAAAACACAAACAAATGTACTGCTATCAACGGTACGATCAAACCATGTTCGGCGCCCAGGGTGACAATCACTGGAGCCATTAGCGTAGATACCACAATGTAATTAGCAGTGGTTGGTAGCCCCATCCCCAATATCAAGCTAATGATTGCTGTAAACAACAACATCAAAAATACACTACCGCCAGATATAAACTCGACAAACTCAGTCATTACCAGACCAATCCCGGTGAGGGTTACTGTACCCACGACAATACCTGCCGCCGCAGTAGCGACACCGATACCGATCATATTGCGCGCACCACCCACCAACCCATTCAACAAATCTTCTACGCCATGAAGTAACGAGTCCCGCCAAAGGTCTGGTTCACGAAAGAATGACTTTAAAGGCTTATGAGAAAGGACAATAAACACCATAAACAAGGTTGCCCAGAATGCCGACAAACCTGGCGAAAAACGTTCAACAGTAAGGCACCAAACCAGTACCACCACAGGCAATAAGTAATACAGCCCTGATTTCACTGTTGGGCCGGTTTCAGGTAATACCACAACATCAGAATTTGGGTCATCCATGTGCAAGTCAGGATAACCTGCTGAGTATTTGATCAAGCCGACATATACTGACAGCATCACCAGACTCGCGATCAAATAAGACCAACTTCCCATCAGGTTCTTGGTCCACCCCAATCCATAATAAACAGCCAGTGAAACAAAACAGACTCCGACAGCAATCATTGCCCATACGGAAAGCTTTTGCGCTAAGGTTGATCTATTACGGGTGGGCAACCCCTTCATGCCCGCTTTCATAGCTTCGAGATGAACAATATAAATCAAAGCTATGTAGGAAATTAGAGCGGGAAGAATTGCATGCTGAATGACTTCTATATAAGAAATACCAACATACTCCACCATAAGAAATGCAGCCGCTCCCATAATTGGAGGGGTTAGCTGCCCATTTGTTGAAGCGGCCACTTCAACGGCCCCAGCTTTATAAGCTGGAAACCCAACTCTCTTCATCAGAGGGATGGTAAAAGTACCTGTCGTCACAACATTCGCAATGGAAGAGCCTGATACCAAACCACTGAGCCCCGATGAAACCACTGCTGCTTTTGCTGGACCTCCACGCATGTGCCCCAGTAGAGAAAAAGCGACTTGGGTGAAATAATTGCCCGCGCCAGCCTTATCTAATAAGGAGCCAAACAAGACAAACAGAAATACAAAGCTGGTTGATACTCCAAGGGCTACACCAAATACACCTTCTGAAGTAAGCCATTGATGCGACATAGTCTTATTAATACTTGCACCCTTATGCGAAATAACTTCCGGCATATAAGGACCAGCAAATGTGTACAACAGAAATATTGAGGCGACCACCATCAAGGGCGGGCCGAGCGCTCTTCTCGTCGCTTCTAGCAAAAGGATCATGCCGCACACAGCGATTACTATATCAACTGTAATAGGGGCTCCGGCTCTGTCGGCAAGTTCTCTGTGAAAAATCACCAGGTAACTAGCACTGAACGCCGCAACCAAGGCAAACAACCAGTCATGCCAGGGTACATATACCCTAGATGATTTTTTAAAGGCGGGGAACGCTGTATAGGCAAGAAAAACTGCAAAACTCAGATGAATCGCTCGGGCCTGAGTATCATTAAAGACACCAAGATTCAGTATAAAGGGTAGAGGTGAGGCATACCAAAGCTGAAAGAGCGCCCAGCAAAGCGCGATACTCCAAAGTAACTTTCCAGGCATTCCACTTGGTGAACGGGCACCTGAATCAGCCTGATTAACCATCTCCTGCACTTCTTCGGAGATGCCAGTTGTCGAATTATTCTTCTCCGTCACAACACCACCCTTCACCGCAGATCATGAAGATGAAAAAGCGCCTGAAAACAGAAAAAATACTCTGTACTTTTCAGGCGCAACCCATAATTACAGTAAACCTGCTTCTTTATAATACTTAGCCGCACCTGGATGAAGTGGCGCTGAAAGGCCATCCTTCACCATCTGCTCTTTTTTCAAATGCGCAAATGCTGGATGCAACTTACGGAAGGTATCAAAGTTTTCAAACACTGCTTTCACAACTTGATATACAACTTTTTCAGGAACATTAGCAGAAGAGACAAAAGTCGCCCCAACACCAAAAGTCATCGTATCCTGAGCATTTCCACGATACATACCTCCTGGAATCAACGCTGAACGGTAATAACTGTTGCCACCTATCAGTTTATCGACAGTAGAGCCTGTCACATTTACAAGAACACTGTCACAGGATGTAGTGGCTTCTTTTATCGCACCACTAGGGTGACCTACGGTGTAGATCATTACATCAATTTTGTTGTCACATAATGCACTCGCCTGCTCAGAAGCCTTAAGCTCAGAAGTCAATGCGAAGTCACTAGCTGTCCAACCTTTTGCGTCCATCAACACCTGCATTGTACCGCGCTGCCCCGAACCAGGATTACCGATATTGACTCGCTTACCTTTAATATCATCGAAATTTTTGATACCACTATCGCTTCGAGCCACTACAGTAAAAGGCTCAGGATGCACTGAAAATACAGCTCTTAGATCTTTATTTGCTCCTGCATCCTTGAATTTACTGGTGCCATGGTAAGCGTGAAATTGCCAGTCCGATTGGGCAACACCCATATCTAGCTCTCCCGCACGGATAGTGTTCAGGTTGTAAACAGATCCACCGGTTGATTCAACAGAACAACGAATTCCATGCTCTTTACGCGATTTATTAACCAAACGACAGATAGCACCGCCTGTAGGGTAATAAACACCGGTCACTCCGCCGGTACCAATAGTTATAAATTCCTGAGCCGAAGCGACATTAATCCCACCTTGAGCTGCAAAACCAACTCCTATCGCAAACAGACCGGAGGTAACCGTCTTAAACATAGTCATAACTCACTCCCTTATCTTGCTTTATTCTTTGTAACTGAATGAAGTACAAAAACTCTACATACTATTGATACTAGTACCAATCCAAGAAGCTGCCACAATTCCCATATGGAACAAAGGCTTGAATTATGGAGGCAATGTGGCCCACTCAGGTCAGGAATAACGATAAAGCCAAACAGATTATCTAGCAGTTAAACACTTCGCGGGAATCGATGTACTTTGCGATAAGGAAACACATCAACCACTTCACCTTCACGAACCTGACGCTGAACGCTCTGCCAGTATTCAGCATCCATAAGGTCGCCATGAAGCTCATTGAGCAATTTCCTAACGGTACGATTACAAGCAGTTAATATTGAAAATTCCTCTGGAAAAACATCAGCCAGTCCAACTGAGTACCAGGGCTCACTGGCCATTTCCTGTTCAGGATACATAGGCTCAGGGATCTTTCTGAAATTGCATTCTGTGAGGTACATGATTTCATCGTAATCATAAAACACCACTCGTCCATGCCTAGTGACGCCAAAATTTTTAAATAGCATATCTCCAGCAAACACATTAGCGGCTGCGAGTTGCTTGATTGCTTTCCCAAATTCATTTATCACATGAAACAGAGCAGCTTCGTCATTACGCTCTAATGCATTATCAATGAAGATATTCAATGGCGTCATATAACGCTCAGTCCAGAGATGCCTGATGAGCACTTCATGTTCACTGATTTCAATGGAGGAAGCAGCGACCTGCTGAAGCTCTGACAGCAAGTCATCAGAGAAGCGCGCTTTCGGAAAGGAAAAATTCGTAAATTCCTGAGTATCTGCCATACGGCCAACTCTATCGTGACGCTTAACCAGCTGGTACTTTTCCTTAACTATTTCCCGCGTAATGTTTTTTGGGGACGCAAAACGATCTTTAATAACTTTAAACACAACAGGATAGGAAGGCAGAGTAAAAACCATCATCACCATACCCCTTATACCGGGTGCTACTACAAACGAGTCACTGGACGCCGACAAATGATCTACAAAGTTTCTATAAAATTCAGCCTTAGCCTGCTTATAAAAACCAATTGAACTATATAGCTCCGGAATAGATTTAGCTGGAATTAAAGTATGTAGGAATCGGATAAACTCTGAGGGTACATTAATGTCGACCAGAAAATATGAGCGGGTAAAACTGAACACTACTGAGACATCATTCTCATCACTCAAAGCTGTATCAATATAAACCCCCCCTTGCTCATTGTTCTGCACAGCAACAACGAACGGCTCACTGCTCTTTTCAAAGTGCACCCTACCAACAATATAAGCCGCTTTATTTCGAAAGAAGACACTCTTAACAATCTCTATGGTTGTTCCTTTATCCGCTAACACCGCATTTGGTAGAGCATTCTTCATATACTGAAGAAGGTTTCGAATATCTCTGCGTTTATTCTCCCAAGGAATATTGAAGGCATAATCATTCATCATGCTCGACAACATTTTGACAACCCCTCCCTCACCAAGGGAATAGCTGTTATAGATTTTTTCCCCAGAATGCACCGCATGATCACCTAAGGATGATCTGATAAACATATTTTCATTATCGATATTGCGATGTTTAAAAACTGAGCAGTAAACTGAATTATAAAAGGTCTCAGCTAATTCAGGATCTGTTCTTTGTAATATCAGCCGAGTGAAATATTGCTTAGCCTGGTGCCACAATTCTGGTTCATAAGCGTCACCGCTCAGACTACTTATTATGTTCTGAGCCGCCTCTCGAACCATTTCGGCATAAAGATCAATCCTTTCAGAAGATAGTTTCTGAATTGCCTGCCAGTCTGCTGCTTCAAAGGACTCCTGAGCCAAAAGGGTTAGCTCTTGAAAGCTCAAACGGTATTCTGCAAAAAAAACCATTACCTGTGCCGCAATCTTTTGATGTTTTTTCCGTCTCATATAACCAATCCGGGCAGACTAAGACTCATGCATTATGGTTCAGTGCGGTTAAGGTGTCATGCAGATTTGCTACAAATGGATCATAATGAAAATGTCATAATGGCTTTCAGCCTTAAGTAAATAATAACGACAGTCCGAGATATGTATAAGATTCCGACCTTTAGTTGTGAAAACAAACCTGAAGCTATAGCAATTTTAACCAGTGGCGGGGATTCTCCTGGGATGAACCCTGCAATACGAGGTGTAGTTCGTGCTGCACTCCATCGCGGCGTTAAGGTCTTTGGTGTCCACAAGGGCTATAGCGGCCTGATCATTGGGGATATTATTCAGATGACTTCTGCGTCAGTAACCGACATCATCCAAAAGGGCGGCACCGTTCTCAAAAGCGCTCGCTGTGAGGCTTTTAAAGATCCCGAGGTTCGCCATCAAGCAGCCGCAATATTGCAAGAAAAAGGCATCGATAGCCTTGTAGTTATTGGTGGCGATGGCTCATTAACAGGCGCACACTTTCTAGCGGCAGAGAATAATATTCGTGTAATTGGCCTTCCAGGTACTATCGATAATGACATTTTTGGTACCGATGACACTATAGGTTTTGACACAGCGGTTAATACCGCCTTGGGTGCGATAGATAAGATCAGGGATACGGCACTCTCGCACGAAAGCCTATTTTTGGTTGAAGTTATGGGGAGGAACTCTGGTTTTATCGCCACACATGTTGGTATTGCTTGCGGCGCAGAGATGATTGTCGTACCCGAATACGAAGTTCATGTGGAGTCGATCTGCTTTCAATTAGCAAGCAACCGCGAGCAAGGTAAAGGTTCAAGCGGAATCATCGTTGTCGCAGAAGGCCAAACCCCTGGGCTCACAAATAATTTAGCCAACCAACTGCAAGCACACAATCAGAACGCTAAAGTTTGCATTCTGGGTCACATCCAACGCGGGGGCAGCCCTACCGGACACGACCGGGTATTGGCATCTTGCTTGGGCGCATCAGTAATCGATTACTTATGCGCAGGATATAACGATGTAATGATCGGTGTCAGAGACGGGCACATTGTTGAAACCCCACTTCAACATGTGATTGAAAAGACCAAACAATTAGATGAAGCTTTATTCCAGCGAGCCCTTTTACTTCACAAATAGCAATTGTGTAAAATTGCCTGAAAACAAAAGGGTTCATATACTGCTGCGGTATGAAACAGAACCCTATACTGTTAAGCACTATTTACGAAGGTAAAATCTATTCGGAAAATCTCCATCCGGATAACGCTCAATTGCGCGCCATCAATAGCTTACAAAGTTGTTTAGATAACCTCCAAAAACCCGCACCTCTATTCACTAAAAAGCCACCCATAAAAGGGAAATATTTATGGGGTCCAGTTGGGCGCGGTAAAACAATGCTTATGGACCTTTTTTGTCAATGTCTTCCTGAAAACTCATACCTGAGACTTCATTTTCATCGATTTATGCGGATGACACATGAGCAACTGTTCATCCACAGCGGCGAAGCGGATCCTCTTGAGCATATTGCAAAAGAGCTTTCCAGCCGTTATCAAATTATCTGTTTCGATGAATTTTATGTATCAGATATTGGCGATGCCATGTTACTTGGTAGACTGATGACAGCCCTGTTCAAACACGGGGTCACCATTGTATGTACTTCCAATACGCACCCAGATCAACTCTATACAGACGGGCTACATAGAGACCGTTTCCTTCCAGCCATCGAAACAATAAAACACAATCTCGATGTTGAACCGCTCGATGGAGGGATTGATCATAGGAAACGCGTCCTAGCCCAAGAGGAAGCATACTTCATAAATAATGAAGCACCTTTAGAGGTTATCTTCAAAAGGTTAAGTGGTTCCTGCCCGATTGCTCATACCGTGCAATTAGCTGGCCGTACAATTCCATGCCGGGCCATTTCCAAAGATAGTATCTGGCTGGATTTCTCGGCCATATGCGAAGGCCCGCGCTCCTCGCATGACTATATAGAATTAGCAGAACGTTTTACCCACGTTCTGATTAATAACGTGCCTTGCTTCAGAGGTATTGATTATGAACAGATCAAAGCAAGAGGCACTGAAGATAGTCCATCGCAAGCCAACTCTACAGGATCAAGAGAAGTCCGGCAGAACAATTTTGATGATCCAGCGCGCCGTTTTATTAGCCTGGTAGATGAATTATACGACAATCGAACTAACCTCTACATTAGCGCAGAAGTAGCACTAAATTGTCTTTATCAGGGCGAGCTATTAGCCAATCCATTCAAACGCACATTGAGTCGCCTGATAGAAATGTCCTCAGCAGAATATCAAGCGAATTCATCGAATCATCTTAACGTACAAAGGGATTATTCTGCTTTTCAAAACCGAAAGTTGAACCCGGCCCGTGACCCGGAATAAACTCTATCTCATCCCCCAGAGTGAAGAGCTTATTTTTTATCGAGCTTATCAGCTCCTGATGGTTACCCTGCGGAAAGTCAGTACGACCAATAGAACCATTGAAAATAACATCTCCCACCAGCGCAACCTGATCTTCGAGATTGTAAAAAACTACATGCCCTGGTGTATGCCCAGGACAATGAATCACCTGCAAAGTAGTATTACCTACCTGAACAGTATCATTATCATCCAGCCACCGGTTAGGCGTAAAACCCTCACATAAAGGGAAGTTAAACATCTTACACTGCTCTGACATACCATCAATCCAGAACTTATCTCCCAAGTGAGGCCCTTCGATCGGCAGGGTATTAGTTTCAGAAAGTTCTGCTGTACCACCTGCATGGTCTATATGAGCATGAGTTAATAGAATTTTCTCAAGCTCGACCCCTTCCTGCTCTACCGCAGATAGAATCTTATCCAGATCACCACCTGGGTCTACAACAGCGGCTTTGTTGGTAGATTCACACCAAATTAAAGTGCAATTTTGCTGAAAGGGCGTTACAGGGATGATACGGTACTTCATGATAAGGCCAGTCAATATTAATCGGGAGTGATATTTTATCCTGTTTGAGTAAAGTGGAATACAAAAGATTACTGTCCGTATAATTCTCTTGCCAGCTTGTGAATCTCTGACAGCAGTTCTTTTTCCCGCCTAATTAAAATCTGACTTAACGGCTCTTTAAATACAACGTGCTGCTCAGTAATTGTATCCATAAATACATGCAAATCATGCAAAAGCCCCAGATTTTCCGCCAGTGCTTTGATAAGGCTTAACTGCGACCTATCCTGAGGCTCCAATTTCAGCAAATAAAGATACGCTTTTACTGCCTTCCTCCAGTCATGATAGGTATCAGGGATAGCTGTATTCAGGCAATTATATTTTTTGCGGCTGCGAGCCTCTGCTTTTTTAATTACAGATTGGCTCAAGCTAGCACTAAAATTTATACGCTTAAGTTGCTTAACCCTTTTTTTTAGCCTCTTTACTTTTCCCCTGAGCAATACGGTATCGATTGAAATCTCTGAAAGCACACGTTCCAGCCTTGCCCTCAGCGCCTCAAAATCAACTTTTTCCTGATCGGTCAATGAACAATCAAAAGTATCTAACATGACCTCCGCATCACGCACAGGTGACAGGTAAGCTGAGAGCTCCTTGCTTAGCGTTTTTAAGGAATCTCTCTCCGACTCAGATTTCAACAGGGTACATTCAGCTCTAACCCTTTTACAGATCACCCTAATATCATGAACCAACTCGCTATCAACAGCTCCGTTCTCTTGCTTAAGCCTACCTTGCAGTTTATTAATCTCCTGATAGAGCACCGATTCTTCTTTCTGAATAACTTGTTTTCCTTTCATTTTCGGACCAAAGTAAACGGTGTAAAGGCACCATCGCCACTTAAAGGATAGTCGCTAGGGTTTACGTATAAATGAAAAAGCTAAAAAATGAAGCTGGTCTAGTAAAAGAAGCATTGCGTGTAGGTGAAGTTTATTTTGAAAAGCGCGGAGCCGGACGTTTCGATGCAACCGATAGTCAATCTAACAAAATTGAAGCCATATACCGATTATTCGTTAAAGACGGTTTGGTACAGCCTTTAGCGAAAGACCAAGAAAATGAATTACACATGAGACACAAGCTGGCACTCTGGATCGAACGCCAACTCCCCAAAGAGCACCCATTAAAGAATTAAAAACAGGGGCTCTCCTTCGGCAGCTCAGCCATCCACATGGGATCTGTAACTTTGCGCCCCCCGATCACTCGGGGTTTGCCTTTTTCGAGAGAGGATCTATTCGCTGGAACGACTTAACCAACCATACAATCCATGCACGGCATCAATTAAGTCTTAAGTAATTTTAGCTGGATAATTCGCTTTTACTAGGCATCTAATTAAAATTAAATTTTTGTTCTATCACTAAGTTAGCTAAGGCTTTGCTATTTCAACGTTTTTTTGATTAATATAAAGTACATTTTTACTTAGGATGTCTTACTCATGGACTCCCCAGAATCAAGCAAAGAAGAAGGTCGTACTGATTTCCTTGAATGCCTAAGGCTAATTGAACGTCTACACCGAAGAATTCTTGATTTATTAAAGTTTCGTTTAGAAGTGTTAGGTTACAACGACATTAACAGTGTTCAGGCACTGTTGCTTCATAATATTGGCGAAAGGGAAATGACGGCTGGCGAATTACGCACCCGAGGTTATTACCTAGGCTCCAATGTATCTTACAACCTAAAAAAAATGGTCAGTAATGGTTATATAAAACAGGAACGCTCTGAACACGACCTTCGCTCTGTTCGCATTAAACTCAGCCAGAAAGGCCTTGCTATACACAGCCTGATTGCAGAGCTATTTGATCAACATCTGGAAATGATAACAGCTGAGCAGCTTCTTCATGGGGAAGATTTCAAACAGTTACGCAGTAAATTAAAAAATCTTGAGGGTTTTTGGGACCAGCAGATCAGCTTCTAACCAGTCTTTGAATCCACTCCTGATAAGTATCGCTTTTGAAACTCATCAATCGGCATTGGTTTGCCAAACAAATAACCTTGGTAATGATCACATCCGCAATGTGAAAGAAACTGTTGCTGTTCTCTCGTTTCAACACCTTCAGCTATCACATTCAGTCTCAAAGTATGGCCCATTGATACTATTGTTTGCACAATTTCTGCGTCGTCAGAATCCGTCATAATGTCACGAATGAATGAGTGATCTATTTTAAGCTGATTCAAGGGCAGACGTTTGAGGTGCAATAATGAAGAATAACCTGTTCCAAAATCATCAAGAGAAAAACGCACTCCTTTCAATTTAAGCTGGCTCATTTTCAAGATTGTATCTTCCATATCCAGCAGTACCATACTTTCTGTGAGTTCTATTTTTAACTGACTGGCATTGATATTATTTCTTTCAATACAAACCAAAATATCCTCAACAAAATGCTCCTGCGCAAATTGACGAGCACTCACATTCACAGCTAAAGTTAAATGCTCAGTTTCTGGATCCATCTGCCAGATTTTCAACTGTTTACAAGCTTCGTTAAGCACCCAATCCCCTATGGGGATAATCAGCCCGGTATCTTCAGCCAAAGGGATAAACTCAGCAGGTGAAATAACCCCTCTATCCGGATGAATCCATCTGAGCAATACTTCAGCCCCAACAATTTCAGCAGCTCTATATTGAACCTGATAAAACAGCTTAAGCTGATTTAGCGGCAATGCTTTCCGTAGCTCCACTTCAAGTGCAGCTCTTGAGAACAAAGACATATGAGAATCAGGATCAAAAATCTGATATGTATTTTTACCCGCAGATTTCGCCTGATACATAGCCATATCAGAACGCTTCATTACGTCATCCGCATGATCTTCACGACTGAACATGGTGACTCCGGCGCTACAGGATGTCAGGTAATTTTCTTGATCTATCGAAAACGGAAACGATAGAGACATATTAATTTTCTCAACGATCCGCCTGACCGTTTCGATGGCGAGGTTTTCTTCTGCCCCTAAATTTTCCAGTACTACGATAAATTCATCGCCGCCTAATCGCGCAACCATATCTGCATTTCTAACGCACTGAGCTAGCCGACCCGCTACCGCTATTAATAACTGATCACCTGTATTATGCCCTTTGGTATCATTAAGGTTTTTGAAATTATCCAGGTCGATAAAAATGACTGCGCCCAACTGTTCTGTTCGCCTGCAAGAGGCTACCGCATTTTCTAAACGCTCCTGAAGTGAACGACGGTTCGGTAAGGCCGTCAAAGGATCATAATAAGCAAGTTTATGGATGTGCTCTTCATCGAGTTTACGTTGGGTAATATCAGTAAAAGAACCTACAAAGTTTGTGATCTCACCGTTTTCTGATTGTACGGCTGTAATGGTCAGGAACTGTGGGTACAATTCACCGTCTTTACGCTTATTCCAGACCTCGCCTTGCCAATACTTATCTTCGTAGAGTGCAGTTTTCATTCTCTGATAGAAATCAGAATCGTGCTTACCGGATCTTAGAACAGCGGGTGTCTTACCGACAACTTCCTCCGGCTCATAACCAGTCACACGGGTAAACGCGCTATTAACACGTAAAATTTTATGATTACGGTCTGTAATTAACATCCCTTCCTGAGAATTAAATGCAGTAGCAGCGATATGTAACTCCTGCTCTGCTTTTTTCCTGTCGGTAATATCTCTGGCTAGAACGACAAAGTGCGGTAATGATTGATTTTTTAGGTCTTTTCGCGCTACCGACAACTCAAACTGCCGATTTCCTCTTATGGTAGGAAGGTTAAGAAGGGTGCCATGAGAAATACCCTTTATTTCAGCCTCTGACAAAGCATCGACGACTAAGTGCGCGACATCATAAGGGAGGACTTCAAAAACGGTTTTTCCGACTATTAAATCAACCGGCAACAGTAACTCTTCTGAGTGAGTAACATGACAATCCAGATATCTACCATTGATATCCATCTCGAATAACGGATCGGGCACTGCTGCAAGTGTCGCTTCCAAGCTTTGCCTGGCCAGTTCACTTTCACTTTGGCTCTTTCGTAAGGCGTACTCTGTTGATCTTCGCAGTTGCTGGTGAGACAAAAGAGAACCGAGCAGGACAGTAGCAAAAGGGAAAATAAGCATGACCGGAATAACTGTATCCCGCAAGACTTTCCCCAACACTGGGGTCGGCATCAGAGTCAGGCAAAGCAGCATTAAAATGTGTACAACTACCCCAAAGAGATAAATATTCACCCAAGGTAATTTATTGTATCTAGTACCATGCCAGTACCGGTACACAATACCTGCTAAAGCACTTGTCAATATAAGTGCGATACCTGCCACTGCTCCTTGACCACCCTCAAGGAACCGAAAAGTTATCGTCATTATAACAGCGATAGTGGTTGGAATAACGCCAAAGAATAAACCACACACAGACAATAAAATTGAGCGCGCATCGATAATTACGCCGGTGACAGTTGCTAACGGCATGGACATCAGACCTATGCCAATGAGTCCGGCACAAACCCCTGTTACAACTTTATTTCGCAGTGAATGATTGGAGGAGTGTAAAGAAAACACATCATATAAAGCTCCCATGGCCAATAATAATGCGACATTATTTACAAGAATTAGAAACGGACTACTGACCACAAACACTCCGAAAGCATCTATCCAACTACCAAAATACCGACTCTCCGGTCTGATCTGAACAGACTACGACCGGCTAACAGTAAAAAAATACGCACAATAAGTGCGTCTATTTCAGATAGTAGTGTAGCAAGCTACAAGTATATACAAACAAAAGAAGCTTAATTGTACGCAATTGATCCAGATCAATTAAACAGAACTCATTGATACTGCATAAATATTTCTACTTTTTTTTTGCTTGAGCAGCGGAATATTGCTTATCCAACTCGCCATATTGGCGCTGATAAGCGTCTGGATCGGAACGCCATAATCGATATAGCTTCCGATCATTTGCAGCCATAGGTGGAGGTGATTCTTTACGGCGTTTTAACGCCTGCACTGTTATCGGAATGAAAGCAAAGAGGACGAAGGCCCCTACTATTAGATACTTAATAAGTTCTTCGTCCATTTACATTTTATCAAGCCGCAATATGCGGCTTACCTCTATAAATCAAACTTTATGGTAAATTTCTGCACCCGTGCCTTTAAACTCTGCCGATTTTTCCTGCATACCTTGTTCAGCCTGAGCATTGATTGCCGCCACTTCAGCCTCATCAAGATCACGGACTTCCTGAGATATTTTCATAGAACAGAATTTAGGACCGCACATTGAGCAGAAATGAGCTACTTTGGCGGATTCCTTAGGCAACGTTTCATCATGATAAGCTCGTGCAGTGTCCGGGTCCAAACCAATATTAAATTGATCTTCCCAACGGAATTCGAAACGAGCCTTAGACATCGCATTATCACGAATCTGAGCCCCAGGATGGCCTTTAGCCAAATCCGCTGCGTGAGCCGCTATTTTATAAGTGATAATACCTGTTTTAACATCATCCTTATTTGGCAAACCCAAATGCTCTTTGGGCGTTACATAACACAGCATTGCACAACCGTACCAACCAATCATTGCAGCTCCGATACCAGAGGTAATATGGTCGTAACCTGGTGCAATATCCGTCGTCAATGGACCTAAGGTGTAAAAAGGTGCTTCATGACACTCTTCTAACTGCTTATCCATATTTTCCTTAATCATGTGCATGGGTACATGACCTGGACCTTCAATCATTACCTGTACGTCATGCTTCCAGGCAATTTTTGTTAGCTCCCCTAAAGTTTCTAACTCAGAGAATTGCGCTTCATCATTAGCGTCATAGACAGAACCAGGCCTTAAGCCATCACCTAAAGAGAAAGACACATCATATGCCTTACAAATCTCACATATCTCTTCAAAATGCGTGTAAAGAAAGTTCTCTTCATGGTGAGCAAGGCACCATTTAGCCATGATAGATCCACCACGAGACACAATCCCGGTCATTCGTTTAGCCGTCATCGGAACATAGCGTAATAGAACACCCGCATGGATGGTAAAGTAGTCAACGCCCTGCTCTGCCTGCTCAATTAGCGTATCGCGGAAAACCTCCCAGTTTAGATCTTCAGCAACACCATTCACTTTTTCTAAAGCCTGGTAAATGGGAACAGTACCAATAGGTACTGGTGAATTACGCATGATCCACTCACGCGTTTCATGAATATTTTTCCCCGTAGACAGATCCATTATCGTGTCGGATCCCCAACGGATTCCCCAGGTCATTTTCTCCACCTCTTCCTCAATAGAAGAAGTCAGAGCTGAATTACCAATGTTACCGTTAATTTTTACCAGGAAATTACGACCGATAATCATCGGCTCCACTTCAGGATGGTTAATATTCGCTGGAATAATTGCTCGCCCTTCAGCCACTTCCTGACGGACAAACTCAGGAGTAATTTCATCGGGTAGTTTAGCCCCAAAGCTATGACCAGGATGTTGTTGGGCAACAACATTGCCTTCAGCTTTGACTTTAGCCAGCTTCATATTCTCGCGAATAGCAATATATTCCATTTCCGGTGTGATGATTCCTTTACGGGCATAATGAAGCTGAGTGACATTAGCCCCTTCTTTTGCTTTCAAGGGCTTACGGGTCAATTCAAAACGCAAATTGTCCAACCGAAGGTCCTGCTCTCGAACTCGACCGTATTCAGAGCTCAGGCCATCAAGCTGTTCAGTATCTGCCCGCTCGGCAATCCAAGTGGCACGCACTGGCTGGAGCCCTTTACGTACATCGATTGTCGCTTCAGGGTCAGTATATGGACCTGACGTGTCATAAACATAAAGAGGATCATTCTGCTCCCCACCCATATCTGTCGGCGTGTCATCCAAAGAAATCTCACGCATAGGTACTCTGATATCAGAACGGGAACCTTCCACATACACCTTTCTGGATTTTGGGAATGGCTGGACTGAATCTTGATCAACTGTCGCTGTCTGGCTTAATGCCTTATTTTGTTGTGTATTATCTACCATCATTCAACCTGTATTTCTTATAGTCGTTCTAATTACTTCCAGAACGCATGAAAGTGGTTTACCGGACCATGTCCGCCACCCACATTGAGTTTATCCGCTTGCTTCACAGCCGCGGTTATATATTGCTTAGCCTTTGCTACCGCATCCACCAGCGACTCACCCTTCGCTAGGAAAGCAGTTATTGCAGATGCTAAAGTACAGCCAGTCCCATGCGTATTCTCAGTTGAGATACGCGGCATACTGAATGTATAAAAATCACTTCCATCAAAAAGAACATCCTGGCATTCGTCACCTTCCATATGTCCACCCTTGAGCAGAACTGCATTCGCGCCTAGATTTTGAATTGCCTGCGCCATAGTCCGCATTTCATCAACATTACGGGGTTCTGGTCGATTCAAGATTGCTGCTGCTTCAGGAAGGTTTGGAGTCACTAAAAAAGCCAGCGGTAATAATTCGTTAATCAGAGTCGAAACAGCGTCGTCACGTAGTAATGCATTACCACTTTTAGCAATCATTACTGGATCAACCACTATGGGGATATGTCGATTTTTAAGACATTCCGATACGACCTTCACCGTCTCACTATCACCCAACATCCCGGTTTTGACTGCTCGAATTTCAATATCATCAAAAACAGCTTTCAGTTGAAGCTTAATAAAGTCAGCCTCAACCGGAGTAATACCTAGAAGGGTGCGGGTGTTTTGAGCAGTGATAGCCGTAATCGCTGAGGTTCCAAATACACCCAAAGCGGAAAAAGTTTTCAAATCGGCCTGTATACCTGCCCCACCACCGGAATCAGAACCAGCAATGGTAAGAGCATTAAAGATCTGAATGCTTTCAGACATGATCAACTCCGTAATTTACGAAGTCGATAAAATGGATGGAGTTGTCGTGTATTTTCATCGAATAATCTCGATTTCCTACGCCGGAACAAACCGGATCAGGTTCAACGGGTGTACTCTCAGCCCCTAAAGGCACCCCGACCAAGACGAGCCTTTAGTTTAAGGGGAGTAAGGCCTCGCTGTCCAGAAAATATACGGCTATAAACTGCTGCAGAAATTATTAAATAAGCAAGACACCGAAAATTAGGAATTTTTCTTATATTTTTCTTTATACATTTACCCTAAATTTAGTTTAAGGATCTCCTGTTCATGGAAGAAGTTTAAAATGGCCTCGACCGCGACAAGGACTGCAGGAAGCATTAAACGGATTTGATTGACATAGTCGCAAGGGTTACGGATGCCAACCAAGAGGGCGCTTCATGGAATGAAGCGCCCTCTTGGTTTCTACTCTCTGGTACATCTTCTTTTTTTCTATTCCCACAATAAAATTAGGAATTTTTCTTATTCCAAAACATAAAGATTCCACCATAATGTCAAGTGTGGATCTCCTGTTCATGGAATGAATAGCAAGGATGGCCTCGTCTAGCGGAATGGATGGCAATGATGCCCTAGGATATTGATCGCAAGGAAAAAGGATGCCAATTGTGGGGATGGATTCAAGGAATGAGCCATCCCCTCACTTTATCTATAATCCTATAAACCATTAAGAATATTAGTAACAAGATAAATCAACGAAGAACGGCTGCCGACTAACCTACCTTTAGCGACCGTGTAGCAGAATCCTGCCAGATAGAATCAGATAAAGTATCTAGAGAAGAATTACACCCTGTGGCGATCCATTCCGCCAATTCAGAGGCCAAATCAGGATATTGAAAGGGTTCAGGAATTGGCAATTCAAGCCACTGCTGAACCCTCTCATCCGTCAATGAATGGACCGCTATACCAAGACCCAAATACTGAAGAATTTCTGCATTTGATTCCTGCTCAACCTGCCCTTTCTGAGGTAATGTCAGAATTTTTTTACCGTACTGAACCGCTTCACTCAGCAACCCAAAGCCCGAATTACAAATAACACCTTCACAACTCGCCAAATCCATATGAAAACCATCTCTAGAAAAAGGACGCACATGCATATTGCCGTTATCACTGGGCATATCGACTGCTGAATAAATATAAAACTCATAATCGATGTGATCAGCAAAAGCTGATTGGATCATCATAGGGGCATCGTGGGGGAGATAGACAACAATCTTTCTCGCTATTTTTGTTGCAGGGTACAACGGTGGCTGGATTAATGGTGGAAAGATCGATTTACCAAAATGATGCCAATGTAAACCAACCGCTTGCTGTACTGGAGCAAAACTTTGAATCTGCTTCTTCAACCAAAATCCGGATTTTGTATCTGGTAACTTATGCATAAAAGCATATTGATGAGCTATTCCAACACTTGGAATACCTTTAAACTTTGCAGCCCAGGCAGATACTGGCTCGAAATCACTGACGACTAGATCATAACCCTTGAGATCTAACTTTCGAATGTCCCTGATCAGCTCCAAAGGGTTATTCCGGGTCAGTGTTTTTGGATAATTAACCTTACTACCATCCATGTAAAATGTGAGCCCGCGTCGGCACTGAAAATCACCAAACGGTTCCATATTAAATAACTTATCCGGAGAGCGACCACTGAACAGGTAATCGACTTCAACACCCTCTTTCTCCAGCGCAGGCGCCATGACACGCGCCCGAGTTATATGACCATTACCTGTGGCCTGAACACCATATAAGATTTTCATAATTAAGTGTGCCGATTACCAAATGACTGGCATAAAATGAATAGCAAGGGTCGCACTGGATACACCTAAGATCGCACCGGCAGCAATATCTGAAGGATAATGCACGCCAAGAAGCACTCTTGAAATGCCCACCAGCACAGCAACAGGGTAAGCTATTGCAGCAAATGCGGGATAATACTCAGCAATCAGGGTTGCAAATACAAATGCAGCCGCAGAATGCCCGGAGGGAAAACTAAATTTATCTGAAGGGACGATATAAGCTTCGAAAGGTAATGCATCACAGGGGCGGTCTCTCTTAATCGTGTTCTTCAACACAAGATAAAGAGGCAATTCAAACCCGTAAGCAATTAACCCGGTGATAAAGAAAATCAAACCAAACGCTGGCTCAAACAGCGCCAGGGATATACCCAGCACCAAGTACAAACCGCCATCGCCTAAACGTGATACCTGACGGCTGATTTTTGCCATTTCCGGTGCACGCGATGAACCAAGGCACCAATTAAAAGCAAAAAGGTCAAATGTCGTTAGTAATTTGATGGCACTCATGGAAAGCCTCCAGATACTCTTTCATAAACCAAATGATGAGCATCAAAGGTGACATTCCAGTGAATGCGGATTGACAGTTTTATGACATAGAAGAGCTTATCAAAGAGCAGCCGAAGCCATTTCTTTTACAAACTTTTCATCAAACCATTGAGCAGCAAGCAATGCGACCAGATCCGGCTTAAGAAAAGGAGCCATATGACCTTGCTCTTCCATCACCATGAGATCCATTGGTTGTTTACAGTACTGCATAATTCTTTTTGAATAGTCGATTGGCAGAACTTCATCATGCTCCCCATGCAAGATACAAGCATCAAAACCATGTTGCTTATCGACAATCTTACATCGGTGAGTGAAAAGGCTTGATAACGTACTGAGCGGGTAATCAAAAACCATTAACGGATCACGGTTGATCTCGCTTCCTGCTGGGTGACCTTTTAATAACAGGTCATAATCAACAAATGTTTTTAATGGGACTTTATAACCCGGCATAAACAAGGATGAAGCCCATGTCCAGTTCCAACCCATCCGGTAATTAACATCCGGGGCGAGATCTGGCACCAACAACGTACCGCACAAAACAGCAGATAAACGCGAATCTGAAGAGGCTGCGGCGATGGCCAGCAGGGCACCAATAGAGTAGCCATAAATCCCAAAGGGACCTTCATAGCGTTGTTGTAAAACATCAACTACCGAAGAAACGGCCTGACACATTTGCGCAACAGTGTACTTACCCCGGCTTCCCCCAGAATACCCATGACCTAATGGGTCTATGCCAATTACGTTGTAGCCCTTTTGGGATAATTTATACAACATTTCTGCATAGAGCTCAGAATAAGTCCCAATACCCGGCAGAAATAAAATGGTTGGAGCATCTGGAGAATACTCATACAACTCACAGTGAATTCCACTTTCACCCACAGCAAAAGCGGTGCGATCTTTGAGGTAGTCTTCAATATTGAGTTTATCTCTCAGAGTGTGACGAAAACTACAGTTTTCCTGGGATAAAACCGGCGGCCTAATTTGTACAGACATATAATTCTCAATTAGCGCTGGCAATGCTTACAGAAGACTGTAGAACGCTGCCCTAGGCGAACTTCACTTAGAGGGGCCAAGCATTGCACACATGGCTCCCCTTTGCGTCCGTACGCATTTAATTTTTGTTTGAAGTAACCTGGTTTTCCATCCCCACCCACAAAATCCTTTAAGGTTGTACCGCCCTGCTCAATTGCGAAAGCAAGAACTTTCTTTATTTCATCTACCAGCAACATTAACCGTTTTTCAGAAATATTACCCGCAGCCCTCCGTGGATCAATTCCGGCAGAGAACAAAGCTTCAGTCGCATATATGTTGCCCACTCCGACAACAACATGACTATCCATAATGACCTGTTTGATAGCCGCTTTACGCCCCTGACAACATTTCTTTAAATATTCCGCCGAAAATGCCTCACTTAACGGCTCCGGTCCTAACTTATATAACAACTCATGATGCTCGCCTTTTGGCTGCCATAAGACCGAACCAAACCGACGCGGGTCTGTTAAGCGTAATAACTTGCCATCGGAAAATGCAAAATCCACATGATCATGTTTTTCAGGCTCTTTATCGCTCGTAACAACTCTTAAACTTCCTGACATCCCTAAGTGGATCATCACTGACCCGCCATCCAAGTTCAGTAAAATATATTTCCCACGCCTGGAAACTGATCTGACCTGCTTACCTTCCACTTCCTCGTTGAGAAAATCAGGAATCGGCCATCTAAGATTACAATTGCGAATGATCAATGAAGTAACTACCTGATTGGTAACATGCGGCTCAATACCGCGACAGGTTGTCTCCACTTCTGGAAGCTCTGGCATAGGAACGGGAAAAATTAAAAGCTAAGACAGCAGTTAGAGTAACATAAATCGTCAAATATTTCGTTTAAGCTCCTCAAAGATGGCACAAGCTATGCTACATTCTCAAGCATATTTTTTAAGACACTGAAGTTAACTATGGATTTTATCTGGATTATTTTCGCGTTTGTCTGTGGTTATGCCCTACGCCTGATAGATATGCCACCTCTGATCGGATACCTATTAGCGGGTTTCGTACTGAATTTTATTGGAGTAGAACCTGCTGCCAGTCTTTCTACACTGGCTGATCTTGGCATCACATTGATGCTCTTTACCATTGGACTCAAGCTCGACGTAAAAGACCTATTCAAGAAAGAAGTCTGGGCTGGCACGCTCTCCCATATGGCTCTATGGTCCATTATAGGTATCGGTGCATTTCTATCCCTTTCTGTTCTCGCTGTACCCTACTTTTCCGATCTTGATCTAATGTCAGCCACACTGATCAGTTTTGCTCTTAGTTTTAGTAGCACCGTTTGCATCGTTAAACTGCTGGAAGAAAGTGGTGAGATGAAGACCCGTCATGGGCAGTTAGCTATTGGCGTTCTCGTCATGCAAGACATTGTCGCTGTACTTTTTCTAGCAGCTGCTACCGGCAAAACCCCTTCAATTTGGGCTATAGCTCTCTTTGGCTTGGTATTCCTTCGCCCGCTTTTCAATCATATGCTGATGCGAGCCGGCCACGGCGAATTATTACCCTTGGCGGGGTTTTTCCTAGCCTTTGGAGGCTATGAGCTATTTAACCTGGTAGGGGTCAAAGGAGACTTAGGCGCTTTGATTTTCGGTATGCTGTTAAGCTCTCACCCCAAAGCCAGCGAATTGACTAAATCACTACTCAGTTTCAAAGATATTTTCCTGATTGGTTTTTTCTTATCTATCGGCTTTACCGCACTACCAAGCTGGTCCATGCTGGGCATAGCTGCAATTCTGGCTGTTTTAATCCCTCTAAAATACTTACTTTTCTTTGGCCTGTTCACACGTTTACATCTTCGCGGACGAACCTCTTACCTTTCAGCCCTAGCTCTCAGCAATTTTAGCGAATTCGGACTGATCGTCGCTTATCTGTGTGTTGATAATGGCTGGCTCACCAAAGAATGGTTAGTCATTCTCGCACTTGCCGTGTCCTTATCCTTTGTCCTTACCAGTTTGGTTTATCGTTCTGCCCACTCCATCTATTTACTTTATAAAGATAAAATCAAAAGCTTCGAAAGTGACTCCCCTCTTTCTAATGACATTGTGCACCAGCCGAAGGATTCTGAAATTCTGGTCATAGGCTTAGGGCGTGTAGGAAAAGGGGCATTTAAAGCACTGCACACTATGGTGGGCGATAAAGTGTGGGGAATGGATGCGGATAGAAACCGTATTAAAAAATACCAAACAAAAGGCATGCACGTATTCTACGGTGATGGTGAGGATGCAGACCTGTGGGGACACATGGATACCCACAAAATAAAACTGGTACTACTTGCCTTACCGTCAATAGATGACATTCTCAATATCGCTGAACAGCTTCACTTTGCCAACTATCAGGGTGAAATTGCCGCAATTGCTCGCTTCCCTGATGAACATGATCAGTTAGTAGAAGGTGGAATTGATAAGGTATTTAACTTCTATACTGAAGCCGGTTTCGGCTTTGCGGAAGAAAGCTTGGAATTGATCGGGTACACCCACGAGTTGCATGAAACGAAACAAGCCTAATTAAGGGTAATAAAAAACCCGGCAAAGGCCGGGTCTTTTTTAGAAAAAAAGATAATTACTTAATCTTAGATTCTTTATATTCAACGTGTTTACGAACAACTGGATCGTACTTTTTAAACACCATTTTATCTGGGGTGTTACGCTTGCTCTTGTCAGTTGTGTAGAAGTGACCAGTACCAGCGGATGAAACCAGTTTAATCTTTTCGCGTGCGCCTTTAGCCATGATTCAGCTCCTTATACCTTGATGCCGTTGGCACGAACATCAGCAAGAACTGCGTCGATACCTTTTTTATCGATGATGCGCATGCCTTTAGCAGAAACACGCAGGCGAACGAATTTGCTCTCGCTCTCTACCCAGAAACGGTGCCAATGCAGGTTCGGCAGAAAACGACGACGTGTTTTACGCTGTGAGTGGGAAACATTGTTTCCTGTAACTGGGCGCTTGCCAGTTACCATACAAACTTTAGACATTTTAATAGCCTTCTAAAATAAATGGTTACGAATCTATCCTTTCTTTATTTATTGGAATAGTGTGGGAATTAACTCTGCACTCTACAGATCCCCTAGCATCCCTCAGGCGGAGCGTCCCGTAACAAGACAAGAACCCGTACCGGAGTGTGGATAGAAGGTCGCGCATTATACACAAGTGTTTTCATTTTCACCAGAATATTTGCGCGTTATTCACTGATCAATAGTCCACGTTCCGCAAACGAAGCAATATCCCCGTCGCCAACCACCATGTGATCTAAAACGCGAACCTCAATACTCTCCAGTAAATACTGCAATTTCTTGGTTATTTCACGGTCGGCCAAGCTTGGCTCAGCAACGCCAGAAGGATGATTATGCGCAAAAATAACCGCTGCGGCGTTGTGCTCTATCGCCTTTGCTACTACCTCACGTGGATAGACCACAGACGCATTGATGGTGCCCCAGAATAATTTTTCAAAGCAGATAACGCGGTGTTTATTGTCGAGAAAGAGACACGCAAACACTTCACGAGACTGATGCCTCATATGACTGGTAAGATAATCACGAACCTGCTGCGGGTTTTCCAACGCATTACCTTTCTCCAGTCCCGACTTCAGGTAGCGACGACTCATTTCCAACACCGCTTGTAGCTGCACATATTTAGCCAGACCTAAACCATAGGCTGCACAGAACTGTTCTTGAGGGCTCTCCATTAAGGCCCTTAAGGTACCAAAACGCAGTAAAAGCTCACGAGATAAATCTACAGCACTCTTGCCTCGGACACCGGTACGTAAAAAAATTGCCAGCAGCTCAGCATCTGATAGAGCAGACGCCCCCTGATGAATGAGTTTTTCCCTTGGCCGTTCAGATACTGGCCATTCAGCAATAGACATAACAACTCCTTTTGTAAATCCATCAATCCTTGATGAAATAGAAGAATACAATCTACGCAATATCATAGAAAAATGGTATGGTAACGGTCGATTTTTTATAGTCAGAATCTCCAACCCTCTGGCTCTAACCCTATAGATATCAACAGTTGGCAAGTATGCATAGACTTACTAACAAACAAATCATTCTTGGTATCACCGGCGGAATTGCTGCCTACAAAAGTGCCGAGCTTACACGCCTCCTAAAAGGCGCGGGTGCCGAAGTCCGAGTTGTAATGACTCCCTCTGCTACCGAATTCATCACTCCCCTGACTCTTCAAGCGCTCTCTGGTAACCCAGTCCACCTCCAATTACTGGATACAGATGCAGAAGCAGGTATGGGACATATAGAGTTAGCCAAATGGGCCGATCTTATTTTGATTGCTCCAGCCAGCGCAAACTTTATGGCGCGCATGGCCTCAGGACAAGGTGATGACCTGCTAACCACTATTTGCCTGGCTTCAGACGCTCCAATTTGTCTGGCACCTGCAATGAATCAAGCTATGTGGAGAGATGCAGGCACGCAAACAAACGCAGAAAAGCTAAGTTCAAGAGGTATCAAACTCTTTGGCCCGGGTGTCGGCGAACAAGCCTGTGGGGATACAGGTCCGGGCAGGATGCTGGAACCCGAAGAGCTGGTTATGCATACCGCTAACCAATTTGAAACAGGCCGTTTAACGGGCATAACCCTCTTTATCACTGCAGGTCCTACCCGGGAAGCTTTGGACCCGGTCCGATATATATCAAATCACAGTTCTGGCAAGATGGGGTTCGCTCTGGCTGAGGCAGCCATAGAGGCTGGCGCTAAAGTTAAACTGATCAGCGGCCCTGTTAACATTCCATATCCTGAACGAGTTGAACTGGTTCAGGTTGAAAGCGCAGAAGATATGCTAGAAGCCTCGATGCAGGATATAAGCTTGTGTGACATATTTATCGCAGCAGCTGCCGTGGCAGATTATCGCCCCACTGCTGTGGCTGAACATAAGATAAAAAAAGGCAGTGAAGAAATCATGGAACTGCATTTGGTTAAAAATCCGGATATTGTCGCTACTGTAGCGAGCAGTTCACCAAAGCCATTTACCATTGGTTTTGCTGCTGAAACCAAAGATGTTCTTAACTATGCTCGAGGCAAACTGGAACGTAAACGCCTTGATTTGATCATCGCCAATGACGTTTCTCGAAGCGACATCGGCTTTAACAGTGATAATAATGCCGTTACGGTTATCTCCTCATCAGAAGCGATCGAGCTGCCTCAGGCGTCTAAACGCCAGCTAGCCAGTCGCCTGATTGAGCTTATCGCACAACAATATCACTCCATAAAGTCATAGCTTTAGGGCAAAACTCAGAAAACTGAAAGGATCCACATGCGCTATTCACTGAATGACCTCGACCACGCCATTTTCCGTGCTTATGACGTTCGCGGAATAGTCGGTACTGCTTTGACAGATGATACCGTTTACCACTTGGGACGCGCTTTTGCAGCTGAGGCCAGCTCTCAAGGGGTTAACTTCGTCAATGTCGCCGCCGATGGCAGATTATCCAGCCCTAAGTTAAAGCAGATTTTCAGCGAAGGCTTGATGGACGGCGGCTGTACCGTCAATGATATTGGTTATGTACCAACGCCTACCCTCTATTTTTCTGCACACCAGAATGAGCAATGTACTGGTGTGATGATCACTGGCAGTCATAACCCATCGGATTACAACGGGTTCAAGATGATGCTTGCAGGGCATACATTATCTGGAGATGATATCCAGGCTCTGAAAGACAGAATTGTTGCTCAGAACTATTCGGAAGGTGAAGGTTCACGTCAGGAACAAGACATTCGTGACACTTACTTATCCCGAATTCTGAGCGATATTAAACTGGACAAAAAGCTGAAGGTTGTTGTGGACTGCGGCAACGGGATACCCGGCGAACTGGCCCCCAAACTCATTGAACAGTTAGGTTGTGAAATCATTCCGTTATATTGCGAAGTGGATGGTACTTTCCCAAACCACCACCCCGATCCTGGCAAACCAAAAAACCTGATTGACGCGATAGCTAAAGTAAAAGAAACAGGCGCAGACCTTGGTTTGGCATTTGATGGCGACGGTGATCGCGTTGGTATAATCACCAACGAAGGGAACATTATTTATCCTGATCGCATTATGATGTTATTTGCAG
Organism: Neptuniibacter sp.; assembly: GCA_050633605.1. Lineage (GTDB taxonomy): Bacteria > Pseudomonadota > Gammaproteobacteria > Pseudomonadales > Balneatricaceae > Neptuniibacter. The sequence continues at coordinate 20,722 of JBOEGV010000067.1, read as the reverse complement.
AAGATATAATCTCACGCAACCCAGGCGCAGAAATTATCTTTGATGTGAAGTGCTCTCGCTTGCTTGCAAACGTAATTCGTAAAGCTGGCGGCAAAGCAACCATGTGGCGCACAGGCCATTCTCTGATTAAGCAGAAAATCAAAGAGAGCGGCGCGCAGCTTGGTGGCGAAATGAGTGGTCACATTTTCTTTAAAGAACGCTGGTTTGGCTTTGACGATGCTCTGTACAGTGCTGGTCGTTTCTTAGAAATACTTGCCAGGACTGACGAAACGGCTGAATCTCTTTTCCTAAAATACCCTGAAGATGTCAGCACACCCGAATTGAATATCACCGTTACTGATGAATCTAAGTTCAAAATTGTATCTGAACTACAGAAAAAAGAATTTCCAGGCGGAGAAGCAAACCATATTGATGGTGTACGTGTAGATTACCCTGACGGTTGGGGATTAATTCGCGCATCTAATACCACCCCAGTATTAGTACTGCGTTTTGAAGCAGAATCTGAACAAGTATTGCAACGAATCCGCGATGAATTTGAACAAAAACTACATGAAGTAGACAGCAGTCTGACCATTCCACACGAATAAGAGTTACACGGGAGTCAGGATCTGGCTCTCTTATAAGTCAAAGATTAAAGGAAACACTATGCCCTTAAACCGTGAAACTGCGATGAATGTCGCTCATGTATTGAGCGAAGCCATGCCTTATATTCAGCGTTTTGTAGGTAAAACCATCGTAATCAAATATGGCGGGAATGCCATGATTGATGACAAGCTGCAAAATAGTTTCGCCCGCGACATTGTGATGATGAAGCTGATTGGTATTAATCCAATTGTCGTTCACGGCGGAGGCCCACAGATCGGTCAACTTCTGAAAGATCTGAACATCGAATCACATTTCATCAACGGCATGCGTGTCACGGACTCCAAAACGATGGATGTGGTAGAGATGGTTCTTGGTGGCGCCGTAAATAAGCAGATTGTTGGCCTGATTAACAGTAACGGTGGCCAGGCAATTGGTCTTACGGGAAAAGATGGCCAGCTATTACAAGCCAGAAAGTTACGTGTAGAACATAAAACACCAGAGATGGAAGCTCCGGAAATCATCGATATAGGTCACGTTGGAGAGGTAGCAAGCGTGAATGTAAAAGTTCTGGATATGCTGGTTAACTCAGACATCATTCCAGTTATTGCTCCTATTGGCGTCGGGGCTGATGGGGCTTCTTATAACATTAACGCTGATCTGGTTGCTGGTAAAGTGGCTGAAGTACTGCAGGCAGAAAAGCTAATCCTGCTGACTAATATCGCAGGTCTGATGGATAAAGAAGGCAACATCCTGACCGGGCTGACCACCCATCAAGTTGATGAGTTAATTGCCGACGGCACAATCTACGGCGGTATGTTGCCAAAAATCGGTTGCGCTCTTAGCTCCGTAAAAGGCGGCGTAACAAGTGCGCATATTATTGATGGCCGGGTAGAGCATTCATGCATGCTGGAACTCTTCACTGACGAAGGTGTTGGCACCTTGATCACCAATCGTCACTAAGGATTGATCATGAGCGACAAAGAAAAACTCTCACGCCGGGAGCAGATCCTTCAGGCACTGGCTCAAATGCTGGAAGTAAACCCCGGACAACGCATTACAACTGCGGCTTTAGCAAAAGAGGTAGGCGTCTCAGAAGCAGCTCTTTACCGCCACTTCCCAAGCAAAGCACGGATGTTTGAAGGCTTGATTGGATTTATTGAAGATACCATTTTCAGTCGCGTCACAGCGATCACAAAAGTGGAGTCAGATGGCATCAAACAATGTGAACAAATACTTACTCTGCTGTTGGCCTTTGTGGAAAAAAATCCAGGAATGGCTCGAATTCTCACGGGTGATGCACTTGCAGGAGAAACAGACAGGCTCCGTTTGAGAATTAATCAGTTTTTTGAACGCTTAGAAACACAGCTTAAACAGATTCTACGTGAAGCTGAAATTCAGGATGGGGTGCGAACAGAAGCTCCTGCTGGAGCAAGTGCAAACCTGATGTTGGCCGCTGCTGAAGGTCGCATACGGCAGTTTGTACGCACAGAATTTCGCAAAAGACCCACAGAGCAATGGCAAGATCAGTGGGCTCGCATGGCTGCAGGCGTCTTCCGCCACTAGACAATAAGGGGAGCTATTTCTTCCCTTAATCTTTTCGAGTTAATCCTTCTATGGATCTGTTTCTGGAACAAGCAGCCCTACTGCTACTTTCACTATTTGCGAATGGCTTATCCGCAATGGCGGGTGGAGGCGCAGGTTTATTACAACTTCCTGTTTTATTGTTCCTGGGACTGAGCTTTAGCACCGCATTAGTCACCCACAAAATTGCCAGTGTCGCCTTAGGTATAGGCGCTACCATTCGCCACCTTAGAGAAGGCAAACTCGATTATCGATTTTGTAGTTTCATCCTGTTTTGCGGTTTACCCGGTGTGGTTCTTGGTGCAGACATTATCCTTCAAATACCAGAAGGCTGGACAATCTTCTGCCTTGGCATTTTAACTTCAGGACTGGGACTCTATTCCATTTTTAAAAAATCCCTTGGTATGCTAGCTGAGGATAAAAACCGCGATCGAAAAGGCTTTATCATCGGCGGCTGCGTCCTGTTTATTATTGGCGCACTCAACGGTTCTTTAACCTCTGGAACCGGGCTTTTCGTCACTATCTGGTTAGTCCGATGGTTCGGGCTGGATTACAAAACCTCAGTCACTTATGTACTGATTCTGGTTGGTTTATTCTGGAATGCGACCGGGGCCATCACTATTGCTTTACAACAGGAACCGCGCTGGGATTGGCTTCCCATATTGCTGATCGGTGCGGTGCTGGGTTCTTATTTTGGAGCGCATATCGCCATCAAAAAAGGGAATCTTTTAATCAAACGCGCCTTTGAAACATTAACAATACTGGTAGGAGTAAAACTCATCGTAGATGGGTGGGTTATTCTATCGACCCTGAATTGACTCTTCCTTACAATGACCTTCGTGAAGATCGCAGGGTTCCAATAACTTTTTAACCAGAATCAGCCGGGGGCCTGCACGCGTCTGAATCAATTCAGAAGCTGTTATTAACTTCACTCCCAGCGTTTCTAATATCGGCAAAACCTTTTCCAGATAAGTTACAGTCTCAGGATAGGGATGCCCTATCAATACCGCATGCCCATTGCGGGTCGCTATTTGCAAAGCTTGCTTAAATTGTTTGTGGATATATTTCTGATCCCGTTCATTATCCAAAAATACATCCCGAATCAGGTAAGGCACCCCAAATTCCCTTGCCACTTTCCAGGCAACAGTATCTGAGGTTGTCATACTATCCAGAAAGAAAAGCTTCCTTTGACGCATCACCGTCATAATATCAGACATCTTCTGCCAATCTTCGGTGAGCAAACTCCCCATATGGTTGTTCATACCGGAAACATGTGGAATCGCATCAAGACCCGTTGTCATAATACTATTTAACTCCTGAGTATCATGATGATGTTCCAGTGCACCAGGGCCCAATCTCCTACCAGACTTACTTTCCATTGGCGCATGCAAAATCACCTCTTTGCCTAACGCATGCGCTTTTCTCGCCAACTCTTTGGAATGAGGGGTATGAGGTAAAAAAGCGTACGTAATAGCTCCCTTAAGATTGATTGCAGCTAAACCCTGATCACGGTTATCACCAATATCATCAATCACAATTACTAAAGACGGAGCTACAGCATCCGCAGCGGCAGAGAACGAAGGGCTAGCAATCAGCAACATTATACTGAAAGAAAATAACATCACCCAAGACCTCTTACCTTTGATCATTTCTGAACAATCACCAGCGCTTTAAGTAAGTTAATAGCTTCATAAAGTTGGTAATCACTCTCAGCAATGTTCTCGAACTTATTGCCCTTAGCATTGACGCCGTCGCCGTTACCATTATCCAGATGACCACTTAAATCACTTTCCTTTAGGAATTCAGGACCATCATTTCTTACTGTTATTTCAGCATCATTCACCAGAATATCTGGTTTGATCCCCTGCGCCTGAATCGATCGCCCGTCAGGGGTATAATACCTTGCTGTTGTCAGCTTTAGAGCCCTTTCCTGCGTGAGAGGAAGAATGGTCTGCACAGAACCTTTACCAAAACTTGGCTGCCCCATTATGACTGATCGGCTTTGATCCTGGAGGGCTCCAGCAACAATTTCAGAAGCTGAAGCCGATCCCCCATTGATCAACACCACCATGGGTAATTCCGGCACTAAGGTTGCGCTACTAGCGCTGAAGCGTTGTTCTGATTCTGATAAACGGCCCTTTGTATATACAATCAAACCTTCGTTCAGGAATATATTACTAATATCTACCGCTGCCTGTAGAACCCCTCCTGGGTTATTCCTTAAGTCGAGTACCACCCCTTTGATATCTTTTTCCAGCAAACGTTCTAAATGTTTATGAACCTCTTTCCCTGAGTCGACCTGAAATTGAGAGACTCGAACATATGCATAATGCTCATCAATGGTTCGGCTTTTAACGCTGGCCACTTGAATAACATCACGTGTCACCTCTATTTCCAAGGGTTTCTCTTCGCCTTTTCGCACAATGGTCAGCACTACCTTGCTACCGGGCTTTCCGCGCATTAAATCTACAGCTTCGTTAAGACTTAGCCCCTGCACAGGCTGTTCATCAAGTTTTGTGATCAAATCACCAGCCTTTACCCCAGCCCTTTGTGCGGGAGTGTCATCAATCGGTGTAATAACGCGAACAAAGCCATCTTCCATTCCAACTTCAATACCCAACCCACCGAATTCACCACTTGTATGTTGCTGCAATGATTCAAATTCTCTTGGTTCAAGATAGGCCGAGTGAGGATCAAGACCAGAAATCATGCCCTTAAGCGCATCTTCGAGTAAAACCGCATCATCAACAGGCTCTACATAGGCATTTTTAATTCTCTGGAAAACCTCTGTAAATAGCCTCAGTTCATCCAGAGGCAGGGATTTGATCGGTTCACCTGGCTGTCCGCCTGAATCTTGCTCATCGGCAAACACCGGTAAAGAAACTAAAGCGGGGAGCGCTAATCCTAAACACAACGCTTTGAATAAAGATTTAGAATACAAAGCCTTTCTCATATTAGTTCCCTAATTTCTTATCATTTCAGCCAACGCCGGGGATTGCTGGCTTTACCTTTATATCGAATCGCAAAATACAATCCATTATCCTTACGGCCACCGCTGTTTCCTACAGTAGCTACTGTATCGCCTGCTGATACCCAAGCACCGGTATCCAGCAGTAAACTCTGGTTATAGCCATACAAACTCATATATCCAGAGCCATGATCAACAATTAATACCAGACCATAACCACGCAGCCAATCTGAAAAAACAACCCGACCATGATGAATAGCTTGAACCGCACTAGATTCTGCCGCCTTAATCCAAATTCCATCATAGCGGATATTATTCTGCACTGTCCCAAAATTCTGGCCGACTCTACCTTTTAGCGGCCAGGGAAGCTTTCCTTTGAGCTCTCTAAATCCCTTATCCTCCTTAACCAGTGTAGAGAAGTTCAGACTTTTCTCGATCTCTTGTAAAACTGCCTGTAAACGGGCCTGATCTAACGTCAACTGTTTTAGTTTTTTAGCATCAGTCGATAGCGTCCTATTCAACCGGGCTAAAGTTATTTTACGTTGCTCGCGCGAAGCTTTTAGCTCTTTTACTTCTCCACGCAACTGATTCCGCTTACTGACAATTTCTTTTTCTGTATCTGAAAGTTCTTTCTCTGTACCCGCAAGATTTGCCAATTTCTCTTTGAAATTCTGCATATCTTTTTTCAGCGCATCATTTACAAAGTCGTAATAGCGAATGGTGCGGTCTAATGTTTCAGGATCACGTTGGGTCAAAAGCAACTGAAGACGAGCCTGCTTACCCATCTGGTACTGTTGACCAATCTGCCTTTCGATGATTTCAGCCCTAGCAGACAGCTCCGTCCGAAGAACATCACGCGTCTTCTCCAGCTTATCAGCATGGCTATCCAGTCCCGTAAGCTGTTTATCTAAACCTTGAATCTGCTTTGCTAATTGACCAATTTTCACTTCACTCTTACGTAATTCAGAGCTTAGTAGACGCGACTCACCTTCCTGTTTACGGAGATTTTCCTGCAGGGATAATATGTTTGAAGATAACTGTTTGAGCTGTTTTTCAGTCAGCGCCTGTTTGTCCTCTGCGATGGCACACAACGGATTCAACAATAACAGACAAAGAAAAGCGCTTAAGGTTCGAAGCATTATGAGTATAGAAAGAAAAAAGGGATAAATGATTTACCCCTTTTTAACATCTTTTCAGAAACCAACCAAAGACTTACCGGTCATTTCTTCAGGCTGGTCAACCTGCATCAGTGCCAACAATGTTGGTGCCAGATCACAGAGCGCCCCATCCTGCAGGCTAAGCTTATCTTTACGAGGACCATCATAAATCAATGCCACAGGCCAATTGGTATGTGAAGTATGTGGCTGTCCTGTTTCCGGGTTAACCATCAATTCAACGTTACCATGATCCGCAGTAATCAGCGCTTCACCATCCACTTCACGTAAAGCAGACAATACTTGTTCGATACTGTTATCAACGACTTCACATGCCTTAACAGCAGCATCAAATTTACCCGTATGCCCAACCATATCGCCGTTAGCATAGTTACATACGATCAAATCATATTTACCACTTTTGATCGCTTCAACCAGCTTCTCTGTAAGTTCTGGAGCACTCATCTCTGGCTTAAGGTCATAAGTAGGGACATCCGGAGATGGAATCAAAATACGATCTTCTCCTGGATACACGTCTTCCTGTCCGCCATTAAAGAAGAATGTTACATGTGCATATTTTTCTGTTTCTGCAATACGAAGTTGAGTTTTGCCTTGTTTGGATAGGAATTCACCCAAATCGTTGTATATTGCTTCGGGAGGATAAGCGCAGGCGGCGTTAATATCCGAAGCGTACTGAGTCATCATTACATAGTCAGAGAGCGCTGGGATGTTCTCACGACCGAAGCCTGAAAATTCAGCTCCCTCGGTAAAGGCACGCGTAATTTCACGCGCACGATCAGGCCGGAAGTTGGCACAAATAATAGCATCTCCATCACCCACCGTTCCTAGTGGATTACCTTCGCTATCAGTAATAACGGTAGGCTTCACAAACTCATCATTCTCGTCACGTGAATACGCAGCGCTCAATGCCTGTAATGCACTTTCAGCAGAACACTGTGATTTTCCGGAAGCCATCGCATCATAGGCCAGCTGAACACGATCCCATCGATTATCGCGATCCATGCTGAAATAACGCCCCGAAACAGTCGCGATAGAACCCAATCCTAATTCGGCCAGTTTCTTTTCTGTGTTCTGAATGGAAGGCTCAGCAGAACGAGGCGGCATATCACGACCATCAAGAATTGCGTGTACAAAAAGCTGCTTGGCACCCCGTTTAACCGCCATATTTAAGAGTGCAAAAATATGTTCTTCGTGGCTATGAACACCACCTGGTGATAGTAAGCCAACCACATGCACCGCTTTATCCGCTGCAATAGCTTTATCCATTGCAGCCTTCAGGACTTCATTGTCAAAGAAATCACCATCGTCAATCGCTTTCGAAATACGGGTAAAATTCTGATAAACGGTCCGGCCTGCACCGATATTCATATGGCCCACTTCGGAGTTACCCATCTGACCATCGGGTAATCCAACCGCCATTCCAGAGGTCTGAATACGAGCATTTGGGTTTTCAGCTAACAGCTGATCCCAAACGGGAGTATTGGCAGCCTGAATCGCTGAGGATTCAGAACTCTCAACACCATAACCATCGAGGATAATCAGTGCCTTGGTCGTACGTTTATCAGTCATAGTTTGTCGTTTTCTGTCTTGAGCTGTTTATTTAGAAAACGAAATTTTACTTTGATTCCTACATTAAGGCTAACCTCAGTAGCTGAGTTTGAGTCAAATAACGTAAATTACTTACTTTTGCCCTTATACAGTCAAAAAACGCAAGGTATACTATTGCGCCTTTATAAGTTCCACAAAATTGTTTTAGAGGCTTACTCAAGCCTAAATCTGGATTAGCAATGGACCAATATATCGAATTTATCAGCAACCACCCTTTCATGGTTGCAGCCTGGGTTCTCACTCTGGTGATGTTTATTCTTTTTGAAAGAAGCAAAGCGGGTAAAGCAGTGACTCCTGCTCAAGCAACTCAGCTGATCAATAAAGAAGATGCTGTGATCATAGATATCCGGCCTAAAAAAGAGTGGTCAACGGGGCACATTACTAATGCCAAGCACATTCCTCTATCAGATCTGGATCGACGAATTGATGAACTGGCAAAATACAAACAGCGCCCCGTAATTGTGGTCTGCAATTTGGGACAAGCAGCCGGAACCGCTACGCGGAAGTTAAAAGCCGCAGGCTTTGAAAATGCTGTACGCCTTTCTGGTGGCATGACTGAATGGAAAGGCCAAAGCCTGCCCATCATAAAATAATCATGGCAAACGTAACCATTTACACAACAGCGTGGTGCCCCTTTTGCATTCGCGCAAAAATGCTTTTGGAACACAAGAGCGTTACTTTTGAAGAAATAAAAGTTGATGGAAATCTGGAACAACGCCAGGTGATGACTCGCCTTAGCGGCGGGCATACCGTTCCTCAGATTTTCATTAATGATTCGCCAATTGGCGGATGTGACGAGTTATTCAGCCTTGAACACCAAGGCAAATTAGATGAGCTACTGAGCTCCAATTAATTCACTTAATTCTAAGGATTTATCATGTCTGAGAACGAACAGAATACTGCGAATCAGGAAGCTCAAGGGCCACAGTTCTCCGTTCAGCGCATTTACATTAAGGATGCTTCATTTGAGTCTCCAAATTCCCCTGCAATCTTTACTACGCCTTGGCAGCCGGAAGTAAATGTTGAACTAAACACGGCGACTCAGCAGCTTAGTGAAACTGCGTACGAAGTTGTTCTGACAATTACAGCAACAGTTAAAATTGAAGAGCAAACAGCATTTCTGGTTGAGATGCAGCAGGCTGGAATTTTTGCTATTTCAGGTATCGAAGGTCCTGAGCTTGGCCACACTTTAGGAGCTTTCTGTCCAAGCATCCTCTTCCCGTATGCTCGAGAAGCTATTGACTCCATGGTTGTCAAAGCAAGTTTCCCTGCACTGATGCTAGCACCAGTTAACTTTGATGCTTTATACGCACAGCAGATGGCGCAGAAGCAGGCTCAAGCTGAAGAACCACAGCACTAAGCAGCCTAAATAAAAAACGGAGCTCAGCATGCTCCGTTTTTTATTGCTTATATTAAGTACTTAAGATAACACTGCGAAATTCTTCAAAACTTCGTCAGATTTTCCAGCATCCATCATGACTTTAATCGCTACCGATTCCAAAGGCACCACACTCACCAACGCCTTCTCAGGGATAAGATAGCTGCCTTCAACACTTGTCTCGACCTGATCCGACAGCATCATCATTGGCAACATTTGATTTTTGAGTGTTTGAATATTGACCTGCTGATTTGGCGCACCGATTACACTAATCAAGCGCCCTTTATAATCACATAGTGTTAAACGCATAACCTGACCTGCATTTTCTGAGGTAAAGGATACGACGTCAGTGACAATTATTGCGTGCTGCATTTCAACCTCTTCACCCCCTGCACATGAATTAGAGCACTGCGCCGTCAAATCCCAGCTGACGCCATGCTTCATATACAACAATAGCACAAGCATTTGAAAGATTGAGGCTTCTGCTATCAGCGCACATAGGCAACCGCAACCACTGCTCACTCGGCACAGTTTCCCTGACATCAACAGGTAAACCACGAGTTTCAGGCCCCAGCAAGAGCACATCCCCCATAGAGAAATCAGCTGCAACATAACTCCGAGTGCCTTTAGTTGTTAGCGCCCAGACTTTCCTGGGTTTTATCTCTCCAAGGCAAGTTTCCAAATCCGAATGAACTCGTACAGATGAAAATTCATGGTAATCCAGACCCGCTCTTCGTAAGCGCTTATCATCAAGCTCAAACCCCAGTGGCTCAACCAGATGCAGTTTAAATCCAGTATTGGCACAAAGGCGGATAATATTGCCTGTGTTTGGTGGTATTTCTGGCTCGTATAAAACAACGTGTAACATAAAAAAATCCCCGCACCATTTCTGCTGCGGGGATTATATAGGAATAAGTGGGCTTGCAGTTATGCTACATCATCATGCTCATCTGATTTATCACTTTCCATACCCAGCTCTTTGATCTTCCGCGTAAGCGTATTACGTCCCCACCCCAAAAGCTCAGATGCATCCCGACGGCGACCAGCTGTATGCTTCAATGCTGTTTCAATCATGATCCGTTCAAATGCAGGCACAGCTGTATCCAACAAACCTCGTTGCCCAAGGCTCAGTTGCTGATCTGCCCAGTTACGTAATGACTGCTCCCAGTTACGACCCGTTGCCACTGGCTCACCTGATTGCCCCATCAGTTCAGGCGGAAGGTCATCGATTAACACCTCACGACCCGTCGCCATCACCGTTAACCAACGACAAGTATTTTCTAACTGCCTGACATTTCCTGGCCATGCCAGATTACACATATAAGCCTCTGTATCCGACGCCAGTGTCTTAGGCTCAACACTGAGATCTTCTGCAGAAATGTTCAGAAAGTGACGTGACAGGCGAGGAATATCTTCGCGACGCTCAGAAAGCCTTGGTAGATGAACACGAATAACATTCAAGCGATGAAATAAGTCCTCACGAAAACGCCCTTCTTCAACCAACTTCTCTAAATTTTGATGCGTGGCGGCAATGATTCGCACATCCACTTTCACCGGTGTATGACCACCGACTCGATAAAATTCACTGTCGGCTAGCACTCGCAATAACCGTGTTTGAGCATCAGCAGGCATATCTCCGATCTCATCGAGAAAAAGAGTGCCGCCATCGGCCTGTTCAAAGCGCCCTCTTCTCGCCGCAGCCGCCCCAGTAAAGGCCCCCTTCTCATGACCAAACAATTCTGACTCAATAAGGTCATGCGGAATGGCCGCCATATTCAAGGGTATAAATGGCTTTTCTTTACGTGGGCTATGCTTATGTAAAGCATGCGCAACCAACTCCTTACCTGTTCCGGACTCACCGTTAATCAACACTGTAATATTCGATTGCGACAAACGTCCAATCGCCCGGAAAACTTCCTGCATAGCAGGCGCTTCACCAATAATTTCAGTGCTGTCCTCCAGAACCTGTTCTGCAACCTGCTCCCTCTGTTCCAGTGCATGCGCCAGCGCTCTTTTAACCAACGCAACCGCTTCATCAACATCAAAGGGTTTAGGTAAGTATTCGAACGCACCTCCTTTGTAAGAGGCAACGGCAGAATCAAGATCAGAATGCGCTGTCATAATGATGATAGGCACTTCGGGATGAGAATCTTGTATATGCTTTAAAAGCTGCAGCCCATCTGTGCCCGGCATACGGATGTCACTTACAATGGCATCAGGGGCCCCTCGCTCCAATCGGGAAAGCATTGTATCTGCGCTTTCAAATGATTCCGTATCCAGACCTTCTGCAGCTAAGGCTTTTTCCAAAACCCAGCGGATAGATCGATCATCATCCACTATCCATATATTACCTAGCAGACTCATGGCTCAACTCCAACGGAATAAATAGTTTAAATTTAGTTTCACCAGGCTTTGTCTCACACTCAATCAAACCCTGATGTTGATTAATAATTGCCTGTGCGATTGACAAGCCCAAGCCACTACCTTCAGCTCTACCGCTCACCATCGGATAGAAAATCTTACTCAGAATTTCGTCGGGTATACCCGGGCCATTATCGACAATCTCAACACAGCACGCTAAGCGGTGACACTCCGACCCTAATGTAAGCTGACGCATTGCTCGCGTACGAATTTCAATGACTGGCTTTTCGACATCACTACTGAATAAAGCTTGCATACTGTTGCGAACAACATTCAGTATTGCTTGTATTAGCTGCTCAGCATCACCGGTGAACTCAGGAATACTTGGGTCATAATCACGTTCAAACACAACCCCCTGATTTGTCTCTGCACTAATAAGGCTGCATACACGTTCCAAAATGGCATGGATATTCACATCCTCCAGTTTTGGTAACGTTCTTGGACCCAATAGACGGTCAACAAGATTCCTTAATCGATCTGCTTCTTCGATGATAACCCGCGTATAATCATGCAAGTCGGGGTCTTCAAGCTCTCTCTCTAATAACTGCGCAGCCCCTCTAATTCCACCAAGGGGGTTTTTAATCTCATGCGCCATACCCCTGACAAGTGAACGCGCTGTAGCATGCTGCGACAACAAATCCTCTTCTCTCTCGATACGCATTAAGCGATCCCGAGCCTCAATCTCAATAAGCAGGTGACTTCCACCATTTGGCAGCATAACTGGGTTGATACTGTAATCCACAGTCAGCGTATTGCCGCCTAAAGTAAGTAATTTAGCTTCTCTGCGGGTATATGGGTGGCCGGTCTTAAGGCAACTTTTTATATCCTTTTTTTCCTCATCACAGAGAATAAACCACTCTTCCAGTGGTAATTGAGACAACCTGCGCATACTTGCCTCTAACAACATCTCTGCTGAAGGGTTCGCATACTTTAACTCCAAGCGGTCATTAATCATCACAACGGCTCTGGAGAGATTATCCAGTATTTGTTTATGCATTTCTGGCTGTGACATTAGCTACTCTCTTTATCCTTGCTTTTACAAACTGCAAAAAACAAACCAAGTTTACGACTATGCTACAGATTGGCCCTGAAGCGCACTAATTGTGTGAGCCTCCCCTATAACAGTGTAATCTGGGGCAGAAGAGAATGCACAGAAATAGTGCACCGCATTAAAAGGGAGCCTATGCTTAGAAAAAAAGAACAAAAAAAAGCCTCCACATGGGAGGCTTTTTTCAGATCAAATTCGACTTATACAGAGTAGTACAGATCAAATTCAACTGGGTGAGTAGTCATATTTACTTTCTCAACTTCTTCACGCTTCAGACCAATGAACGCATCCAGCATGTCGTCAGTGAATACACCACCTTTAGTCAGGAACTCACGATCTGTTTCCAGCGCATCCAGAGCTTCTTCCAGAGAACCTGCAACCTGTGGGATTTCAGCTTCTTCTTCTGGTGGCAAGTCATACAGATCTTTATCCGCAGCATCGCCAGGGTGAATCTTGTTCTGAATACCGTCCAGGCCAGCCATCAACAGTGCCGCGAAGCACAGGTATGGGTTAGCAGATGGATCAGGGAAACGTGTTTCGATACGACGAGCTTTTGGGGTCGTTACGTATGGAATACGGATAGAAGCAGAACGGTTACGAGCAGAGTATGCAAGCATTACCGGAGCTTCAAAACCTGGAACCAAACGCTTGTATGCGTTTGTAGAGGAATTCGTCAGTGCATTCAGAGCTTTAGCGTGCTTGATAATACCGCCGATGTAGTACAGCGCCATTTCAGACATACCCGCATAAGCATCACCCGCGAACAGGTTTACACCGTCTTTAGAGATAGACTGGTGAACGTGCATACCAGAACCATTATCACCTACCAGCGGCTTAGGCATGAAAGTTGCGGTTTTGCCATATGCGTGAGCAACATTGTGTACGCAGTATTTCAGAACCTGAACTTCGTCGGCTTTAGCCGTCAGAGTTGCAGGGCCTACACCGATTTCACACTGACCAGCAGTTGCTACTTCGTGGTGGTGTACTTCAATTTCCAGATCCATTGCTTCCATCGCATCACACATAGCGCCGCGCAGGTCATGCAGAGAATCGATTGGAGGAACCGGGAAGTAACCGCCTTTAACGCGTGGACGGTGACCTGTGTTACCGCCTTCAATCTTGTGGCTGGAAGCCCAAGATGCTTCTTCAGAAGCAATAGTGTAACCACAACCGCTGATGTCAGCGTGCCACTGAACTTCGTCAAATACGAAGAACTCAGGTTCTGGACCGAAGATAGCTGTGTCCGCGATACCTGTAGACTTCAGATATTCTTCTGCACGCTTGGCAACAGAGCGTGGATCACGCTCATAACCCTGACCCGTAGCCGGCTCAACAATGTCACAACGAACGATAATTGTTGGTGCTTCTGAGAACGGATCTAATAGGGATGCAGAATCATCAGGCATCAGGATCATGTCAGATTCGTTGATACCTTTCCAACCAGCGATGGAAGAACCATCGAACATTTTACCTTCTTCAAAGAAGTCATCACCCATGTCTGAAACAGGGATAGTTACGTGCTGCTCTTTACCATGTGAATCAGTGAAGCGCAGGTCAACCCATCTTGCTTCGCTTTCTTTGATCAGATTCAGAGTCTTCTCTGACATGAGACATTCTCCAGTTTTGTAATTATCAGGCCAAACTATTTATGTAGCAGCCTTGAGAAATCAGAATTTATTCGGTGGATTTTCAGGGAGCAATATATATGCCAAACGCCCCTTCTTAGGAATCCCCTTAAATTTCAACACCTATAGGAAATAGGCCTCAAACCCAGCGCACCAAAATAAAGCATGAAGATATTATAATACCCAAAACAGTGCATTAGATTTTAAGTTACCTAAACGCGTAACATCATACTCCAATCCTCAGCGAAACAGCTACTAAGAAAAAGGTTTTATTGTCCCGAATCAGCCCCCTGCTCCGCTTATACAAATTCACTCAACTTTCGGCACACATTAATCTACTTATTTGGCCAATAAATATGCAGTATTTTTCCCACAAAGACGTATAATGCTGCATTCGCAAAAAATTCACCTAACAGGTACATACAGGTACACACACGTGATCGAAAAGCTAAGAAATATCGCCATCATTGCGCACGTTGACCACGGTAAGACAACTCTGGTTGACAAACTCCTAGCCCAATCAGGCACACTAGGTCGCCGTGATGAAGGTACTGAGCGCATCATGGACTCCAATGATCAGGAGAAAGAACGCGGCATTACCATTCTGGCCAAAAACACGGCTATCAAATGGAACGACTACCGCATCAACATTGTTGATACTCCTGGGCACGCAGACTTCGGCGGTGAAGTTGAGCGAGTTTTGTCTATGGTTGATTGTGTGTGCCTTCTGGTTGACGCCGTTGACGGCCCTATGCCGCAAACGCGCTTCGTAACTCAAAAAGCCTTTGACCAGGGCTTACGCCCAATAGTTGTGATCAACAAAATCGACCGCCCTGGCGCACGCCCAGACTGGGTTATCGATCAGGTGTTTGATCTATTCGATAGCCTTGGCGCTACCGATGAGCAACTGGACTTCCCGATTGTATATGCCTCTGCTTTGAATGGTATTGCCGGCCGCGACCCAGAAGAGATGTCTGATGATATGACCCCTCTGTTCGAAGCCGTTGTAGAACATGTAGATCCGCCTAAAGTTGATATCGACGGCCCATTGCAGATGCAGGTATCAGCACTGGATTACAACAGCTACCTTGGCGTAATCGGTGTAGGCCGCGTAACACGCGGAACTATCAAACTTAATACCCAAGTAAAAGTTATCGATCGTGAAGGAAAAATTCGTAACGGTCGCGTACTGAAAATCATGGGTTACCATGGCCTCGAACGTGTAGACGTTGAAAGCGCAACTGCAGGTGACATTATCTGCGTAACTGGCATCGATGAGCTGAACATCTCAGATACTCTTTGCGATCCAGATAATGTTGAAGCTTTACCAGCCTTGAGCGTTGACGAACCAACCGTATCGATGACATTCCAGGTAAACGACTCTCCATTCGCAGGCCAGGATGGTAAATTTGTCACTAGCCGTAATATCAAAGAGCGCCTGGATCGTGAGTTGATTCATAACGTTGCCCTACGTGTTGAAGACGGTGAAACCCCGGAGAAATTCAAAGTTTCCGGCCGTGGTGAATTGCACTTATCCGTATTGATCGAAACAATGCGTCGTGAAGGCTTTGAATTAGGTGTGTCCCGCCCTGAAGTAGTTCAGAAAGAAGTGGATGGTGAAATCCATGAGCCTTACGAAGATGTAATGATCGACGTTGAAGATGACCACCAAGGTGCGATCATTGAAGAACTTGGTAAACGCAAAGGCGACATGACCAACATGGAAGTGGACGGCAAAGGCCGTTCGCGCCTAAGCTTCATCATTCCTTCTCGTGGACTCATTGGTTTCCGTTCACTGTTCCTGACTATGACCTCAGGAACAGGCATCATGACATCAGTCTTCGACCACTACGGACCTGTAAAAGAAGGTGAAGTGGAAAGCCGTAATAATGGCGTACTGGTATCTATGGTTACAGGTAAAGCCCTAGGTTACTCTTTGTGGAACCTACAAAGCCGCGGCCGTCTTTGCATCGAACCAAATATCGATGTCTATGAAGGCATGCTATTGGGTATTCATAGCCGTAATAATGACCTTGCCGTAAACCCAATAAAGGGCAAACAGCTAACCAACGTACGTGCATCCGGTACAGATGAAAACATCCAGCTGACACCACCTGTGAAATTCACTCTGGAACAAGCTTTGGACTTCATTGAAGACGACGAATTGGTAGAGGTAACACCTAACTTTATCCGTCTGCGCAAAAAACTTCTTAAAGAAAACGAGCGTAAACGCGCTAAGAATAAATAATAACTTTCGGGTTATAGGCTAATACGAAAAAAGGCAGCAACTAAGCTGCCTTTTTTATTGCGGCAAACATAGCTCCAGACCTCCAAGCTCTCTATACTGATCTGATAAGATTCAATCAAGATCAACACGGAGCAAGACCTTCAATGCGCGTACCCTATCCTGAAATCCATCCTTACGCTGAACATCGACTTCAGGTATCCACGCTGCACAACTTATACATAGAAGAGAGCGGGAACCCACAAGGCATTCCAGTGCTGTTTATCCATGGCGGTCCGGGAGGCGGAACTGCCTCAGCACATCGCAGTTTTTTTGACCCTGAAAAATACCGCATTATCTTATTTGATCAGCGCGGTTGCGGAAGATCCACTCCTCACTCAGAACTCTCAGAAAACACCACTGAACACCTAATAGCTGATATTGAGCAAATAAGAACATACCTTAAGATTGAACAATGGCTGCTGTTTGGTGGTTCCTGGGGATCAACCCTGAGCTTGCTTTATGCCCAAGCATACCCGGAACGAGTATCAGGCATGATCCTTCGCGGTATATTCCTCTGCCGCAATCAAGATATACGCTGGTTCTATCAACAAGGTGCAAGCGCCGTCTTCCCGGATTACTGGCAGGAATACCTGCAGGTTATTCCTGTTGCAGAACGCGACAACATGCTGATGGCTTACTATAAACGCCTGACCTCTGACAATGAAATTGCCAGAATGTCCGCCGCCAAAGCATGGTCTATCTGGGAAGGGCGCTGTTCAACATTAGATCCTAATAGTGATGTCGTTGACCACTTTTCCGACCCTCACATTGCGCTTGCCATGGCTCGAATTGAAGCTCATTATTTTATTAATGAAGCATTTATAACGGCAAACCAAATTATCGATCAGTGCAACAAAATAGACCACATCAAAACCGTTATTGTGCATGGCCGATACGATATGGTTTGCCCAGTAGATCAAGCCTTTGCCTTATACAGCGCTTTACCGGAATCTGAATTGCACATAGTCAGAGACGCGGGACATTCAGCCTTTGAAAAAGGCATAGCAGACAACCTCATTAGAGCCACTGATAACTTTGCACTTTCACTGGCTTAATCCCTTTTACATTGGTCCTAATAAATGAAAGCGCTAATACAGAGAGTAAAATCAGCCTCAGTTGAAGTGAACAACAAAAGAGTAGGAGAAATAAATCAAGGAATCCTTCTACTGCTTGGAGTAGAGAAAGATGACAGCGAAATACAAGCCGACAAACTACTGAAAAAAATACTGGGTTATCGAATTTTTGCAGATGAAGAAGGCAAAATGAATAACAACCTCCTACAGGTCAATGGAGGACTGCTTATCGTTTCACAGTTCACATTAGTGGCAGAAACAAACAAAGGCTTACGCCCTGGTTTTTCTTTGGGAGCGACTCCAGAACTCGGTGAACGACTGTATGACTACTTCACAGCCAAAGCTAAAGAAAACCACGACCAGGTAGAAACAGGCATATTTGCCGCCGACATGCAGGTCAACCTTATCAATGATGGTCCGGTCACTTTCTGGCTGGAAAGCTGAACGTCACACACTCTTCAGATAATCTCTTAGCAATCTTTTTGCGGCTGTTTCTTCCTGCAATGGCCGAGTCAGACGAGCAGCACGATAATGCTCATTAAAAACCTGAAAGTAAGCATGAAGAAGCTCAGCCCCCTGCTGATCACCAACTGTGCGTAGCATTTCTGCTGCAACTTCCGCAGTACATAGTTGCCCATCGACTGATGCTTTCCGCAATTTGTACTGAGAAGTTACTTGAACATCTGGCTCAATCACTGGAATTTGGTCGAGGTACCGACTGAGCCTGAACATACGACGAGCCTGTCTCCATGTACCATCCAAAATAATAAACACTGGCTCCTTGCCTGATTGTCGCTCGAATTGAACCATACGATCCTCATAGCCTTGTCCAGATGGAAAAACAATGTACGGATCAACCTGTGGGCAAACAATGGCTTGCAAAAAAGCTTCATCCGGCTCTGTACGCGACCACTTAAATTTTTCAGTCCCAGCAATACTATCTTCAATCAACCGACCTGTATTCGTCGGCTTAAAACCCTCATTGTGATGCATTAGAAGCAAAAAACGGGCACTTGCCTTATAGGAAAGCTTATAACTACAGATACACACCCTACTTGCCAGCAGGCACACTGGGCAGCGAACGACGTTAGATCCACGAGCCAAGAACGGTTTACTCATGATTTACTGCAGAATTGTTGGAGAGGATTGCACCTCAAACAGACTAGGCATTACACCCCAATCAAGACTAAGTGCTCCTTTATGAATCAAATGCAGAACCTGATGCAGCTCCTCATAGTTAAGAATACTGGTAGCCAAAGCCTCATCACCCAACGCATAGAACAGAAGTTGATAATTGCCATTTTTGAAAGCAAAATCGACACGAGTTAGGAGCTCTGCATTAATAGCATTTATCGTCTGATTCTCATGCTCAACAGAAGAGCTGCGCCAGGCCTGATCATGATCAAATTGTGCAAGCTGAGATTTATGTTCTGCTGGCGCAGTCGCAATACTACCGGAGGTTTTCTCGATTAATTCCTGCGCCTTAGCCAACAACCGCATTACCAATTTACGCGTCAACCAGAAATCAATTCTTGGCTGCTTGTTATTATAATTCCCAACTAGAAGCACACGATCTTCAAGCTGATCGAATTTAAACGTAAAAGCTGCAATATTCAGCATTGTAGATTTTTATCGCACAATAAAATGTATAGATTAAAAGTATACTAGATCTGCCACTCAATTAGTCTAATCTAAGCCGTTGAATATAACGATAAATTGCCACTTGGTATGGAATAAAGTAAGTTAGCATTACCCTTAATCTGGAATCATTTTATGCCACCGCCTGCAGCAACCGCAACAAGTTATATCATTCCCTCAAGGCCACAGGTTCTGATTGATATCACCAAAGAACTCAGGAAAACATCTCCTGATATAAATAAAATCAGCAGCCTAATTAAACAAGATGTAGCCCTTTACTCTTCAGTTATGGCTACTGTTAATTCTGCATATTATGGCTTCAGCACAGAGATCACTTCTATTAAACATGCTGTAACGATTCTAGGCTTGAAACAAGTATTCAATATCACTCGCCTAGCAGCCCTTAAAAACAGCTTGCCTACCGCAGGCCCTATGGAACGTTTCTGGGATACTGCAATAGAAGTAGCCACAATCAGCGCCGAACTAGCATTAAAGTTCACAAATTTTGATAGTGATGAAGCATATACTTTAGGAATGCTCCATGACATTGGCATTCCTTTATTGATGTTAACAAGGCCGGAATTCAAAGACTTTTTGCGCCGACTTAATGGCTATAGCCTGACTGAAACATACAATCAGGAAATAGAACATTATGGAATAAGCCATTACCAGCTAAGTGCCGAACTCATTCGCAAATGGAAAATAAGCGATGGTATTGCTCAGGCGGTCAGCTTACAACCTCACTATTTGAAAACCTTTAACGAGCCTGCAGACAATAGTGAGAATCAGCGTTTATACCTATGCCTGCTTCTCCTTGCCAGAGATATCAGTAATGAATACCGCCATTTCTGGCGCATTCCAGATAGCCCTGAAGATTTGTTAAACCTAAAACCAGTACTCGGTTTTCTAGGTATAAGTGATTACGACTACAAAGACCTAAAAGAAGACGTCGTCAAAAAACTCACGCAACAGCATTCTGTCTGATCCAACAGGTAACCCATACATCACCGAAGGACCCTACAACCTCACCTAATGATGATTTTTTCATCATTAGGTCTTCGGATTACTCTGTAAAATAAAAGCCTTTTATTGCTGCCAAGTAGTAATTCATTCTTTATGTATTTATGTCTAAATGGGCATATCAAGCCCTTGTAGTAACCGAACTCAGCCCGCTCAAAACGAAAAAGCCCCCGACACTGAGTGCCGAGGGCTGTTTCACTATTAGATGCTCTTGTGCCCTTTGGGTATGAGCGATGACCTACATTACTCGGGCTACCCTGCCCTCGCCCCTTTGGGGCCAGCCTAAAGGCTGTTCAAAAGTGCTCCCGGCACTTT
>JBOEGV010000066.1:0-9361 GCA_050633605.1 Neptuniibacter sp. | reverse complement strand
CTACGCCTACCTCTTTAACTGCGCCGATAATACCTTCAGCAATCAGGTCGCAACGTACGATACCACCAAAGATATTTACCAGTACCGCTTTAACTTTGTCATCTTCAAGGATGATCTTGAACGCTTCAGTAACACGTTCTTTAGTTGCGCCACCACCAACGTCAAGGAAGTTAGCCGGAAAACCACCGTGCAGAGATACGATATCCATCGTACCCATTGCCAGACCAGCACCGTTAACCATGCAACCGATGCTTCCATCCAGAGCAACGTAGTTCAAATCCCACTCAGCAGCACGCGCTTCACGCTCATCTTCCTGTGATGGGTCTTCCATCGCCTGAAGATCTTTGTGACGGTATACCGCATTGCCATCAATCGCTACTTTAGCGTCTAGGCAGTGCAGATCACCTGCATCAGTGATTACCAGAGGATTAATCTCAAGCAGCGCCAAGTCTTTTTCCTGGAACATCTGAGCCAGACCCAGGAAAATTTTAACGAACTGCTTGATCTGATCACCTTCCAGACCCAACTGGAATGCCAGCTCACGGCCCTGATATGGCTGCGCACCTGTTAATGGATCAACGGTCGCCTTCAGAATCTTTTCTGGAGTTTCTTCAGCTACCTTCTCGATTTCAACACCACCTTCAGTAGATGCCATGAAAACGATACGGCGAGAAGAACGATCTACAACCGCGCCAAGATATAGCTCGTTAGCAATATCGGTGCAGTCTTCAACCAAAATTTTAGATACAGGCTGACCGTTTGCATCAGTCTGATAGGTAACAAGGTTTTTACCCAGCCAGTTCGCAGCAAATTCTTGCGCTTCTGCAGGAGAGTCAACCAGCTTTACACCGCCAGCCTTACCACGTCCACCTGCGTGAACCTGAGTTTTAACAACCCACTTGTCACCACCAATTTTCTCTGCAGCTTCAGCAGCTGCTTCTGGAGTATCTACAGCGTACCCTTTGGATACCGGCAGACCATATTCGGCAAACAGCTGTTTACCCTGGTACTCATGAAGATTCATGCTCTAATCCGTTGTGTTGTCACTAATGATTTATCTGTATCAAGCATCTGTATACGCGCCTGTAACAGCCCTGTTGGATCAACAACAAGTCTTGCTAAAACGGCTGGGCCTTTTAAGCAACCAGCCGAATCTTGTTTACGCTAAATTAGCGTTTTTTACGGTTTGCCATGTGAATAGCGTGCCCGTCAACTGCTAATGCCGCTTCGTGTACAGCTTCACTCACTGTTGGGTGAGCAAAAACAGTCAGCTGCAGGTCTTCAGCCGTAGAGCTGAATTCCATAGCAATTGCTGCTTGGCCAATCAGCTCAGACGCGATAGCGCCTACCATGTGACAGCCAAGAATGCGATCAGTCTCTTCGCAGGCAATGATCTTAACGAAACCTTCAGTTTCGTTAGCTGCCATTGCACGACCTGAAGCAGCAAATGGGAATTTACCCACTTTGATCTTCACGCCTTCAGCTTTGAGTTCCTGTTCAGTTTTACCTACCCAAGCCAGTTCAGGGTGGGTATAGATGATGTTTGGAATCACATCGTAGTTCAACTGTGCATGATGACCGGCGACAATATCAGCAACCATGATGCCTTCTTCGGAAGCCTTATGCGCAAGCATTGGGCCACGCACAGAGTCACCAATTGCGAATACACCCGGCACGCCTGTCTGGCACTGCTCATTTACAAAGATGAATCCACGCTCGTCCAAAGACACACCAGAATCATCAGCTAATAAACCTTTTGTCTGAGGCTTACGGCCTACAGCAACAATCAGCTTATCAACAACGATCTCTTTATCACCTTCGGAGTCAGTGAACTTAACTTTCACTTCCTTACCGTCGATGATCTCAGTTCCGGTGCAACGTGCACCGAGTTTGATATCAAGTTTCTGTTTTTTGAATAATTTCGCAGCTTCTTTAGCAACGTCTTTATCCGCAAGAGCAAGGAAATCATCCATCGCTTCAAGAACAGTAACTTCAGTACCCAGACGCGCCCATACAGAACCCATCTCTAAACCGATAACACCAGCTCCGATAACGCCCAGACGCTTAGGAGTCTCATCGATATCAAGAGCACCAGCGTTATCCAGAATCAGATCTTCTGTCAGTGGCGCTGGAGGTATTTCAACAGGCACAGAACCTGAAGCCAAAATCACATTCTCAGCATCGTAAGTAGTAGAAGTACCATCAGCAGCAGTTACTTCAACTTTTTTACCACCATGCAGTTTACCTGCACCCTGCAGCAGGGTTACGCCATTCGCTTTAAACAGGCCGGTGATACCACCGGTCAGGTTACCCACGATTTTATCTTTACGGGCAACCATTGCTTTAACATCCATGGATACATCACCAACCTGGATGCCATGTACGTTAGCGTGCTGAGTATTGTGAAATTGATGCGTAGACTCCAGCAGTGCTTTCGATGGGATACACCCAACATTTAGACAGGTACCACCCAGTACCGCAGCGCCTTTATCGTCTACCCATTTCTCAACACATGCAGTTTTTAACCCAAGCTGTGCTGCGCGAATTGCTGCAACATAACCACCAGGGCCTGCACCAATGACAATTACGTCAAATTTATCAGACATGTTTTATCCTATCTTCACTCTTTCATTGAGGGTCGACTTAGACTTCCAGGAGTATACGTGCAGGATCTTCCAGAAGATCTTTGATAGTCACCAGGAATTGTACAGCTTCCTTACCATCGATCATACGGTGATCGTATGATAGAGCCAGGTACATCATCGGCAGAATCTCTACCTGACCATTAACCGCCATAGGGCGTTCCTGAATCTTGTGCATACCCAGAATCGCTGTCTGAGGTGGATTCAGGATTGGAGTAGACATCAGGGAACCAAACACACCACCATTAGTGATTGTGAACGTACCGCCCTGCATATCTTCCATACCCAGCTTGCCTTCACGACCGCGCTTACCAAAATCAGCGATAGTTGCTTCGACATCAGCCAGGCTCATTACATCAGTATCACGCAGTACTGGTACCATCAGACCGCGATCTGTTGATACAGCAACACCAATATCCTGATAGCCATGGTAAACCATGTCGTTACCATCAATTGATGCATTTACTGCTGGGAATTTCTTAAGTGCTTCAGTTGCCGCTTTTACAAAGAAAGACATGAAGCCCAGACGAGTGCCGTTATGAGTTTTCTCAAACAAGTCTTTGTACTGCTTACGCAGTTCCATAACCGGCTTCATGTTGACTTCATTGTAAGTTGTCAGCATTGCAGCACTCTGCTGTGCTTCAACCAGACGCTTAGCTATTGTTGCACGCAGACGCGTCATTGGAACGCGCTTCTCAACACGCTCACCCGCAGGTACATTGATTGGAGCGGCAGCAGGAGCAGGTGCAGCTTTTGCAGCAGGAGCAGGAACGGCAGCAGGAGCGGCCTGAGCACCACTCTTCATAAAGTTAACAACATCTTCTTTAGTGATGCCGCCATTTTTACCTGTACCTGGAATCTGAGTTGCATCCAGACTATTTTCTTCAATCAGTTTTCGAGCGGCAGGGCCTACTTTCTCAGCATCACCTGCAGAAGCAGATCCTTCAGCAGCTGGAGCAGCGGAAGCACCTGCAGCACCAGCTTCAAACTTAGCGATCACTTCGTCACTTAGGACTGTATCACCTTCACCTTTGAGTATTTCAGCAATTACACCATCTTGTGGGGCAACTACTTCCAGTACTACTTTGTCAGTTTCGATATCAACAATCAGTTCATCGGCTGAACAAGCTTCACCAGGCTGTTTGTGCCATGTTGCAATGGTGCCGTCTGCTACAGATTCCGGGAAAGTTGGCGCTTTGATTTCGATGGACATGTTTTTTCCTTTATCGTTATCACCATCAGGCGATTAATTAATTAATGGTTAATCGCCTGATCAACCGTTGAGTGCTTCGTTAACTAAAGCTTCTTGCTGCTCAGCGTGAACGGAAATGTATCCTACCGCTGGTGCTGCAGATGCTGGACGGGCAACCCCTTCCAGATGCAATTTACTGTCGTGTTTCTGCATGACATGACGCATATGGTGCTGCATTGAGTACCAAGCGCCCTGGTTCAGAGGCTCTTCCTGACACCAAACCACAGAGTCCAGGTTTGTATATTCAGCAATCGCTTCTGCCAGCTGTACTTCAGGGAACGGGTATAACTGTTCAATACGAACAATCGCCACATCTTCTTTTTCCAGTTCTGCACGACGGTTATACAGGTCGTAGTAAACCTTACCGCCACAAAGAACAAGACGCTTCACTTTCTTGGCATCCAGCTGATCTACT
The DNA here is from genome assembly GCA_050633605.1 of Neptuniibacter sp. GTDB lineage: Bacteria > Pseudomonadota > Gammaproteobacteria > Pseudomonadales > Balneatricaceae > Neptuniibacter. The sequence goes on along the minus strand of JBOEGV010000066.1, from coordinate 5,052 downwards.
TCAGAGATCACGGGCTGGAATGAACCCTCTGCCAGTTCTTCAAGCGTGGAGGTCGCCTGCTTATGACGCAGCAGGCTCTTCGGTGACATAACCACCAGAGGCTTACGCAGCGGACGCACAACCTGACGACGTAGCAGATGGAAAATCTGAGCTGGAGTCGTCGGTGTAACCACCTGAATATTGTGTTCAGCACAAAGCTGAAGGTAACGCTCAAGACGCGCTGAAGAGTGTTCTGGCCCCTGACCTTCAAAACCGTGTGGCAGAAGCATAGTCAGACCACATAAGCGCTGCCATTTATGTTCACCGGATGTAATGAACTGGTCGATTACAACCTGAGCACCATTGGCAAAGTCACCAAATTGCGCTTCCCAGATTACCAGTGCGTTTGGCATGGTAGTCGCGTAGCCGTATTCAAATGCCAGAACCGCTTCCTCAGACAGGAACGAGTCATGCAAAGTCAGACGTGGCTGCTCTTCAGACAAGTTATCCAGTGGCAGATAGGTTTCTGCTGTTTTCTGATCATGTAATACAGCATGGCGGTGGGAGAATGTACCACGCCCCACATCCTGACCCGTAATTCGTACTGGGTAACCCTCAGCCAGAACAGTGGCATAAGCTAATGATTCAGCCATTCCCCAGTTAAGCTCCATCGCACCATGTGCCATGCGCTTACGATCATCAAAAATTTTCTGAACCTGACGCTGAACTGTAAACCCTTCTGGGGTTTCACAGATTTTGTTACCCAGCTCCTGAAGAATTTTCAGGTCAACCTTGGTTTCAGGGCAATCAAAAGACCAGCTGTGTCCCAGGTAAGGTTTCCAATCAACAAACAACTCAGAATTAGGCTCATGAACCAAAGACTGAACAACATGCTCGCCGTTTTCCAGCAGCTTGCGGTACTCCTTTTCCATCCCTTTACTTTCTTCAGCGGTGATAACACCTTCTGAAATCAGCTGCTGTGCATATAGGTCACGAGTTGTTTTCTGTTTCTTGATCTGAGCGTACATCAGCGGCTGTGTACCAGATGGCTCGTCCGCTTCGTTATGGCCGCGACGACGATAACAGAACAGATCAATAACAACGTCTTTCTTAAATTCGTTGCGGTAATCAACAGCCAGCTGTGTCACAAAACGCACTGCTTCAGGATCATCACCATTTACATGAAAAATTGGCGCCTGAATCATTTTTGCTACGTCAGTGGAATACTCAGTTGAACGTGAGTCTTCCTGTTTAGACGTAGTAAAACCAACTTGGTTATTAACTACGATGTGAATTGTGCCACCCGTTTTATACGCCCGGGTTTGAGACATCTGGAATGTCTCCATGACAACGCCCTGACCACAGAAAGCTTGGTCACCATGGATGTTCACAGGCACAACTGTATCACCAACAAAATCTTCACGACGGTCTTGACGAGCTCTTACAGAGCCTTCAACAACAGGAGCAGAGATTTCCAGATGGGATGGGTTAAATGCCATGGCGATATGTACTTCACCACCAACCGTTTCAACGTTAGAAGAGAAGCCCTGATGGTATTTCACATCACCGGATGTATCTAACGTCTTCTTACCTTCAAACTCATCGAATAGCTCTGCAGGATTTTTGCCAAAGATATTTACAAGTGTATTTAGACGACCACGATGGGCCATGCCAATAACAACTTCTTTTGCACCCTGCTTGCCTGCACGCTGAATCAAAGTATTCAGCGCAACGATCATTGATTCGCCGCCCTCAAGACCAAAACGTTTAGCTCCGGCGTAGCGTGAACCTAAGTATTTCTCAAGGCCTTCTGCAGCGGTCAGACGCTCCAGAATCATTCTTTTCTTGTCAACAGGTGCCTCTGGATGCGAACGTACCGGCTCAATCCTAGACTGCAACCAACGTTTCTCCTGAGTATCTACAATATGCATGTACTCAGCACCTACTGTTGTACAGTAAGTTTTCTTCAGGTCCGCAATAATATCTTTTAGTGGTGCTTCTTCTGGCCCGAAGAACAGAGACCCCAACTGAAATACGGTGTCGTGATCGGCTTCAGAAAGCTCATGAAAACGCAGATCCAAATCAGGCACATCTTCACGTTGCATCATTCCTAACGGATCAATGTTTGCAATCTGATGACCACGCACGCGATAGGCATTGATCATACGCAGTACACGAACCTGTTTTTTCTCATGTTCAGAACTAACTGAACTTACTGCAACAGGTGCACCACGCTTCTGGTTTTTTGAGAGGTAAAGGAAATGTTCTCTGATCGCAGAATGCGGAACATCCTGTGTCAGATTTTCTCCGACCTTTGGTAGTTTATCGAATTCTTCTCGCCATTCCTGAGGAATCGCATTCGGATCCATCAGATATGTTTCGTACAGTTCTTCAACGTATGAAAGGTTACCACCGTAAAGGTGTGCATTCTTCCACATGAGATCCATGATGCTTTCTTGCATTCTTGATCACCCTGGCTCTGGGGGCTCACGCAGCGTCGTCAGAACTCTTTCTGACTGGGCCACCCCTCTTTGAGTTACCTTTTATAAATCCCGATCAAACAGATACTCCTGTCTCGGGAATGCTATCTTAAAGCTTTTGAAATAGAGCTTTATATAATTCTTTTTGGGAATATTGCGATTTTTATAAAAAAATACCTTATTTCCCGCAAGCAAAAAAAAGCGGTGCCATTTGGCACCGCTTTTTCTGTTTAGGTTGCTTGCGACAGCAGCATGTTGCGAATTTTTCCGATTGCCTTAGTTGGGTTAAGGCCTTTCGGACAAACATTAACGCAGTTCATGATGCCGTGGCAGCGGAAGACACTAAATGGGTCATCCAAATCAGCAAGACGCTCGCGAGTAGCAGTGTCTCTACTGTCTGCCAAGAAGCGATAAGCTTGCAGCAGACCTGACGGGCCAATGAACTTGTCAGGATTCCACCAGAAGGATGGGCAAGACGTAGAGCAGCATGCACACAGAATACACTCGTACAAACCATCCAGTTCAGCACGGTCTTCTGGAGATTGCAGACGTTCAATTGCTGGCGGCGGCGTATCATTGATCAAGAACGGCTTAATCTTTTCATACGCTTTATAGAACTGAGTCATATCAACAACCAGATCACGGATAACCGGTAGACCTGGAAGCGGACGCAGAACCAGCTTGTCATCTTTAACGACAGCGGACAATGGTGTGATACATGCCAGACCATTTAGGCCGTTCATGTTCATACCATCAGAACCACATACACCTTCACGGCATGAACGACGGTACCCAAGAGAAGGGTCCTTATCTTTCAATAACTGAAGCAAGTCCAGCACCATGATGTCCTTACCACCAGGAATATCAATATGAGTATCCTGCATGAAAGGAGCATCGTCTGTTTCAGGATTGTAGCGATATACACTAACCAACATGAGAGAAGCTCCTTAGTAAGTACGTTTTTTAGGTGGGAATGCATCCATGGTTTTCGGCGCGAAGTTAACCGCTCGTTTACCAATGGACTTATCACCTGGGAAGAAGACAGAATGGCATAGCCAGTTCTCATCGTCACGTTCCGTAAAGTCGTTACGTGCATGAGCGCCACGTGATTCCTTACGTACTTCAGCAGCAATCGCAGTTGCTTCAGCAACCTCAAACAGGTTTTCAAGCTCCAGAGCTTCAATACGCGCAGTATTAAAGGCCTGACTCTTATCTTCCAGATGCAGGTTGTTAATTTTCTCACGAATGCTTTTCAGCAGTTCCAGACCTTTCTGCATGCTCTCGCCGTCACGGAATACACCGAAATACAGTTGCATAGTGCTCTGCAGTTCTTTACGAACCTCAGCAACACTTTCACCGCCGGTAGAGTTATTCAGGCGATTCAGTCGTGACATAGCTGCTTCAATATTCGCTTCAGTTGCGTTGGTTACTTCATAACCATCACGCATCTGCTGCTCGATTTGCATACCCGCAGCACGACCAAATACAACCAGGTCAAGCAGTGAGTTACCACCCAAACGGTTCGCACCATGGACAGATACACACGCCACTTCACCACATGCATACAGACCATCAACAATATTATCGTTGCCATCTGCATCAGGTGCAATTGCCTGACCACCGATATTCGTAGCAACACCACCCATCTGATAGTGACAGGTTGGTACAACCGGAATTGGCTTATACACAGGATCGGTAGCAGCAAAAGTTTTCGAAAGCTCACAAATACCTGGTAGACGTGACTGAAGCACCTCTTCACCCAAGTGATCCATTTTCAAGTAAACGTGATCACCGTCTTCACCACAGCCACGCCCTTCAAGAATCTCAAGAATCATTGAACGCGCTACAACGTCACGACCGGCAAGGTCTTTCGCGTTAGGTGCATAACGTTCCATGAAACGCTCACCGTCTTTATTGATCAGGTAACCACCTTCACCACGGCAACCTTCAGTAACAAGTACACCCGCACCCGCTATACCGGTTGGGTGGAACTGCCACATCTCCATATCCTGCGCAGGAACACCTGCACGCAGAGACATACCCATACCGTCACCGGTATTGATAAGAGCGTTGGTAGTAGAAGAGTAGATACGGCCAGCACCGCCTGTTGCCAGTACAGTTGCCTTAGCCTTGATGTAAACAGTTTCACCTGTCTCGATGCAGATAGCGATACAGCCTACAACTGCGCCATCGTCATTCTTAACCAGGTCAACTGCATACCATTCGTTCAGGAAAGTAGTGCCCGCTTTCATATTACCCTGATACAGAGCATGCAGAAGCGCGTGACCAGTTCGGTCTGCCGCAGCACAAGTACGTGCAGCCTGACCACCTTCACCAAAATTCTTAGACTGACCACCAAAAGGACGCTGATAGATACGACCTGTTTCAGTACGGGAGAATGGCAGACCCATATGGTCCAGCTCAAATACCGCCTGAGGCCCAACGGAACACATGTATTCGATAGCGTCCTGATCACCGATGTAATCGGAACCTTTAACGGTATCGTACATGTGCCAACGCCAATCATCATTTGGGTCAGCACTTGCGATAGCACAAGTAATACCACCCTGTGCGGACACAGTGTGGGAACGGG
>JBOEGV010000065.1:0-37724 GCA_050633605.1 Neptuniibacter sp. | reverse complement strand
AGCGCATTAAAACGCCATCCTCGTATCAATAAAGTACCGATAAGCATTGAGTATATGAAAGCCAGCATCAGGGCAAAAGTAGAGCATCCGTTCAGGATAATTAAATGCCAGTTTGGATTCACTAAAGCTCGGTATCGAGGGCTGAAGAAGAATGATAGTAAATTAGCTATGCTTTTAGCTCTGGCTAATATGGTTCTGGTGGAACAGATGATGAGGGCTCAGGGTAAGTCCGTCTATACGCTGTAAAAACAGCATATAGACATTCCAGAACGGGGTAAAAACGTCTAAAAATAGCTGAAATACATTCAGGCAGCTCAAGTACCTAAAAGGCGGGACTTAATCGCATTTTGCCTAGTAAAAACTACGACGTATAATCATCTAAATCAAGCAATTCTCAAAATCCCAAAAAGCTTATGTGAAAACGCTCTTTCTATTATTTACTCAAAGATCCCTTGGTCTTTTCCAATCCTTCAGAGAAGACCCACCTGCTTGCTAACAAATAACTGGCCAAAGCGGCAACACCAACAGCAGGAACAATCACAAATAAGTCTGATAGCCCTAACCATAAACCAAAAAATAATACACTATAATTTATGGCCAAACCTATCCAGGACAATAGTAAAAACTTTGACAAACGAGCTTTGCGCTGGAAGGTGATTTTCTGATGTCCTAGAAGCGAGATCATAAAAGCTATTACATAAGCAATGGCATTAGCTACACTTTCATGCATTTCAGGCCAGTGGTTTAATGTGAACATCGCTGCTAGAAGATGCAGCACACTTGCTGTCAATCCAACAATTCCAAAACGTATTATGCGAGACAACTCAAATAAAATCTCATTCATTATCACTTGACTCGGCTATGATATACACAGGTCTTTGTTTACCTTCAACAAACATGCGTCCCATATACTCACCAATAATACCAATGGACATCAACTGCATTCCACCAAAAAAGAGAACGGTACTCATCAACGAAGGATAGCCAGGTACATCACGATTCCAAAATAGTGCTTGAGCAATAATAATCAACATATATAGGAAGGAGATAACGGCAATAATTGCACCAATATAACTCCATACCCTTAGAGGCCAAGTGCTGAAACTTAAAATACCATCTAGAGCAAAATTCCACAGACGCCAATAATTGAACTTAGTATCTCCTGCCACACGGGCAGGGCGACAATAAGGCACTCCTACACTTTTAAACCCAACCCATGAATACAATCCCTTCATAAAGCGATTTCGCTCTGGTATTTCCCTTAGAGCCTCAACCACCTGTCGATCTAAAAGACGAAAATCACCGGCGTTCTCTGGAATTCCAATATCTGATATTTTATTAAAGAATTTGTAAAACCATCCTGCTGTTTGGCGTTTGGTGGTTGTATCATCATTACGGGATTCCCGAACACCATAAACCATGCCAACCTTCTGTTCATGCCAGATACGCACAAATTCTGGAATCAATTCAGGAGGATCCTGTAAATCGACATCCAAGGGAATAACGGCATCTCCTTCAGCATTTAGAATCCCAGCAGTCAAAGCAGCTTCTTTGCCAAAATTCCTACTTAAAGACAAATAGTGTACGTAATCATAAGTACTAGACAATTGTCTTAAAATTTCTAGCGTGCCATCTTTCGAGCCATCATCCACAAAGAGTACTCGCAATTGCCAGGGCTGATTAACTAGTGCTTCTTTAACAGCATTAATAAAGATAACAATCGTATCCTCCTCATTAAATACTGGAACAACTAAAGAAATTACTAACTCATCGAGTTTTTTTATTGTCATTTTTATTTACCACTAACAGCCCGCGGTTTGGAGGCCGGCCAAACCACTCCAACATTTCGATATAATCGACAGGACCATGTTTCAATTTTGCAAACTTGTTCAAACATTTCAGAATCGGTAATGAGATAAATCTGATCTTGTGTCAACTCACCTCTTTCAAATGCATCTATATAAAACTTAACAGCCTGCTCAATAACAACAGAATTCTGGTTGGCTAAATAAGCTACATTCAATGATTGCTCATATTCTGCGGCAACCCAAATAAATGGTGCCAGATCGCTAATGTTTTGAGCCGGGAATGCGACAAAACGATTATAGGCCTTCCATATAGGAATCATTTCTTGATCCTTCAAAACATCATAATACTGAGGGTCCTTACGGACAGTCTCTACCCTATATGAAAGCTCAGAATTTGCACGATTAAATACCGGTATTATATCCAAATATTGTACCAGAAGAAGAATTATAAGAACTGGTGCAGTAATAGAGGGTTTCAAATATCGGGAAAATATTACCAAGGAAATAAAGGTTAGTACATAAGCTAGAGGCCAGGCCATACGGCCACTAGAGCGCAAATAATCTTTTAACGGGCCGAATGCTGCATCAGGATGTAATTGCACAATCACATCAGGCGGGAAGGATAGCTTACCCGCCAAAGCATAGAAAAAAAGCCCCCCGCCTGCGATCAAAACAACTGTAAAATTTAAGATATATTGGTTGGCTCCCTTGGTCATATTCCTCAACCATAGAATAAGAGCAAATAACCACAGCAGAAGCACTCCCAAGCCGACATAAGAGGCTCCTTCATACTGACCACCTATAGGAGGCTTCCATCCACCAAGCCAACTAGACATAGAAGGCATATCTTCGTTAATAAACCAAGCATTAGTACCAGCATTAAAGTAAGTTAAAGCCTCTGCGGAGAAGTATCCAAATCCTCCGCCGGGTATAAAATCTCTATCCAATTGGAAGTACCCAACACAGTACATTATAAAAATGACTAATAAGGGAGTTAATACTCCGCACCATAATAAGGGTATAATAGCTTGAATGCTTAGCTTCGAAGTAGACCCACCCAAAGTCCGAAAAGCCTGATGTAGCAACCATGTGGTCCAAAAGACACCAACCATAAAAAATAAATAGAAATGGATGAGCACCGCAATAAGCAAAAGCGCAGCCCATCTCATAAAGTTTTTCATATTTCCCTGCGTTAATAGAAGAGTATATTCAATAGCAAGAAAAATAAGCCAATGAGCTACTAATGCTTCGTGCCCATGCATACCTAAGCCACGTGTAGCGACAATAGATGAGCAACAAATTAACAACCCCCCAATAAAAGCATTAAGAGGAGAGACGTTTAAACGATATAATAAACGAACGGCAAAAAAACCGTTCAAGGTAAAGGAAAGTAGCATCCACAAGCCTTGATACTGAAAAGTACTGGGTAACCAGTTAGTTAACAGCTTAAGAGGTAATGCTACAAGAGGGATAGAGTCAGTGAAAACTATACTTGCATGTAAATCTGTTGCAATATTTTCAATATTACCTATGGGCCATCCCCAGGACTCATTTCTAAAAAAATGCCAACCGATGTAGTGTTGAAAAGCATCTCCAGAAAGCTTAAGCCAACCAATATCCATAGGGTTGACTATTGGATTGTAGACTACCCAAGCAAATAAACCGGAGGCGATCGCTGCGATTAAGGTGACAGTTTTTTCCTGAGCTAACGCTTTATTAAAAAAGAGAGAAATCAAAATTTTTGTATCTATGTTGCTGTTGAATTTGCAACACAATAGAGAAATGTAGTGGTTAAGTAAAACTGGCCACCACTTTGTAGTCATTCCAGTATTTATGTTCTGCCAGATTTGGTGGAAACATCCCGTTATGTTGATGTGGCCTTTGCTGGCTGTAATATCCAACGATGTAGTCAGTTATTGCGTGCTTGGCTTCCGTAATTGAGTTAAACCCTGTCTCTGGAACCCATTCGGTCTTTAAGCTACGAAAGAAGCGTTCCATAGGGGCATTATCCCAGCAGTTCCCACGCCTGCTCACGCTTTGTTTAATCTTGTATCTCCACAACAGTCTACGGAATTTTACACTGGTGTATTGGCAGCCTTGATCTGAGTGAAACAGTAAACCAGAAGGCTTACCCCTTAACTCAAAAGCCATCGTTAGAGCCTTGCCTGTCAGTTCACTGTCAGGATTCAGAGAGAAAGCCCAACCCACAGGCTTTCTTGCATACAGATCTAATACGACTGCCAGATAAGCCTACCGCTGTCCTGTCCAGATGTATGTAATATCACCGCACCACACCTGATTCGGTGCGTTTACGCTAAACTGTCGATTCAGTAAGTTAGGAGCAATCGGATGCTCTTGAGTTGATCGTTTATAACGGTGCTTAGGTTGCTGACAGCTATATAAATTCAGTTCTGACATTATCTTGCCAGCAACATATCTGCTTAGAGGTGTACCTGAGAGTGTCACCATTGCTACACTTCGAGCCCCTGCAGAGCCTTCACTGATAGTGAAAGCCTCTCTCACTTTCTCTTTCAGAAGAATTCGAGCAGGGTTCTCACCTTTGGCATAATCTCGCCAGTACTTGTAACTGCTATGATGTACGCCGAAGAGATGACATAGCCGCGTTGCTGAATAGCTCCCTTGAAGTCGGCGGATTATCGCAAACCTTTCAGCTCTCTTAATGGCAGAAGATCTCGGTCATACGCGCTGATTGATCAATTAAGTGAGCAGCAACCTGTTGAGTTGGTCTGCGCAGCCTTTGGTATCAACCGTTCCTGTTTTTATAGCTACCGACAGCGACGGGCACGCATCAACACCCTGCGTCTTCGCCTGAGGGCTAAAGTCGGTGAGATATTTACGCGTAGCCGAAGTTCTGCTGGGAGCCGCGCAATCATGGGAATGATGCGCGAAGATGGTATTGATATCGGGCGCTACAAGGTTCGGTCGCTGATGCGTGAAGCGGGTCTGGTGTGTAAGCAGCCCGGTTCGCATAATTACAAGCATGCAACGGTGGAGCGAGTTGATATTCCTAACGTATTGGATCGTCATTTCAACGTGGCTCAGCCCAATCAGGTTTGGTGTGGAGATATCACTTACGTATGGGCTCAGAGACGATGGTACTACCTTGCGGCCGTGCTTGACCTATATTCCCGCCGCGTTGTGGGCTGGGCACTATCAAGCAAAGCCGATGCTGACTTGGCGGTGAAAGCATTAGAGATGGCGTATGAGCAACGGGGAAGGCCGGAAAAGATTATGTTTCACTCGGATCAGGGAAGCCAGTACGCCAGCCGCAAGTTCCGCCAGAGACTATGGCGATACCGTATGCAGCAAAGCATGAGCCGCCGGGGAAATTGTTGGGATAATGCTCCCATGGAACGTCTATTCCGAAGCCTTAAAACTGAGTGGATACCGGCGATGGGATATGCCTCTGGTGCTGAAGCACGAAGAGACATCAGCGAATACCTGATGGACTACTACAATAATCAGCGGCCTCATCAGTACAACAACGGATTGACTCATTCGCGAGCCGAAGAAAAGCTTAACTTACTGTCCGGAATTAGTTGACCACTACAAAGTACAACTATTGGCATCTTGATCACAAGTACTGACTTTATTAGTATGGGCAGATCAATCTTCGCACAGTAGCTGTGAAGGGAATCATATAAGCATCAAGGTAGGTGCAAAAGGCGAACCCTCTTAGCCATTGATACCTCCTAGTAGTAATGAAGGGATGATTATGGCTAATAATTCACTTTCTAATGCCACTAGAATAATTTTAGACTCTTCAGGCTACAACATAGTCTCTGATAGTGTTGGTTATGACGGGCACTTCGATGATTACTATAAGTTCACAGCGAACTTTTCAGCTTGGAGTTCTTTTCGATTATACGACTTAGGAGATGATGCTGACCTATACCTGCTGGATGAACAGGGTCAAGTCTTAGACTCTAGTAGAAATGGTGGGGCTCTGGATGATTCTTTTGGTGAAATGCTTGAAGTGGGAGAAACATACTATCTAAAAGTATCATCCTGGAATTCTAATGAGACCAATTATTCTTTAAGGTTGAAGACCCCTGAGGTTACCTTAGTAGGTCCATCAGATTATACGCAAGGCACTAATATTGGAGATGCGTCAGACACTTTTGGATCCGCTAATAGACTACTTCTTGATAGTGATGGTCAAGGATTAGCAGAAGGCTCAATAGGTTTTGCTGAGGATTTCAATGATTTCTATAAGTTTACTGCGAATAACTCCGGTAGATTATATATAGGTTTGAAAGATATAGATGAAGGTAATTACTTTGACCTTACGCTTTTCAATAGTAATGGGGATTTGTTAGGAACAGATTTATTTAGCGATAATGATTACAATAACAGTTATATGATAGATGCTGGGGTATCAGCTGATGTTGTGGCAGGAAATACCTACTATCTACAAATAAATCCGAATTCACTTTACTATGATTATTCCAGTTACAGATTGACACTTAATGGACCGGAGGACCCAGAAATAACACCTCCTGCTCCCGTAAGTCTAGTAGATGATAGGGTTTTTAATGGCTTGAATTTCGGTGATGCTGGAGATGATTTATCCTCGGGAAGTGTTGTTGAACCCTATAATAGTGCTGGTGATATATTAATTACGGGATCAGTCAATCCAAACACAGACAGTTCAGATTACTACAAGTTTACAACGCAAGATTCGGGGAATGCGAGCTTTGAATTAAGCGATATAACTGATGACTTAAATATTTATTTATATTCTGCTTCTGGTGCTTTGATTAATGGATCGAGTGGCACAAGCGTTCCTCGATCGTTTAATCAAGATCTTGTTGAAAATCAGACGTATTTTGTAAGAGTTTTCTCTGGTAGTGCGATAGAGGGTTCTAATTATCAATTAGATGTTAATATTCCATATCATTATGAACCAGAACCAGAACCAGAACCAGAACCAGAACCAGAACCAGAACCAGAACCAGAACCAGATCCGACAGGAACGGTTGTCAATGGCGAGCTCATTAATAGTTCAAACGTTAATATTAATCTGGACTATTACGGTGACGCTAATGTACTGGGTTATATTTCTGGAGATGGTACTTTTGGTATAGATGGTGACCATCTTTCTTTTAGACCAACTATAGCTGCAACATACGAAATAACCTTATCTTATATAGAGCCGGAAGATGAAGTGTTTTTAACCTTTGTTGACAGCACTTCAAACACTCTGATCAATCAATTGATTAGAGGGCATGAATTTATAATTACAGCTGAACTTAATCCTCAAAAACACTATTTCATTTACCTTTCATCATCAAAAAATAAGCTAATAGATTATAAGTTAGAAATAGATGGTCAACATGATTATACAACGCCAATTAATAATACTGGCTATAACCATAGCACCGGATTTGATGGAGTCTTAGATATACGCACTTTTGGCGATACAAGTATTACTAGTTTTGATGAGATTTCTGCGATAGGAAACACAGTGCTATTCCAAACGTATTATGGCACTAGAATTTTTTCAGAAGAGTTTGAAAATATAGAGCGCTTTCAGTTCACTGATTCTATGCTTGCATTCGACATAGACGGAGCCAATAGCGCTGGTGGTATCTACCGTACCTATCAAGCTGCTTTTGATCGTACTCCCGACTCAAGTGGATTCGGTTACTGGATTGATCGAGCTGATGAAGGAGCTACTGCAGTTGAGATGGCTGAGGAGTTCGTTTGGTCCTCCGAGTTCCAGTCTGTATACGGCGTTACAACTACTGACAACTATCTGTCTGGAAATGATATTGAATCAGTTGTAGATGGTTTCTACCGTAACGTATTAGGTCGTGATCCTGACCAAGGTGGATTGGACTTCTATTCAGGTGTGATCGAAGCAGAGGAACGTACAGTAGGACGTGTCTTAGCAGAGATAGCAGACAGTACTGAGAATAGAGACAACCTATTACCAACTATTCAGAACGGTATGGAATACGATCTCTGGTTGGGTTAATCCAGACGATATACTGATTAGATCATTGGACAAGGGACTGTCCTTTATCATCATATTTTTACTTCTCATTAATAGTCAGTTCAATCATATCCAGTCAGTATCAGTCTGATTAAGCAATCACCATACATCTTTATCATTGTTACTCTTTGTCATTATTTCTTCATTACTACTTTTCTGAACATAAATCTGGTTCAGTTATATCCATTCAATCAGTCTTAATCAGTTAATAGAGACCAGTAAATATTGATCATAAATACGGTTCAGATAGTCTGGATCAGAGGTACGGTCCTCATAACCCGAAGAGTTAAGGAGTAATGATAAAAACATGTGTAATACATGACCATTCAAACCACATAGCAAATAAATATAATGATGTAGTAGTAATCCATAGATCATTGATGCTATCCCTTTGTTAACGGGAATGCTTAGCAATTCAAAGAACAGCTTGTTGGTACCACCCATACTCACTGCCATATACCCAGCATCATGCTGACAACACTGGCAGAGGATTTGGGTGATAATCCGAACCAAACTAGCAAGATGATAAAGATAAATTAATTTTACTACTGCTATTGCTGTCCATACCTATTGCCATCACTCTCAACAAGCACACTCATCAATACTCTGACCTTTAAGGTCGATATCCTGATGAGATTTATGTTGTTACGTCTGGCAATGCTTTATCAACGGGTCACCCCTGTAATAGGAATAATGATCAGACCCCTTGATAAAATCAGATCCTTTCTCAGTCAGTATTACTAACCATCATTACATCACTTCACTCTCTGTTGCTGGGGTTCTAGACCTGAAGTCAGATCATAAACTCTGGTCTGGATCCTCTCTCATCTACCCGAACCCTTTATGATCTGAATGATATAAACAGTAGGGGATATTCAGATAAGAGAGAACATAACTTAGTACCATAGCATTCTGCTCCAGCACCAATAACCACCAGCTATACCCGATCCATATTCCAGATCAGACATTCAGATAGGACGAGAATAATGAATGATAAATAACCTTTGCTAATAGAGTATTAACTCACTAATTTCATTGCCATGAGGCTATCTGAGAGGTATTGAGACGCACAAACGTTACTAAGGAGTATCAAGGCATATGTTCAGTATTAAACAGGCTCAGCAGGCTTGTATTAAGGGCAAGTTCTGACTGTAGAGAATGATGTTAGAAGTGAGTAATTTAGTATTGCATGACATGTTCCAGTTGGGATCACTGGAGCTGGAATGACAGGATATCTGGTACGGGATAGTCAGACCTGATCGTGCAAGCGAGTTGATTGAGAAGCAATTAAAACTAGCAAGGGAGTTTATAAACGGAACTACCTCTTTAAACCATCCAAACCAGATATGACCACAAACACAGAATCCGTGTTAATCCAGCTCCAAATCACAAAGTACCTTTGCCATAGAATCTGACAGAAATACCCCCTACACCTTCTAGCAAGATAACTGGACTGGATTAGTTACAGAGGATCAATGTGCCAGGTGATGAGATTAAGGCTTAGAGCCTGAGCGGGAGAGTCTGGCTTGGATGTCTGGGCAAGAGGATTAGGTCTGGTCTGAACAGGAAGTATGATTGGTAGACACTATGGTAGACATTTTCAGTCCCTTGACTGTGAACTGAGTAACTGTAAGTATTTGATTTGTCGAGATAGAGGTATCAAATTGGTACCTATGAAGAGAGTCTGCTGGTTGGTTTGCTGCCGGAGTAAGTTTGTAAGCATAGCCACTATTGGCGGACGTTCCATTACCGAATTGATCCAGGTTTTCTCTGGGCTCACGGCCTGTTCAAGTAGCTTCTTTAGTGTCCTTTTAAAATAAGAAATTTCCTCTGGAATATAAAAGTTCACTGATATGAACTAAGCCATTTAATGTTTGGTTGTTATCGGGTTAGATTCACCCAGTTTTTCTGCTTATATCCTTCAAATCGAGATAGCGGTCTTGTTTGTCAACGTATTTAGACTCTAAACAGGAGGTTGGAGCATCTTCTTGGCTGAAAGTAATCAGCATTGACAAAAAGTTTAATATTAGAGTATTTTGTGCAGTGCACAATAGGTTTTTGTCATGCCTGATACTTATGACAACTTAAAATGGGCCGGAAGCTCATGAGACTGGGAAGTTAATATGAAAAACCTATCGGTTCGGTATCGGCTGAGCTTGCTTATCATCGTCGCGATAATAGCTTTATTATTGATTGAAATGTTTGGTCTATACGAAAGTCAGCATGAGCTTCGTGAAGCCCGTAAAACTGAAGTTAAGTCTCTAATTGAATCGGCGCATGGTGTCATTACAGCTCAATATCTATTGGTGCAAAATGGGAAGCTATCAGAGGGAGAAGCACAAAAGAATTCGCTTACAATACTGGAGCAAATGAAGTATCGCGGTAGCGAATATTTTTTCGTTTTAGATCGGAATGCAGTTTTAGTCGGTCACGGCGGAAATGCTGCCTTCAGAGGAAAAGACCTCAGTGAAACAAGGACTGAAACGGGAGAAAGTATCTTCCTCAAGATGGCTGCTTTGGCGATTCAAGAGGATAAGTCTGATTTTTTCTCTTATAACTGGCCAAAGGCTGGTGTGGATGAGCCGCAACCAAAAATCACCTATGCTAAGTCTTTTGCCCCTTGGGGTTGGGCTGTGGGTACAGGAATTTACGTCGATGATCTCGATAAAGCTTTTTATAAGGAACTGATTAAATTTACAGTGATTCTGGTTGTTGTTGCATTATTGCTATTAGGTACGGCTATTCCAGTTATTCGTAGTATTACAGTGCCCTTGAAGCATATAGAAAAGGTTATGAAAGCTGTTTCTGGCGCGGATCTGACTCAAAGGGTTAATCTGGATTCTAATGATGAATTAGGCCAAGTAGGTCATAGTATTGATGAAACGTTACAGAATTTTCAGAACTTAGTTCGGCAGTTATCAGATTCAATTCGTCAGCTACAAGCCAGTTCTATTCAGTTAGCAGCCAGTGCAGAACAGACCAGTGCTGGTACAAGGCAGCAGTCTTCTGAAACTGAGCTTTTGGCCGTTGCAATGAATGAGATGACCGCTACAGTGCAGGAAATTTCACGCAGCGCGTCTGAATCAGCAAAAGCATCGGATGCTGCAGATAGTGAAGCTGAATCAGGTAATAGAAATGTTGATGTTACAATAGGAAAAATTCAGTCTCTTGCCCAGGAGGTTGATAATTCTGAGTCGGCTATCAGAACTTTAGAGGCTGATACCGAAGAAATCAGTAAAGTTCTGAGTGAAATACGGGGAATCTCTGAACAAACTAACTTACTGGCTTTGAATGCTGCGATTGAAGCTGCGCGAGCAGGAGAATCAGGTCGTGGCTTTGCAGTCGTTGCCGATGAAGTTCGCCAGTTAGCGATGAGAACACAAAACTCAACTAACGAAATTCATGATATGAATGAACGTTTACGAACAGGAGCTAAGGAAGCAGTTCAGTCTATGCAGCGATCGACTGAAGGAGCCGAAGATAGTGTCAACACGGCGAAGCATACCGGTGTTGAACTCAGCCGAATAGTTGATCAAATGTGTAATGTTCGTGATATGGCTGTGCAGGTAGCTGCAGCGACGGAAGAGCAGACCCAAGTCGCCGAGGAGATGAATCGGAACCTGGTTAACATCTCCAGAGTTTCAGAGGAAACGGCAACCTCTTCAGAAATGGTAGCGGCCAATAGTGAACAATTATCACAGTTGTCTACTCAATTAGAGAATCAAATCAATAAATTTAGGGTTTGATGACCGACAAAAGGGTGGAGCAGAGTAAATATTACGTAGCTGTCTATGTGCAACCGGACGGTTCGTAATTTCCTTTTTGGAAATTACGCCCCCTCTCGCAAGAGAGGCTGCGGCTTACGCCTTGTCTCAAATTGCTTCTGTGGGCGCAATTAGTCGAACCTTCGGCTCGATCCGGTTGCCGGTTTCACCGGCAGAAAATAAAAAAGGGTTCCACTATGTGGAACCCTTTTTTATTTTGAATCTGATGGTACCAGCGGCCGGACTCGAACCCTTATCTAAACCTAAAAAGTAAAAATAAATCGACTGTGTGTATTGATTTTTTTGTTTTTTGTTTTCGAAGATCCCATTTATAAAGGATTTCTTGAGTCTTCTGTTTATAATTATTTTAAGTTTAGTATTCAGAGATATCTCTGAATAGTGGTGTTGAGTATTTGGGGTGCTTTTAAGTATCCTTTGGTTGTTGACTAATTTCATGGATATGGTTTATTTGTACCTTATGGTGCCCACCTTACTTATGCGCGAGTAAAAAAAGGCTCTTCAATTTTTATGGTTTAACGAACTACTACTCTGTTTTGCTCCTATACGGTTAAACGCGCATCAGCAGGAGTTAAGAAACAGTTTCAGGAATTCAGTTTATGAACCGTAAACAAATAGCTTTCTCTATTCAAAAATCTTGTCGTGAACACGACATTCTTCTCAAGCGATCCCATTGCTATAGCTTAATAGCCTCTTATTTTAATTATCCAAGTTTGGCGGCTATGGATGTTGCTGGTTTTATTGTATTTGACAGCTTTTTACTGACTAATGAAGGCTATAAAGGTGATGTAATCGATGGAGCGATGAAACTAGGGTTTGAGTCGAAAGGGGCGCATGTTATTTCTGACTGCGTTCATAGGCATTTAGGGGAACAGGGTATTGGCCACAGTGTTTATATGACGGACTCTGATGATTACTTGAGGCTTGGTTTCGAGGACCTAGATAAGGATAGTTTGTCGGAGCTTATTCGTCTTTCGAAGAATCAATGTGGTGCTCAATACACCCTTTCTCGTATTTGGTTACACAAACGCCCAAATATAAGATATTCATATTCTTATGAGAGATGGCTAGATGGTGTGCATCTATTAGATTATCAAATGGAAGAAGCCCGTGAGTATAGCAAGGAGTTGAGAACCTTTATTCAAGGAATCCTACTTAGGTTGAAATGTGATTCTGGGGCCTTTCGTAGCGAAGAATTATCTAGGGATGACCAGTACTATTATTTGATGCAGGGGCTTAAGGGAGGAAATAAGAATGCTTTTGAGTATTTTTCGGCGTCCCGATATACCGAACAGCAGCTTAAGTCCTTAGTTAGCGATGTAGTATCTTAGGCCATAGAGAGATCAGCCGTAGGATTCGACGGAACCGATAAGTGTTAGTTGAGAGGGAAGGGTAATGCGGAATAGATATTTGTCTCAAAAGCCATCGTGCGCAGACATGCATTGTGGAATATTTTATGACCTGCATGCATGAAAAAATTGAAGCTGCGCTGGATAGGTGGCAAGAGAGTCATTGGTATCTGCACCAAATAGAGGGGCATTATCATGATGCTGATGCCTTAAGGTATTCAATGAATGCTTTTGTGAGGTCTTTACGGGAAATTCCCGATATGGTGACAATGGCGCTTCAAAATCATCAAGGTTTCCCTGTTTGGCATAGACCAGTTAGAGCAGAATTAGAACTCCAAGACCCTCTTTTCTCACAGGTGATCAGGCATAGAAATCAGATAGTACATAGATCTATGTTGATGCCTGCAAGCAAAGCATACGTAGCTTCTATTCGAGGTTTTACAGTCAAGATGCAATTTGGGTTTTATGTCGATCCGTTTGAAGATAGTAATCAGGCAATGCAAAGGTTTATGGATATGTCGAAAAAAGATCCAATTCTTATGCAGGCGTTGGCTCCTGATGAAACCCAGGTTTTAGCCCTTATCAGGGAGTGGCATATTGAAGGCTTTGATGAAGATATTATTGCATCCTTTAGGAGTGCGTGGATCAGGGTAACTTCTTATCTCTCTGGTATCCTCACCTTTCTGGGGGAGGATAGGCTTCCCGAAGGATTACCGAGTTGCTTTGAGGACCCAAGACGTTTTAGATATAAAAAATACAATGATATTCATTTACATCTCTAGATCTGGGCTGGTCATCAGTGACTTGGAGTATTTTTTTAAATGGAGCTTGTACCTATAAATTAATGGTAATGAGCATTTAAAGGGAGGTTTGTGTGGGAGATATTATTTATAAATATATGCCTTTCAGGGAAGAGTTCTTTGAGAATAGATGGCTTCGTTTTACACCTCGATTATATCTTAATGACCCTTTTGAAGTGCGCCCTTCCTTCTCTCAGCATGCACGTTATGCCCATAACGAGAATGGATATGGAGAATCAGTTGAATCTGTAATAAAGGAAATGGAACGAAATCAGTACCTTCTTCTGAAGGGAATCGCCATCCAAGATTTCGATATCTATGGGATTTTATCGCTGACGGAGAGAAATGATAATCTTCTAATGTGGTCCCATTATGCAGATAGCCATAGAGGTATAGTTATTGGGTTTGATTCATCGCATGATTTTTTTGATGCAACTAAATCTAATAAGCAGCATGTTAGAGAGGCTGTAACTGATTGTATCGGGGTGCTCAGAAAGGTTAGGTACTCCAAGAAAAGGAAGGTAAAAACTGATAATTTAAATGAATACTTTTACCTAAAGTCAGATGATTGGTGGACAGAGAGGGAGTTGCGTTATGTATTACCCATTGCTGACGCTGACAAAATTATGCGTACGGATGGAAATGAAGTAATGGCTTTCTATCAAGTGCCAAGTGATGCAATCGTTTCAGTCATTTTTGGGTTGAAGTCTGATGATAAGAGTATCAGGAATCTCGAAAATGGCCTGAAAGAAAAGGAAGAATATCAGCATATTAAGTGCTATCGAGCTAAGATGTGCAACGAAAGCTATGACTTAATAATTGAGCCTCTGAGATATAAGCAAGGATTTTGTTAAGTCGCTTGTTATCGACGCCTTATAAAAATTGAAGAAAGTCATGCAAAGGAGATGAGCGTGGAGTCGTTTCAGGGAACTGCAAAAATTACAGCTGAGGGTGTAAAAAAACACTTTAAAAACATCGAGCCTTCACAGTCGATTTTTGAATTGGTGTGGAATGGATTGGATGCAGATGCTTCATCTATCACTATTAGTATGATTTTTAATGAAATGGATGGGTTGGAAGCAATAGAGATTATTGATGATGGTGATGGAATTGATATCGATAATCTGAAGAATAGTTTTGCTAAGTTTAATGAATCGACAAAAAAAGATAATGACGACAAACATGGTTCTCATGGTAAAGGGCGTTTGGCTTTTCATAGAGTCTGCGCTTCTGCCTCTTGGTACACTAAAAGGTCTGATTATAATGCCAAGATCGATGTTCACTCGGAATCGATTCTAGATTATCAAGTTAGCTATCTAGAAGGCCATCAACAGCACGCCTTACTGGCTGACCTTGATAGTGGAACATGTGTGGTTCTTAAGGGTTTCGCTGAAAACCGTCTTCCGATTGATGATGACTTTCTTCAAAAGTTGAGTAAAGAGTTTGGTTGGTATCTTGCTCTGAATACTGACCGTACAGTCAAGCTGAATGGTAAGTTAGTAAGAGTTCCTAGCCATGAGCTCCATGAAAAAAAGGTGGAGGTGGATGGGCATGATTTCGCTATTAAAGTGATTCGGTGGGATGATAAACCAAGCTCGGAAAAGTCGTACAACTATTTAATAGATCACTCTAGTCGGATAATAACTAAGAATCTTAGTAAGACGAATAACAAGGTTGCGTTCTACACCAGCGCCTATGCTTTTTCCGAGTGGTTAAATTCTTATGACCCTCAATCGCTGGAACTCGCGCCAGGATATGAGGATGCTGAAAAGGTAGTAAACAAATTATGCAAAATGATGACTGCTTTTCAACGAGATATATATAAGAACTACTTGAAACGATTTGTGGATAATGAAATAAATCGTTTTGAAACGTTGGGCTATTTCCCCAGTTACAGTGGTGTTGATACTGATTATGCAGAATGGCGCAGAGAGAATACCAAGAGCTTTGTGCGCGATATTTATCTTGCTGACCCCCAAGTTTTCAATAGGCTCCATGCAAAGCCAGCCAAAATTCTCATTAGGCTTTTAGACAAGATCTTGGTCTCAAATGAAAATGATACGTTGTTTGATGTATTGGATGGTGTTCTTGATCTGAGTTCTGAGAATGTAGAGCGCTTAGCCGACCAGCTCAAAACAACAACTCTTGAAAATATCATAAGTACTATTGAGTCCTTACAAAAGAGGAAGCAGGCAATCCATCAGCTAAGGGAAATCATGGATAACAGGTTTTCTGAAGTACTTGAAACACCAGACCTGCAGAAAATTATTGAGAACAACACATGGTTATTTGGGCCTCAGTACACAACTCTTGGTGCTGAGGAAGATACTTTTACTTCTATCGCCAAAAATCTCAGAACTGAGATAAAGGGCATAGAAGAAATATCGGAATCAGACATTGATCAGGGGCTTCAAGTCGAAGGGGTTAATAGACAAGTTGACTTGTTTTTAGCTCGTAAAGTACCTACTTACGATGCTAAAGGTGGTCAGATATTTAAGTGCGTAATTATTGAGATTAAAAGGCCTGGTATATCTCTAAATAAGAAGCATTTACAGCAAGTTGATGATTACTGCGAGATTATTTCAAAGCATCCAGGTTTTAGTAGTCAAAAAATGCATTTTGAGATACTGCTTATTGGTAGAAAGGTATCTAAAGATGACTTTCAAATCGGCCAGCGTATGAATAATTTGAGGGATAAGGCTGAGTTTGGGCTGGTTACTATCGATGATCGGATGAAATGCTACGTTAAGGATTGGTACACGATTTTTGATGAATTTGAGTTATCTAACAATTACTTATTAGAAAGGTTAAATTCAAAACTTGAAGATTTATCAGTTATGTCTACGACTGATCTTGTACAGGGTCTACAGGGAACAGAGGAGAGGGTTGTAAGCCAAGGTTTGAATTAATATGTTTAGTTCTATGACCAGTCATAAGCCATCATTCATCTGAATTAGAGTACATATCGGGAAGTAATTTGAAAGAGTATAGTGGTGCAGTTTTCTTTGTAGACATCCTTGGAGTGGGAGCGTTAACCCAAGGGAAAATAGATATTACAGAGAAGGATTTTATTGCTCATAGATTTAGCTTCAAAAGTAATTTTTCGGAACACCAGTTCTGCGCAAAATTATTGGTGAAGTTCAGAAGGATTCTAACTGCCACAACTGAAATTAGGAATAAAGTTAAGGTGGCGCAATTATCTGACTGTGCTTTTATATGGTCGGAAGATCCAGACTTGGTAGTAGATGTAGCTCGAGAAATAATGTGGAAATCAGTGCTGGGCGGGCTTCTGTGTAGAGGTGGTCTTGCATATGGTCAGATCGTAGAGCCAGATAAGATTAATACTAAGCTGGGTATGTTTATTTGTGGTGGTGCAGCTACCGATGCTGTCAAACTCGAAGAAACAGGAAAAGGAGCAAGAGTTTTTATCAACACAGAATTAGTGTCCAAGCTTAAACAAACACCTTTTAGTGCTTTTGTTCCGAGAAAGAATCTGATTGATTTTTCAATTGCTGATGAGTTTTTATGGTACAGATATCCTAGCCATATAGAGTCAGCATATTATGACTATAGTAAAGATCGACGGGGTACCTTAGAGGGGATAATCAAAGCGATAGCAATGCTTAAGTATTCTCCCAGATTTACATGGAACGCGTCGTCTGTTCCAGGGCGGCTTCAACTTGCAAGTACGATAGATGTGATATCTTCAGAGACAGAGAATCTTGCAGATAAGCTAGATTTAAAATTCTCGTGTGAGTACGTGATTGATAATTTAAAAAATAGAAGCAATAAAGAATATAAAAGAATTTTAAATCTCTATCAAAATATTGTTGACCAGGAATTTGAAACTAACAAATAAGTTCAGGGGGTGTTTATGGCCTATCTGATTTAAACGTTATGTTTTTAAGGGGTGACTGTGCAAGGATTAGAGCATCTAGACTCACTATATGACCGAATTGAGTATCTCCAAAACACCTTGATTGCTCAAGCTACAGGAGGGGACGCAGATGATGGACATTTTCAAGCAATCAGACAAGAAGCTTTGAATAACCCTACGATCGCAAACCTCATTCCTCGTTGGGTAAAAGTAAATAGAAATCTTTCTCAGTTCTGGCAATACATTAAGCATGAACATGATAACTATGCGGATCGTAGGCGGCATATTTGGGATGCTTTCAATCCAATCCTAGAGTTACTTGAAAGTGGTGAAAGTCACCCTGCTCAGAAGTCTATATCTGAAGTACTCTCAAGTTTTGACTCCGAGAGTATTCACTATGCGTGGGAGAAAGCACTTGGGAGAAAGAGTGCAGATCCAGAAGGCGCAATAACCATTTCAAGAACGATTCTTGAAAGCATTTGTAAACATATTCTAGATGATAAAGGCGTTAGCTATAACTCTAATTCCATTGAATTATCAGAACTATACAAGCTTACAGCTAAAGAGCTGAATTTAGCTCCTGAGCAACACGGGGAGCAAGTGTTTAAGCAAATACTAGGTGGATGTAGTGGTATTGTTAATGGTCTGGGTTCGCTGAGGAATAAGCTGGGTGATGCTCATGGGCAGGGAAAGAAACCTGTAAAACCACAGTCAAGGCATGCTGAATTGTCGGTAAATTTAGCAGGTTCAATGGCTTTGTTTTTAGTATCAACTTATGAAGCACAAAAACATAACTAAGCGCTCAACAGAGGGGCATAAGGCTTGGGCTGAGTTGATTTTTGCTAACCTTTGATTGCTTTAGTACGACTTTACAATCCGTTTTGTGTTGTAGTTGCAATGGATCGCATGCAACATGCTGATTAAATCTATCAGTGAGTGTTTCATGGGCTACTTCTGATCAAGCGACGTACAAGAAAGCCCTGGCCTGTCCAAGATAGCGTACAGAATACGCTATTTGAAGCTCCGAAGAAGCAGGCGGAACCAATTGCATCTAACTTAGGATGAGAGAATTCTAGGTTGTGTAAATTTATACCTGAAGCAGCGGCGGCCAAGTAATCAGGCATCCGAATCAGTGGGTCTAGGTAATTTTTACCACTTTCTTCGGGAACGATATGAATAAGCTTCGGCTTGTCTATTATGGTGGCCCTCCGCAAATCAGTAGGCATGCGATGGCCTTTCATTAAATAGAACATAATTGAAGCAATATCCCAAACAATCCCGTCATGACGTTTAAGGATTGCGTCTCGATCAGAGATCCAGCTGGTAATAGAAGGCTCTGTAACCATATCAAGGTAGTCAAGTACAACAGCCGCATAAGCCGCTACTAGGAATACCTGTCGAGCTAGTTTCGCATTACCCTTTCGCTTCAGTTCGTTAATAAAACTACTCAGCCGTTGTTGGACCTGTAAAAAATATGTATTTTCTTTTCCTGAATTTTTGGCCATTGACTCTGTTAACCTCGAGATGTCTTCAAGGCCATCGATCATTGCTGAGAATGGCGCATAGGTAGATAGAAACTTGTCTCCATCATCAAGGACGAAAGTAAAGCTAAAAACAACAGGTGACTGTAAGTATCGAATCATGCCTTCAGACGCAGATCGACTTTTCTTGATGTCAGCGGGCGCTTGATTATTAATGTAGTTACGAATGGTCTCTAGTTTGTCGTGATTAAGTAATAAAACGAATGACGCGGTATCATGACGGTTAGGGTCATCGAAAACATAATCTGAAATTAGATACCAAGAAGCCTCTTTCGGAAGGGGGGATAACCAGTCACAGATACTCCTCTTTGCACTTTGATCCAGCACCTTCTGTAAAGCAATGATGATATCAAGCATAGAATTTTCCTTTTCTATTTGAAGGTGGTCATTTAGTAATTAGATTAGCTTTTTCACCTTAATAACCCCAATCATTGGGTTGTATGTTGCCAGTGGTATTTTAAAACAAAGCTGAATAGGGTGAAAAATCTCATCGAGGAAATGGTTCTATTGATGGGTAAGGTCAGTACGTAGATAAATTGTAAAAACTCTGGATCTGATCTGACAGTACATGTCCGCTGTCAACATGAAGCGGACATCCAATAATCAACAAGTTACTATTCTTTCTTTGTGGGTAATTGGAAAGGACTCTTAAAACAATGAAAATCGTCACATGGAACTGTAATGGGGCTCTCCGAAACAAAACGGATGAAGTAGACGCACTCAACGCCGATATAGTCATTGTTCAAGAATGCGAAAACCCTGCTGAATCAACAGCGGCCTTCAGAGATTGGGCAGGCGAGTACCTGTGGGTTGGAAAGTCCAAAAATAAAGGAATCGGTATATTCGCAAAAAACGATAACACTCTTATCAAAAGCGAGTGGAGTGGTGAATTTCGTATTGAAGGGCTTGCCAGTACCCATTCCTCTTTGGAGTGGAGAACAGAGGAATTAGAGATTTTTCTGCCATGTCGAATAAATGATGAATTCAACCTCTTGGCTGTTTGGACGAAAGCTGCAAACTCTAAAAGTTTTGGCTATATGGGCCAGTTTTGGAAATACCTTCAAATACATCGTTCCGAGTTGTCAGAGCCGAGAACGATAGTTATTGGAGACTTTAATAGCAATACAGTTTGGGATCAGCCTGATCGATGGTGGAGTCACAGTGATGTTGTGGATGAATTACGAGCGATTGGTATTGAAAGCCTATATCACAAGCAATTCAAAGAAGACCAAGGGCAGGAATCTACACCCACATTCTATTTGCACCGCAAAGAGCATAAGCCCTACCATATCGACTATGCGTTCTTGTCCAGTGATCTGGTTACCGATAGTACGCTCACAGTAGGCCAGCGAGAAAGCTGGATTTCCGTCAGTGATCACATGCCATTAGTCGTACAAATTGATCACTAAAGATAAATTTGTTTCCCTTTTTTGGAATCGGTAGTCACTTGTTGCGTTAAGTAGGAATGCGGTACGTACAATCTCACAACTCGTTACTTTTTGTTGTTAAGTTGTTCCAATTTCATTTCATTGAGTATTGCTTCGACTCTGATGCTGCCGTTGATATTGCGAGTGCAGAACTCGCCTGGACGTTCACCATTTAGTTCGGGGTGAGGGGTCATTAGCCATTCAAACATTGCGGAATCACTTCCAAAGAATTCTTGTAGGTCAAGCTGAAGTCCTGCGTCCATGATCCAATCTCCAGGCTTTATCCGTTTTAGAGCATTACGTTGATATTCTATGCTCTTAGGTATTGGTACATTGTTATCTATAAAAAAGCTCTTTCTAAATATGTGCAAAAGGGTATCTTGTAGGTCTGCTTTGTTTGAAATTTCATGGATTGCTGATATCACTTCTTGCACAAAATGCTCAGGCAGGTCTTGGTTGTCGGCAATAGCTAGTTTTATCTCTTCATCTAGTGTCATCAACTTTCTTCCTTAAGCGTTCTTTTGCTTTGTCGGGGATGGCAGAGGTATTGATATCCTGTCGCTCTAGAGCTTCTAGCATCGTAATTTCACCATTCCAATACATCTGCATTGTCTCTTCAAAATGAGGGGTGACTTTGTACCCCTCAAGTTTAATATTGGCAATGGCCAAGCGTTGTGCTTGTTTTTTGCTGAGAGGCATAACGTTATTAGATCCCAGACCTTTCAACAAAATGTGCTTTTAGGTCTTCGGCAGTTTCAAGATCTATCGGAAATGCGATTCCCTCTTCTGGAACGAAATAATAGCCATTAATTCGCAGTTCAATACAAGGATCACCCATGTTCCTTTTTATGTTGAAGCCGCCCTCTGCCAGTGCGGTGTAGGTTCCGCAATCATGTACTTCAAGCTCAAAGGTTTCACACGAGCTATAAATGTAGGCTATTTTCATTTTTCTTCCTTAACAAAAAATAAATTAACTAGCTGTAGGGCTAGTTTAGAACGTTTTTTTTCAAAAAAAGCAAATCAGATATTAAACCCTACTCTCAGTGTTTCAGCGCGTGGTAGAGAAGTTACAGCTGCTTCATAGATCTTCTGTTTTCCAACTATTAAACAAAGCTTCTTTGATCTAGTGAGAGCTGTATACATCATTGATCTTTCAACAAAGTTTGATGCGGCTATGCTCGTAACAATCGTCTGTTGATACTCTGATCCCTGGCTTTTATGGATGCTGATAGCGTAAGCGAGAGAGATACCTGTTTCATGACATTGTTCTTCGGTGAGTATGAGATTCTCTTCATAACCATCGAACTCAAATACTCCAGTAAGACCTTCGTCATCTTGGCTTTTAATGCTTATGAGAGTGCCTGTAGTTCCGTTAAATACGTTTAGCTCGTAGTTGTTCTCGGTGACGATTACAGGATCTCCTGGCTGGATAAGGTATCTGCCAACCCTCATGCCAGTAGTGTTGCCACTTGTGCCTGAAATATTCAAAGCATGCTGAAGCTCAACATTTATAACAATGCCGCTATCAGGCATGTGTTCTGACATATGTGGCGTGAGGATTTGAGCATTGGGTAGCTCTTTTTTAAGAGATTTGAGCTTATCACGAATGCTGGTTTTATCGGCTTCAACCAGATATACACCTTCGCTTTCGCCTTTCCAGAGTGGTAATGGTTCAGTACTACCATCACGGATTTTCATGGCTATGCGATGTAGATCAGATTCTGCTGCTTGGCGGTGTACTTTAGTCAGTTTGGTAGTGGGAATCGTCGAGTTGGCCATTTTGTGCCAGGCCAACCCGAACCCTATTGGGCTAAGTTGAGCATCATCACCCACTGTTACAATACTGAAGCTACGTTTGTCGAATAACTTAAGTAATCTATTGAAGAGGGAAATATCAATCATAGATGCTTCATCAATGATTAGAAGAGGATCGCAGTTGAGGTCCACCCATGAGTTTTTACCCATTAAGGCTGCCGCTATGAAGGCATGAATAGTGGTTGCAGGTGCATCTGTGGATTGAGACATGCGTTCTTTAGCCTTACCAGCCAAAGCCATTAAATAGACAGGCTTATTCATTTCAGTGGCGATATCTACAACAGCCCTTAGAATGGTTGTTTTGCCTGTCCCGCCATACCCTGTGATTACAGAACAGCGTTCTGTTAGTGCCATTAGTACAGCTTGTTCTTGTTGATCAGTTAACTGGTAACCTTGGGAAATCTTCAGGGTATTGCTGTATGACTGAATAGTTTCACTGAGAGAGCTGTGTTCAATATTGAATAGAGACTGCTGCATTGTTCCATCAAGCAACCGCTGGATGCGTTGTTCCAGTCCATGCTCTATGTATGCGGGGCCGATAGCTTGATAAACAACTTCGTTTTTACTGATAGATGTGATGCAAATTGCCTGGGCCTTCAGGGCGCTCTCAATTGCCTTCTCGGCTTGATTAGGGGTTTTTAGTATCTTGGTTGCGGCTTCCAGTAGTTCCTCTTCTGTGGCGGCTGTGTGGCCTTTCCTGAGTCTTTCATACATTACATGCTCGATGGCTCCAATTAGTCTTCTTGGATCATCAAAAGCAATATTGAGCTTCGTACTACATGCATCAACAGTTTTCCAGATGCTACGAGCGATTCCACCGAATGCTAATAAGTGGAATGGGTTGTTTGTCAGGCGCTCAACAGTGTTTGCTTGGCAAAGAGATATAACCTTCTTGCATAGTTGTGGATTGAAATTGTGCTCTACTAAAAAGGTGATTGTGTCGATTTCGTTTTGAGCTTGTGCCCAGCGCTCACAGAGTATTTTGGCGATATTTTCATGTAGAACATCTGCAATGTGTTTCCACTTATTTTCATTGAGTAAATCGATAACTAGCTTTTCATTGCCTACTTCAGAAATTAATTTATCGATTTTTTTCTTACCCAACGAGAATCCCCTGAATCTACGATTGTTAAGTAGATAAGACCTGAGGAAGAGGTGTCCAGGCAGTGGTTGTAGGTGGCATTGCTTAACTTCAACCTGTTCACCATAAATAGGATCATCATAAAACTGTCCCTTTACGAGCCAGAATTCACCTGATTTTGGTGGGTGAGTGAAAGTTTTCCAGTTAGCACGGAAGGTCACAGCCTTTTTAGAACTAAGAGGGTAAGCAGAAAAAACAGCACCTCCTAGGTATCCTGGCCAAACGCTTTTTATTTGTACTATCTCGGAAAACTTGATCATCGTACAAAGCACCTTCTGCCCGTCATAACCATTTCTTCCATAGCAGCAGTTTCTTCTGACTTTTGACCTCTCAGTTGAGACAGCTGTTTCTCAAGCTCTTCAATCTGTGCTCTGAGCTGGCTATTTTCCTGAACTTTAGCATCCAATTCCTTGCGAAGGCTGGAGGCTTCTTTGGCCTTTTGATCTGCCTTTTTGGACAAACGGTCCTCAGGACTTTTCGTGTCTCCAGGGTTGTCGAGGCCTAATTCTGCAAGGTCTTCCGCAAGTTGACTCTTTAGGGTTTTGTATAGCACCTGTCTTTCAAAACCACATTCTTTAGCGATTGCTGAAAGGTTGACTTCCCCTTTGTTATTCATAGGGAAGCCCTGCTTATTCTTTCTCAGCCCATTTACGTATGTGGTGTAGCTGGCTTTATTAAGTGGAGCTTTTTCACGACCCATAGTTACACCCTCAATTTCCTTTTAGGAATGCGCCTGTGATACTCCTTCATGAGTTTGCTTGATAGCAGGGTTTGGTCAGTGGCTAGATCATGTATGGAGCCGTCATCTTGTCGTTCAAGTAGCTCTTTTCCCCAGTCTTCTAAGATGTAAATTACTTGGCAAAGGGTTTCAATGATCTTCTCTTCGTCGGTTTCATTGCCTTCAGGGTTATGGGGTAATGCAGTGGAAGAACCTTGAGATTCAATTAGCTGTTTATTCTCGGTTAACAGCTTGCTCATTTGTCTCTTGAGTTCACTGATTTCGAATTTTAGGTTGCTAATTTCCAAGTCTTTTTGTCTTTGAATGGATCTAGCTAAAAGCTCTCTTGATTTTTCAATATCTGGATTATCAGAAAGCTCACCCGTTTCGTAAAAAAGTTCAACTGCATCGTAAACAGTATCAATTTGTGAGAGTCCAGAGCCTGTACATGAGCCCCTTTTCGTTTCTAAGCCATGATCTTTTTCATATTGGGCAATAATCTTTGCTAAATATTCAAAAATAGCATTTTTGCTCTTGAAGCGAACGGTTGTTCCAAGATTTGCCAGTCCTTCTAATGCAAGTGCTGAACGCCTGTCTTTCCTGCTGATATTTGCTTGTGCGCCTGCGGGTAATTTCTTAGACATGCTCAGGCTCTCCCAAGAGTAGTTGTGGCCCCATCTCGATCAAATCCTGAGGCGTGGCATTCAAGATGTTATATATCGTTTGGTCGCTGATACCGTGCATATCCTTGTATGAATGAATCAGGGAATACAGATCGGCAACAGGTCTTGCACTAACATTGGGATCTAATAGGGTTTGAGGGTCTTTTGCTGCCAGTAACCTTCTCTGTGCCATTAAAAATTTGGCTCGAATTTGCTTAGATTCCATTTGCGGGAAAGCCTTGCAATCGCGTAATCGTTTGATCAGATAGCCTGCTTCGTCATTTTCCTTTCTCATGACAGTGCGCTCTAACAGGTTTGCAATGAATTCTGGCTTGCCAACCGTAAATTCACCTTCATCAAACCCCTGTTTTATTCGTTTAATTTTTGAAGATATTTCTGTTTCACGATATTCCCACCCAATTGCTTGCATTGACAGGTTATTACATCGTTCTTCCTGTGCGGCAATAGAATCAAGTGCTTCAGGGGTGTCTTTTCTCATACTTAACAGGATTGCTTTTTCTTCCTCAGCTTCTTCGTATTTTGTGTCTTTTGCTGCTGATATTGCAGGTAAGTGGTTAACACCACTTATTGCATATGGGCAAACTGAACATGGCTTCGAATCGCCTAAATCTTCAATTATTTCAACAGGGCACTTGTTGTCGAAAGGGCAAAGGTGTGTAGGGTTGTGGGCTAATCCAATCGCTTTTTTCGCCTTTATGATGTCTAAGCCGCTCTCAATGTTTCCATCATCATCTGTAATTAAGTTCACGCACGTTAAGCCATAAGCCTCTATAGCTTGCTTAGGATCTTGTTGAATTCCTTCTGCCATAGTGCCATTGGGTCGATCTGAAGGAATCATTACACGAAAAAGATCTTCTTGATTTTCAGGAATCACTGGCCTTTCCTTTTGACCCATCCACTGTAGCGCTTGGTCTGCGTAATGATCTTCGGTATCGCGTAGGTTGTAATAGAAAACAAGACGCTCATGTTGTCCTGTGATGTGCTTGCCTACTAAATACTCAGGAAGGTATTTGCATCTGTCGCTAACCACTGAGTTACGTGCTGAGTGAGGTGTTGAATGTTTTGCATATGTTATAGGGCAAAAATCACCCACACCTCCCTCTTTGACAATTACTTTTCCAGGATCAATATCTTCGTAATACTTATGCTTAATTGGTTTTATGTTTATCAGTGGTTGTGCATGAGGAATCTTGTTGTCGATAAGGAATTCCTGAAATCCGCATATAAGGTATAGCCATGTATTTTCATAGCCAGAACTAGGTGTCCCTGATTTTGGGGTGTAAGAAAATAGCGGTTTAAATGCGCCGAATTTAGAGGTTTTACTGCCGTTATAGAACACATCTTTTGTAAAAGATTCGTTATGAATTTTATTACGCCAGATCTTTTGCTCGTTACAGATTTTGATGACTCTGGAGGCAACAGTTGCAACCCAGGGTTTTTTCCTAACTTTGTCGGTATTGACTAGGAGGGGATGCAGATAGTGCTCATCTACTTGGTAATCAACCTTTATATCGAACGTATTGTTGTTCAGCCATCTCAAGTGGTTAGCTCTTATGCCCGTTTCTAGCATTAAGATACAAACATGGAGATCGCCTGGGTAAATCAATTCTTTTTCTTCTGTCTCACTAATGAAGTATTCATTGTGATAAAAAAATCTGAAGATGCTTTGAATTGGATAGTCTTCCTCACCATCCTCATTACTTACGATGGGTCTATCAAGGTGATATTTAGTTAGGTCAAGTTCACGAACAGGTTGGGAGCGTCTTTCCGAATTATCGTGCATTCGGTATTCTATAATTCTATTTTCTAACTCTGGATCTACATGATCTTTAAGCTTTATGAAGGCACCAACTGCTCCCAAGTAATTTGGATCAAGAAGGCCTTCCTCCACTCTCTCCATTAATTTCTTTTGAAACTCTAAGAGAGCATAGCAGTAACGAATAAAAAGTTTAAAGAGGCTTCTGGGTAGTGGTTTCTTTTGGGATTGGCCGTAGCCTACATTAGAAGGCAAGTCATCACTTAAAAGAGGTGTTTCAAAGGTGTCTGCTGCTTTGAGTCTATTCCGATTTTGTTGCAACCATCGAAAAAGAATAACGATAGGGCTCATATATCCATATTGAGTTGGCCTAGACCAGCTTCTGATTTTGGTGGTCTCTTCCATGAAATCTAGATAGGTCATGGGTAAGCCTTCTAAACGATCAAGTAATCCAGCTATAAAGATTACTCCGTTTAGATTATTAGCAGTGTTCGGAAACTGTGGTAGTTTTTTTAAATCTTTATTTTTGCAATACCACCACGGGAGATAGATGAAAAGGTAAGCGCTTAAGAAACCAATAGCGCCATCAGCATGATCTGAATTCTCATATGCTTTTTTCTTAAGCCAGACTGCAAAAATTTCATACCAGTAGGTTGCTGCCTCTAAGTGCTCAGGTTGTGCAAATTTTTGGTAAGTATTAATAAAAGTACGTTTGCCTAACTCCTTAATAGTAAGATCGTGTATCTTGATAAGGAGGTCTTCTTCTGTAATTGAGTCGGGAGTGTCATAAATAATGGAAAGGAGGTCGCTAAGGTGGTCAGGCTGAACTTTTCTTTTCACTCCACCAACCACACTATACTTAGTGGTTTTATTGTCTATCTGATACTTTTTAAAATGTTCTGTTCCATAGGGGGATGCTATATCCTCTCCAAAGAGTTGATTGAATTCTTTCGAAATAGTGGAATTGTGTATGCGGATTTTCGATTTATTAGCACTTTCAGGTAATCTTTTTAAGTGAAATTCGGCTGTTTCTTCTATTAAATCTTTTTTTTCAAAACTTAGCTGATCTGAAACTTCATTGAATAGCATTCGTGCTACAAACATTATCCGAAGTGAGCTTGTAAAATAGTTTGTCTTAACTTGCAGAAGCTTTTCTTTAACTTCAGCTAGTTCATTAGCTGTAATCTCGCTAAGTTCATACCAGGTAGTTGTTAAAATCAACCTACACCAATAGCCAGATAGTGCGTTTAGGTCTCTTGTATTAATCTTATATTTGCCAAAAAAACTACTTTCCGCCCCTCCATAGTTTTGATGAAGGCCCCTGAAGAAAGTGAAGCTAGATGAAGAGTAATTTGATTTTTCTTCATTTGAGTAAAAGGTATGATCAGGAAGTTCAAAGCTATAAGGTAATAAAATCGCCTTCTGCTTCCATAAATGAATAAAGGCAAGTAAAAGACCTCGTTTGATGCCTCGATGGTACGAGCTTGTAGGTGCCTCACGTTTTGAATTAGGTTGATAGAGACTAAGGTTTTGGATTTCTTCGGTGGTTGGAGGTCTAGTCCAACTGAATGTTGTTAGCTCGTATAGCTTTAAGATTTGTGACTCGGTGATTAGATCTAAACCTTCAAGTCGTTCTGCTGAGAAGAATTTTATAAATCCATTTTTATAATCCTTTGTCTTGATGGATTCAGCGTCCCCCGAAAAATTATTACATTTCCTTAAATGGGAACAGGTATCCTCCAAAGCCTTATGGCAGCAGTCAGAAAGCTCTTGGCCAGTCTTAAGAAATATGATTTTGTCAGTAAAATTAATCATCGTTATCTCCCTCTGCTTTGTTGCCTAGTAGGACTTGCTGTTCCTTCTGTTTAAGTAATCTATCGAGTTCCCTTTTGGCATGATCGATCTTCCTTTCCAGAGTTGTCTTAGGACCTCCAATGTCCATTGCATCGTCATTAGCGATTTGCAATTCAGCTTTAACCCTTTCTTTATCTTTACGGGCATACTTGCGTGTGGTTTTGATGTCTTTGTGGCCCATGTATGTCTGAACAGCGGTGAGAGGAAAACCGCGTTTTCCGTCAGCAGTAAGTGCGTCATTGGCTAAATAAATGCCGTACATGTGGCGCAATGAATGAAGTCCGTAGCCTTTTCCTGTGCCCACGGCTTTTTTGGCGGCTCTCTTAAAAATATCCAGCGTCCCTTGGTATGAATTGAAGCAATATGGTTCACCATAGGTTTTGTCGTGCTTCGATTGAAATACAAAGTCATGATTGGCTGCCATACGGTATTCATCAGAGCGCTGATATTCGAGAAGGTACTTAAAGAACTTTCCTGCCCAAGGCTGAATCATGAAGGTAAGTGGCGTAGCTCTTGATTTGAATACGAGTTTTTCTATTTGTTCTGGTTTGAGCGTGTGGTATGTGTGAATCCGTGACTTCGGATCTATTAATTTTACTTCTCGTTTTTCAAAATCAATGTCTTCCCATAAAATCTGCAACGCTTCTGAGTAGCGACAGCCAGTAGCGGCTTGTAATGACCAAAATGCTTTTTCTCTATAGCTGGGGGCGGCATCTAATAATGCTTGTACACTATCCCAAGGGAAGGCTTTTTCATCGGTTTCATAATCAAAAAGGCCGTCATCATTGTCTTCAGAAGGGAATCTTCGTTCAACCAGATTGCCTAGAGCTGTATGGGCGCCGCCTGATATGGTGCTTGCCAGTACGCTGTTGTAAATGATATTGCGCCGTTCAGTGAAGCTTAGTTCTTTCTCTTCAGACTGAAACAACAAAAGATCGCTGTTGTTTTTGCCTGTTTTATAGCCAGCTTCTTCTAGTTGCTTGATTCGTTTTGCAAATCTTCCTGATTGGCGTAAGAAGCCTTGCATTGCTGCATGATGCGCATCGTATGATTTAGGTGTTATGCAGGGGGAGGGCAGAGATTTTGCAACTTTAGCGGCTAATTCATAATCAGCCTCTTTGCCCAAAATCATATAAGTTTCATACTCTTCGCAAGCATCTTCTAGCAGGAGTTCAGTTAAGCCATTATTAAGTAGGGCGACTTCGTATAGGTAATCAAAGAACTGTGATAGATGCCTGGCGTAACTTGAGCGAGAGTTTAGGCCTTTCTCTTTTTTGATGAGGTGATGCATATAAAGTGTGAAACCAATGATTGGGTCACCTTCTGGGTCAAGCAATTCCCTGGATTGCCTTCCTTTATATGTAGTCTTCTTTAATGAGACATATTTGCGCTGTTTGTTGCGGCCCATAAATCACTTCCAGTGTAAAAGCTAAACACAAATTGTATTCAGAGAATATCTGCTACAAGGTTAGAACGTGATTTGTATTCAGGCAAGTATTCTCTGAATACTTTTTGGCAGGCATAAAAAAAGCCAACCAAATATGGTTAGCTTGTTTTATAAGTCGTTGTAAAACAACGAATAATGGTAGCTGCGGGCGGACTCGAACCGCCACGGGTTGCCCCAACGGATTTTGAATCCGTCATGTCTACCAATTCCATCACGCAGCCAGAATTGTATTCAGAGACCAGAGTGGGTTTACATAAGAACCGGCACGTCCTTGCGGACAAGGGATTTTGAAATCGCAAGGTTTATGCTTAACTGGTTGAAAAATATTAAATAATTGCTATTTTTCTAAACAGTATAACGAAAAGTATAACGAAAGGCGTAAATATGAGCGATTCAGACTACCATAAGGTTGTTGACGGTGTGGCTATCTACAGGCAGAAAACGAGCCGATTTTGGTGGGTGAATATCACCATAGAAGAACATGGTAAGAAAACATATATTAAGAAAAGTAGTAAAGAGACGGATAAGGAAAAGGCCATAGAAAAAGCCTTTGAAATCAAACTCCTGCTTAAGCTAAAGCAGGAGAATAATATTCCGTTACATGATAATGCGCCGACCTTTACACATATCACTAAGATACTCACCGAAAACTACAAAAAGAAAAAGCAAAGAAGTACGTACAGAACGTACTACTTGCATTGGAAAAGGTTAGGGGAACATTTCGGTCATAAGCGTGTTGATAGTATAGATACGAAGGATATTCTAGAGTTTTTGAATGAGTTCAACATTACGTCTGACACGCAGCTCACAACCACAAAAACGGCGCTTAAACGGCTCTATGAGTATTGTAAAACCGAGAGGTTGATTAAGCAGTTTAATATACCCGAATTCCCTCGAATTGATGATAAAGAAGATCCGATAGGGCGAGAGATTTTTTCAGAAGCAGACTTGGCTCATATCTTTAATGATGAGAATTTTGATAGATTTGAAAAAAATGGGCGGAAAGAAATAACTAGAAATATCAGGAAAATCTTTGCTGCTTATCTGGCATTTCTATGGGATACAGGCCTTAGGGCTGGTACGGAGTCGCAAAGCCTAAAATGGAAGTCGTTTACGCTTCCGAGAAATATAAAGAGCTTTGAAAGCAAGTTTACCTTTGAAAAGCAAAGAGGACTGAACTTAAAGGTAAATGAAGGTAAGGTCTCCGCAAGTGATAGAAGGGCTATCCCAGTTGATAAATCTGCTAGAACTTCATTGGATTGCCTTGCTCAGATACATAATGTTAATGGTATTCAGCTGGTTATAAAAAAAGACGAAAGATACCTCTTTCGTGTAAATCAAAATAAAGCGATAAACTTTATCGATGTCTTCAACCAGTACAAAGAATTCTTGAAAGAGCATTGTGGCTATGAGATTGAGGGAAACAAAACATTATACTCTTTCCGTCATACATACATTACTCGAATGTTAATGCAGGGGAAAGATGTTCATTTGGTGGCGAAAGCAACAGGTACTTCAACCGCTATGATAGACAAGTATTACTCTAAGCTGACAGCGATTATGAATCGTAATGCGTTGCTTAATGATTAGTTAGGGGTGTTCTTGCCTTTTCATTGGAAGAGTTGCATATTAGAAAATTAGGGATATTACTGCGAGCTCTGCGCGCAGTAAGTTAGTCAAATTACACACATCGATTTCTAACGGAGGGAGATTGTGGTGATGTCTGAAAAATCCATTTTTATCCAATCTCTCTTGCCGTTTCTGATGGGGAAGTTTGCTTGTTTTCGTTGCAAGTGTTAGGGCTTTGACTCAGAAAATTTTGAGAAAGGAATAAGTAATGCAATATGTATATTTAGTACTGAATTGGGCTTTTGGAGTTCTCTTCTTTTTGACTGGATTGTTGTTCTTAGCGGATTCGGTCTTGGCGAGTTTTTGCTTAATCTCTATATCGTTATTGCTCCTACCTCCGGTACGAAAATTTGTCTATTCCAAAACTAAAAAAGACCTGTCAGTTAAGTATCGTACAGCAAGTATTTTTGCGCTATTTGTAGCTTTTAGTGTGTTTGTTAATCAGGCTCAAGATAGAAAAGAGCAAGAACTGGCGGCTCAGAAGGCTCAAGTACAGGCAGAAAAGGCTGAAAAGGCTCGACAGGATAAAATTGATTATTTTAACAATAATAGGGACGAAATTTTATCCCGAGCAAATTCCGCACTATCAGCAAAAAACTATCAAGAAGTGATTGATATAACAGGGCAGTATTTAGTTTCTGGAGATGGCCAGTTATCAGAAGTTCATAATAAGGCTAAAGCTGTAATAGCAGAACAGAAAAAAGCAGAAAAAACTCAGTTGTTACTGGCTAAATTGAAGACAGTGCCAGCGTCAGAATTTGAAGAGAATAAGAAGCTGTATCAGCAGCTTTCAGCTATGCACCCAGCTAATGAAACCTATAAAAATAAACTTGCTCATTACGAAGCAAAAATTGAGGAAGAGAAGCAAGCTAAGATAGCGGCAGCGGCTAGAAAGGAGCGGATTGAAAAGCAGTTCAGTGCATGGGACGGTTCGCACTATAATTTAGAAAGGATTATCAAAAAGGCAATGAATGACCCGGATAGTTATGAGCATGATGAGACGGTGTATTGGGATAGAGGGGATCATTTAATTGTTAGAACTACTTATCGCGGTAAAAATGCATTTGGTGGTGTGGTTCGTAATTTTGTAAAAGCAAAGGTAAGCCTTGATGGTGTAGTTTTGCAAATTATTGACCAGACGTAGTTGTCTTAATTTATTCTCCTCCTTCTTTTCCGTTTCTTTTTATGAGAGGGATTAGGGGGAGGGGTTGTAGAGTTAAAATTTTTAATGCTATCGCTGTAATCTATTATTTGTGATATTTTTGGTGATATTGTTGCAATACTCTTAATTGTTTCATCAATTTCTTCTCTTTCCTTAAGTGATAGTCTTCTTGATAGTGTTTTCTTTATTAGCTTTATATAGTTTCTTATTTCTAATATTAGTATTTTATTTGTGTCTTTTGATTCTTTTATTTTTTTAAATTCTTTTTTTAAATTTTTTTCTAGTTTTATTATTTTTTCTTTTCTTGCGATATGTAATGGTTTGTCTCCAACTTTATCGTTCTTAGGCGAGTATTCTCTGTGGTCAATGCCAAGTCTTAACATTGCATTGTTAAATGCGTTTTTAATAGCATAGGTTGATCGTTTTTGAGTTAATTCTTTACAGTAATTGTTACTATAAATATTGCCTATCATTATATTTAAATGTGTATTGTCTGATGCTGAAGTTTCTTCATGTAGAATCACAACGCTCTGCTTCCATATTTCCTTTGCTGCTATGCCTGTCGGTTCTTCTAGTGATTTAATAGCTTCAATAGCTATTCTTTTCCATTCCTGGGCGGTGGGTTGCTTGATATCTTTTGGTATTGATAATACGAAGCTTGTCGCTTCGCAGTTAATTCCTCCGCCTCGTAGACCTGCTCCTTGTCGATGTAACTTTCTGCTAGTGATTTGAGAGTTGATTTGAGCCAAGCGCTGAGGAGCATTGTTAAGGTCAATAATGTTTGTGTTGTAATGGGATTGAGCTTTCTTGTTGAGTAAATAACAGCCGTACTTGAAAGCTGAGGAATTTATTGTTTTTACAACTTTTCCGTCTTTTTTTATGCGTGTTTTTTTCTTGATTTGTTTAGTTTTTACCGTCCAGTTTTTTAGCATAGCTTATTGATATTGTTTATTTGTCATGAATAGCATTTTTCGAAATTTTGTCAAGCTGTATAAAAATTGATTGTTCACTATTCAAGATAGGAGCTTTAACGATGTTAAACCTCGCTGCGCTTCCTTCTTGCCAAAGGGCATGCCCCTTGGAACCCAAAAACGTAAACGTTTTTTCTCGTCGCTTCGCTGCCGCGCTGCGCTTGGGAAACTGGCGTTTTCGTAGGTTTCGCTTCGCTACACTTGTGCGGAGGCATTTAGCCTCCTTGTTGGATATCTTTGTATACAGAAGTTTGAAAAGAGGGGCTATAACGCCCCGATAGCAAGTGAAGCTTTAGCGTAACGTTAGAAAAAAATTCAGAATTTTTTATTTTTTATTTTTTAAATTTATTTTTTGTTATTAAGTCTTATTTATATTTGTTGTTTTTGATGCTGTTAATAATATAAGAGGGAGGCTTTTTGTAATCTCGTTGTTTTTTTGTAGTTTTTATCTGGTTTTTTTTAGGTTTTTTGCCTCTTTTTGATCTACTCGGTCGAAGTAGTTTTTCTACCTAGATTGAGTATTTGTTTTACTCTTATGAAGTAGATTTTGATTTTTATACTTGACTTTAAGTAAAAGTACGATATTTGTACTTAAAATAACTTAAGAGGAAATTATGTCAAGTAAGAAAATAATAAGTCAAAAAAGTGTTGAAACTGTTGATAGGGAGACTGGTGAAGTAAAAGAAGAAAAAAAGGTTACTGTTTATAGCGTTCCAAAGGAACCTGCTTATATAAAGTTGTATCTGGAAGATATAGGTAAATTATATGAACTTCCTAATAACTCTTCTTCTTTGCTTTATGAGCTTTTAAGGCGAATGGATTATGATGGTTTTATATCGTTAAACTCAACTAATAAAAAAATGATTTGTAAAAAGACTGGGTATAAAGTTCAGTCTTTGGATAATTATTTGCAAAATTTGATTAAGAATAAGCTGTTTGTCAGGGAAGGGCGGGGTGTTTTTAAGCCTGACCCGCATTTATTTGGTAAAGGGGAGTGGAGCGAAATACATAAGAGGCGTGAGGCGTGGATAAAGGTATCGTACTCCGCTGATGGAGATCGAAGTGTTCAGGGTGGTTTAGTTGATAGTTCGGTTGTTGGTGGAGTGGGAAATGAAAAAGTTTAGGAATGATAAGCAGAAGAAGGAATTTGAGGAGTTGTCCAAGGTGATTGAGTATCAGGAACTGGAAAGTAATTTTGATGATTGTGATGAAGTTGAGGAGGTCGGTACGGTTGACCCTGATAAAACTGTGAAGAGGAAAAGAAGAAACAAACTTCGTTTCTGAATATGCGAGTTAACTTATTGATTTTAAATTAAAAAATGGTGCCCGATATCCGACTTGAACGGATACGAAGTTTCCTTCAAAAGATTTTGAATCTTTCGTGTCTACCAATTCCACCAATCGGGCATTTAATTTAGGTTTGGGAGATTTACCCCTAACCCTAATCTTACATTAGCCCTCACCTTTAAAGGAAGAGCTAAAATTAGATGATGCTCTAGTATAACGAGATATAACGACGGCTTTTTCTTCCGTTGTTTATATAATCTCTTTATTAAACAACACCTTACCAGCTTAATTGGGCTTAAACAAGTTGAATTTTGAATCCCTCATGTCTACCAATTTCATCACGCTGGCACTAAAGAGAGGGCGTATTATAGAAAGATGTGCGCTGCCGTCAATCTGTCATGTCAAAAAACTGAAAAAAACTTTGCTTTTCGTTACAATGCGCGCCCTTTGTTTTATTTAGTGACGAGTTGAAGATAGTCCGCAATGCAGGTTAAAGATTTTCATTTTGAGCTTCCGGAAGAGTTGATCGCCAGTTTTCCTCTGGAGCAGCGCAGTGCCAGTCGTTTGTTGTCTGTGGATGGCAATACAGGTGAGCTGACGCATGGGGTATTTACCGATGTGCTGGATAAGATCAATCCGGGTGATCTGATGATCTTTAACGATACCCGTGTGATTCCGGCGCGTTTGTTTGGTCAGAAAGAGTCTGGCGGTAAGGTTGAGGTGCTGGTGGAGCGTGTGCTGGACGATAAGCGGGCGCTTACGCATGTGCGCTCCAGTCGTTCACCTAAGCCGGGCACTAAGCTGATTCTGGAAGGTGGTATTGAGGCCGAAATGGTGGCTCGCCACGAAAACCTGTTTGAGCTGCGTTTTGATATTGCGGGCAATCTGGTTGAGGCGCTGGAGCAGTTTGGACATATGCCTCTGCCGCCTTATATGAACCGTGAAGATCAGCTATCCGACCGTGAGCGTTATCAAACGGTTTATAACAAGAAACCGGGTGCGGTAGCAGCGCCAACGGCGGGGCTGCATTTTGATGATGCTCTGTTGGCGAAACTGGATGAAAAAGGGGTTAAGCGTGCGTTTGTGACGCTTCACGTGGGCGCCGGTACTTTTCAGCCGGTTAAAGTCGACAGTATTGACGAGCATGTGATGCACTCGGAGTATATCGAGGTCAGCGAAGAGGTTTGTGAGCTGGTGAAGCAGGCCCGTGCTCAGGGGAGTCGCGTGATTGCGGTAGGTACTACCAGCGTGCGCAGTCTTGAAAGTGCCAGCCAGAAGGGTGAGATTGAGCCGTTCTTTGGTGATAGCGATATCTTTATCTTCCCGGGTTATACGTTCAAATCGGTAGATGCGATGATCACTAATTTTCATTTACCGGAATCAACGTTGTTGATGCTGGTAAGTGCGTTTTCCGGGTTTGATCATATTAAGAAGGCTTATCAGGAAGCGGTTGAACAGAAGTACCGCTTCTTCAGCTACGGTGATGCGATGTTTTTAACGCCGCAGACTGAACAGCAATCGGATTTACAGAAGTAGAGTAAGTAATGACTAGACAGTGTTTTATGCAGTTCGACAAGATGGCAGAAGATGGCATGGCACGTCGTGCACGGCTGCAATTTCCTCGCGGTACGGTTGAAACTCCGGCCTTTATGCCAGTGGGTACCTACGGCAC
Organism: Neptuniibacter sp.; assembly: GCA_050633605.1. Taxonomy (GTDB): domain Bacteria; phylum Pseudomonadota; class Gammaproteobacteria; order Pseudomonadales; family Balneatricaceae; genus Neptuniibacter. The sequence continues at coordinate 986 of JBOEGV010000065.1, read as the reverse complement.
AGTAAAAGGTATGACACCACGTGATATTGAAGCAACGGGTGCTCAGATTATTCTGGGTAATACCTTCCACCTGATGTTGCGTCCTGGGACTGAGATCGTGAAACAGCACGGTGATCTGCATGACTTTATGCAGTGGAAAGGCCCGATTCTGACCGACTCCGGTGGTTTTCAGGTATTCAGTCTTGGCAAAATGCGCAAAATTACTGAAGAAGGGGTGACCTTCCAGTCTCCGGTGAATGGCGACAAAGTGTTTATGGGCCCGGAAGAATCTATGCAGGTGCAGCGTGATCTGGGTGCTGACATTGTGATGATTTTTGATGAGTGTACCCCGTACCCAGCTACCGAGCTGGAAGCGGCTGATTCTATGCGTTTATCTATGCGTTGGGCAAAGCGTTCGAAAGATGCTCATGGGGACAACCCTGCGGCATTGTTTGGTATTGTTCAGGGCGGTATGTACCCTCATTTACGTGATGAGTCTATGCAGGGGCTGGAAGAGATCGATTTTGATGGTTATGCCATTGGCGGCTTGTCTGTAGGTGAGCCTAAGGAAGAGATGGTTAAGGTTCTGGATCATCTTGCCTACAAAATGCCGACTGACAAGCCTCGTTACCTGATGGGTGTGGGTAAGCCGGAAGATATCGTAGAAGCGGTGCGCCGTGGTGTGGATATGTTTGATTGTGTGATGCCCACCCGTAATGCCCGTAATGGCTTCCTGTTTACCAGTGTTGGGGTGGTTAAAATTCGTAATGCGGCAAATAAAACCGATACTCGTCCATTAGATGAAACATGTGAGTGTTATACCTGTCAGAACTTTAGCCGTGCATATCTGCATCATCTGGATAAATGTAAAGAGATTTTGGGAGCGCAGCTGAACACCATCCATAACCTGCACTACTATCAGGTACTTATGGCTGGATTGCGTCAGGCTATTGAACAGGGTAAATTGACCGACTTTGTGGATGACTTTTATCACAAGCGGGGGCTTG
>JBOEGV010000064.1:0-3850 GCA_050633605.1 Neptuniibacter sp. | reverse complement strand
ATGATGAAGGCGATGATAATGCGATTGCATTGAAAGATGGCAAAACTTATCTTTCGAAAGCATTAGGAAGCCTGGGTTGGTCGGTACGGGGCAAGGCCCCAATCTTTTCAACCGAATCAGGTGAGATCGTGGGGTTAGTATCAGTCGGTTACCATCTGGATCAGGTGGAAAATATAATCAAACGCTATAGTGTCACCCTCATTTTAGTTATCTCCGCTTCTTTCCTTTTCAGTGTCCTGATCGCCGTTTGGTTTGCAAACCATTTTAAGAAACTGATTTTCGGTCTTGAGCCGGAACAGATTGCCCACCGATTTAATGAACAGAAAGCAACGTTGGAATCCGTACGCGAAGGCATTATTGCGATTAACAGTGATGGCAAGATCACCACAGTAAACCGCACGGCCATAGACACCCTCTGTTTACCAGATGATGTTGATCTGCTGGGGAAACCAATCGAATCTGTATTACCCGATAGCGCCATGCTTGAAGTGTTACATACAGGGCAGCCACAGTACGACAATGAAGTGTGGCGTCAGGGCCACAGTATTATTGCCAACCGCTTGCCGCTGAAGCAGGGTGATGAAATCACTGGCGTCGTTTCCAGCTTCAGGCGTAAAGATGAACTGGCTCAGGTGAGTAAAAAGCTGACCCGAATACAGCAGTATGCTGATTCATTACGCAGCCAATCCCACGAGTATTCTAACAAGCTACATACCATTGCGGGTCTTATTCAGATAGGCGAGACGGAACAGGCACTGGCTTTGATCGGTCAGGAAGCTCAAAGTCATCAAGAGTTAATCAATTTGCTGCGTAAAGCGGTGCCGGATCCTGTTCTGGCCGGTTGCCTACTCGGAAAATACAATCGCGCCCGTGAGATGGGATTAATCATGAGCATCGATCCAGACAGCAATATGGCGGAACTGCCTGAGCACCTGTCAAGTGAGCAGCTTGTCACTATTATTGGAAATCTTATTGATAATGCATTAGAAGCTACCAGAGATTTCAGAGGTGAAGGTGGCGAGGTGAAATTATCAATGACTGATTTTGGAGACGACCTGATTTTTGAAGTCGAAGATCAAGGACCCGGTGTGAATCCGGAGTTGCAGGAAAAAATCTTTGAAAAGGGCGTGAGCAGTAAAGACAAGGAAGGTCATGGTTTTGGGTTACATCTGGTTAAATCTTTACTCCAAAATCTGGGCGGAACGGTAACAGTAGAACCCGCGGATAATATGGGATGCCGCTTTATCGTTTATATACCTAAACAAACAGTGCAAACCTAACAATAAAAATATGCATAACATCAAAGTAGTCATAGCAGAGGACGATAAACAGATAGCTGAAATCCAAAAGCGCTTTTTGGAGCGTATAGAGGATTTTGAGCTTGCTGGCATTGCTCACGGTCTTGAAGAGGCTGAGGATCTGGTCGAAGTAATGCAGCCGCAACTGTTGCTCCTGGATATTCAATTTCCAACGGGCACAGGGCTGGAATTGTTACGCAAAATTCGCTCAACCAATAGCGAAGTGGATGTAATCCTGATTACTGCGGCTAAAGAGGTGGATACACTTCGGGAAGCGCTGCGTGGTGGGGTATTTGATTACATACTCAAACCACTGGTGTTTGAGCGGTTACAGGAAACACTGGATCGTTACAAACAGCACCTGCAACAGTTACAGAAACTCCATTCGTTAGCTCAAAGCGATGTGGACACTGTCCTGCCAAGAAATGCGTCTTCCATCTCTACAGAAAAACTCCAAGAGAATAAGGTTCGCCTGCCGAAAGGTATTGATGGTTTAACTCTGGAAAAGATTCGTGAAGTGTTTTCCGCTACCTCAGGCTCTTTAAGTGCGGAGCAGGTGGGAGAAAAAATTGGTGCTAGCAGAACCACAGCGCGACGTTATCTGGAACATCTGGTGGGTTGTGAAGAACTTACTGCTGAGGTCTCATATGGCTCGGTTGGCAGACCTGAAAGAAGATACCTCGCTAAAGGATAAATTTCCCCTCAGGCTCAATAATCTTCGCACCTATTTGCAAGTACTCTAATGAGCGGGAACAACAGCGATTAGAGTACTTGTATAGTTGCGTTGATCAGACGTAATGCGCAAACGCCTCATCCACCGGGGTTTTCGCAATATGATTGATGTAGTTACTGATCACCTTCTGTGACAGACCCAGCAAAATACCCAGAATATGTTTCTGTCCGTAACCGGCAGCAAAGAACCGGCCCAGTTCATCTTCTGTAAGGTGACCTCTGTTTCTGAGAATTGATAAGGTTGTATCGTGTAAAACCTGTAGCTTTTCATTGGGCAGAGCTGTGCCTTCGCGCAGGGCTTTATTGATGGCAGGGTCAACTTCCATCATATCGGCAATCATGCTGTGTGCAGGTACACAGTATCCACAGTTATGTTCTACGTTGATGGTTTGCCACACAACTGTCAGTTCTTCAGCATCAAAGGATGTTTCCTGAAACAGCTTATGCATCAACTGATAGGCTTCCAGTACGGGAGGTTCATCCCCAAGAACTGCATGTAGGTTAGGGATCATGCCGAAGTTACTAAGAGAATTCTCAAACAGCTTTTTGGTCGCTTCCGGGGCAGTTTCCATTGTATGGAATTTAAAGTTACTCATTAGTTTTCCTGATTTGTTTGCCAATTTAGTTGGTAAATTATTATTTGAACGACTGTTCAATATTATCCTAGATGGACTTGAACGAACGTTCAAGCTAAAATTTGAACAAATGTTCAAAATAGTTTTCAGCTATGGCAAATACGGCAAAGCACAATCGTGATGAAGTAATCCAGAAAGCAACCTGGTTATTCTGGGAAAAAGGCTTTCACGCAACATCTATGCGTGATCTTCAGGACCAGGTTGATCTGCGCCCGGGCAGCATATATGCCGCTTTTGGCAGCAAAGAGGGGCTTTTTAAGGAAGCTTTAAAGTTTTATGCAGCGCAGAACTACAGGCTTCTTAAAAACTTTCAGGCGGAAGCTTCGCCCTTGAATACTCTAAAGCAGTTTGTAACGTGCATTGTGCTTTCTGAATCAGAAGAAACCCCGAATGAAATGTGCATGTTGGTAAAAAGTATCTCTGAGCTGACAGAAGAGAATCTGGAATTATTAGAGCAAGCGAAAACTTTACTTCAGAGCATGGAAAGTATTTTTACCGATATACTGATAAAGGCTCAAGAACAGGGTGAAATGGATAAATCTAAAGATCCCCCAAGACTTGCTCGTCTGTTGCAAATGCAATTAATCGGGTTGCAAGCCTATCAAAGAGCGAATCAAAACAAAGCTCAGGTGAGTGAGATGATCGAAGATATGTTTAAGGCATTTTGATCTATAAATGTGTCGGTTTCAGTGCTTGCATGAACTTACTATCAAATCTTTTATAAGGTTTACGCCTTTTGAGAAAGCAAATTAAACGAGCGCCAATGCTAGCTTAGGAACTCAATTAGCTGGCTCAGAGGCATAGGTTTTGCGTATAAATATCCTTGAATAAAGTCGCACTCGTGTTGTTTTAACCATTGAGCTTGCTCTGGCGTTTCGACACCTTCAGCGACAAGATCCAGATTCAGGCCTTTAGCCATGCCGACAATGGAACTGGCGATACAGCAATCGCTCTCATCATCTGGTAAACCGTCCACAAAAGAACGGTCTATTTTCAGCTTAGTGACTGGTAAATGTTTTAAGCGGGCCAGTGAGGAATAGCCTGTTCCGAAGTCATCAATTGAGAAGCGAATACCTAATTCCCCCAAAGACTCAAACTGCTCCGAAACCAGTTTTGTATCGTGGCTTATTAGCTCTTCGACAATTTCCAGTTCAATCATGCCGCTGGGAATCTGAAATTTTGTGA
>JBOEGV010000063.1:0-3225 GCA_050633605.1 Neptuniibacter sp. | reverse complement strand
CCGTGATGGAACGTCGTGAAGGTGCAGCAGCAGAATACCCGCAAGGTCTGGGCAATGACGACTGGGATTTTGCCGTATTTAAAACCACTGGCGAACGGGCTAAAAAAGATCTAACAGCTTGCGCGGCCTGCCATGCACCGCTGACAGGTACTAAGCACCTGTTCTCTTATGAGAGCATCATTGCGGAACAAGCCCTTAAGTAAGTATTTTTTACTGCTCTGATGAATAGAAAACCGAATTGGAAGCAGTTCGGTTTTTTTTGGCTGTAAGTCATGAAAATCAGGAATAGCGGGGCTATTTATTCTGTTGCAATATAATTTCTTATGATCTGATCACGTTCACCGGTATTAATCAGTTTATCCAGTGCAAGTTGCAAGCGATTCACTATGTCATCAGGGGTGTCTTTGTTCAACGCAAGGTAGTAATCACGCTGGTACAATAGGAAGGCGGTTTCAATATTTGAGATTTTAAAATCCATTTGTTTTATCTGGTACATAAGATCCAATTCATCACCTGGTATCAGTTCTACACGATTGGCATAGAGCATAGGGATCAGTTGGTCTGAATAGCTGACCTGAACATAATGATCTGGAGAAATGCCAAGCTCTTGTAGGTAAGACTGAACGGCACCACCACGGAGAACTGCCGATTTATAACGTTGAATATCTTCTGCTGAGTTAATGGATATGTCGGTTCTTTTTTTTAATTTATATAAGTAAACCCTGCCATTAAGAATTGGGCCAACCCATTTGAACAAGTCTTCCCTTTCGTTTGTGCGGGCGACGGTATACATCAGTGAAAGTGGTGTTCGTTGGGTTGTGGCTAAGCCGCGTTTCCAAGGTAGGATTTTAATAGAGAAATTAAACCCGGCACTTTGCAGAGTTTTTTTTACAATGTCGGTACTGATGCCTGTTATTAATCCGTTTTCCTGGAAGTTATAAGGAGCCCATTCATCCGTGAATACAGACAGGTCTTCTGCCTTTGCTGGTGAGATTATACAAAGTAAAGATAGGACAATGACCAATCGAGAGTTCATACATTATCCTTTTAAAGAAGCCATAGGCACTATGGAAGGAATCAATAACATAAGGATATCTCATGCAGGCGGTTGTTCAATTTTTTCTAAAAATTAGCCTTACTTTTTAAAAGTCATTCAATGAAAGTTGCTGAAACTTAATCACTCGTTGTTGTTTTGACAGGCGGCCCCTAAGAAACTGCAAGGCAGTGTTCCTGATTATTCCTGTACTTTATGCCTTCGGCTTACACGTCCGGCATAACACAACGCGCCCGACCACTATTTTTAGCCTCGTACATCCGTTTGTCCGCCAGTTCAATCAGTTCTGGCCAATCAGGGGTTTGATCCACAATTCTCTCTGCTAGTCCGATACTGGCGGTGAGTGGTTCGCCATCTGGCCGATCACCCAGCCAGTTGTGCGTGATACGGTCAATCACGTGCTGGGTACCCGCAACATCTGCACCATTGAGAATCAGCAAAAATTCTTCACCACCCCAGCGAATAACAACATCTCCTCGTCTCAGGGATTTTGACAGGTGGTGAGCCGCCTGACGTAAAGCTGCATCTCCTGCATCATGACCGTAGTCGTCGTTGATTGCTTTAAAGCGATCCAGGTCTGCGAAGGCAATGGCAAAAGGGGTTTCGTGCCGTGCCGAAATATGGAAATACAGATCCAGAATCTCTTCACCGGATCTACGGGTAAATGCCCCTGTGAGGGTGTCCAGAGAGACTTTGTTAACAATCATGATCATGTAATGGATCTGGATCATGCCGGAGATGATATACACCCCGGCAATCAGCACCATCACCCACAAGCTTGCCAGAAAATGATCCCAACTAAAGGTATCAGACAGATGTAACCCGAAAGCTAAGCTCAGACCGATCGGGCAAAGTAGTAGCAGTGATTCAATAAGTGCCAGTGGGAATACACTCAAGCCCGCCATCACTATCAAAGGTAATGACGAATATATCTGCAATGAGATCCCCGCCCAGCCTGTGAATTCCTGCGTATTAAACATGGATTGTGAAAAAAGATAGAACCCCAGTGGATTCAGCAGCATGCAGAATAAGAACAGAAAGGCCACAGGCAGGTTATGGGGAACGCGCCATGTTATCGACAACAAAACAAAAATACTGATAACTCCTATGCGAAGGAGTATCAAACTGTTCCATACGTCATAGGTGAACACGGCATAATCAATAAAAATCCAGATAAAGTTAATCAGTGCGAAACCCGCAGAGATTAATCTAACTCGGTTAATTATTGTGTCCGCGCGATGACGACTGACATGGAGATCGTGGGAGAGGGGTATTAGTAGTTCTTTCAGGTGATTCCAGGTGAATTGGTTGCCGTCTTTAAACGGGCGAAACTCGGATATATGAGGAAGGTTCATAACTGCATCTATTGTTTTTTAAGTCATTATAGCTGGCTATGAAACACTTTGAATTGAGCTTCCATACCTAATGACTAAATTTAATTTTTTATGGAATCGAAATTAAGGTTGTTAAATTAGCATGGTAGACAATAACAACAGGGAAAATTGTCTATACTGGGAAAACTAAAATTATTAAAGATTGTATGTATAAGGAACATGGTATGTCACAAGATAAGTATCGGCTCGTAACGCGAAGTGACTTTGATGGTTTGGTTTGTGCGGTGTTACTGAAACATCTGGATCTGATCGATGACATTAAGTTTGTGCATCCTAAAGATATGCAGGATGGAACAATAGAGATTTCATCCCGAGATATTACAACCAACCTGCCATACGTGGAATCAGCTTATATATCGTTTGATCACCACCTGTCGGAAACTATTCGCAATACTGGTCAACGTGATAACCATATCATCGATCCTGATGCGCCTTCAGCTGCGCGAGTAGTCTGGAAGCACTACGGCGGTCATGATGCTTTCCCAGAGTCATGGGATGAGATGATGGAAGCGGTGGATAAAGGGGATTCTGCTCAGTATAACCAGGAAGAGGTCCTCAACCCGAAAGACTGGGAACTGCTGAACTTCTTGATGGATGCTCGTACAGGGTTGGGCCGTTTCCGTGAGTTCCGCATCTCCAACTACAATCTGATGATGGATTTAATCGATTACTGTAAAAACCATACGATTGAACAGATTCTGCAACTACCAGACGTGAAAGAGCGTGTTGAGCTTTACTTTGAGCAGGAAGCGAAGTTTAAAGATCAGATTCAACGTT
>JBOEGV010000062.1:0-4828 GCA_050633605.1 Neptuniibacter sp. | reverse complement strand
CCGTGATGGAACGTCGTGAAGGCGCAGCTGCAGAATACCCACAGGGTCTGGGCAATGACGACTGGGATTTTGCCGTATTCAAAACCACAGGCGAACGGGCGAAAAAAGATCTGACAGCTTGCGCAGCCTGCCACGCACCGCTGACAGGAACCAAACACCTGTTCTCTTACGAGAGCATCATTGCGGAACAAGCGCTTAAGTAAGCAATTTAGTGATCTTATGAATAAAAAGCCGAACTGAAAACAGTTCGGCTTTTTTGGTTTTTATATCGCTTGCTTAGCAAACGTCAGGCTGTCTCGGGGTGGGCCACACTGACACGCACCGATTTTTGAATATGTCGGTTAACCAGATCCTGAAAACTGTTGGTGCTTTCTATCCTTTCCATCCCCAATCGGGTGAAGTGCTCCTCGGTAAAGTTGTGTTTAGCGAACAGCGGGTTGGTATATATTTGCGTAATTGCATCGTACGCTACCATGGTGGTTTGCAGTTCGCCGGTCAGGGTTTTACCTGTAGGTTTTTCGGCGAAAAGGCCGACGGTGAGTTCTAAACGATCAATGTTTGAATAGAGCTTTTCAAGTTTTTTAGCTAGTTCTTTGTTATCCGTAAGCTCATCAAACGAGTTAATTCTGTCCAGTTCAAAGTGCTCACGATAGGCATTGTAGGTGTTAAAACCCCAGGCGCGGCCTTTATCAATCATCTGTTTTTCTGCCGGCAGCATGAAGTCTGGGACCCCGCCTAAAGAGATGGTTCCGGCTTTTTGCTGAGTAGCAGCCTCAAGAATGTTTGCTAAGCCTTCTTTCTCAATAAAACCGTGATTTTGTCGGAAGGCCTGAGAGCCTCCCTGATACTCAAAATGATCCGGGATCAGACCATGCCAGCGATAGAGCAGGTTAAACTCAGCCGCTATCCATGGTGCGCGGTACCATTTCTGTTTTTCAACGAAGGAGGGATCACAGCGAAGCACATCAAGACCGGCTATATGGTTTACATAATCTTCGATAACCAGCTTCATCAGAATGACGGTATTAATGATACGAGCGGTGTGGAACAGGCGGGCGTCATCCCAGTCAGTATACGCCTGTTTTAACTGTTCACAGATGCTGTTGTGTTCCCGCAGGAAAATAATGCCTATAACGTTGTGACCAAGTATGGCGTTACCTCTTTCCAGTCCGGTCGCAAACAGCTTGGCTTTTTGCTCTTCAGTCAGTGGGTGCTTAGAGCTGGAGCCGTAAATAGCTTCAAAGATGGCGTAGTTTTTAATATAGGGCAGCTGTTTATAACACTCTTTAACGCGCCAAATCCCTGATGAATCCAGCTCACCCAGATAATCCGGTAACTCCTCACCATTAAATATCTGGCTTCTTAATTTACCATTTACACCACTGCGCAAAGCATTGCAGGAGTTCTCATCCGCACCGTAAATCTGGGCCAGATCGATATTATGGTTAGAGGTAGTTTTATTCGGATCCAGAGGGTTGGAGCGAAAAAAGCCATCGGTAAACCACTGGGCAAAAAACATAAAAAACACACTGGAACGATCCGTTTCCAATGCTCCTCTACGTTTAAATAAATCGGTAAGTTCACCATAAGGGTACTGCTGGGAGGGTTCATTGCTCGGCAGGGAATCAATATAACCTTGCGGGGCGGGTTGAATGTGCAGATCAAAGTACTGTTTGTTGGTAACCGATTCCCAGGTCAGATAATTCGCAGCAGGGCGCGCAGCTTTCAACTCCCTGTCTGTTCGGGTATCACCCAGGTTATCGCTCCAGAGGCTGTATGCATTAGGCCTGGGTGTAGTAGTGGAAGCCAGAAAATTGGTGGCAACACGATTAATAAAACGGGCAAGCCATGGCAGTCGTTTCCTGATCCAACGGATTTTTTTGGTATCAAGGTAATCAAGTGCAAGACTGGCAAGGGACATAAAACACAATCCTTATGTTAGGTAAGAGAACTCAGCCGAAGCAACTCCGTTATACTTCTGTCTGGCTGACAACCGGTTATTAAAGCATCAGTTTCTATGTGCCACAAGCTGAAAGCTTGTGGCAGGGGCGAGTAGCGAGACGCTTCGCTTGCTAGGGCCAGCAAATAAGCTAAGTTGAGTTGGTAAACTTAACCTGACTTAGTGGTTTTGATTGCAGTACACACAGAATGTACATCAAATCTAGCTAAGTGCTAGACTGTTCAAAGCAACCATCGGAGGAGTTATGTCCGCTGCATTTGACAAAGTGATTGATGAGATTGACGAGCTTTCCCCCAAGGAAAAAGCTTTGGTTGCTCATCGCATACTTGAATCGCTCGATAGCCAACAAGATCAAGGCACAGAACAGGCATGGAAAGAACTGTCCGAGCAACGCTTGCAATCATTTAACTCCGGGGATGTAGAAGGTGTTTCCTGGGATGAGGTTAAACAAACCATAAAGGGCTAGGATGCCAGAACTGATCTTTCACCCGGATGTGAGCGCAGAGATCAAAGCTTCATATCAGTGGTACGAAAAGCAAGCCAAAGGACTCGGCGAAGACTTTCTCGCAGAACTCGAACAATCCTTTGGGGATATCACCCAGTACCCCAATTCATGGCCTCCCTTCGGCAACAACACCCATAGGTTTCTTCTAAACAAATTTCCTTTCTCTGTTATTTATTCGCCATCAGAAAAACAGATACTGGTCTTGGCCGTTATGCATAATAAGAAAAGACCGGGGTATTGGATTAAAAGGAGCGAGTAGCTAGCGGTTTCACGCTTTGTTTGCTAGCAGTTGTTCTTTGAAATATTTTTTAGCTTAATCGTTTGATGAATTTTTGCTTTTCCTAGCCACTAGCAGCTGCGAAGCAGCGTTCTCGCTACTCGCCACTGTGTAAGCCTTCGGCTTACACATCAGGCATAACACAACGCGCCCGGCCACTATTTTTAGCCTCGTACATCCGTTTGTCTGCCAGTTCGATCAGTTCTGGCCAATCCGGGGTTTGATCTGCAATTCTTTCGGCAAGTCCGATACTGGCGGTGAGAGGTTCGCCATCCGGCCGCTCACCCAGCCAGTTGTGCGTGATACGGTTAATCACATGTTGGGTGCCAGCAACATCCGCACCATTGAGAATCAGTAAAAATTCCTCACCGCCCCAGCGAATAACAATATCCCCTCGCCTCAAGGATTTTGACAGGTGATGAGCCGCCTGACGTAAAGCGGCATCTCCTGCATCATGACCGTAGTCGTCGTTGATTGCTTTAAAGTGATCCAGATCTACGAAGGCAATGGCAAAAGGGGTTTCGTGCCGGGCGGCAATGTGGAAATACAGATCCAGAATCTCTTCACCAGATCTACGGGTAAAAGCCCCTGTGAGGGTGTCCAGAGAGACTTTGTTCACAATCATGATCATGTAATGGATCTGGATCATGCCGGATATGATATACACTCCGGCAATCAGCACCATTACCCATAAACTTGCCAGAAAATGATCCCAACTGAAGGTGTCTGACAGATGCAGGCCGAAAGCTAAGCTCAGACCGATCGGGCAAAGTAGTAGCAGTGATTCAATAAGCGCCAGTGGGAATACACTCAAACCCGCCATAACTATCAAAGGCAATGACGAGTATATCTGCAATGAGATTCCCGCCCAGCCAGTAAACTCTTCTGCATTAAACATGGATTGAGAAAAAAGATAGAACCCCAGTGGGTTCAATAGCATGCAGACTAAAAACAGGAAGGCGACAGGCAGGTTATGGGGAACTCGCCATGGCATCGACAGTAAAACAAAAATGCTGATAACCCCTATGCGCAGGAGTATCAAACTGTTCCATACTTCATAACTGAACACGACATAATCAATAAAAATCCAGATAAAGTTAATCAGTGCGAAACCCGCAGAGATTAATCTAACCCGGTTAATTATTGTGTCTGCGCGATGGCGACTGACATGGAGATCGTGGACGAAGGGTATGAGTAGTTCTTTCAGGTGATTCCAAGTGAATTGGTTGCTGTCTTTAAACGGGCGAAACTCGGATATATGAGGAAAGTTCATAACTGCATCTATTGTTTTTTAAGTCATTATAGCTGGCTATGAAGTACTTTGAATTGAACTCACGTACCTAATGTCTGAATTTAATTTTTACGGAACCGAAATTAAGGTTGTTAATTTAGCACGGTAGACAATAACAACAGGGAAAATTGTCTATACTGGGAAAACTTAAATTATTAAAGACTGTATGTATAAGGAACATGGTATGTCACAAGATAAGTATCGGCTCGTAACGCGAAGTGACTTTGATGGTTTGGTTTGTGCGGTGTTACTGAAACATCTGGATCTGATCGATGACATTAAGTTTGTACATCCTAAGGATATGCAGGATGGAACAATAGAGATTTCATCCAGAGACATTACAACCAACCTGCCTTACGTGGAATCAGCTTATATATCGTTTGACCACCACCTGTCTGAAACCATTCGTAACACCGGGCAACGTGACAACCACATCATAGACCCTGATGCACCGTCTGCTGCACGAGTCGTATGGAAACATTACGGTGGTCATGATGTTTTTCCAGAGTCATGGGATGAGATGATGGAAGCAGTAGATAAAGGGGATTCCGCGCAATATAACCAGGAAGAGGTACTCAACCCGAAAGATTGGGAACTGCTGAACTTCCTAATGGATGCCCGTACGGGACTGGGTCGTTTCCGCGAGTTCCGCATCTCCAACTACAATCTGATGATGGATCTGATCGATTACTGTAAAAACCATACGATTGAAGAGATTCTACAACTGCCAGATGTGAAAGAGCGTGTTGAGCTCTACTTTGAGCAGGAAGCGAAATTTAAAGATCAGATTCAACG
>JBOEGV010000061.1:0-6466 GCA_050633605.1 Neptuniibacter sp. | reverse complement strand
AAAGCTCAGGGCGTTGAGAAGGGTGATGTTGTAACTCTTTACCTTCCAATGATTCCTGAAGCTGCTGTTGCAATGCTGGCTTGTACACGTATTGGTGCTGTTCACTCAATCGTATTCGGTGGTTTCTCTCCAGAAGCACTGGCGGCACGTATTGAAGGTGCGAACTCTAAAGTTGTTGTAACGTCTAACTACTCTCTGCGTGCTGGCAAGTCTGTTCCTCTAAAAGCGAACGTTGATAAAGCTCTGGAGCATGAAGCTGCTAAAGCTGCTGTAGAAAGCGTTATTGTGGTTAACCGTGTTGACCAGGATGTTGCTTGGAATGACAGCGTTGACGTTTGGTACGAAGAACTGGTTGCTGCAGCTTCTGCAGACTGCCCAGCTGAAGAGCTGAATGCAGAAGACCCAATGTTCATTCTTTACACATCTGGTTCTACAGGTGCTCCAAAAGGTCTGAAGCATACTACAGGTGGTTACCTGGTATATGCGTCTATGACTCATGAGTACGCATTTGACTACAAAGAAGGCGACATCTACTGGTGTACTGCTGATGTTGGTTGGGTAACAGGTCACAGTTACATCGTATACGGACCTCTGGCTAACGGCGGGACGTCTCTGATGTTTGAAGGTGTACCTAGTTACCCGGATAACAGCCGTTTCGGTCGTGTTATCGAAAAACATAAAGTTAACCAGTTCTACACTGCCCCAACTGCAATTCGTGCATTGATGCAGCAGGGTGAAGATGTACTGGGTGATTCTGACCTGTCTACATTGCGTATTCTGGGTTCTGTAGGTGAGCCAATTAACCCTGAGGCTTGGGACTGGTACCACCGCATCATCGGCCAGGGCCGTTGCCCAATCGTTGATACTTGGTGGCAGACTGAAACTGGCGGCATGATGATTCTGCCTCTGCCAGGTGCATGTGATGCTAAACCAGGTGCTGCTTCTCGCCCATTCTTCGGTGTTCAGCCAGCACTGCTTGATGCAGATGGTAAAACACTGGAAGGTGCAACTGACGGTAATCTGGTTATTACTGATTCTTGGCCATCACAGGCACGTTCTATCTGGGGTGATCACGAGCGCTTTACTCAGACTTACTTCAGTACTTACAAAGGCGTTTACACTACAGGTGATGGTGCGCGTCGTGATGAAGATGGTTACTACTGGATCACAGGCCGTGTAGATGACGTAATCAACGTATCTGGTCACCGTATGGGTACTGCTGAAGTAGAATCTGCTCTGGTAGCTCACGAAGCGGTTGCTGAAGCGGCTGTAGTAGGTTACCCACACGAAGTTAAGGGTCAGGGTATCTACGTATACGTAACTCTGCAATCTGGCTTCGAACAGTCTGATGAGCTGCTGAAAGAACTGCGTCTGCATGTTCGTAAAGAGATTGGGCCAATTGCATCGCCAGATTTGATTCAGTTTGCGCCAGGCATGCCTAAGACTCGTTCTGGTAAGATCATGCGTCGTATCCTGCGTAAGATTGCAGAAGATGATTTCAGTGCACTGGGTGATACTTCTACCCTGGCTGATCCATCAGTTGTAGATGACCTGATCGACAACCGTATGAACCGCAAGTAAAGACTAATTTATTAGTCATTAGTAACAAAAACTCCTGCCGGGCTAGGAAATACCTAGTCTTGCGGGAGTTTTTTGTTTTATAGTGTATTTGCGCCGAGGGAAAGCCATTTCTTCAGGTCAGCGTTCTATCAGGATTTCTTAAGGGGGAACTGAACGCATGCAGTTAGCACAAAAAATTATAATCGCAGACGACCATCCTTTGTTTCGAGCTGCGTTAAAACAGGCGGTTGCGCAAGCGTTGCCTGGCGTTGAGACAATTGAAGCGGATTCTTTACAGGCGGTTCAAGGAGCAGTAGATCAGCACTCGGATGCGGATTTAGTGCTGCTGGATATCCATATGCCTGGTACAAATGGTTTTTCTGGTTTAGTTTTCCTACGCGGTCAGAATCCGGGTATTCCGGTTGTGGTCGTTTCTGGTAGTGAACAGCCAAATGTCATGAAACGAGCGATTGATTACGGCGCATCTGGTTTTATTCCTAAATCTGCACCTCTGGATACCATTGGTGAAGCTATTGTTGCAGTGCTTCAGGGGGAAGAATGGTTGCCTCAGGAAGTGGCAGACAATCTTGGTGACGTCAGTGAGGGTGATCAGAAATTTGCAGCTGCGCTGGCGGCTTTAACGCCACAGCAGTTCAGAGTATTGACAATGTTGACGGAGGGGCTTCTGAACAAGCAGATAGCCTATGAACTGAGCGTGTCTGAGGCAACGATTAAAGCCCATGTGACAGCAATTCTGCGTAAACTGGGTGTACATAGTCGAACTCAGGCAGTGATCGCAGCACAGCGCTTAGGCGTGGAACCTCCAAAGACCGATCTGGAATAAGCTCGTTCTGAATTTTTTAAAAGGCGCTATTTAGCGCCTTTTTTGGTTTTCAGATTTCTTGAGCAGATTCATTTGCACGCGACGTGGCAATGGTCTTGTTTATCATAGCTCTGAGTGCGGCAGGGCGAATCGGTTTGGTCAACAGTTGCGCGCCATAACGTTCTATCTCGGTTTTGACTTCTTCTGTGCGGTCTGCGGTGATAACAATTGCAGGCACTTTTTTGTCCAGAAGTGGTTCCAGGTCTTGTAGGGCCATTATGCCTGTCAAAGTTTCAGACAGGTGGTAGTCTGCTAAAATAACGTCTGGCTGGAAGGATTCTGATTGGATCTGTTCTACAGCGGCGGCTGACGAAATGGCGGTTCTTGAATCGCAGCCCCATCCGTTTAGCAGGGCGGCCATACCTTCTAGAATCTTTGGTTCGTTATCAATGACCAGAGCTCTAATTCCATTCAGGCCTTTACTTCGAATCCAGCCACGTTTCTCGGGTTTAGGTTTGACGGCTTTCGTTTGGTCTCCCAGAGGTACTTCAATGCTGAAGACCGTCCCTTTAGTTGGCCAGGAGCGAACCTGTAGTTTGTGGTTGAGCATTTTTGCAATGCGTTCAGTAATGGCCAGTCCTAACCCAAGCCCTTGTACTTGAGAGTGTTTCGGGTTGTCTATGCGGCGAAATTCCTCAAAGACTTCTTTTATTTTGTTTTCGGGGATACCCACGCCGGTATCCCAGACTTCAATTCGCAGCATATTCTTTCTGCGTCGACATCCCAGCAGAACTTTACCCTTTTGAGTGTAGCGAATGGCGTTTGAAATAAAGTTTTGGATAATACGGCGCAATAGTTGTTGATCTGAACGTATAACTTGTTTGCAAGGGTTGTAGCGGAATTTGAGCGCTTTCTTCTCAGCCACAGCTGTATAGTCTGTTCCCAAAGTTGTAAATATGTCTTCTAGTGAGAAGTTTGTTATTGACGGTTCTAGTGCACCAGCATCAAGCTTTGAGATATCCAGAATTGCTGTGATTAATTCTTCTGCAGCCGTTAAGGAGCCGTTGAGGTTTTCAACAAGAGTACTGGTTTCTGCATTGTGACTCTGCTGCGCCAATGCTGACGTGAAAAGGCGGGCGGCATTAAGCGGTTGTAAAAGGTCGTGACTGGCCGATGCCAGGAATCGGGTTTTGCCAAGGTTGGCTTCATCTGCATCTGATTTGGCTTGCCTTAATTCATCTTCCATCAAAGACCGGATGGTATTTTCTTTTCGTAATTCTTTGTTAACTACAGACAGTGCATGTGTACGTTCCCGTACTCTCTGTTCCAGTGTTTCGTTCGTTTCTTTAAGAGCCTGCTCCGCTTTTTTGCGTTCTGTTATATCCTGATAAAGTGAAAAGTAGCCGAGAATATCCCCGTACTCGCCAATATGAGGAATATACTTAACTTCTGCAAAGCGAGTATCACCATTAATGCTGGGCAGAGTGGTTACAAATTGCTGACGCTTTCCCCCTAAGGCAGAGCTTATATAAGGGCGTCTAAGTTCATAGGCTTCAGGGGACATTACTTTGTAGCAAGCCTTACCACTGATGGTGTTCCTGTCGAGGTTAAACGTCTCCGCATAGGCTTTGTTGACGAAAAGGTAACGGCGTTCTGGATCTAAATATGCGATGAGTACAGGGACATTGTCCGTGTAGATACGAATGTTCTGCTCACTTTCACGTAAAGCATCTTCAATATGTTTATGGTTGGTTATATCCATGTAAGTGTTGACATAACCACCGTTAGGCATTGGGTTGCCGCGGACTTCTAGCACGGTGCCGTTTGGTCGAAAACGTTCATAGCTGTGTCGCTTGCCGGACTGAAGAATTTTAAGGCGTTTGGATACTTCGGTGTCAGGATCGGTTGGTCCGTATTCACCTTTCATAGCATTAAAGCGGAAGACCTCCTCGATGGGTCGTCCAACACATATTAGGCCTTCCGGGTAATCAAACATCTCAATGTAAACGCGGTTCCAGGCAACAAGGCGCATTTGTTGATCCACTACGCTGATACCCAGACTTATATTTTCAATGGTGGATTGCAGTAAGGAGCGATTGAACCTGAGCGCCTGAGACGCTTCATCGACGATGGTAACTACATCGCCAATATGCATATCCCGCCCTCTGAGAGTGGAAGCGAGGACAATTCGTGCTGATGATGCCCCGATAACGCCCGACAAAAGACGTTCGGTGAATTGAATCAGTTCGGGTGTGGCTTTGTCGCCGGCAAGAGGCATGTCTTCGCTTTTCTGTAGGGCAAACCCGGTGAAAGCATGCTGGGTTCTACTGATGCCAAGGAAACGCTCTGTAAGCATCTGTAGGTCACCTACAGTTACTTGACCATAGTGTCGAGAGGTTTCGGTCAGGTCTTTGCTGTAGACGTCGACAAAAGCACTGGCTTGTATGCGGTCGACCATGCGGATCGGTGTATACAGCGACACCAGAACATATAAACAGGCATTAACTGCAACGCTCCAGAAAACACCGTGAGTAAGCGGATCTAAAACAGTAATGCCGAATAAGGCAGTAGGGTTTAGAATCTCAATTCCAAAAATGCCGCTGTTAAGGTATTCAGGCCCTACCAGCCCGGCCTCGCTGAACGAAGGCAGGACAAGGGTATAAAGCCATAGCAGAAAGCCGCCTACAAGGCCTGTCAGGACGCCATGTCTGGAGCCTCTTTTCCAGTAGATTCCGCCGACAATGGCAGGCAAGAATTGTGTGGCAGCGACAAATGCTAATAACCCGAAAGAGGCCAGTGGGGATTGTTCCCCCAGGATTCGGTAGTAGAAATATGCAAGGATCATCAGGCACATAATTGTGATGCGTCTAACGCGTAATAACAGTGCGCCCACATCCTGATTACTGGATAGGTTAAGCCAGGAAATGCGGAATAGTAACGGCATAACGATGTCGTTACATACCATGGTGGCTAGAGTAATGCTGGCTACAATAACCATGCTGGTGGAGGCCGAAAGTCCTCCAATAAAGGCAAAGGTCGCAAGAGCTTTTTGTCCCTCAAGCAGAGGTAGCACCAAGACGATTGTATCTGGATCTATATTGCTGTCGTGGAAATGAACCATGCCCGCTGTGGCAATAGGCATTACAAAAGTGGCTAGTAAAATCAGGTATAAGGGGAACAGCCAGCGGGCTAATTTAAGGTGCCCGGGGTTGGTGTTTTCAACAATAGTAACGTGGAATTGGCGAGGTAAGCAGATGACTGCAGCACAGGCCAGTAGGGTTTCTGTTATAAAACTATCTTGTAATAGCGAATTATAGTTGCTGTTGTTTTGTAGTTGGACAGCAATGTTATATGCCATATCGTCGAAGCTATCAAAGATCTCGAAGGTTACAAATAGACCGACCGCTATAAAGGCGGCGAGTTTTATAATTGATTCAAAAGCAACAGCCAGCACAAGTCCTTCATGGTGTTCAGTAGCATCAATGTGTCTGGTACCGAATAAAATCGAAAAGATCGCCATAATGATGGCAACAAATAATGCGGTATCACTGCCTTTATTCAGCAGTTCATCTGCACCTGGCGCGATGGCGTTATAGCTTATAGCCACGGCTTTAAGCTGCATCGCAATATAAGGCATCGTCCCGGTAACCGCGATGATAGTGATTAACACTGCAAGTGCCTGGCTTTTGCCGTACCGGGAGGAAATGAAATCAGAAATAGTGGTTATGTTTTGTTGCTTACTGACCAGAATCATTTTTTCAATCATGCGCCATGCAAAAATGAACACAATGACTGGTCCGAGATAAGTAGCTAAAAATTCCCATCCGCTTGTCGTGGCTCGTCCTACAGCGCCATAAAAGGTCCAGGAAGAGCAGTACACAGCCAGAGAAAGAGAGTAGATTATCGGGCGGCTGATAATATGTTTATTTCGTTCTGCAGACTTATCGCCGTAGTAAGCAATTGCAAAAAGAAGGCTGAGGTAGCCCAGCGAGATAAGAATGATTGACCAGCCTGACAACATATCTCTATGACCCGGAAACTTGGTTATGTTTTTTGCTTAGGAATCTTTGAAACAGTTCTGTT
>JBOEGV010000060.1:0-39543 GCA_050633605.1 Neptuniibacter sp. | reverse complement strand
CAGATCACAGCCACGAGCAGCAGCATTAAATCAGCTTGGAGGGTAGAGCGTCGCATAGGAGATCCGTAGGAATGAATAAAGCCAGAATTTTACCATTTGCGTTAGGTTATTTCCTCTGAGTAACAGCAAGTGGGGTGGGGTGAAAGTCTTGTATAAGGAGATAAATTAAAAAGTATAAAATTATTTATAAATCGTATTGCAAATCATTATCAATAACATTAGTATCGTACTCGCTCATAAGTGATAGGCAATGGCGACCTCACCTCACTCAACATTGCCGCCGTGATATCGGATTCTATGCTCACAGAAAAAGGTATCTGCATAGGTTTCCCCCTCGAAAATCTATGTGAAGCTGGACTCTCACCGGTCTGGCTTAATCTCTCAGGCCGGATCATTCGATCCGGCCTTTTTATTTCCAGAAAAAGAAAAATTATTTAATAAACGCTATTAATAACGATTATCATTATTATATAATGCGTATCAACACGTAGAGCAGGTTTCCCTCACTTGCTTGCTCTGCCTCATTTTGGGGTAACCGCGTGCGTATGTGGAATCAGTTTGTTGTTACAGGCTGTAACTGAGATTCTCCTATAGCTTCTCAGGCACATGGCTCTTATTATTGAAGCGAATTGCTTTACAGGCTCCTTTTTAGGAGCCTTTTTTCTTTTATCTGCTAACTTAATACTGTTCTTGTCTTCCTATGGTAATTGGCCTGTAAATTGCGTTAGTTAGAATAGAGTAAATGAGTGCTGATATTAGCGTACAATCTATAGGTTACTGCTCCGAAAAGGAGCGGGTGCATTATTTGATTTTTTCATTGCACCAAGATTGTGCGTAAGGCTGTGGTTTAAGTTGAACTACAGTTCTGGCAGCAATGTGTTTTTGTAAGTTCAGGAGTGAGCTTGATGGCTATCCGGGTAGCGTTACACCATAAAACTAAGTATAAATTTGATCGACTAGTAAACCTTTCACCCCATGTTTTGCGGCTGCGTCCCGCACCACATTCCCGAACACATATTCACGGCTATTCACTGAAAATAGAACCGGAAGACCATTTTCTGAACTGGCAGCAAGATCCTTTTGGTAACTATCAGGCGCGCTTGGTATTCCCGGAAAAAACCAAAGAACTCAGCATAGAAGTGGAAGTTATTGCCGATATGACGGTGATAAACCCGTTTGATTTCTTTGTTGAAGAGTATGCAGAGGAGTTCCCGTTTTCTTACGATAAGCAGCTTAAAAAAGAGCTTAAACCGTATTTAAAAGTCACTGAAGATGGCCCTTTATTACGTAAATGGGTATCTAACATCAGTAAAAAGCCAAAGCCAATAAATGATTTTCTGGTTGAGCTGAACCAGAGCTTGGAAAAAGATATTGGTTACGGCATCCGCATGGAACCTGGTGTTCAAACCTGTGAAGAAACGCTGACGCTGAAGAAAGGTTCATGTCGTGATACTGGCTGGTTGCTGGTACAGATTTTCAGGCATTTAGGGCTGGCGGCACGATTTACATCAGGCTACCTTGTTCAGCTGACAGCGGATGTTAAATCTCTTGATGGTCCCTCCGGCCCAGAAGAAGATTTCACTGATCTGCACGCTTGGTGTGAAGTTTATATTCCTGGAGCGGGCTGGATTGGTCTGGACCCGACATCAGGTTTGTTTGCAGGTGAAGGTCATATTCCTCTGGCCTGTACTCCCGAACCTATTTCAGCGGCACCTGTGACGGGTGCGACGGATAAGTGTGAAGTTGAATTTGAGCACGATAATGAAGTAATCCGTATTCATGAAGATCCACGAGTTACCAAGCCCTACAGTGATGAACAGTGGGATGAGATCATGGATCTGGGTCACTCCGTGGATAAGCAGTTACAGGAGCAGGATGTACGTTTGACGATGGGAGGTGAGCCGACCTTTGTTTCCATTGATGATATGGAATCACCACAGTGGAATACCGATGCTCTGGGGGATGACAAACTCAAACTCGCTAAAGATCTGTTAATTCGGCTACGTAAGGAATACGCACCGGGTGGATTGTTACATTACGGTCAGGGTAAATGGTACCCGGGTGAAGAGATTCCGCGTTGGGCGCTAGGTTGTTTCTGGCGTACTGATGGCTTGTCGTTATGGAATAAACCAGAGTATCTGGCCCGCGTTGATAAAGACTATGGGCATGATATTGATATCGCAGAGCAATTTGTAAAAACGCTGTCTGACAATCTGGCCTTGAAGGATGACTATGTTATCCCTGCGTATGAAGATGCACTTTATTACCTCTGGCGGGAGCAGAATATGCCCGCCAACATCGATCCGTTAGAAGCTGATCTGGACGATGATCTGGAACGTAAGCGTATTGCTCAGTTAATGCAGCGGGGCATTACCAAAGCGAGTGGTTTTGTTTTACCGGTTGCCTGGGATTACTACAGTTCAGGTTGGCGCTCCAGCCCCTGGCCTCTTCGCCGTGAACAGTTAGTACTGGTGCCGGGTGATTCGCCTCTGGGATATAGACTGCCGCTGGATTCATTGCCAGCCGTAGCCGAAGAGGATAAAGAGGTTCAGGCTGAGTCGGATCTGCATGAGATTAAGTCGCCACTACCTGAAAGCAGTCATTCCTATGCGAAGCCGGATTCAATTCTGACGATGCCAAGTGCAGACAAAGTGGAGACGGTGGTTACCGATGTCATTCGTACCGCGATCTGTATTGAGCCGCGTAACGGTAAATTATATTTGTTCCTACCGCCACTAACGTATCTTGAACATTTCGTTCATCTGATCGAGATGATTGAAAAAACCGCAGAGCAGTTGGATGTTCCGGTAGTACTGGAGGGTTATGAACCACCTAAAGATCACCGCCTGAAAAAACTTCTGGTAACCCCAGATCCGGGCGTAATCGAAGTGAATATTCATCCATCCCAAAGCTGGGATGAACTGGTGGATATTACATCAAGGTTGTATCAGTCAGCACATGAGTGCCGGTTAGGCACTGAGAAGTTTATGCTGGATGGACGCCATACCGGCACCGGTGGCGGCAACCATATAACGATTGGTGGCACAACACCGGCAGACAGCCCGTTATTGCGTCGACCAGACCTGTTGCGCAGCTTGATTACCTACTGGCAGCACCATCCGGGTTTATCTTATGTATTCTCTGGCATGTTTATTGGTCCTACCAGCCAGGCACCTCGTGTAGACGAAGCCCGTGATGAAATGCTCTACGAGCTGGAAATTGCCTTCGAGCAGATGCCGGATGGCATTATCGATCAACCTTGGTTGGTGGACAGAATTCTCCGCAACCTGCTCGTGGATATGACCGGTAACACCCACCGTGCAGAGTTCTGTATCGATAAACTTTATTCTCCGGGCAGTGCCAGTGGTCGTCAGGGTATTCTGGAGTTCCGTGGTTTTGAAATGCCTCCGCATTCGCGCATGGCATTGGTTCAGTCTCTGTTGATTCGCTCTCTGATTGCGCGTTTCTGGGATGAGCCATATCACAAACCGCTTGCGCGCTGGGGCACTGAGCTGCACGATAAATTTATGCTGCCGCATTATGCCTGGTCAGATATTCGTGATGTGGTGAAAGACCTTCAGGCTCATGGTATTCCGTTTCAGGAAGAGTGGCTGGCACCGTTTGAAGAGTTCCGCTATCCACACTACGGTCGTGTTCAGATTGATGATATCGAGATGGAACTGCGCTGGGCGATCGAACCCTGGCATGTATTGGGTGAGGAGATCAGCAGCTTTGGTACCTCACGTTATGTGGATTCATCGGTTGAACGTTTGCAGATTAAACTTACCGGTCTGGATGAAGGCCGTTATGTTGTTGCCTGTAATGGTGAACGCATTCCATTAAGAAGCACGGGCCGTCATGGTGAATACGTTGCCGGGGTACGATACCGAGCCTGGCAGCCACCTTCAGCGCTGCATCCAACCATTGGTGTTCATGCACCGTTGAAGTTTGACGTGATCGATACCTGGAACGGACACAGTATTGGTGGTTGTACTTATAGAGTCAGCCATCAGGGTGGACGTAGCTATGACACTTACCCGGTAAACAGTTACGAAGCGGAAGCGCGCCGTGTTACTCGTTTCGATGAGTTCGGTCATACACCGGGGGCGATGAACATCACTACCGGAGCGCAACTGGCAAGGGAGTTCGAACCGAACAATCATGACCCAATACCCATGGCCATTCCGGATGATCAGATCTCAAAAGAGTATCCACATACTCTGGATTTGCGATCCAGGTCATAAATCATTAAGAAAAACCCGGCATATGCCGGGTTTCTCTTTGAACTGCTTCTAATATGAAAGCGGAAGTCGATTGATCACGCTTAAAAGAGGCAATGTTTTGCAAAGTCTTTAGCTTCGTTAGCAGTCCATTCACCTTTTGGCTTTTCTTTAAGGTCGGTACACCATTCTTTGCTTCCCACTTCAGGAGAGCAGGCTTGTAGCATCAATGCTGAAAAAATCAGAGTTGTCGTAATCAGTACTTTTTTCATTTTGGGCCCTAAAACATAACAATATGACAGTTTTTTCAGTCAACTAGGAAGACTGAGAAATAAGCACTTTACCATGTTTGGTCGATTCCATAAGTAGAGAGTGAAGCGGTGTCAGAAAAATAATCAGGTGTTGGCCTTCACCTGCATGAAAGACATGTTTTTATGCAACTATGAGGTGTCCAGTTTTAACCAGAATGATCGTTTCCTCTTCAACAAAAGGGCAGTGTTCACTCATATGCGGGCTTCTTATCCAGCTTCCGGCGGGGTATCTACCAAACTCATCAATAAAGGTACCAGATAAAACCAGTACCTCTTCTCCACCAAAATGACTATGTGGAATAAACCGTTCGCCAGCAGGCCATTTTACTAATGCAGTGTGTTGTGTCTCGAAGCTGTGTAAAGGCATGACCTCAAGCTTTCCCTGACCAGGGAGCCACTGTGCTTTTGAGGTGTTAATGCGAACGGTTTCCGAATCATCTGGGCTGAACTGCTCCAGCTTAACGAAAATCACACAGCCCTCTTTACTGAAAGGAGCATGCGAACTGCCGGGTGGGTTGCGGATATAGCTACCGGCTGGATAGTCTCCGGTTTCGTCTGAGAAAACACCTTCAAGTACATAAATCTCTTCGCCGTTGGGATGAAAATGTTCAGCGAATTTCGAGTCTGGCGCATAGCGTACGATGCTTGTTGCGTGGCCGGATTCTTTATCTTCACGGGCTAATGGTTTGCGTTCTACGCCTTTTGCAGGGCTAGGCAGCCACTCCATTTCATGCGTATTGATTATCACCCGTTGAGTAAAATCCATATTCAACATAGCGGTTAACCTCATTTTGTTATAGCTTTATTAAAGCTGGTCAGAACAGAATTTCATAGAGATGAATGGCTTAAGCGGATACAAAACATATACTTTAATTTACAATGCCCGCATAAAATGTATGCAGATGAAGCCATGATAAAACGCACAAACACCACAGAGACGTTTTTTCTCGCGTCGAAATATTCTGAGATTGCATCGCTTAAACAGTTGATGACCAATGCAGAATTGGTCATTCAGGTGAGTAACCTGATACACCAGATACAACGTGAACGCGGACTGTCCAATCTGTTCCTGGCTTCCAAGGGTGAGCGACTGGGAGACCAGTTAAGCCAGCAGATAGAAGAATCAAAAAATGCACAGGTTGAGTTTCGGGAACAGTTGGAACAACTGGATATCGAATCCATCAGCCTGACCCGAAGTTCGAAACTGTTTAACAACATTGCATTTGCCCTTCATGTTATTGAGGGAATGCCGGAACTGCGCGAAAAGATCAGAGAGCATAGCATCGCTGCTGAGGATAGCTGTCAGGCGATGAGTCGTATAATCGCAGCCTTACTGGCGGTGATTTTTGAAGCCGCAGACCTTTCGGATGATCCGGAAATAACCCGCGCTCTGGTTGCTATGTTTAACTTTATGCAATGTAAAGAATACGCTGGACAGGAGCGTGCCTGGGCAGCATTAGGTTTTGCTGCAGGGCAGTTTGATCAAGAAGATCTGGATCGAATAGCGACCTTGGTAGATATTCAGAAAAACAGCCTGGATACATTCCGTGAATTTGCCAGTGAAAGTCAGGTTGCTGGATGGAAAAAATTTGAAACGGGGAAAGAGCATCAAGAGCTGGACCGATTGCGTACAGTGATTAACCGTATTGAGCCCGGAAAAGATGTAACTTCTGAAATCAGTGAAATCTGGTATGAGATAGCTACTGTTCGCATGGATGCCATGCAGATTCTGGAAAGGGAGCAGGCTGCGGCGCTTATCTCACTCTGTGAGCAACGGGTGAGTGAAGCTGACACTGAACTGAAGAAACAGCATGACAGTCTGGAAATGCTATCTTCGCTAAATGACCCAACAACTACCTCTTACACGCCGCTACTGGATTCAAGCCTTACCAGTATGGACAGTTCAAATCCGGGTATGAATACCGACTGGGTGCGTGCACTATACGGTCTGGTACAGCAGCAGGCCGAAGGCTTGCGCAATATGGGTGATGAACTGGCCGAAGCGAGACGCGCACTTTCAGAGAGAAAGAGAGTCGAGCGAGCAAAAGGCTTGTTGATGCAGTTTCATGGTATGAGTGAACCTCAGGCTCACCGTAAGTTGCAGCAAAGTGCGATGAACCAGAAAAAATCGCTGATTGAGGTGGCGGATATTCTAATCAATGAGTTTGAAAAGCTGAAAGATAAAATTTGAATGAGCAGCCCTTGTAGTAAACACAAGGGCTGCTATTTTTACAAACCTACTTATCTGCATCGTAATCCGCGTTTTTATCTTTAGTGGCTGTAATTTATTGAGTTAATTAGGCTAGTCAATCTTCATTCCGCACATTACGTTTTATGATCTATTTCATATCGATATTTTTTTGGGCAAATAATGCGGCTTCGACTCTGTTTTTAAGCTGTAGTTTTGCCAGAATATTTGTCATGTGGTGTTTCACAGTTCGTTCACCCATACAGAGTTTGTCGGCAATTTCTTTATTGCTTGCGCCTTTGGAAAGGGCCAGTAAAATATCTTTTTCTCTAGGAGTCAGTTCATGAACAGAATTGTCTTGTGTAGGTTGGCGACTAGGCTTGAGTAAACTTGCTGCCAATGAGGGAGTTATATATGACTCGCCCATAAATATATTTCTTATTGCACCAACAAGGTCATTCCCTGAAACACCTTTTAGCACATAACCGGTTGCTCCAGCTGCAAGAGCCTCATGAACAGTGGATTCGTCTTCTGAAACTGTAAGCATAATGATTTTGACGACGGGGCAATACCCAGCAATTTCCTGTGCGGCAGAAATCCCTCCTCCAGGCATGCTGACATCAAGTAAAGCAATATCTGGAAGCAGTTCTTTACTGATTTCAATGGCGCTTGCGGCATCAGATGCTTCAGCAACTATTTCAAAGTCGGTAACTGAGGAAAGTGTCTTGACTACACCCTCTCTAAACAGCGGGTGATCATCCGCGATAATAATCCTTATTTTATCCATTAGTTATTACCTGAAATGGGTAGATTAATGCGCATAGTCGTACCTATACCGCTCCCGGAAACAATCTCTAAGTTGCCTCCTAATGCTTCAATACGTTCGCGTAAACCTGAAAGGCCAAGCCTATCACTTGAACTGAACATTGCTGGATAATCAAACCCTGGCCCTTGATCCGATATCGTTAAGTGAAGTTCATCCTTGTTGATTACGGCCTTGACCTTTTGCCCCTTTCCATCTGCATGTCTGGTACTGTTTGTCAGTGCTTCTTGTATTGCTCTAAAAACAGTAATTTTAAGAAGGGTATTTGTCTGGGGTAATGAAGCTCCCAGTTCAATACTTGATTCCACTTGGCTTTTGGTTCTTTGCATGTGTGAGTCAATTGCTTTACTAATAACTTCATTGAGAGAAAGTTTCTCAAGGTCGGGTAAGGCCAAACCTCTTGATATATCACGTAGTTCACTTAAAGAGTCGGATAATGCATTACGTAATTCTTCAATAATCTCAGATGTATTGCAGTTATCAGGGTAGTGCAGAGCATCAAGCCTTAACAAAGCAAAACCCAGATATTGAGCCGGTCCATCATGTAAATCTGCACTGACTCTCCGAAGCAATTTTTCACTGTTTTCAGAGGTGTTATGCATGGCTGTTTTTATTTGTTGACTTAATTGGCGATTCTCATCTAGAAGTAAGGTTAGCTGTGAAACCTGCTGATGTAATGTTTGGCGTTGATACTTAATAATGCCATTACCGTGACGAACAATACTGTAAAGTACGCAATAGGCTAGCAGCATTGAAAAGATTACTACGAACCAGGTATTGTTACGTGTCGTTTTTAACTGCTTAGTTAAAGCTTCTGCATCCTGATAAAATTCAACAACAGCAATGATCTTTTTGTCATCTTGAAGTCTAATGGGGGCATAAATTTCAAGAAGAGCCAGATCTAATTTTGCTTCCGCTGCATCCTCTTCAGAACCATCAGTGTGCCCTAAATTATCTAACTCGGCTGCGATTCTACCTTGCCAGGCTATCTGCAGATTTTCGCTGGGCTCAAAGCGTTGCCCGATGACTTCGTTTTGTGTGTGATAGACAACATAGCCATCCTCTTTCCATACTTTTACAGAACGTATTTTTTTACCCAAAGGGGTATTCGAAAGCAGATCTTTCAGGTGTTGGATTTCCTGCTCAGTAAGGTGATCTCTCTGATTTAATCCCTGTAATTCCGGTGCAATAAAACTTTCAACATAGAGGGCGACACTTGATGCGGTGTTACTAACCACTTGTTTTTGGATTGTTTGGTTGACCCACCAACCAACAAATAGCATCAGGATAAGAATAACCATCAGGCTGGTTCCAGCATAACTGCGGATTAAATCGTATTCCGCACGTTTGTTAAACATGAAATCTCACCTCGACTATTACTGATGCATTGAATTATAGGTAGTTTATGAGTGACGTTTTCGGGCTGATCGTAAGTCTCTTATGAGTATGAATGAGCGACTGAGAGCAAAACATCGTACTTAGGTACGATGGCGGGTCGTACAATAGGGAAGTTTTTATTGCATCATTGGGCTGAAGGAAATACCCGAATGTCCGTTTCGAGAATGTAACTGAGCGACTAAATTTAAGACAATAGCAAAAATGAAAGAAAAAGAGTCGGTTCACAACGTGAGTTGCATATCAGTATCTCACTATCATTCTTTTCTCATGGCTAGGTCGTCCAAGAAGTATTACTAGGCAGTAGGTAAGAACCATTTTTGCTCAACTTTGTATAGGGGAGTTCAATTATGTCATCAGAAGATCTAATGCGTTTCGACATTGCTGACGGCCAGGTAACGGCTGTATACGAATATAACGAAAGTGACGGTATATGGGAGCTGGAAGATATTGATGACAACAAGAGCTATAACCTTTCCGGCGATGATATCGTTGAAACTGAAATTGAAGATGGTTTTGTAGAAACGAAGGTTTTCAGAGATCGAGGGGATGGAATTTACCAACGTATATCGAGTGAAACAGTGCCAATTGATAACGTTGATGATAGTAGTTCTTCCGACGACTCTACTGATGACTCATCCAGTGATGATTCTTCAGATGACGATTCCAGTAGTGACGACTCTTCTGATGGAATCGTTACAGCTCTTTCCGATGACCTAATGCGCTTTGATATTGTAAACGGAGAAGTAACGGCTGTTTATGAATACGATGAAGATGATGGTGTCTGGGAATTGGAAAGTATGGATGATAATAAAACCTATATTATTTCCGGTTCGGATATTACAGAAACTGAAGTGAATATTGGTTATATCGAAACTAAGGTGTTCAGGGATTTAGGTGATGGTGTTTATGTTGAAATCTCAAGTAATAGTGTCGTAACAGGCGATAGTTCGATCCCTGAGGATTCA
The DNA here is from genome assembly GCA_050633605.1 of Neptuniibacter sp. Taxonomy (GTDB): domain Bacteria; phylum Pseudomonadota; class Gammaproteobacteria; order Pseudomonadales; family Balneatricaceae; genus Neptuniibacter. Next base: position 29,638 of record JBOEGV010000060.1, on the reverse strand, counting down.
TCTGATGACAGCGAAGATCAATATGTAATTATCGATGGTTTACTCTTTGAAGAAGATGATTCTATTGAGTATCCCTTTGATCTAACTGTTGATGGTGATTACCTTGTAGGTGATGATTTTTATATTGTTAGAGATGGAAAAATCTATGAACTAGAAGATGATGGCTTCTATCATAAGAGCGGACAGAGTGTCTCATTCAACGGTGAAAACTATGAGGTTGAGTTGTTTCATGATTCCTTAGATAGTTCATCAGACGATAGTGATGAAATGGTTGCAAAATCATTTGATGGTACCCGTCGTGAAATCGAAAGTTCAGAAGAGGCAATTCAAGAGGATGGATCCATTTTCAGGCTTTACCAGGCTATTTTTGATCGGACGCCAGATGGTGAAGGTTTCCATTATTGGGGTGAACGCCTCGATGTAGATCTGGATTTCGATGAAGTTGTCGAACGATTTTTGGAGAGTAATGAATTCAAAACTGTTTATGAAGGAACGGATGACCTTGAGTTCTTAATAAAGCTCTACAACAACGTGTTAGACCGAGATCCGGATGAAGATGGGCTTAACTGGTGGCACAACGAACTTAGTGAGGGTTTGAGGGAGCGAGATGAAGTTGTAATAGGCTTTAGTGAGTCTGGAGAATTTGTCGAGAAAACAGAGATCGATTTCGACGATTTTGTAGAAACAGTAGGGCAAACATCTATCACCACCGATATGATTATCTAAGGATTAAAACATGTAAAGGTTCAGGGGAAAATCTCACGAAATAGTAGATTTGCCCCTGAACCTTTACATTACTTTCTGAATTACAAACCTAACTTATCTGCGACGTAGTCTGCGTCTTTGTCTCCGCGACCTGACAAGTTCACCAGAATCGTTTGATCCTTAGATAACTCAGGAGCTTTGCGCATCGCCCAGGCAACAGCGTGTGAACTTTCCAGTGCCGGGATAATGCCTTCTACCCGAGACAGGGTCATAAATGCATCAAGACACTCTTTGTCAGTAGCTGTTTCATACTGAACACGTCCCAACTCTTTCAAGTAACTATGCTGCGGCCCTACGCCCGGATAATCGAGACCGGAAGCGATTGAATGCACAGGCATAGGTTCACCCTTTTCAGTTTCCAGTACATAACATTTCATTCCATGTAGTACGCTTGGTTTGCCTAAGGTCAGTGTTGCTGAATGCTCAGAAGTATCCAGCCCTTTACCTGCAGGTTCCACACCGACAATGTTTACCTCGTCATCATTCAGAAAAGCGGTAAACAGTCCCATAGCATTAGAGCCGCCACCGACACATGCGGTGATGTAGTCGGGCAGTTTGCCTTTTTTGGCTTGGAATTGTTCACGGGCTTCAATGCCGATAATGCTCTGGAAGTCCCGAACCATTTTCGGGAATGGATGAGGGCCAACTACAGAACCGATCGCATAAATAAAGTTAACCGGGTCCTTGAGGTATTCTTCAAACGCGCTGTCCACCGCGTCTTTTAATGTGGCTGTGCCACGGGTGACCGGAATAAGGTCACAACCTAGAATCTTCATCTTAGTGACATTAGGGTGTTCTTTCTCAATGTCTACCTGGCCCATGTGAATTTCACATGGAATACCGACCAATGCACATGCTGTCGCTAGGGCTACACCGTGTTGTCCTGCACCGGTTTCAGCAATCACCTTGGTTTTGCCCATATACTTGGCTAACAGGGCTTCACCCAGGCAGTGATTGATCTTGTGTGCACCTGTGTGATTGAGGTCTTCTCGCTTCAGATAGATCTGAGCACCGCCGAGTTTTTCACTCAGGCGTCGGGCGTGATAGATAGGGCTTGGCCTTCCTACATAGTCTGCGAACAGCTGCTCCAGTTCATTCTGGAATTCATGCGTATGGCGGATCTCTTCATACGCAGAATCAATCTCATCCATGACCTGTTTCAGTTCTGGTGGGATTTCCTGCCCACCAAATTCGCCAAAGAAGCCATCTTTCGTTGGCATCTCAGCATATTGGAATTTACTCATTTTTATTTCTCTTGGCCGTCGGGAGCTGAGCTCCTCATTTTTTTGCTCAGGTCTTTAATCCCTGAATCTTGAAGTAATAAAAAACCGCTGTGGTTGCCCGGCAGCGGTTTTTAAAATTTAAAACATCTGCTTATGATTTGTCGGGCCAGTAACCTATACGTAAACCACCCCAGTGGCGGCCATTGATATAGATTGGAACAGACAGATCATGCATGATCTCACCGGTATCACGTTTATAGGTTTGCAACAGCATGGTGTTGGTATGACAACCACAGCGTGCCCCGGTACGGTCATTAAATAAACGTTTACTACGGCATTTCACCAGATCCGTTTCGTAATTACCGGTTGGTGGGTTTGCAAACTGATTGTTATGGGTCGCTACGTAGCCATTCGGATCGGTAGAGATTGCGTAAACCATGGAAGGATTGCGTGACAGGGCAGGTTCCTGAATGCCGGGTAAAACCTGATCTGTAAACTTGTCATACTGAGTGTTAAACAGCTGTGGGTTCGTGCCCTGAACTGGTATGTAATTGCGGTCAAAGAGGGCGGCTTCATTGATCTGCCCGCTGTTAATAGCACTTTCAAACGCCTCAGTGACTTGATCCGCCGTTTCTCTGGCAATCTGGTAGAACTGTTGGTGATAGTTCTGATCTGACGCCGTAGCCAGTACGGCATTTGAATATTCAGCTGCTTCCATCAGGGCTGCAGCCTGACGAGCCAGCTGCTGAACTTCACCATCACTTTCTTCCAGCTCATGACGTACAGTTTGTAAGGAGGTAAAGATGGTCTCCAGGTTAACGCGGTTATTTCTGGCACCCTCAGCAATAGTGGAAATTTGAGTTTCAACTTCTGCAGATTGCTCAGAGATTCCCCCCAACTGATCGCTGATCGCTTCCATAGCCGCAGTGCCCTGTTCAACATCTGAAGACAGGGTCTGAATACGAGAAACCACTTGCTTTGTTTCTGCCCGGATCTCATCCACAATGGTTTCTACTTCACCCGTAGCACTGGCGGTTCGTGACGCAAGTTGGCGAACTTCGTCGGCGACTACGGCAAATCCGCGACCATGATCGCCGGCGCGGGCTGCTTCGATTGCAGCGTTCAGTGCCAAAAGGTTGGTTTGTTCGGCTATCTCTTCAATTACCTTGGTGACGTCCTGAATTTTCAGGGACTTCTCGTTTAACTGTTCAATTAACACTAATGTTTCAGAAGCCTGAGAATTCAGTTCACGAATATTTTGCATTGCATCTGTCAGAGCACTCTGTCCGGATGCACCTGTATCCCTTGCCTTAATAGCCATTTCAGCTGCAATTTCAGCCTGTTGCGCAGACTGCTGTACTGTTACGGTCATCTCCTCAGAGTTTTGAGCAATCTGGGAGACCTCTTGAACTTGAGTATCCAGTTTGGTTTTTAATGTGTCAGCAGAATAAGAGACTTCAGCGGCAGCGACCGCGTTGTCGTTGGCACTTTTTGACAGCTTTGCGCCAATGTCATCTTCATTTGCTCTTTTACTGAAAATATCTCCAAACAGAGAAGGCAGGAGTTCAAGCTTATCGATCTGGCCGTTCTGTACTTGTTTGGCTTCTGTGCTGAGCTTTCCGAGAAACAAAGAGTGAATAACAATCAAGCTGATGGCTGATGCCAGCAAGGCTGTGATTGCGATAATAATTAAAACCGTAGGTTCTGAACCGATGGAATAGGCTCCACCCACTGCTATTGCCGTAAGGATGGCCGCTGAGAGTATGCTTTTAACGTAGAATCCAGAGAGGGACACGCTCATCATAAATACCCGAATATGTAGTTGTTATTTACTGGGTTTCAAGCCCCGTAATAAGGGATTACCAGCAATATATCATCAGCAAAGGTCTGTGATTCTTGTACTTTAGTAGGGAATGGGCATGTTTCAATGGAATGATGATAGAAAAATTGATTGAGGTTAAAAAATAACAGCTTATGCGCATTTTTAGTGCGATTAGGGGGATGTTAAAACGTAAATCCAAGCTGGACTTCTTTTCGATCCATTAAACGGAAGCCTTTGTCTTTGCGTTGTTTGCGAATCGCTCTGACCATGGTACGGGCTTCATCATAACTACCCAGAACAGTTTTTCTGTATGCAGGGTATGTACGATGACGGCTAGATCCCCAACTCTGGGAAACAACCCAGTCGCCTATCAGGTCCTGATACATTCTGACAATGAAGTACTCATCGTCTTTCTTCCAGCGTAGGATCAAAGCTGTTCACCCTGATAAATGCAGTTGAAGAGCGGCAAATTGCTTTTGCTCTGTTAGAATCTCGAGAATTTGCCATGATCGCTTGAATTCTCCTGATCTCGGCTGGTTTGTAAAGTATGGCGTTAAAGTTACGGAATTAAAATATGAAAATTCTTGCTGATGAGAATATGCCTAAGGTGGAAGAGGTCTTCGCAGAGTTTGGTGAAGTAAGTCTTTGTGCGGGTCGGGATATGTCTGCTGATGATCTCCAAAACACTGATGTTCTTTTAGTGCGTTCAATAACACAAGTTAATCAAGCATTGCTGGCCGACAGTCCGGTGAAATTTGTAGGCACTGCCACTATAGGCACCGACCATATTGATCTGGGATATTTAAAACAAAAGGGTATTGGTTTCAGTAACGCTCCTGGATGTAACGCTGATGCAGTGGTTGATTATGTCCTGAGTGCTATTTTTCAGATGGCAGACGAACAGGATTTCTCACCTGCTGACCGAACTTACGGCATCATAGGTGTTGGTAATGTTGGGAGACGTTTGCAGCTGCGTTTGGAAAAATGTGGGTTTAATGTTCTTCTTAACGACCCGCCAAGGGCTAAAAATGAACCTGGATTTGTCAGCTTAGAGGTACTTCTTAAAGAGGCCGATTTCATTTGTACACATACGCCTTTAACGAAACAGGGGGCATATCCGAGCTATCATTTGTTATCTAAAAATGAGTTGAGAAGTCTGAAACAAAATTCTGTTTTATTGAATGCCGGTCGTGGCCCTGTGATTGATAATCAGGCTTTATTAGAGGTCGGAAGTGAAAGACCTGATCTAAGCTTTGTACTGGATGTATGGGAAGATGAACCCAAAGTGGGTCAAAATTTAGCTGAGCGGTGCTCCATTGTATCGCCGCATATTGCGGGTTATAGCCTGGAAGGCAAGATTCGCGGTACCTTTATGTTGTATCAATCACTGTGCGATTTTCTTGGCACAGATCAGAATAAAAGCTTGGTCGATTTTCTGCCTGTTGCTGAGTTAAACAAGTTACAGCAACAGGATTATTCGCCTTTGCAGATTATGCATAAAGTCTATAACCCGTTGATTGATGATTCTTTACTACGGGAAACTTTGTCACTTGAGTCTGATTTACAACAAAAAGCCTTTGATCAGTTACGGAAAAATTACCGAATCCGCAGAGAGTTTTCATCGTTGAGCATCAGCAACCCAAAACAGCCCAAGTTATTGTCTGCTATTGGTTTTCAGCTCGCAGAATACTCTGAATTACCGTAAGCTATAAGGCCTAAAAACTAAGTAAGAAGTTAGAATCGCTGCATGGCAGAAGCACTTGGACAAATTAAAAATCTTCGTACACTGGCTGAGCTGAACCCGAAGGTTGGTGAAAAGGTTCAGATAGAAACCAAAACACCACGGGCAAAGTATGCGGTTCAGCTTCTGGGTTACAGAGAAGGCAGCAGCATTATTGTCTCTGCCCCGAAAAAAAGTAGCACCATCAATGAAGGTGCAAAGGTGACCGTCAGGTTAATGAGCGGTAACTTTATCTGTGCATTCAGTGCGAAAATTCTGAAAATTCAATCTTTTCCCTATACTCACTGGCATTTGGAATACCCGAAAGAAACTGAGGTTCGCAGAATTCGAAGCTTCACCCGGGTTCCTGTCAATTTAGTTGTGTCAGTAGATGAGTATGAGTCAGGTTCCGGGTTACATCACGACTGGCCTATTACCGCATTCTGCAAAGATATCAGTTTAAAAGGAGCCTGTGTTAATGCTCCGGTTGCCTTAGGTAAAGCTGGCGACAAACTGTTTATGACTACCCGCTTTCAGGTTGCGGGTGTCGATCAGGTTGTTCTTACGCCTGCTTTGATTCGAAGTATCACCCCGTCTGAAGAGGGAATTACTAAAATTGTCAGTCATGGACTGGAGTTTCTTGAGCTTGATGAAGAAACGCATCTGATGCTGGCAGGTTTTGTTTATCAACAGTTTCTCGTTGAAACTGGGAATGTGGAGATGCTGAGTGTTTAAGCTAGGTTTGATCATTAACCCGCTGGCGGGTTTAGGTGGCAGCGTAGCATTAAAAGGTAGCGATGGAGAAGGTATCGCCAGCCAGGCGTTAGCTCTGGGAGCAGAACCTAAAGCAGGCCTCCGGACATTACAGGCACTGGATATTCTACAAGGGCTTGAGTTCGAAATAGTCACCTATCCTGCAGAGATGGGCGCGGATATAGCCCAGCAAGCTGGCTTAAAGCCAAAGGTGATAGGAAAAATTAACTCTGGACATACTACCGCTGAAGATACACTTACCGCCGCTAAATTGATGGTGGCCGAGGGTGTCGATTTGTTGCTGTTTGCCGGTGGTGATGGAACTGCGCGTAACATTTGCGAAGCGATTGCTGAACATGTTCCTGTGTTAGGTATTCCTGCTGGTGTAAAAATCCATTCAGGCGTTTATGCAGTCACTCCAAAAGCCGCCGGAGAAATAATATCAATGCTAATCAAGGGTGAGTTGGTGACTCTTGGTGATCAGGAAGTCCGGGATATTGATGAAGAGGCTTTCCGTAAAGGAACCGTTAGAGCTAAGTATTATGGCGAGTTACTGGTGCCTCAGGAACATCGGTATCTGCAGCATGTGAAAAATGGTGGTAAAGAATCTGAAGAGTTGGTGCTGGATGATATTGCTGCCGATATCATTGAGAAAATGGAACCGGATACTTACTACATCATAGGTTCAGGTTCTACTGTAGCAGCAGTTATGGATCAGTTGGGTCTGCCGAATACATTACTCGGAGTGGATCTGATCAAAGACAATGAATTGATAGCTTCGGACTGCACCGCTCAACAACTCCTGGATCTTACTGAAGGGCAGCCCTGTCAATTAGTTATCACATTGATAGGTGGGCAAGGGCATATCATAGGTCGCGGTAATCAGCAGTTGAGTCCGGAATTACTGAAACGATTAGGTAAGCAAAACATTAATGTGATTGCGACCAAAACTAAACTTCAGGCTTTGGAAGGTCGGCCTCTGATTGTAGATAGTGGTGATTCTGAGCTTAATCATCAACTTTCAGGCGTTATTCCGATCATCACCGGCTATCATGATTCTGTCCTTTATCGGGTGGCGGATTACTGAACACCTGTAATATTGCTAAGCACGTATCAGTACACTAGTCTGAAAAGGTGCTCTGTAATAACGGAGGAACTTATGTTCAGGCATCTTTTGTCTTTCCTTGTACATCGAATATCTCCAGTCTGGATGCATGATCATACTCCGGATGAGGGCCATTTCTACCGTCGATTCTTCACGGCAAAGCATAAAGCCAAAAGGGGTAAAGCTAAGTTGCTTTGGATTGGAGGTTTATTATTTATTTTGTTGTTTCCTTATCCACCATTGATCGTCGCGACGCTGTTGTTTACCACGTTTTTAACCTTCAGTTTAATGGATGAATCCAGCTGAAACCCATTTGTAATATTTACTCAACCATTTTGTAATAAACACTTAGTAGAGTCCGCATTTGATTTTTATAATTCGGACTTATTGAGGTTTCCCCCAAATGAAAAAGCTGATCGCAGGCGTTCTGGTTGCTGGTGCAGTAGTTGCTATGGCAGGTTGTCACACACAACCAGTTAAAGAAGAAGTTAAAGCTGAAGCAAAAATGGATCTGAATAACAACGACCTGTATGAAGTATCACATGAAGGTCGTCACTATGTATTTGATGATTTCGCTACTTATCAGTCTTTCCTGGAAGTTGGCGAAACTTCTTACCGCAAAGTTTACATCGCGGGTGGTCCAAAAGGTGAAACTCTGGTATTTGGCCTGACTGGTAAAGACAAGAAGAAAACTTCTGGTATCGCTGGCATCGACATGTTCAACGGCAAGCTGGCTGGCGCTGAAGAGTTCTACGGCGAAATGCGCGGCGAAGACGGCCGTCTGTACGTATTCAGCACTCTGGAAGACATGGAAGACGTTCGTACTGTAGGTGAAGCTCCATACCGTTTCACTAAGATCGCTGCAGGCCCACAGGGTCAGACTGTTGTTTTCGTTCTGAACAAGAGCAACAAGAAGAAGCAGCCAGTAGCTCTGGAAGCTAAGTTCAAAGCAATGAACAACATGAAGTAATACTTACTTCAAATAAAAAACCCGCTTTATGCGGGTTTTTTTGTGTTCTGAATAAACTCAGAGCGCTATTTAAATCTCTGCGTTGTGATAGATGTTCTGAACATCATCAAGTTCGTTGAGCATATCGATGAACTTCTCGAACATGGGAACATCATCGCCGCTAACAGGTGCAGTGTTGTGTGGAACGAACTGGATCTCATCCACATCCAGGTCCAGCCCTTCGATATTATCCTGCAAAGCTTTTTTAGCTTTGAAGTAATCGGTGTGAGGAGCAAAAACGGTGATCTTGCCATCTTCTGCTTCGATGTCGGTTACATCAACATCTTCCATCATCAGTGCTTCAAGTACTGCATCTTCGTCATCACCACTAAATACAAAGATAGCACTGTGATCGAACATGTGGCTTACGCTGCCAGGAGATCCAATTTTGGATTTAGTCTTGTTGAAACAGTTACGGACATCACCAAATGTACGGTTAGGGTTATCCGTCAGGCACTCTACGATAACCATGCAGCTGCCAGGACCAAAGCCTTCGTAACGGGCTTCAGAGAAGTCTTCTCCGCCACCACCTTTGGCTTTATCCAGAGCTTTATCGATTACGTGCGCTGGTACCTGTGATTTCTTCGCACGTTCAATCAGGTTAGCAAGGGCCAGATTGCCCTCCACTTCAATGCCGCCAGATTTAGCACAAACATAGATTTCGCGGCTGAATTTACTGTAAACCTTGGCCTTGGCATCAGATGTTTTTGCCATCGACTCTTTACGGTTTTGATAGGCTCGACCCATTGTGATATTCCATACACTAAAATTCAAAGGCAAAATTCTACCGGTTAGCGCAACGAGTTTAAACCTTGCCGGGTTAATTGATTGGGGTATATCAAGATAGAAAGGACGGGGGTGGGCGCACCCCCGAAGAAATTATGCTGTTTTTCTGATCTTGAGCGTCATGCCTTCAGAGGCATAAATTTCAATTGGAGTGCCTTCTTCCAGATCTTCATCGGCTGTTACTTTCCAGTAAGTATCACCTATCTGAATCCGTCCCAGATTATTTTCGACCTTATTCTGCAACTTAAGCTTGCGGCCTATGAGTTGTGCGGCACGATCATTGATAATCCCTGCTGCATCAGTTTCGTTGCGGATACGAAAAAACTTCCAGAAGGTCACAGATGCGATCACAGAAAAAAGAGCAAACAATAAAAATTGATGTTGCCAGTCATGAACCAAACCGGTAGCCATTAATGCCGAAATGATGAGCGCGGACAGGGATATACCGATCATAAAACCAGCGGCCCCCAGAGCTTCACCCCCGAGTAGGAGCAAGGCCAGAATAATCCAGTGCCAGAACGAAAGGGATTCGAGTAATGTCAGCATTTAGGATCCTATTTTTGTTTCTTTAAGCAGTTCGCTGATGCCCGCAACAGAGCCGATCACACTGCTTGCTTCCAGTGGCATCATCACGACTTTGGAGTTTTCACCGGCTCCTATATTCTGAAGTGCCTCAGTATATTTTTGAGCAATAAAATAGTTTAGAGCCTGAGGGTTACCCTGAGCTATAGCTTCTGAGACCACTTTAGTTGCGCTGGCTTCGGCCAAGGCTAATCGTTCTCTGGATTCTGCTTCTCGGAACGCGGCTTCTTTATCACCTTCAGCCATAAGAATAGCGGCTTGTTTAGCGCCTTCAGCTACTTTAATGGCGGCTTCACGTTCACCTTCAGCTGTCAGGATAGCCGCACGCTTCTCACGCTCTGCTTTCATCTGGTTACCCATGGCCTCTACCAGATCCTTGGGAGGGGATATATCACGAATCTCAACACGGGTGACCTTGACTCCCCATGGATCAGTTGCTTCATCGACCTTATTCAGCAACTGACCGTTGATGTTATCACGGTTAGAAAGCATCTCATCGAGCTCCATGGACCCTAGAACGGCTCGAATATTCGTCATAACAAGGTTCTGCATGGCGCGGTAAAGATCATTAACCTCATAGCTGGCTTTTGCGGCATCGTGAACCTGGTAAAAGCATACCGCATCTGTCGTTACCTGAGCGTTATCCGCACTTATAACTTCTTGCGGTGGCACATCCAGAACCTGCTCCATCATGTTCTGCTTATGCCCAATCCGGTCAATGAAAGGTATGATCAGATTGAGACCTGGGGTCAGTGTTTTAGTAAAACGACCAAACCGCTCGGCGGTCCAGTTATAACCTTGGGGAACCATTTTTACCCCGGAAAAAATTAAAATTAGTGCAAGTACTACCACAACACCGGCAGTAATTTCGAACCCAAACATAACACTCTCCTTTTAAGTCAGGTTGGGTGGAATCTTTCTATCTTAGTACTGATAGGTGACAACTGAAATGCTGATAAGCAGAAGCTTTTAAAATTTAATGGCACAGTGAGTAGCTTTGATGTCTGTTAATATGCGATTGAAAGCCCTTCTGGTAGGTAATTCAAAGAGTAAAGGGTATTAAATGAACCTGATAAGTAGTTTTGATCCGACAACAATTGAGGGCTTTCATGCTCATGTTTATTACCGGGATTCACCTGAAAAAGAGATTGCAGCGTTAATAAGAGAAGAAGTGCAACAACGTTTTGACGTAATTATTGGTCGCTGGCGGGATGAACCTGTGGGTCCTCACCCCCAGGCCATGTTCCAAATTGCTTTTGAGTCTAAAGACCTTGGGCTGATGATTCCCTGGTTAATGTCGGTCAGGGGGCCACTTTCCATATTAGTTCATGCTTCTACAGGTTTGCATGACCGGTTGGATCATTCCACAGGTGCATGCTGGTTAGGGCAGCAATTAGCCCTGAATCTTGATTTTTTTGAGCAAGAAGAGGGGAAAAGTACCTGAGGTTAAGTTATCAGGCTTACTTATTCGGCCCGGTAATTATCAACCCGGTAATTTCCTTTGCTTTGGGTAAAGGGCATAGAGCTCGACGACATACATCAACATATCCGCTGCGACTTTTAACAGTAAAAACAGCAAAACCCCCAGTAAAGAGCCAGAGAAAGATCCTCCCAATATAATCATCAAGTGCATTGGTATTACCCGGGAGTAGGGTAGAAACATTAGGGTGCCAATATTGGGCTTTCTGTTGTGATCTTCATCTATATCGTCGCGAACGCTAAGCCATTGTTGTCCGGCAAAAGCGAGAATACAGAGTGAAATGGAAGGCCAGGGCAGGTTGCCGATCTCATACTGAAGCCCCAGAAACAGTAGGTAAAAGCCATGGAACATGCCGTAATGAATCAGGAAAAACAGGGCCACTTTTCCACGGGTAGCAGGCTCAGCTTTCACGGGTTTCCCATTCATTTTGAAACCGCTGGTGGAGAACTGTTGAAGGTTTAACATTCTTACGATGATGCCGATGCCAATCATGATGCTTTGACCGGCATAAATAGTCATGACAAATGGCAGCTCCCAGGCTTCATACAGAGCAATAAAAAGGGTAAAGGCATTGGCTAAGAGCAAAGACCATAAACCCTTATCTTTTTTTACAAATGAAGAAAAAGGGCCTGTAAATTTCGAAGGGGATGATGGCTGCATTGAAGCTGATACAAATTTCGGTTCCGGGTTTCTGCGCTGGACTGTTTTATAGCGAGACAACAGCGCATGGCAATGAGGGCAGTACTGAGCACTGGGCTTCTTGAGTGGTTGATAACATCTGGGGCAGGCTTCAGGCATACTTTCTCAACGCTTAATTACTTTTGTACCGAACATGATGACTAACAATGTTAATGCTCCTGCGATGATACCTGTGACACCTTCCAGGGTGATTTGCAGCAACATCTCTGCAATTCCACCGGCACCCAGCGCTATGCCTTCTATTAAATGATGCAAGAAGGGAAGACCGTGCACTAGAATACCACCACCGACTAAGAACATCGCCACAGTGCCAAGAATAGAGAGGCCTTTCATAAGCATCGGTGCTGCTGAGAGAATCATGCTGCCTACTTTTCTTTGTATTGTCGCTTGCTGCGGTTTGCTGCAGAGATACAGACCAAAATCATCCAGTTTGACGATGCCGGCAACTAAACCGTATACCCCCGCGGTAATCAGAATGGATAGACCGACTAAAACAGCCAACTGAGTCGTCAGGGACGCCCCGGCAACCGTTCCCAGAGTAATCACAATGATTTCAGCGGAAAGGATAAAATCTGTTCGAATCGCGCCTTTGATTTTCTGCTTCTCAAACTCAAGCATATCCACTTCATTATTCTGTATGGCAGCTTTGAGTTGCTCATGATGTTGCTGTTCTTCGTCTGCAGAGTGAAGATATTTGTGGGCTATTTTCTCGAAACCTTCAAAGCAAAGGAATAATCCGCCTAACATGAGTAAAGGTGTTATCAACCAAGGGATAAAATAACTGATAGCCAGAGCGGCAGGTACCAGAATGGCTTTGTTAAGAAACGAACCTTTAGCTACTGCCCAGACGACAGGCAGTTCCCGATCGGCGCGAACCCCGGAAACCTGTTCAGCATTCAGGGCCAGATCGTCCCCCAAAACCCCTGCAGTTTTACGTGCAGCAACTTTGGTCATTCCTGCAACGTCGTCCAGAAGCGTTGCAATATCATCGATCAAAGCTAACAGGCTAGAGGCGGCCATGAATATCCCTATAGGTCTCAAAAATAAACTTGATCATACTCAATTTGCATGACTGTTGTCTTACTCAACAGCATGAACATACAGATGCCATCTATGGCATTAGGCAAGTCTCTATTACAGAACTTGCCGTGAACAAAATGACCAATAAATTCAGTATGTGCAATTTCTATTATTGAACAACAGACCTCTTTATTTTTGTTGGAATCATAAAAATAATCAGAGGGTACAGACGCGGATGGGTGTGTTACGAAAGCTGAAGGTTACGACACGGATTCTGATACTGGCCATTACACTGGTATCGATAAAAGTATTGGTGTTGGCATTTCTTTTAATGGAACTGGATCAAATTGGGCAGCGGAGTTTACAGCAACAGGCAAAGGTTGTTGAGCAAAACGGCTGGATTACTCAGCAAGCTGAATTGATTGCGGCACAATCGCAGACTCAGATGCTTCAGCAGCAAGCGCAGAAAATTCAAAAAGCGTATTCAGATATGCTGTTTTGGTATTTCGATGGCACCATCACTCTCTATTATGACTCTCTCGATAAAGCCGCGTTATCAGCCGATGAACTGGAAGAAGGTCTGACAAAGCTCGCGATGGAGCCCTCTGCGGCTGAGAGTATTACTCCGATGCTGAAGGATCTGGCGGATTATCGGGAGATAATGCAGAACTCCATTAATTATTACCAGCAAGGGCGGGCAAACATTGCTGCAGCAGAGATAAGTGATGCCCATCTGATTGTTCAGGACATGAATACCCAACTGCTGTCATTAACGGAGATGTTTCAGGAACGTCTTAAACAGGCCAATGAACAGGTTGAACAATCTCTCGATCAGAACCTCAAGGCGAGTGTTGTCGTGAAAGAGAGCAGTGAGCAGTCGACTGCGCAGATAGAGCAGATAACCCAGATCGCTTTGTTGCTGTTATTGGTAACCGTCCCACTGTCTGTGGTTATTGCGGTTCTGATTATTTTCTCGATTACTCAACCCTTAAAACGCCTGCGTCAGGAGCTGCTAACAATAGAAAATAACAGCGACCTGACTCACCCTCTCTCTCTGGAGGGCCGAGATGAGATTCGGGAGATGTCAGAAGCAACTCAGAAACTGCTGGAAAAATTGCGCACCACCCTGAACGATGTCGGAGGGATGGCATCGGAACTGAAATCAACTGCGGATGACAGTTACCAGGTCAGCATGGAAACCCATCAACAGAGTACCGAACAACAAAATCAAAGCGAAGGTATCGCATCGGCGGCTGCACAGTTAGGTGCAAGTGCAGAGGATATCTCCCGGACTATGCAGCAGGGGCTGAATTTTGTTGAGGGTGTGCAGAAAGCAGCGAGAAAGGGCCAGCAGGATGTTAACGCTACCGCAAATGCTATTAATCAACTGGATCAGAAATTTGCTGATGTGGAATCCTCGGTGAAAGATCTTGCCAGCCAAAGCGAATCCATTGGACGGGTTCTGGATGTGATCCGGGATATTGCTGATCAGACTAATCTCCTGGCGCTTAACGCTGCTATTGAAGCGGCCAGAGCTGGGGATCAGGGAAGAGGCTTTGCTGTAGTAGCGGACGAGGTCCGGACTCTGGCGCAGAGAACCAGTGCCTCAACCGATGAAATTCAGCAGATGGTGGAGTCGCTGCAGGGACAATCGAGAAATGCTCTTGGCTCGTTAGATGCTAATCGTAGTTTGGTGGATACCGGTGTCGCTTTATCTCAAACCGCTGAAACTTCTTAAGAGCAAATACAAAGGGAGATGCAGGCTCTGATTGAAATGAACCAGGCAATTGCGGTAATCACTCAGGAGCAGCAACAAGCAGTGGTGAGCGTAGATGAAGGCGTACAAACCGTTAGAGACCTGGCTACACAGGTAGAGAATCGTGCGAATAACTCTAAAACGGTGAATCAGGATCTCAACAAAATGGCTGAACTTCTTCAGAGTAAGCTACTGTTGTTCAAGTTGTGATTCTACTGGTCACAGAATCACGGCAGCCAAACCGAGGAAAATCAGGAACCCGAGCGTATCCGTCGTTCCGGTAATGATAACGCTGCTGCCCAAGGCTGGGTCCTGTCCCATAGATTTCAGCATAATGGGTATTGCCACACCGATTGTAGCAGCGAACAGCATGGTACAGAGCATAGCAAGCAGCATAACCAGAGCAAGACTGAAATTCTGGTACAGCACTAAGGTGATCAAGCCGGTGACAAAGCCCCATAGCACACCATTAACCAGCGCGATGGAGATCTCTTTTTTGACCAGATGAACGCGATTGCTCTGGTCCAGCTGTTTAGTGGCAAGGCCGCGGATCACCAGCGCAACCACCTGATTACCCGCATTACCGCCGATGTTGGCAGTGATAGGCAGCAGCGCCGCTAAAGCGACCACCTGACTGATAATGGTTTCGAACTGATCGATAATTCGTGAAGCGATAAACACAATCACCAGATTCAGTGCAATCCAGGGCCAGCGGTTTTTGGCGGACTGCATGATCGGGTCAAACAGGTTTTCTTCTTTGTTCAAACCGGCCTGAACCAGCAATTGACGTTGGGCCATTTCGTCTATCAGATCAAGCAGGGCGTTGACACGTAATACACCCACCAGTTTGCCATGAGCATTGATGACAGGAGCAACAATGAGTTCATAACGTTCAAAGGCGCTGGCAGCCTCCTGAGCAGAGTCTCGGGTGTGAAAAGTTATAGGTTGATCGTCCAGTACTTCAGAAATCGGTAGGTCACCACTTTTAGTCAGCAGATCTTCCAGTGACAGAGTGCCTTTGAGGATGCCGTGATCGTCCACTACCATGATTTTCCCGGAATTGTCTGGCAGTTCACCCCTGACCCTGAAAAAACGCAGAACAACGTCCAGAGAGATATCGTCACGTACAACAGGTAGATCAAACTCCATCCACGCCCCAACACACTCTTCGGGAAAGCTCATAGCCGAGCGGACTTCCTCACGCTCATCTGAGGGCAGGGAGGACAACAGACTGGGGACTATCTCCTCGGGGAGTTCCTGAACCAGATCGACAATTTCATCACTTTCCAGATGTTGTGCTGCCGCCGCTAGATGTTCTGTGGGTGACTCTTCGACCAGAGCCAGGCGCACGGAATCGGAAAGCTCTAACAATACTGCACCGGCATTTTCATGTTTAACCAGATGCCAGATCAGGGGACGTTGGTCCGGACGAGTGGATTCGAGCAACAGAGCGATATCTGCGGGGTGAAGTCGATTGATCATCGATTCCAGTTCCGCAAGGTGTTGTCGTTGTGTCAGGGATTCTACAAGGGCTTGTTTCGGCTGGTTTTTCTGTTTATGCAGCCAGGCATCAACCACCTCTTTACGATTAACCAGTAGCTGAATCCGTTCAATCGCCTGGGAAAGCGACTGGTTATGCTGGTCGGACATACGCTTTATCCTTTGCCTGGTTCGGGTTAACAGCCCCTCAAGTATGTCACCACTTCCTCTGTGATTCTATTTCAGTTTCAAGACGTTATGTTTTTAACATCTGTCTTTTTCGGCAAGCCAGAACCATTGCCCAGAATTCGGAGAAATCATTCACCACAACATCGGGTTTATAGGGGTAACGTTCGGTTCCCGGAAAAATCTTGTTCAGCCAGGGCTGATCCCATTGGGCACCATTAAAAAACACACTGGTGATACCCGCTGATTTTGCGGCGATCACGTCTGTTGTGCTGTCACCCACATACCAGATATCCATTCCCAGTGGGCAGCCAAGATTATCTGCTGCCTTAAGAATCTGGTCGGTATGGGGCTTGCGCTGCACGGTATCATCCCCGCAGATCTCGGTATCAAACAGGTGTGCCCAGCCACCTTCTACGGTATTCAGCTCGTGCATAAAGAATTCACGATCACGATTGGTAATCACGCCCACAACCAGCCCTAATTTGCGTAACCCTGCCAGCATATCTGCAACCTTAGGTTCGAAGGGCAGGGCAGTACCAAAATATTTGCGGTAATGGTTGGTAAAGGCGCTATGTGCGAGCTTTTTGGCAACTTCGTTATCGGCAAAAAGAATCTCGAAAATATCGGTTCGGGAGATTTTCCGGTCCAGTTTGATCTTCGGGTGCAGGCTGAGGTTATCACGCACATAGTTGACCAGGCGCTGATCGTCCGGTGACTTACAACTGGCAGAATCAACCAGATGTTCAAGCAAGCCGATCTCTCGTAACTCTTTCAACATATCATCCACGGCGTGATACATAGCATCGAGTGTATCTACCAGGGTTGCATGCCAGTCAAACAGGATCACTGAAGGGTAGGTTAATGAGGCAATGGCAGGGTGCCAGTCAGGCTCTTCACGTTCTGGAATAGGTTGGCGAGGCGGGAGCCGCGCAGGGCGGTTATCTACCAGGGCCGGATCAAAGTTGTGATCGGCACTTCCCAGTACTATATCCAGAAGTTCATCAAAATCATCAACAATAATTTCCGGATCAAATCGGTGTTTAGCCTGTTTGGAAAAGTGCTGTTCAAACCAATGCGGTGACCATAATGCACCGTTGTAGAAAACACGGGTGACCCCGGCTTTAGTGGCGGTCATCATATCGGTTACGCTGTCACCGACATACCAGAGGTGCTGGTCTGTAAGTTCATCTACTGCTTTGCTGGCCTGCACCATGGAGTCTGGAGCGGGTTTGTAACGTAACATCTCATCACCGCAAAGAGTGACATCAAACAGGTCATGCCATCGACCGCCCTCAACGGCAGCCAGCTCCGGATCAAGAAACTCCCGGCTCCGGTTTGTGACCACTCCAATCTTGATACCTAGTTGTTTAAGGTAGGTCAGGTATTCGAACATCCCGGCCTGAAAGGGTTTTACACTGCCGTAATGATGGCGATAACAGTCGTTGTAAGCTTTGTGGGCTATGGCATTGGCTTCGTCATTATCACCAAACAACACTTCAAAAACGTCTGTTCGCGAGATTCTTTTTTCAGCGAGTACCCGTGGGTGGAGGTGGCGGTAAATACGGATATATCGTATCAGCTTCTCGTCATCTTCAGTTTTGGCATCTTCTTCGGGGAGGATGTGACGTACAAGGTCCAATTCATCAAGCTGCGCCAGCATCTCTTCAATGGCGGCATACATGGCACTGTGCGTATCAACCAGCGTACCGTGCCAGTCAAACAGCATCACTTTAGGGCGGGGGAGTACAAAACCATCCATAACAGATCTCCTCATCCAACAAACAGTGGGCTATAGAGATCAGTATAGTCAGGAATATTGATTTGAATAAGGTTATGTTTTATTTGAAATTTAAGGGCTTTAAGTAAGTGTTAATTACAGAAGGTCTTCTAAAAACCAGGCTGCAAATTCGTTCCGATTCTTTAATTTTGCCTTAGCGTAAATGGATGCCCCTTGTTTCCGGGCTGTTCTGGAACTGGTATTTCGTATCAGGGAGATTTCTTCGAAACTCAATCCTTTTAAGATTAACAAACCAATCTCCTTTTCACCTGGGGATAGGCCCCATTCATCAAACTGCCAGTTGATGAGTTTAATAAAATTACTTTTCCCGATCTTAAGCTGATCACTGGTGTTTTTAAGTTGTTCTTTTGCTTCTTCTAATTCCTGAAGAAACTGTTCTTTTTGTTGTACTTCGACAATATTTTTCTGTAACAGATAAACAATAGCGCTTACCGATAAAAGCAAAATGATGAGCTCGAGTAATATGTGCCAGAAGAGCTCCGCCCCTGAAAGAGCATCAAACTCATGGATGAGATCGTAACCGATGACAACCGTTATTAAGAAAAGGTAGGCATAGATCAGAGGAGAAGATATTTTTGAATTCACGTGATTCTGCCTGTGTTGAGAGTTTGTAAGATTGGCCTTGGTCAGCAATCTCTTCATTAGAGTAGAAATAACTGCATAGAGCAAATGTTCCACTTCTATTTAAATCAAAGAGTTAGTCCTTATGATGGTACATTTGCTCCCTGTTTATTTTTATATTAGTGACTAATAATAGACACAGTTATTATGTGGTTATGTCGTTGTGCCTGCAAATTAATTGAGGATGGCTTTAAACCGCAAATTTGTAGGCTCCCCAAAAGTTGCAGGTAGATACCTCGTTTGAGCTTTTGAAGCCTTCTTTGGTCCTATTGTCTGAGGAAGTTGCTATGAGAAGATTTAGAGCTCGACTGATATTGCTACTTTTTTTCCTGTTTAACCTGATTATGCCGGTTTCTGCATCTGCCAGTCTTGAGATCACAGAAGCTAAATGGGAAAGCGGAGATTCAATTCTGGTTGTAAAAGGGCTGGGTCCGGGTAAAACCAAAATCAGGATAAAGGATGCGGATACCAACAGTAATTTGGGCAGAATACGCAGTAAACGCAGCGGTGAATGGGCATTTACCCGTGAAGGTTTAAGCAGGCCGCCGTGCAATGTAAAAGCGGTTGCAAATGGAGAGGTCGCCACTGCAAGTGTTGAAAATGCCTGTAGTGGTGGGGGCGACGATGATGACGGCAGCAGCGGGGGCGGTAATTCAGCGGATGAATACGTAACGCTGGCAGTCAACGATCTGGGCATGCACTGTGCGGACATCGATTACCAGATCTTTTCAATTCTGCCACCTTATAATGTTTTGCATTCACAGGTAATCAGAAAAGGAAGCTCTAATTCTCCTCCTCTGCTCTTAGGTCCAAATGATGTTGATGTGTACTATCAGGCGACAGCTTCAACCCTGAATACATCGGGCGGTCCGGTTGAAGCGCTGACATCTTACAGCGCTACTCTCGACGGTTCCGCTTATAAAGGGAACTTCTGGCAGACCTATTTGGCGCAACAGAATGAAACCAAGGTCATAGGCGGTGAAGCGTACAATTCGCTTTATCATGGTTTGGTAGATCTGAATCAGGTTCTGCCAGCAGACAAAGGTTTGCCAGCCCCTGATGTCGAAAAGCTCTATCTGGGTGATGGACAGTTAGCAACACATCAACAGGATATGCCAGGCCTAAGCAATACACCTCAGAAATTTGCAGGTTTCATCAAGGATTTTCCATTCTTTACTAATTTACCCTTTGGCTATGTTGCAGCTGACATGAATCGACATACAGCGGAGGGTATTCCTATTCTTCCTGTAACAGATAATGGCTGGGAGAATGCATATCCCCTGATGCAGGTTACCGCAGTCAGTAAGGGTAGTGACCCTTCTGTTTCTACCAATCATCTAGCCTCTGTTCGTGCCACGGTTCCTGTTGCTGATGAGGCAGACTGTCAGGCATGTCACGCCAATCAAGATATATGTGATCAGGCGGGTACAGAGGTCGGTATGGTGTGTAGTGGTATTGCATCTGACCTTGTCGACCTAGACGGTTTTGAGCCGCTGGAGTCTATTTCAGAAGCGCCAGGCGCGACGGCCTTACAAAGAGTTTTGAATGCTTCCAAGATTAATATCTTACGTTTACACGATGCCAAGCATGATACCCAGCTTGATCAGCAACGTCAGATCGTGTGTGCCAGCTGTCACTACTCTCCTGCACTGGATCTGGCTCAATTAGGGCCTACAGATACCGCGGGTAAGGAGCAGACTCAGCATGACAGTATGTCCAGAGTCATGCATAAACATCATGCGGATACAGGCGAGTTTCCTTTAATGCCACCTCCTGTGGATGAATTCGGTAACAAGCGCAGTTTGGCAGAAGCGAATGAGGTATTGGGTGAAACTTGTTATGCATGTCATCCGGGTAAGCGAGCGCAATGTTTACGTGGTGCCATGACTAAGAGCGGTATCGTCTGTCAGGATTGTCACGGCAATATGGAGCAGGTAGGTGATGATTTCTCTCGCGGAGATGATAAGCGTATTCCATGGGCGAGTGAACCGGGTTGCCAGTCTTGTCATACGGGTGATGCGGTAAATAATATGGCAGATAATTCCGATGTCATAAAAGCTGCAGATGGCATTCGCTTGCTTCAGGCTTTCCGCCGTGGAGATGTGAATGCAACACCCATTTTGGCCCTGAATAAGCGATTCGCTGAAACACAGGACCCTGAGGGTAATGATCATCTTTACCGTTTGAGTAAAGGGCATGGTGGCGTTATGTGTGAAGGCTGTCACGGTAGTACCCATGCAATTTGGCCTAACCCAATGCTGTCATCCAATGACAATCTGACTTCAATGGATCTTCAGGGACATACCGGTACGTTGACTGAGTGTGATACATGCCATGAACCCGGTAGTCTTGGATTAACTATGGACGGCCCTCATGGGATGCATCCGGTTAATGACTTTAATTGGACCAAGAATCACAAAGAGGTCGCTGAACATAATGGTGGCACTTGTAAGACTTGCCATGGTGGAAACGGTGAGGGTACGGTTCTAGCCAGAACTGCGGTAGAGCGGGTTGGCCTTTGTAAAGATGAGAAAGGGTCTCTCTGTTCCAGTGAAGGTCAGAAACCGATTTTAGCAAAAGGTACAGAAGTCAGTTGTACCCTTTGTCATGGTAACTATATTAACGAGTAATCGGTGAAAATATAAAAAGCCTCCTGAATAGGAGGCTTTTTATATATGGTCAGCAGTTAGATTGCAGATAGCAGCTTTTCCAGCTTGACCTGATCCGCAGCAAAACTACGGATACCCTGAGCGAGTTTTTCGGTCGCCATTGGGTCTTCATTCATCATCCAGCGGAATTCAGCTTCATTCAGAGGTAAGCGTCCCTGTTCAGATGTTGCAGTGGTTGCAGAAAGCTTGGTTGGTAGTTCGTCAGTTGAATCCTGCAGTTCCTGCATCAGTGCGGGTGCAATGGTCAGACGGTCACAGCCAGCAAGTTCCTGAATTTCACTGATGTTACGGAAGCTCGCACCCATAACAATCGTGTTGTAATCGTTGGCTTTGTAATAGTTGTAGATGCTGGTTACCGATTGAACACCTGGATCATTAGCACCAGTGAAGTCACCTTCTTCGTTGGCCTTATACCAATCCAGAATACGGCCTACAAATGGTGAGATCAGGTAAACACCTGCATCTGCACAGGCAGCGGCCTGAGCAAAACTGAACAGCAGAGTCAGGTTACAGTTGATACCTTCTTGTTCTAACTGACGAGCAGCCTGAATTCCTTCCCAGGTCGAGGCAATTTTAATCAGGATACGCTCTTTGCCAATACCGGCTTCCTGGTACAAGCCAATTAGCTTACGTGCGCGTTCGAGAGTCGCTTCTGTATTGAAGGACAGACGTGCATCCACTTCGGTCGAGATACGACCAGGAACAATTTTCAGGATCTCTTTGCCAATTTCAACAGCCAGTTTGTCCGTCATATTATCGAGCACTTCCTGCTCAGTACCACCCTGAGCGGTAGCCCATTCTTTTGCTGTAACCAGTAGTTGGCTGTACTGAGGCAGTTGAGCGGCTTTCAGCAGTAATGACGGGTTAGTCGTAGCATCAACTGGTTTAAAGCGTGCAATCGCTTCGATATCACCTGTATCCGCTACAACGGTTGTAATCTCTTTAAGTTTATCTAACTGACTCATATTTTTTCTTTTCCATTAATCCGGTACACGCTCTAATGCCTGATAGAGTACATCAATTGTGGCGTCAGGTTTATGAGCATTTTCACTAATTAGCCTGCGGAACTGTTTTCCACCGCGCTGTGCGTGGAACAAACCCAGCATATGCCGCAGGATATGGTTCAGAGATGTTCCCTGCTGTAGCTGTTCTTCTATGTAAGGAACCATCGCCAGAGCGGCACCTTTACGGCTGATCTTGGGCAAATCTGAGTTGTAGAACTCTTTGTCCACATCGGCCAGAAGGTAAGGGTTTTGGTATGCCTCTCTGCCGAGCATTACACCATCTACATGTTGCAGATGTGTGTGGCATTCAGCAATGGTTTTGATACCGCCATTGATATGGACTTCCAGTTCTGGGAACTGTTGTTTAATACGATATACCCAATCGTATTTTAAAGGCGGAACATCACGGTTTTCTTTAGGACTCAGTCCCTGCAAAATTGCTTTGCGGGCATGAATAATAAAGACCTTACAGCCTGACTCAGCGACGGTTTCAACAAAACGAACCAGCTCCTCATAACTGTCCATATCATCGATACCCAACCGGTGTTTCACTGTTACCGGAATCGAGACCTCGCGTTGCATTTCTTTAAGGCAGTCAGAAACTAATTGAGGATGTGCCATCAGGCAGGCCCCGATCATATTATTCTGAACCCGGTCACTGGGACAGCCAACATTCAGATTCACTTCATTGTAACCATATTCCTCGGCCATCTTGGTACACTGCGCAAGTTCGGCAACATTACTGCCACCTAACTGCAAGGCAACCGGCTGTTCTTCGAGGTTGTATCTAAGAAAACGGTCAGGTTCAGCGTGGATCAAAGCACCGGTGGTTACCATTTCGGTATACAGCACTGCATGCTGGCTAAGAATACGATGGAAATAACGGCAATGACGATCGGTCCAGTCCATCATTGGAGCAACAGTAAAGCGGCGGTTCAGGGAGTCTGGCAGTGGGCTCATGCGGTGCGACTAGTGGTCTTATAAATAAAAGAAGCGATTATATACTGTCGTCTTGTCTAGCGCTGCATTAACCGTGATTAAATGCTAGCCTGAGGGCCAGTTTTTAAGGTGATAAGAAGGGAAAGCACATAAATGTCAGAGTCAGAAAACGGCTATACAACAAAAATAACTGGCCTTAAACGTTTTTATCTAGCAACCATCTATTCCATTCAGGGTATGAAAGCAGCTTACGCTCAGGAACCGGCTTTTCGCTACGAGGTTTGGGGCAGCGCGGTTTTGATTCCACTGGCCTTTTTTGTTGCTCAGTCACCTATGCAGCTGGCGGTACTGATCAGTACCTGTCTGCTGGTACTGGCATTTGAGCTCGTTAATACAGCTATTGAAGCGGTGGTTGATCGCGCCGGTACTGAGTTTCATGAACTGGCAGGTTTAGCCAAAGATTTAGGCTCCGCTGTGGTGATGGTCTCTCTGGCCATCGGCGGATTATTCTGGGGAGCGGTGCTCTGGGAGAATTTTCTAAGTTAGTGCAGGTGCATAAAGAGGCATAACTCAAGTTCCTCGTTTTAGCCTCTTCAGGGACGATTGTTAATCAGTTCAGCCAGAACCCGGGTTAATTCAACTCCCAGTTGTTCCAGTTCTTCAATACTGGTGCGTGCATCATCTAACCTGCCTTCAACTGCCATCTTTATCATTTTTTCTGCCAGTTGATGCAGTGCCTGGTGTTTGTTATTCACCGAAGGAAAAAGAGGGTGGTTACCATAGCGGTATTCACCAATGCCCTGATACCAACAGTTGAACTGGCAAGATTGTCCTTTAAGGGAAGGTACCTTCCCAGACAGATCTGAATGCAGATACCCTTTTACTTTGTCCAACCAGACCTTGTGGGTAAAGATCGCCACATTCAGGTCATAGGATGATGTGGGATTAAATTCTTTTTTGTGTAGGGATATCCAGGCGCTTTTATTTCTGAAACTGTTATACCAGGTGAAAACATCTTCTGCCGGCATAGGTTTAGCAATGCCGTAACCCTGAGCATACTTGCACCCCAGTTGCAGCAGCATAAGTCCGAGCTCTATGCTTTCTACACCTTCTGCAACCACGGGGCGGTTAATGGCCTGAGCTAACCTTATCACCCCTTCAACAATGTCCTGATCCTGTGGGTTGCTCAGCATATCGCAGACAAAATTGCGGTCGATTTTGAGAATGCTGATCGGGAGCCTGTGGAAATAGGTCAGGGAGGAATAACCGGTACCAAAATCATCCAGTGAGAACTGAATACCCAGTTGGGTACAGGATTCCATCATCTCTGCAACTTGGGAGGTATTGCCTATAGCGCCTGTTTCAACAACCTCTAGTTCAAGGTTCTGCAAAACATCTTTTGGATAAAGGCCAAGGAGTTCATGTATATGGTTACAGAAATTTTGTAACTGAACATTTCTAGGACTGATATTGACACTAACCGGTAAAATGTTCCCGGCTTCACGCCATAACATGTGTTGATTGAGTGCTGTTCTCAGAACCCATTCATCCAGCGCTATCTCTAATTTCGTACCTTCAATAATGGGCAGAAACTCGGCCGGTTGTAGGAATCCCTTTTCCGGATGGTTCCAGCGAATTAACGCTTCTACTGAGGCTAGGGTACCATCCTGTAGGTTGATCCTGGGTTGGTAGTAGAGGACGAGTTGAGATTCAGCTATGGCAATTTCAAACTCATTCAGCGCATTACGATAGGCGTGTACTTTGTGATCTTCAACCGGGTCAAACAGACAATACTGGTTTTTACCGGATTCCTTGGCTTTATACATTGCCTGATCTGCATGACGTATCAGGGTGTCGGGGTCTGAATTGTCATGGGGATAGATGGTAGCTCCGATGCTACCGGACACAAATAATCGATGATTTTGAATGTTAAAGGGCAGTTCTATTGAGGCAAGAACCCGTTGGATAATCTCTTCCGCCTGATAGATGGAGTCAAGGCCGGTAAGCATCAGGATAAATTCATCGCCACCGAGCCGGGCCAGGGTATCGCTATCGCGTAGCTCTACTTCCAGCCTGCGGGCGAATTGGACTAATAACTCGTCACCGGTTTCATGTCCGTATTTATCATTAATGGGTTTGAATTCATCAAGATCCAGATAACATATGGTTAATAAGGTGTTGGTTCTGTCCGAAATTGATATTGCCTGATGAAGCCTGTCAGAAAGTAACACTCTATTGGGGAGGTGTGTTAACAGGTCGTGATAGGCCATATAATGCATTTTCTTCTCAGCTAACTTGCGTTCACTGATATCACGACTGGTGGTGATGAAGAAATGACCATCGGGTTCTACAATATATTTTGCCGTTATCTCAACAGGGATAATATGGCCATCTTTATGCTGGTGAAGGTCTTCAAAAGGAAGACCGTTCTCTTCAATGATTCCAGGAACTCGTTCTTTCCAGCTTTGCAGATCATCGATCCCTTTGCTGACATCCCAAACATATAGCTGCAGCATCTCCTCTTCGGTGAAGCCCAGGTTGGCATAGGCGGCATGGTTAGCATCGACAATTTTTGCAGTCTCAGCTTCTACAATGAAAATTCCATCCGGGCTGTGATCCGCCAGGCTCTCCATACGGTTGAGTTTTATTTCATTGAGGGTGCGTTGCGTAACATCCTGTATGGTTCCCACTGAACGAATGGGAGAGCCATCTTGCGTATATTCAGTTTCACCTTGTTCTTCTACGTATTTAACTTTGCCATTGACCAGTAACCGATGAGAGATGGAATATGGGGTTTGATGTAAAAGTGAATGATGGAATGCATCATTCACAAGATCTTTGTCTTCAGGATGAATCGCATCAAGAAAGGCGGAATAATTAGGAGTAAAGCTTGTAGGGTCTAGTTCAAATATCTGGAATACTTGTTCCGACCAGAATAGCTGATCCTTCTCAAAGTCCAATTCCCAACTACCTATCTGAGCCAGTCGTTGAGCATCCTGTAATTGTGCTTCACTGCGGCGGATTTTTTCTTCCTGCACAGCCCGCTCAGTAACATCGTGACCGATGCCCAGTACCCCGATCAGATTGCCTTTATCATCATGAATAGCCGTTTTAGTCGTTTCCAGCAGAACTTTGCGTTTATCCGTAACGTAGGTAATCCACTCCTCATTCACCAGAGGCATGCTACTGTGCATAGCTTTTTTGTCATTTTCACGGAAAAAGTCCGCCTGCTCCCGATCAACGAAATCATAATCAGTAAGTCCTAGTATCTCCTCTTCTTTCGCACCGAAGAAAAGTTCGAACTCATGATTGCAGGAAAGAAAGACCCCCTCTGTATCTTTCATCCAGATCAGGTCGGGCAGGTTTTGAATAAGTGACTTAAGAAAACTACGTTCGTTTTCCAGTCGTTTAAGGAGCTCTTGTTTCACACCGGGGCTTGAATTCATTTTTAATCGATATACTGCAAAATTATCTTTTATTATTCAGAACGGAAAACCTGAATCCGATTTTTATAGCCTTTAGTCTAGGCGTGGAAAGCCCCATGAGCAAAGGAGAGAGTCATTAATAGCAAGAAATTTGGAATTAAGTTTGTTTTTTCCCATCTGTGCTGGCTGAGCTTTGGCCCCTGAGTATATAATTCCGCCCATTCATAAATTTTTATCTGCTTATTCCAAGGACACCAATGACGACTGTTCGTACCCGTGTTGCACCTTCTCCCACAGGCGACCCTCATGTAGGTACTGCCTATATTGCGTTGTTTAATTTGGCATTTGCCCGCCAGCATGGCGGACAGTTTGTTCTGCGTATCGAAGATACGGATCAAACCCGCAGTACAGCCGAATCTGAACAAAAGATTCTGGACTCTTTACGTTGGTTAGGTCTGGAATGGGATGAAGGTCCGGATGTAGGCGGCCCACATGGTCCTTACCGTCAGAGTGAGCGTAAAGCGGATTATGCTCAGTACGCGATGCAGCTGGTGGAAGAGGGGAAAGCGTTCCTTTGTTACCGAACCTCTGAAGAGTTGGATGAACTGCGTACCGCACGACGTGCAGCGGGTGGACATACAGCGCTTAAACAAAGTGATCTGGCGCTACCGGAAGAAGAAGTAGAAAAGCGTAAAGCAGCAGGAGCACCCTATGTAGTACGTATGGTTGTGCCCGAAGGTGAAGGTGCCTGTGAAGTAGACGATATGCTACGCGGAACGATTGAACTGGAGTGGGGCATGGTAGATGCTCAGATCCTACTGAAATCTGACGGCATGCCAACTTATCATCTGGCAAATGTGGTAGATGATCACCTGATGCAGATTACCCACGTTATCCGTGGTGAGGAGTGGATTAACTCAGCGCCTAAACACAAACTTCTGTATGAATACTTCGGCTGGGATATGCCAAAGCTGTGTCATATGCCACTGCTGCGCAACCCAGACAAATCTAAACTGTCTAAGCGAAAGAACCCAACCAGTATCCTGTATTACCAGCGTATGGGCTTTTTGCCGGAAGCGTTGCTTAACTATCTGGGCCGTATGGGCTGGTCGATGCCGGATGAGAGTGAGAAATTCACTCGTCAGCAGATGTTCGATAATTTTGATATTCAGCGTGTGTCACTGGGTGGCCCGATCTTTGACCAGGAAAAACTCAGTTGGTTAAACGGGCTCTGGTTACGTGAAGATCTGGATGCAGCTCAATTTGCAGAAAAGTATCAGGAATGGGCTCTGAATCCTGAATATCTGATGCAGATCGTGCCTTTGATCCAGCAACGAGTCGAAAAACTCTCTGACGTTGCACCTCTGGCGAGCTTCTTCCTGTCCGGCATGTTGGATATCAACGAAGCTGACTTTGAACACAAATCACTAGAGAAAGACGATATTCGCCGTATGCTGCAATACTCAGTTTGGTTGCTAGATACAGAGAATCAGTGGAATAAAGATCGTCTATTCGCTCAGTTGAAACAGCTAGCTGATGCAATGGACTATAAGGTGCGTGACTTCCTGTTCCCTCTGTTTATTGCAGTGGCGGGGACTAACCAAACCGTATCAGTAATGGACTCCATGGCGATACTTGGCCCGGATATGACGCGAGCACGACTTCGCCATGCGGTGAATGTTTTGGGCGGACCTTCTAAGAAAGAAGCAAAGCGTTGGGAGAAAGAATATCGCGAACTGAGCAAGCAGATTGAAGCTTAACTGAGTATCTGAAGCAGTCTCGGAACAAAAAAGCCGCGTCAGCGGCTTTTTAATTTTCTGAACAATACTAACTCATTGAACTCTATGGAAATTGAACGCCCTTAATCTTCTTGACACCTTATCCGCTGCTCTTTAAGATAGCCGCACCTTCGATGGGGCCTTAGCTCAGCTGGGAGAGCGGTTCGCTGGCAGCGAACAGGTCAGCGGTTCGATCCCGCTAGGCTCCACCAATTTTGACGTAATCCTACATTACACGAGGCTTTCAGCCTTTTTCCAAAATTAAAACACAGAGATGTAGCACCACCCTGTCACAATAAGGTGGAATATGGCTGCACGTATACCTCATACATATCGGCGAAATGGAATGTATTATGTCCGCTTCAAATGGCCGAATAGAATTGCTCGTAACTTTCCTGACATAGGGAAAGAGTTCAATCGTTCCCTATGTACGAATAAGCAACACCTAGCTAGACATAAAGCATCTAATTACATTTCTTCACTTCATTCACTTATAGCTTATTTAGACAGACTGCTTGCTTCTGATAATATTAGTTCGATTGAAGGAAAAGATCTTATCGAATCGGTTGTAGGCTATTCAAAAATGTCAGAAGAGTTTGATTTCACACCCCTCTACCAAAAAACAAAATACAGATCGAAATAGATCCAGATACCAACCACAGAAAAATAACCTCTGATCTTGAAGATCCTGAGGAGAACCAACTCGAACTAGTCTCCTTCCTAGAGAAGATGGGAGGTGTCAGGAAAAATGGCCCTCTGCAAGCTCCGTCAGGTCTAACTGTGAAAGAGGTGGCGAAACTCCTCATAGATGAAAAAATTAAGCTTAAGAAGTGGAAGGCGAAAAAAACCATCACAACAGGTACGACAAGGCTGGAATATGTTGTTGAACTATTGGGCCCAGATAGGGTGTTCGGTAGATTGGTGAAACGAGACGTAATTAAGGTTAGGACGCATCTTATTTCTATGATAGATCCTGATCGTCAAAGAAGAAGCCTGTAGTGGTCAACTAATTCCGG
>JBOEGV010000059.1:0-14639 GCA_050633605.1 Neptuniibacter sp. | reverse complement strand
GCGGAAGAAACCAGATAAGCCAGGGCATATCCCGCTCCGAGTTCATCGAATGAAACAGGGTTAGAAACCGGGTTCAGGCTCCACTGACAACTGTCAGATGAATCACAGTGAGACTGTTGCAGAATATCCTGCTGCATCTGCCCTTCCATATGGTGGTGGGCATGGGCTTCATCAACAGGCTCTGAAGAGGAAATAAGATCTGTGCATACCCCGACTGAACAATACACAACAAACACCACAGCCAGTATGGCAGTAATGATTCGGTTGCGTTTAGTCAGTCTTTGAGTTGTCACAGACAACACTCCTGATGGATGCTCGATATATAGATATCACTGAGGCAATAAAGTTCCAGATCACTGCATAATAACCGGGATCAGATTTCCAGGGTAGCAGTAAGACTGGTTAATTCAATATCTTCAGCAGGTTGAGGGCGATCTATATAAAAACCTTGGAACACATGGCAACCACATTGGCCGGCTTTCAACATTTGCTCTTGAGTTTCTACCCCCTCAGCTGTAACCCTGAGGTTATAAGCTTTGGCGATTGAACAAACTGCTGCCACTACCGATTCACTTTTATGATCAGAACCGAGCTCTTTAACAAAGGAGCAATCAATTTTCACAATATCAATTGGCAGCTCTTTTAAATAGCTAAGTGATGAATAACCAGTACCAAAGTCATCCAACGCGATTTTCAATCCATTCTCACGTAAGTTCTGTAAACGAAGGACAGTAAATTCAACACTTTCAACAGCGACATTTTCAGTAATTTCCAGGCAGATATCAGTCAGTTTTGTCCCAGTTTCTTCTACCCGTTTTTTTAGAGCAGGAATCATATCTTCCTGATAAAACTGCTGTGGGCTGATATTAATCGATAAATACCAGCCTTCCTGCCAAAAATCACTATTACGCCAGGCCACTATCTGCTCACAGCAATGGGTTATCAACCAGTCACTGACAGGCACAATCATACCGCTGACCTCAAGGCTGGGAATAAATTCTGCCGGTGAAATCAAACCTTTTTCTGGATGCTGCCAGCGGATTAATGCCTCAAACCCGCATATTTCACCTTCTATGCTGACAAGCGGTTGATAATGAACTTTGAACTCTTCGTTTACCAAAGCATGATGCAACTGGTTCTCAAGGTTCCTTTGTTTCTCAACAGCCTGGGACATCGCCTCATGATAAAATGCAAAACAGTTACGTCCATTCTCTTTAGCGTGATACATCGCAGTATCCGCAAATCGCAGCAGGTCTTCAATTGATGCATTAACAATAGGGAAAATGACAATACCTATACTCGCACCAATTCTTAACTGATGCTGATGAACAAAGAAAGGATCAGCTAATGCATTTAATAGCTTTTTACAAACACTCTCCACATCACGGATCAATAGTTCCCGATCCTCCTGGAAGGACTGAACAAGCACCACAAATTCATCACCTCCAAGGCGAGCAATGGTGTCATTAGTTCTTACATTCGCCGAAAGAACAGTCGCCACTTTTTTTAGCAGAATATCGCCGACACCATGACCCAGTGAATCATTAATGGTTTTAAAATGGTCTAGATCAATGAACAAAAGAGCATTATATTCATCTGTTCGCTGACATGTAGCTAATGACTGACTTAAACGATCATTCAGCAATGTCCTATTCGGTAAACCGGTTAAGGAATCATGATTAGCCATATGACTGATATGATCCTGAACCATCTTTTGTTCAGAAATGTCTGTCGCAACTAACAACAATGACGGCGTACTAAAATGCTCGAAGGGGGCAACCTGTAAAGAAAAATAACATAACTCACCTTTGGGGTTTGTCCAGCAAAGCTCCCGCAGCTCGGTTGCGACCTGATTTGTCTTAACTGTTTTTAACACTTTATTCAGAACCTTAACCTGCTCCATCCGCCCATGAATGTTGCTCAGGGATGTCCCTATAAGGTCACCGGCATTACGGTTATAAAAGTGTGAAAAAGATTGGTTACAGAAGAGAATATCACCGTCGTCATTAAGAGAAACAATTAATTGAGGCACTTGATCAATTAACTGATTCAAACGCATTTCACTTCTTGCCAATGCTCTATGACTTATCTGATTTTCGTCTAATAATGATTGCACTGTATCTATGAACTGATTACCTGCCCTAGAAAGTAGACCCAGTTCAGTACCCTGATGTTGTTTAGGGACACTAAGCCTTTTCCCATTAATTTTATCCGGGTCTAGATTTGTAAATTGTTGGGCGAGTACTGATAAAGGCTTGGTCAGTGTGTAGTAAAAAACAGAGATTAACAAAATTGCCAGAAGTAAATTTCGGATAAAGCCAGTAGTAAAAACATAAATTGCGCGATCATAAAATGGCTGAAAAGCAGTATCAGGGTTTATAACCAGTTTTAGCAGACCTGGTGCGATATTAGCTAATTCAGGGGCCTGCAGTTGCACAAGATAACTTTTTTCTTCTGTAAAAAATGTATTGGTCAGCCAAGCAGTGCTGCTTTTCTGTTTGGGTGTTTTTTGTTGTGCTAAGACCTCACCCAACTCATCTTTTATTATGACTTCCTGTACAAAAGCATACTGCATCAAGCCGGTTACAACTTCCTGCGCAAGCGCAGGATCAAGAGTATGTACAGCTCTGCTTGCTGGGGGTTCACTGGCTTTCAGAATCTTGTTGATTGTGCCATCAAGAAGAGTTTCCTGCTCTTTGTAATCCTGAATCAACTGAACAGCACTCAGGAGAATACCAATAGTAAACGCTAACAATACTGCATAATTTGCCAGACGGAATGACAGTCGTTGATCAAAAAAATTAAACGAGCCAAGCATCAGAGTATCTTTAATCCATTCGCGATTTATTCTGAGGTACGTACTTTAAAGGCTTTGCATTACACCTTTACTGATCTGAATCTATGCAAATCAGACTTCAATACCAAATTTAAGCAATTTACGTGGTAAAACTTCGTCCAGAGCATCTAAGTCTTCATCCTGAAGCTCAATCAACTTATAACCTGCTTGAACAATGCACTCTTTCTTTCTCATTTTTACAGACAATTGAGCCGGGGAATTTCCCTCTCCCCAGTATTCAATATAGAGGTGAAATTGCGGAAGATAAAAATCCGATTGAAATTCTTCCTCAAATGGCAACCTGCGCCTATAGGCATGTAATAAACCTGTAAGATACAACCAGTTGTCAATTTTTTGCTCCTGTACACAACTGACTTCATGACCATCACAACAAAATAGAGATCTGCCCGATAGTTCATCTATTTGTCTATTGAAAACCGAATGATGCTGAATAGACAAGGGCCATAATACATAAGGTACTGCTGTATTTGGATTCTCTCGCTGACAGCCACCTTCTGACTCCCCTTGTGGAGTGACTACCCAGCCTTTTCTGGTTGATTGTACCCAGCCCATCTCAACCAGAATCTGATCCACCCTTTTTCGGGTTAATGAAAAGTGTTTAGCCAGCTTGGTTGCAGTTAATAAGTGAGCATCTGTGTTACTCAGAGCATTATGCAGTGTAACCGTTGAGGGCCAAATTATGTAACGGCCAAATTTCTGGCTTTCTCTGTACTTCCCACCTTCAAATTCACCCTTTGCTGTTAACTTCCAGCTTTCTTCCTTTCTTTCAATCCACCCCAAAGATTCCAATTCAGCAAACATCTGTTTAGTGGTTTTACCCAACGATTTGGCAAGTGCAGATGTTGAAAGTGGAGAATCTGGCATTATTGAAATTTCCGCTTTACAGTTTCAAAAGGTATAAAGGTAAGGCTCAGCTTACACAAAATTTTCGGAAATTCATTTAAAATTGGAACTTATGTCACTTTCAGTAATTCAGGTAGTTCTTTCAAATGATAAATAAGCGGATTCTCATAATTTATACCGGCGGCACTATTGGTATGGTAAGTACAGACAATGGCTTTGTTCCGATTGCCGGATTCCGTTCCACCATTGAAGAAAGGATACATTTCCCACCTTCCGCCAAGATCCCAGAATATGATGTTTTAGAAATTACTCCTGCGATTGATAGTGCAAACTTGGTACCCGCTCACTGGACCGATATGGCCTCAGCTATCATTGAGCATTATGAAAAATATGATGGATTCATTGTCTTACATGGTACAGACACTATGGCCTATAGTGCTTCAGCATTATCTTTTATTTTAAGAGGTGTTGATAAACCCGTTATTTTGACAGGTTCCCAGATTCCACTGAGTGAACCCAGATCAGATGCGCAGGATAACCTTAGTAATGCACTTATTATTGCTGCATACCATCCTGCTAACGAGGTTATGATTTTCTTTCATGGCAAACTGCTGAGAGGAAATCGAGCAACAAAAAGTAAGGCTACAGGTTTAGATGCTTTTGAAAGTCCAAACTACCCTTGGATAGGCCAGGTTGGACCCAATATAGAGATTCACGAACAACTTTTATTACCTGAAACTAAGCAAGAATTCGTAAACCCTGAATTTTCTAATACATCTGTAGCGATTTTACCTATTTATCCAGGTATCCCTGCCAAAATTGCAGTAGCTATTTGCAAAACGGAGGAATTACAGGGGTTAATTGTTAAAAGTTACGGTGTAGGGAACCTTCCCAATCAAAATACCAGTCTGATGAACGCACTTAAACAGGTTGCAAACAATGGCTGTGTCATTCTGAATATAAGTCAGTGTCTGCAAGCTGAGGTTTTCCAAGGGCATTATGCTTCCAGCGCCGAATTAAATGATATTGGTGTTATCTCAGGCTCAAATATGACAACTGAAGCAGCTTTCAGCAAACTTCATTTTCTGCTTGCTTCTGAAAAAGAGCAAACCCAAGTAAAGGAAAAGTTATATTTGAATTTAGTGGGCGAACTGGATAACTAAGGGACCTAAGAGCATGTGCCCTTTTTCCTTTCAGGACAGGTCAATGGCACTAATCCAATCACTCTCTTCTGGCTCCAGATATAGTTGCTCATATAATTCTATTGCCCAACTCTCTTGATTAGACAGTTCACGTAACATAGCAACCGCCAACACTTTTACGGCGGGAACATTACTCCAGACCGAATGATTCAGGCAACGCCAATGATTTGAATCGCGGAGTTTTGGTCGTTCAACCTGCTCTAAACATGTTCCACATAACATGATGCAGTGTTCAAATTCAGGATCTGAAGACACCGGAGGAACCTCATAAATAGATAACCTCACACCCTGAGCATCACATAACTCACAATGAGAACTACTGCGACGCACAAGATCCTTGCCAAATAAAGACAACCCATGATGACGTTCTATATGACGTTCATGACCCTTAGACATCGTTTTACCCTTACCTACCCTGCCTATTAAACAGATAGCATATTCTCAGCGTTATAACAGAAAATCCGTATAAGACTTTGCTGTTTATCATCACAAAATTACCGAGTAAATATTAAAAAGGGCAGCTGTTACGCTGCCCTTCAAATGCCGGATGGAGACTCCGACTAATCAGCCTGTTAAGGCAAAGAAATAAATTGTTAAGCTGCTTGATGGTAATCCCAGTGTAAGTGAATTATTTCAACCAACGCCTTTGGACAGTGGTGCCGTATCACCTTGTGAATTTCTGACATACGTTCCGCCGGAATATCCACCATCACCAAAAAGCCACCTTGCTCTAACGCGTGCTTATACTTACACAACAAATGAACAGGTGTACTCTCACCAACAAGTTTTCCCAACCATCCTCCTAAACCGATACCTAGAAAGCTTCCAGCAACCACCGCACCCCCGGCTACTATCGAGCTCAACGGCGCTAATGCAGTGCTTGCCACCAGACCGGCTGCAAGGCCAAGACCACCGCCTGCAACCATGCCCCAATCCATATCATTTTCTAATTCTGTTGTCTCAACATCTGACGCAGGCCGCAAGTTCATGTTTTCAATCTGCGAAAGATCGTTGGCTATTACATGGATGCCGTCCTCGGTAACCCCTTCGCTGATGAAGGAGGCAATCACTCCTTCAACCTGCTTAGAAGTTGGGGCGAGGAAAATAAGCCTTCTCATCTCGACACCTCATTCTGTGACAACGAGTTAAAGTATAGTTTAAATCTTCTTGGTTGCTGGCGATGAGTCAGTTTTGCCCCTTATAATGCTTGAAAATTTTTCACGCTGGAGATTGGACAATGTTACAGCTTGGTACTCCGTTTTCGAACAGTGCTACTCGCATCCTGATGTGTGGTGGCGGAGAGCTCGGAAAAGAAGTGGTTATTGAGCTTCAACGCCTGGGCGCTGAAGTGATAGTAGTTGATCGTTATGCCAATGCCCCAGCAATGCAAGTTGCTGATCGCAGCCACGTAATTTCCATGTTAGACGGTGAAGCACTACGAGCAGTTATCGAACTTGAACAACCGTCTCTGATCGTTCCGGAAATTGAAGCCATTAATACCGATACACTAGTAGCACTTGAATCTGAAGGCTTCACCGTAGTGCCGTCGGCTCGGGCAGCTCAGTTAACCATGAACCGTGAAGGTATACGCAGACTTGCAGCTGAAGAATTACAAATACCTACATCTCCTTATAAGTTTGCCGAAACGTATGAACAATACCTGAGTGCAATTGATGAGATCGGCCTACCCTGTGTAGTGAAGCCTATCATGAGTTCATCAGGTAAGGGACAAAGCACTTTAATGGTGACTGACGATATTGAGCCGGCCTGGCAGTATGCTCAAGAAGGCGGTCGAGCGGGAAAGGGCAAAGTAATCATTGAAGGCTTTGTCAATTTTGACTACGAAATCACTTTGTTAACTGTAAGGCACTCTGGGTCTACCAGCTTTTGTGAACCTATTGGTCATGTTCAGGTGGATGGAGATTATCGTCAGTCCTGGCAACCACAGCAGATGAGTGAACTCGCTTTGAACCACTCCCGTGAAATAGCCGAAAAAATTACAACCGTCCTAGGCGGAAACGGTATTTTTGGGGTTGAGCTCTTTATTAAAGGCGATCAGGTTGTTTTCAGCGAAGTCTCTCCACGCCCGCATGACACCGGTATGGTAACTATGATTTCACAGGATCTTTCTGAATTTGCTCTACATGCCCGTGCTATTCTTGGTCTGCCTATTCCTTCTATTCACTTTCATGGCCCCTCAGCATCCAGTGTAATATTGGTAGAAGGGGAATCTCAGGAAATAAAATTCGGCAATTTACAGCAAGTACTTGCTGAGCCTGACACCCAGCTACGGCTTTTCGGTAAACCTGAAGTCTCTGGCCAACGCAGAATGGGCGTTGTGCTTGCGCGCGATAGCTCTGTCATCAAAGCAAAAGAGAAAGCCATTAAAAGCTCCAATTCAATCAGTGTTGAGCTGTAATCAGATTAAAATGAATAAACCAAGGGAACCTTTTGTTTCTCTTGGTTACTAATGAATTCTGCATACAGAATTAAATTTAAGGATTACAAAATGGCTGAACCTAAATGTCCTGAATGCGAAATTGAAGGCATTGAGCATATTGTTTCAAAAGACAGTTCTGAACGTGCCCGAGATAACCATGCCTGGTTTCAGGTAGCCTACTGTGACGGTTGCGGGCATATTTATGGCGTATTTGCCAAGCATACTATTCCAGCAGGCAAAAAAGGGCCTCAGTTGGTATTAAGCAGATAAGTTATGCAGGGAAGATCATCAGGTGCAATATGCCCCTGATGAACATACCAAACAAAGCACCGTACACAGCATAACGAATGATCTTCCCTACCCTTTTACCAGCAGCAGCAAACACAGCAACACCAACCAGATCCAGCGGATTTGTTGCAAAACCCGCCATGCGGTTTAGCTCATTAGCAGTAATCAAACCCTGATTCATCGATTCGATTGTTACCCCTACAAAAGCAGTACCACCGGCAATAAACTTGGTGACGATTGGCAGAACCGTTGCCTCTGGTAGTCCGATCAAAGCCAAAAAAGGTCCAATTAAAAAACTTAACTGTTCTATTGCCCCAGTTACTTTAAGGATGTTGACAAGGAATATTGCCAGAATCAGCATTGGCATCATGCCAAGCACAATTTTCATGCCTTCCTGACCACCATCACCTAATATCTGCATGACTGTTTTTTTCTCCTCTTCAGGAGATGAGCCTTTAACCACAAGCTCAGGCGTGTCTGGATCATGCAAACTTCGCGTCAGCACATAATAGGTAAAAGCAGCAGCTGCCAACCCTCCCACAATTGAGGTCAGCAAGGTGACTCCAAGATTAAGACCAAAGGCTGCAAGTGGGAAAGAAGCATTTGCCTGTGACATTGCCATCACCATCGCTAGGGTTGCTGCAATGTAGCGGCGGGATGTGCCATTCTGATCCATCAGTGTCAACGTTGCTATAGGGCCTGCAAAACTTACAAACAACAGTTTAAGCATGGCAAAAATTCCCAGACCGGGCACGCCAAAAATACGCGTCAGAGGTGCAAGGATATTTGAGAGCCAGCTTAGGATTCCTTTAGCGTCCAAGAGTTTCATCAGTGCCAGCATCACGACCATGATCGGCAACATGATATAGAGAGCCATATCAATGCCTGCCTTACCGGATTCTAAAATGAGTGTGATGATCTGTTCCACAGAGCGAAGTCTCTTAAGAAATGCAATGTGTAAATTTTACCGATAGGGTGTCAGTAGCTCCACCCATTTATAAGAAAAATTTATATTGGTATTACCAATAGTTAATTAAAGGTCATAAGGAGCAATCTGGAACGCTTCCATACGGTATCCTGAGGTCGCTAATTCGTGGGATTTTGACTCAGTGCTGATTTTCCCTGTAACCCAGATAGCATCATACAAGTTTTCAACTTTGGTTCCGGGTTCAAAACTAACATACACGATCTGATTTGAAGGTGGCGGGGGCGTATGGATACATGCACCAAAATAAGGTACCAGAAAAAATTCCGTTACGTTCTGCCCTTCTGATTCAACAGGTACGACATAACCCGGCAATTTGACCATTTTTCCATCAATATCCGGCACCGTTGGTGCAGATTGCATCGCTGCCATCATCTCATCCAGTATCAGCTGGGCTTGGGGGTCAAAATCATCAATTGCTGATAGCTTATCAACATCAAATATATCATCGAGCGTAAAATCAGCAGGCATTAGTTGCTCCCACTCAACCTCTTGTACCTCTTCCCCGTTGAGCATATTTGCTGCTGAAGCTGCATTTGATAGCCACAGTGAAATGAAAACGAAGAACAATGAATGAAAACTGATTTTCATAAAATACCTGATCAAATTCGTATTGCCATACCATCGGTGAGCGATTGACGGTAAGCACGATAACCTGGAAGCACACCCATGACACTGCCAACCAGTAGCATAGCGCCTAGCCATATATATTGAAATTCTGTTAAACCCTGTACCTGCAACAACAAACCAAAATGTTGCTGTAGTAAAGGAGCAGCGACCATTAGAGCGATAAAATACAAAAGCGTTCCCAGAATCAAGCTGAGTGATGTAATTAAAACCGCCTCCAGAGTCAAAAGCAGGAAGATATGCAGGGGACGTGCACCTACAGAACGAAGAATTGCCATCTCCCTACGCCTCTCATTCAAACTGGTCAGCATTAAGGTTAACAACCCAATAAGACTGGAAACCGCAACAAGTATAGAAACTAAGATCAGTGCTTTTTCCGCCAGCCCAAACATCTGCCAAAGTTCCTGAAGCGTCAAACCCGGCAATATTGCCAACAGAGGCTCTTTTTTGTACTTATTAATGGAGCGCTGAAGATGAAATGTTGATAGGCGCGAGTGTAAACCCAACATAAAAGCAGTGATCTGCTTGGGTTGAAGCTCCATATGTACAGCTTGCTCGGCACTTACCTGCTGACCAGGAAGCTTAACGCCCGACTTCCAGTCTATGTGTATCGCTTCTATGGCTTGTAAACTGACATGCACCGTACTGTCCACTGGCGTACCGGTCGGCCTTAGAATACCCACGACTTTGAATGGCTTATCGTCATGTTTAACCAAAGCGGCATTACCCGCACCGTGAGCTACCACAACTTCCTGACCCAATGTGTAACCTAAAGCACGAGCAACCTCAGATCCGATAACCACTTCAAATAAAGATTCAAACGGTTTGCCCTGCTTGAACTGCAATTGAGTCTTTTTGCCATAGCGGTAAAACGTGAAATAATCTGCATTTGTACCCAATACCCGAAAACCACGATGGGAGTCACCCAAAGAAAGAGGAATGCTCCATTTTACTTTTGGGTGTTGGCTGATTTTCTGATAACTCTCCCAGGAGATATTATTAGTCGCATTCCCTATGCGGAAGACTGAATAAAGCAACAGGTTTATTTGACCACTGCGCGCGCCAACGATCAGATCGGTGCCCGAAACCGTGGATGAAAAGCTCTCTTTAACCTGATGCCTAACCAACTCAACACTCATCAGCAACGCTACGCTCAGGCTGATAGAAAGCAGAGTTAAAAAAATGGTCCCTTTACGGTTGAGTAAACTAAACCAGGTAAGCCGCAACAGGTTCATAGCTTGTACCCCCCCTTCTCCGCAGCCTGTAACACTTCAACACGGTTAAAATGGGATTCAAGGAAAGGATCATGACTAACAAATAACAGCGTTGAACCAACCACTTTACATTGATCGATCAACAGTTCGATAAACAGATCTCTATGCTCTGTATCCAAAGCAGAGGTTGGTTCATCTGCGATAATAATTTCCGGACTGCCTAACAAGGCTCGGGCCGCAGCAACTCTTTGTTGTTGTCCCGTGGATAGCTCCATAACATGAGTCATCTGGATTGTTGCATCTGAAAACCCAAGTTGGCGCAGCAACTGAATCGCGCCATCCGTCAAGGAGCCATATTTGGCCTCAGCCTGAACAGACCTGCGTTTAGAAAACCGACAGGGTAATAAGACATTTTCCAGCACACTCAGATAAGGCAACAGATTAAATTGCTGGAAGATGAAACCTATATGGTCTGACCGGAAATGATCTATCTGAGTAGCCTTAAGAACTGAGATATCTTTGCCAAGCAACCTGATTTTACCCTGCTCCGGGCGGACAACCCCACCCAAAAGATTAAGTAATGTACTCTTACCGCTGCCTGAAGGGCCTTTAATAAACGCACTGTCACCACGGAGGAGTTTAAACTCATCCACAGAAATAATAGGAGATTTACCTGCCCAGGAAAATCTCAAATTTTCAATCTCTACTGCCGGTACAGAATTAACTACGGCCTCTTCATCCATATTAAAATGATATCTCTGAACTTTGTTTAGTAAGGTTCTTAACTAGAGCGCCCTGTTCAGTGAGCAAGTTTACCTCGAGACCAGTCAATTCAGGAAATAGTTCAAAAAAAGCAAAATTTATGCGATTTAAGGCATCAGGGTTGCCGCACAAAAACTGATAGTTTGCATGAAGATCCTGATGTCCTTCTTCATGTTCCTGATGTCCTTCTTCATGTTCCTGATGCTCTTCTTCATTACCCTGTGCATTTTCTTCATCTGCTTCATGATCATCGTGATGATGCGTTTTGTGATCGGCTTCATGCCCCCCAAACTCCACATCTACATCTGCAACCTTACATTCGGCAGAATCTGGCAACTTAAACAACAGAGCCGCATCTTCAATCTGTAACTTAGCCTGCTTGATAGCACGCCTTTCCTTATCAGTTTGAGCTTCTCTTTCAAACCCCGTGAAGTTATAAACCGGGGATTCAAGTTCTGCTGAAAGTGTCTGTCCCTCAATAACGATATTGAGTCTCGCTTCACCATGTATATGAGAACCGTGTTCAATCTCAAATGCATTCGCCCCACTGACATAACTCAAGCAGGAGCAGCTGAATATAAGCGGTAAAAGTTTAGCTTTAGTCATTTCCTAGAAACCTAAATGTTATAATATAACGTAATCTAATATATTATTTGCCCTTTGCCAATCCTACAGTCGTTTCTGAACTCTGACGTACATTAAAATTAATGGCAGAAAATAATTCTCAAGACCGTTTACAGAACCTGAATTACATCACCCTCTGTGTATCGGTTGCTTAAATATTACGCTATATCTGCTTTATGGGGTTTTACGAAAGACTTTAAATTAGCGAATTAACTCATATGTAACGGCTGAACGTGGAGTCTTTGTTTTACAAATGAAAACCAAGGTGGAAATGAACAAACTGTTTTACTCGATAAAGTTAAAAGCCTAAATCAAATAAGCATCACTTGTGCTCTATTAGTGAAAGTTTAGAGCTACGGCTCATCTGCTTTATTGCGTATTCCCTCTTAGCTGCGCTGCTTCTGTCAGGATGGGGTTCATCCCACACCATCTGAACTGGTCGCCTTAACCGAGTGTATTTCGCGCCACCTGCCAGCTCACCATTATGCTGACGCAATCTTCTGGCTGGATTTGTTGTCACACCTGTATATAAACTGCCGTCTGAGCAGCACAAAATATACACAACCCATTGAGTCACATGGAAACCCCTTATGATAAAAATTGAGTCACTTGACCATCTGGTAATGACTGTTAAGGATATTAACCGCACTGTCGAATTTTATGAAATGGTTCTGGGAATGCAGTTAGTTGAGTTTGGTCATGGGCGCAAGGCCCTGACTTTTGGCAACCAGAAGATTAATCTCCATCAATCTGGCCATGAATTTGAACCTAAAGCACAATCACCCACTCCGGGTAGTGCTGACCTTTGTTTTATCACCCACTGTCCTATTGATGAAGCCATGATTCACATTACAGAAAATAATGTATTAATTGAGGCTGGCCCTGTTACACGAACAGGTGCAGTTGGAACAATAAAATCTATCTACATTAGAGACCCCGACCAGAATCTGATTGAGATCTCAAACTATTGATTCAAACAAGAATGACCATCACCGCCCCAGGATGTGAGGACACACTTATCTCACAGGGCTTATTGCTACACTGCTGAAAGAAGTCAATAGGCATTTGCTCCAAACAACTAATTAATCCACAAAAAAAAACGTCCTTTTTCTCCTTTGGATAACTTTAATGAAATCTAATTGGCCTTAAAACAAATATTTTAACTAACTGTTTTTATTAAATTTATTCTATAGATCAAACAAACACCAACTTCTCCAACCTCCCTTCTTTTCTGCACCACAGCAATCTACCCAAAAGTTACACCCACACTTATCCACAAATAGAGTGCATAACTCGTAAAAGCCTAAGAAAAATAGCAGGCTAAATATTTGTGCATAAAAAAAGGGCCGTTAAACGGCCCCGAAAAGCATACAAAGTGAAAAGCGTAGTTAATTAAGTCAAACCATAAAATGCAGGGAACAGAAGAATAGAAACAACAACCGCCACTTGCATCAGAATGAAAGGCATAACGCCTCTGTAGATATCTATGGTTTTTACCTCTGGCGGTGCTACCCCCTTGAGATAAAACAGACTGAACCCAAAAGGCGGTGTCAGGAAGCTGGTCTGCAAATTCATAGCAATCAATATAGCGAACCACACCGGAGCAATACCAAATGCATCAGCCACTGGAGCCAGTATCGGTACAATGATGAAACTAATCTCAACAAAGTCGATAAAGAAACCTAAAACCAAAATTGCCAGCATCGACAGAATCAGAAAACCGGTTGCTCCACCCGGCAGGTCGGAAAGTACCTCTTCAACAATGTAATCACCTCCGGTATAACTGAAAGCCATCGAAAATGCGGTTGCCCCCAGAAGGATCGCGAACACCATTGCCGTAACCTTGACCGTTTCTGTCGCAGAATCCATCACCATTTTCCAACTGAACTGGCGGTAAAGGGCGGCCAGGACCAATGCACCTACACCACCCAGTGCAGAGGATTCAGTAGGTGTCGCAATGCCCGCAAAGATAGAACCTAACACCACCAGAATAAGCGCCAATGGAGGAATAATTGCTTTTAGCGCTTTTATATATTGCTGACGCTTGTTGGTAACATCTTCATCCAACGGCAAAGCAGGAGCTGCTTCTGGTTTCATGAAGCTGTAAATCAGTATATAGATGACATAGACACCGATCAGTATTAAACCAGGGCCAACAGCAGCCTTAAAGAGGTCGCCTACCGGAATACCCAGCACATCACCGAGAATAATAAGGATGATAGACGGCGGAATAATCTGACCCAATGTGCCGGATGCACAAATGGTCCCACAGGCCAGACTTTTATCGTATTTGTATTTGAGCATCACAGGCAGGGAAATCAATCCCATTGCGACAACAGACGCGCCCACTACACCGGTGGAAGCCGCAAGTAAGGCACCTACAAGTACCGTTGAGATCGCCAGACCACCTCTAACACCACCAAACAGCTTACCCATGGCCTCAAGTAACTGTTCAGCTAGCTGTGTTTTCTGTAGCACCAGCCCCATAAAGATAAACAAGGGCACTGCCATCAGAACCGTATTCTCCATAATGCTCTGGATACGGAATGGCATAAAGGCAAACATATCTGCGCCTTCAGCGAAGACACCAAAAATTAATGCGACACCACCAAAGGTAAATGCAACCGGAAAACCTACCAGCAGCATCAGCAGCGCCACTGCGAACATAATAATACCAATCATCTGTCGGCTCCTCAGTGCTGCGGCGTTTGATAGTGTTCTTCCGGGCGG
This sequence comes from Neptuniibacter sp., assembly GCA_050633605.1. GTDB lineage: Bacteria > Pseudomonadota > Gammaproteobacteria > Pseudomonadales > Balneatricaceae > Neptuniibacter. The sequence goes on along the minus strand of JBOEGV010000059.1, from coordinate 67 downwards.
ATGCCAAGGAAGATATTCAGAGATTTCAGGAAAAAGCCGATGCCACTGATCAGCATGGCAAAAAATG
>JBOEGV010000058.1:0-73295 GCA_050633605.1 Neptuniibacter sp. | reverse complement strand
GAACAGAGTCACGACGCAACAAGCTTGCACGTTTTTCCAGATCTTTCTTAGCTGCACCTTTACGAACAACGATTGCACGCAGACGCAGTGCACGGCCACCGCCAGTACGTTCGATCATCAGACGCGCCAGCAAACGACCAATACGACCAAAACCGTATAGAACAACATCTGTACCTTCACGCTCTTCAGAATCGATCGCTTCAGCGAGTTCTTCTTTCAAAAACGCTTCAAGGTCCTGACCGTTACCTTGGTTACGGTACTTAACAGCCAGCTTACCAGCATCGATATGAGCGTTACGTACGTTCAGGTTTTTAACCGCTTCCAGAACTGGGTATGTATCTACAACAGTCAGCTCTTTATCTTCAACCTGACGCACGAAACGGTGCGCTTTAAGAATATCAATAACAGAACGTTTAATAATCAGGCGACCGAATACAGAAGATTCGATGTTCTGATCACGGTATAAACCACCTACCAGTGGTACCATTTTTTCTGCTAGCGCTTCGCGCTCTTTCCAGTCGGTGAATACTTGATCTTGGCTCACTTGAGACTCCAAAAAGTTATGTAAACTCGTTGGTGACCACTAAATTGAACACAGTATGATGTGTCAATTTGTGGACCCTGTAATTTTAGGTGCGCGCATTATCCTCTTTTCACCCTCTTGGGGCAAATACAACACAATATACTTTCGCACCATATTTCTGGTCTGTAACAAAAGAAAAACTATTCCTGGCGCAATTATAAACCTGCCTTTTAAACCTTTTGCCGTTAAACTATGCCGCCCTGATAGATTTGAAATGTACAGGAGTATTAAGTGCTGCAGTTTGATTACCCATTACCCAAGGGGCCCGGTGACCGTAAACGAATCGGTCAGATGCATGGTTGCGCATCCGGCTTAATTATCACCGATGCGGCACAAAAGTATGATGGCTTTACATTAGTTATCTGTAATGACACTAATCAGGCAAATAGATTACATGACGAAGTTAACTTCTTTGACTCCACCAATCTGGAAATTCTCTCATTTCCAGATTGGGAAACACTGCCTTATGACACATTTTCCCCTCATCAGGATATTATTTCAGAACGTATAACGACGCTGAATAAACTGCCTAACCTTTCTCAAGGGGTCTTAATTGTTCCTCTGAGTACATTGATGCACCGTACAGCGCCTTCAGATTTTATTGCGGCCCACTGCTTTGATATAAAAATCGGGGACACAATCAATCCCGAACACCTCCGTAAACAATTAACTAATGCTGGCTATCATGCAGTTGAAACAGTCTTAGAGCACGGTGAATTTGCTATCAGAGGAGCAATCATCGACCTATTTCCCACTGGCAGCGAATTTCCTTTCAGAATTGAGTTATTCGATGACGAGATCGAAACACTAAGAACATTTGACCCGGAAAGCCAACGTTCAATTCAAAAGATTGAATTCATAAACTTATTACCTGCCAAAGAATTCCCGTTTGATAGCCGAGCAATTAGTGGTTTTAAATCCCGCTGGCGTGAACGTTTTGATGTTGACTACCGAAAGTGCCCTATTTACACCAATATAAATGATGGTCTGGCTTCGCCTGGTATCGAATATTATCTGCCATTATTTTTTGAGGAATGCAGTTCTCTATTTAATGCCTTACCGGAAAACACGCAAATATTTGTCGATGATGCTCTTGAAACAGCAGCTGAGCAATTTTCAACAGAGGTGAATGAGCGTTATGAACAAAGGCGTTATGACATTACTAATCCGGTGCTTTCGCCTAATGAGCTATTTCTGTCCACCAACGAGTTATTTGCCGCTTTAAAAAATTATGGCCGCATAACACTCAGTAACGAGAGCTGTGAAGATAAAGCTGGCCACTTAAACCTGAATTGCGATCAGCCACCGATTTTAACTGTGGATTCCCAGCTGAAAGAGCCATTATCAGCTCTGCAAAAGTTTCTTAAAGAGCGTGATGGCTCGGTATTATTTTGCGCCGAGTCTGCAGGACGAAGAGAATCATTGCTCGATCTCTTCAGCCGTATCAATATTAAGCCGCCCCTTGTTGAAAGCTGGCAGGCATTCAAAAGTTCAGAGTTCGAACTGGCAATAACTGAATTCCCTCTTGAACGAGGCCTCTCTATCCCTGGACAGGTACACCTGATAACCGAAACGCAACTGTTCGGTCATCAAGTTTTCCAGCGCCGACGTCGCTCCAAAGAACAAGAGCAAAATGATCAGGTCATAAAAAACCTGTCGGAACTTAATACCGGATCACCCGTAGTGCATCTGGATCATGGTGTTGGTCGCTATCTGGGATTACAGACAATTTCACTGGAAGGCGAAACCAATGAATTTCTGACACTAGAATATGCTGATGAAGCCAAACTCTATGTTCCCGTATCCTCACTACATCTGATCAGCCGCTATACAGGTGCAGGGGATGAACATGCCCCGCTTCACCGACTCGGAACTGAGCAATGGAGTAAAGCGAAACGTAAAGCCGCAGAAAAAGCGCGCGATGCAGCTGCTGAATTACTGGATATTTATGCTCGTCGCGCTGCCCGTAAAGGGTTCCAATTCAAAGATCCCGATGAACAATATCTACAGTTTGCTTCCACCTTTCCATTTGAGGAAACACCAGATCAATCTGCAGCTATCGGCAATGTTATTCGAGACATGACCTCTGTTCAGCCGATGGATCGTCTGGTATGCGGAGATGTCGGGTTTGGTAAAACAGAAGTCGCAATGCGTGCTGCCTTTATTGCAGCTTTGGGTGGCAAACAAATTGCCATTCTGGTACCAACGACCTTACTTGCTCAACAACACTTCCAGAACTTTCAGGATCGTTTTGCTGACTGGCCCGTGAATATAGAGCTAATTTCCCGGTTCAGAACGGGAAAGCAGCAGAACAGCATTACTAATAAGCTTGAAAATGGCAGCGTAGATATAATTATTGGAACCCATAAGCTTTTGTCCGGTGATATTAAATTCAAAAACCTTGGACTGGTAATTATTGACGAAGAACACCGTTTTGGCGTGCAACAGAAAGAACGATTGAAATCGCTGCGTGCCGAAGTAGATATACTTACCCTGACTGCGACGCCAATTCCACGAACACTGAATATGGCCATGTCTGGTATTCGTGATCTTTCGATCATTGCCACACCACCCGCGAGGCGCCTTTCAGTCAAAACCTTTGTGCGTTTCAGCGATACCACTCTGATCAAAGAAGCAATTTTGCGAGAACTGCTCCGAGGAGGACAGGTCTACTACCTTCACAACGAAGTAAAAAGTATCGAGAAAACAGCTGAAGAATTACGTGAGCTTGTTCCAGAAGCCCGTATCGGCATCGGTCACGGCCAAATGCGGGAACGTGAATTAGAGAAGGTCATGTCTGACTTTTATCATAAGCGTTATAACATACTGCTTTGTACAACAATCATCGAAACAGGCATCGACATCCCCAACGCCAACACAATTATCATTGATCGTGCCGATAAATTTGGTCTTGCACAACTGCATCAGTTACGTGGACGTGTCGGCCGTTCGCACCATCAGGCTTATGCGTATCTTCTTACCCCACATAAGAAATCAATGACCAAGGATGCAATTAAACGCCTAGAAGCAATTGAAACATCGCATGACCTTGGAGCAGGCTTCACACTGGCGACTCACGACCTAGAGATCAGAGGTGCTGGCGAGCTACTTGGTGAAGAACAAAGCGGCCAGATGCAAACCGTTGGTTTTACCCTGTTTATGGAAATGCTGGAACAAGCTATTGAATCCATAAAAGAAGGCAAAACTCCTAATATGGACCAACCACTGAAACAAGGTCCTGAAGTCAACCTGCATCTATCTGCATTAATACCTGATGACTACCTCCCGGATGTTCATAGCCGCTTAATCATGTATAAAAGAATCGCTAACGCATCTTCAAACAAGGCTTTGAAAGAACTTCAGGTCGAGATGATCGATCGATTTGGTTTGCTTCCAGAACAGGTCAAAACTCTTTTCAAAATCACAGAAATTAAATTGCGCGCTGAAAGCATGAATATTGTTAAGATTGATGCTGGCAATCAATTAGGTCGTATAGAATTTTCGACCGATGCCAAAGTTGATCCGTTAACCTTAGTCAAAATGGTTCAAAATCAGCCACAAAAATATAAACTTGAAGGCGCCGATAAACTACGATTCAGCCTCAATATGGAGAAAACCGACCAGCGCTTTAAAGCTGTAGAAGCTCTGTTAAGCGATTTGGCGGTAAAAACATCATGAACAAATGGATTCAAACCCTGTTTCTGTCATTCTTTATTGCTCTGACAACACAAGTACATGCTGAGGACTGGTTCACTGTTGAGGTCATCATTTTCGCTAACAACGGAAGCGAAAATCTAGACGATGAATACTGGCAAGAAATAAATGCGATACCAGAAAGAGCTTCAATTACACTGGCTCCGCCAGCAGCTAACGATGAAGAACTCAACGCTTTTCAGCAACTGCCAGGAAACCTGTTAAGCCTCCATCAAGAGATTTCAAGATTAGTCAGGTCTAGCAAATACCGGGTTCTCTATCATAAAGGGTGGATGCAACCCGTTTCAGAGACCCAGAATCCTAAACCCGTCCGAATACAAGGCGGAAACATTCTGGATAATGGTATGTTTGAACTTGATGGCTATATTGCTGTAGGTCGCGGTAGATATCTACATTTTAGGCCTGATCTTTATTTCAGCCGCACTCTGACAGCCGATGAATCACAATTTCTCAAGAAAAAACAGCCCAGCACAGAGCCCTCTCCCCTTGAGAATGAAGCCACAATTCCCAATGCAGCAAGCAATGCAACGCTGGCAATGCAACCAATTGAACTATTCATACCAGATACATTAACGGTCAATCTGAAGCAGGCCCGTCGTATGAGATCTAAAGAGCTCCACTTCATAGACCATCCTCTGTTTGGAGTACTGGTCGAAATCAAACCGGTTAAATAAATGACTGAACAAGTTAATGCCGAAGAGATACGCGAAGTTTATATAAAAGCTGATTTGCTGTTTGATGAAAACGATGTACAGCAAGCCCTCAATCGTATTGCATTAGAGATCAGCAGTGACCTTGCGGGTTCAGATCCCATCATAATGCCAGTAATGAACGGCGGCATGGTCATTGCCGGCCATTTGCTAACCAGACTGAACTTCCCGCTTGAAGTGGATTACCTTCATGCCACTCGTTACCGCAACACTACTTCAGGTAATGAACTCGAATGGAAAACAACACCTAACATTGCGCTGCAAGATAGGGTCGTTGTTGTTGTCGATGATATTTACGACGAAGGACACACTCTTGCCGCCATTATTAAACATATACAAGAAGCTGGTGCAACGAAGGTCCTGACTGCAGTTTTACTAGACAAAAAACATGACCGTAAAGCCTACTCAGAGTTGAAGCTCAATTATGTTGGCTTTGAGATAGAAGACCGCTATGTTTTTGGTTACGGCATGGACTACAAAGGATACTGGCGCAATGCCCCAGGTATTTTTGCAGTAAAAGAAAAGCCCTGATTTTCAGGGCTTTTTACATGTGATAACAATCAGTTTTGCAGTAAACCGTCTGGCACTTCGTTTGCCAGATGTACAGTCGTGGTTGGGAACGCAAATTCAGCGCCCTGCTCTTCAATAATCTGGATAATCTGCATCATCACATCCTGTTTGATTTCATGAAAGCGAATCCAGTCAGTTGTCTTTGTAAAAGTATAAATAAAGAAATCCAACGACGAAGGACCAAAGCGGTCAAGGTTTACAATGAGCGTGTTGTTATGATCGATCTCAGGATGTTCAGCCAGCATCCGTTTTACAGTATCAACTATTGCAGTAACCTGTGCTGCATCATCATAACGAACCCCAATATACTCATAGATACGCCTGTTCGTCATACGTGACGGGTTTTCTACTGAGATACTTGCAAATGTAGAGTTAGGTACATACAGCGGTCGCTTATCAAAGGTTCTGATCCTTGTCTGACGCCAGCCTATATCTTCAACAGTACCTTCAATTTGCTTATCTGGTGAGCGAATCCAGTCTCCGACTTTGAAAGGTCGGTCCAGATAAATCATTAATCCACCAAAGAAATTTGCCAGCAGATCTTTTGCAGCGAAACCTACGGCTATACCGCCAATACCACCAAAAGCCAGAATACCAGAGATACTGTAGCCATAGCTCTGCATAACGATCAATACCAGAATAACAACAACAATCAATCGGGCAAGCCGTGACAATGCCCCTACCGTCGTAGGGTCCATTGGTTTCTTCATCTTACCTGGCATAACCAGAATCTGTTCCAAGCGCTTAAGAAATCGCAAACAAACCCAGGAAAAAAGGAAGATCAAGGTTACTTTTGGAAGCGGATTGTCTTTTCTAAAAAAATCTACAGAAAAATTCTGCTCAAGGATTTGCAATAACCAATAGGCCGCTGACAACCAGATTAGCAAAAGGATTGGTTTTGATATAGCGGTAAGAAATGCATCATCCCAAAGGGTATTCGTTTTCTCAGCCTGAACCTGAAGCTTACTCAGCATCGTTCTCACGATCAGATCGACTACAACAGCTAAAAATCCGAGTAGCACAGACAGAATAATCCATGCAGAATCTTCGTATTGAGGATAATACTGAGATAAAAGCTGGCTCAGCAGTTCAACCATCATTCACTCCCTAAATTTATAAATTGACTTACAACGTCAGAAGCCGCTCGGCCATCAAACGCGCATTATGTAACCGCTTTTCATCCAAAGCCCATAGCCTGCCTTTAAGGCAAGCTAAGGAGTCGAGAGGACTGCAGTTTACTGAGTGCATATATTCGAGGATTTCCAGTGTACCCTGCCGTTCATTACAACAAAGTATCGCCTGGCAACCAGCATCAAGAGCCGCTTTTACCCGATCAGTGTAAGTACCAGCACTGTGTGCTGCTTTCATACACAGGTCATCACTAAAAATAATGCCTTGATAATTTAGCTTTTCTTTCAGAATCTGGCATAACCAGAAGCGAGAATAACCCGCCGGAAGCTCATCGCATTCAGGATAGGTCACATGTGCAAGCATCATAGCTTCTATTTGATTATCAATAGCCTGTTGAAAGGGTTTCAAATCAGAGGAACAAAGCTCTTCAAAGCTACGCGTATCTACAGCGCCTTCCAAATGAGTATCTGAACTCACCCAACCATGACCAGGAAAATGTTTGCCTGTTGCAGCCATACCGGCTTCTGACATTCCCTCAATATATGATCCAGACAGGGCAATAACGGCATCTATATCGTCGGAAAATGCTCTATTACCGATAACCTCATTGTGCCCATAATCAATATCCAGAACAGGTGCATAGCTAATATCTATATCCAGCATACGCATCTCAGCAGCCATTAGGTAACCAAGCTCTTTAGCAGCAGCAAGACCTTCATCACGATCCTTGATGAAAATTTCATTCAAACTCTGGACTGGAGGTAAACGGGTCACCCCTTCTTTTAAACGTTGTACACGCCCACCTTCCTGATCAATACTGATGATCGTTTCTGGACGAATCGCTCGTATACTCTCAACTAACTGTTTTACCTGATGAGCTGATTGAGTATTACGTGCAAATAAAATCACTCCACCAATCAAAGGGTTCGTTAAGATCCGCTCCTCCTCAGTGGTTAAAGCTGTGCCATCCAGATCCAGAAAGAGTGTTGCTTCAAGGTTAGCCACCCGTTATTCCTCAATATTGACTGATGTACCAGGTTTCACCAGCTCAAAAAATTCAATCAGTTCATCATTTCTCATACGGATACAGCCATGAGATAAAGCAATCCCCATCGGTTCGGAATCAGGAGTACCGTGTATATAAATGTAACGCTGCATTGTATCAACATCACCTAAACGGTTTTTCTCTAACTCAACTCCACTCAGCCAGAGAATGCGGGTTAAAATCCAATCTCTGTGAGGATACTGCGCAGCCAGAGTTTCATCGTAGATTTCACCAGTAAAGCGTCGACCAACCAACACAGCATTTTCCGGTAATTGATGCCCGATCATTGCCCGAACATAATGTTTACCCCTAGGGGTACAACCACTGTTTTTCTGTTCTCCAGCACCCTTTAAAGCTGTTGATACACTGTATTGCTTATAAAGGGTATTCCCTTGGTACAGCCTTAGAATTTGGTCGGTAAGGGAGATCTGAATTTGAAGCATGATGAGTCCAAGTCAGATACGGCTGAAATAGCGTTTTTCACCTCTGGCCTGCAAGCCAGCAGATAGTACTGGAACCATACGATGTAGAATCTGCTCAACTTCGGCCCCTTCATCACCAAATCTCGTCTTCTCAATAGACAGAAGGGTTTGGAAATTTGAAAGGGTAAATGTCATTGAACCTAGCAGGAAGTGCATCCGCCAGAAAAACTCGTCATCTTCCATATGAGAAGCATCTTCACGGATAAAACCAATGAATTCATCCAGTTTGCCTCTATAGCGGCTCACAAGGAAATCCCGAAGATCATCCTGATTATTCATGTAAGCCAGCTCGAGCAAACGCATAAATACAGGTAATGTATTGTTATTCTCTTTACGCACGACAAGTAATGCGCGCATCAGCATCTCAAGCAGCTCGTCTAGAGAAGGCTTGCTATTATCAATAAGAAAATGATGCATTTGATCTGTCAATTCATTACAGAGAGGCGTAATGAATTTTTCTGCGACGGCTTGAATAAGCCCTTTCTTAGAACCGAAGTGGTAATTAATCGCAGCCAGGTTCACATTTGCACGGCTTGTGATCTGCCTTACTGTAGTCTCAGTAAAACCCTGTTCAGCAAAAAGTGCTTCTGCAGCATCGACAATACTTGATGGTGTTCCTTTACTGCGCATTTAAATAACGAACCTACGTTTAAAACAACTTTCAACGGATTATAACGACAAAAATAACAATTTCACATGTAACACATTGAAGAATAAACTAAGTTTTTCTTAACGTGACCATGTTTTTGGCTGAGTTAAACGACTCCACCAACGAAACATCACCTTATCACTGGATTCCACTGCAAATTCAGACAACTTATCTTGTAGAGATTTCTTCTCTTCATAGCGAATAATGAAAACATCAGCATTTTCTGCAGCATCCATCAGGTACTGATCAGACGTCATAAGATCATCAATCAGATTAATGTCTAGTGCTTGCTTTCCAAACCAGATTTCGCCGGTCGCAACTTTGTCTATATCGACTTGATCACGGTATTCTTTTACGAAATTTTTAAAAAGCACGTGGGTTTCTTCAAGCTCCTCTAAAAATTTCTCCCGCCCCTTGTCGGTATTTTCACCAAACATGGTGAGGGTGCGCTTATACTCCCCTGCGGTATGAACCTCAAAATCCACATTATTATCCTTCAACAGACGGTGAAAATTTGGGAGCTGAGCAATAACACCTATAGAGCCCAAAATAGCAAACGGTGCCGCAAGTAATTTATCTGCTAGACAGGCCATCAGATACCCACCACTTGCAGCCACACGGTCCACACAGATAGTCAGTGGTATATTTTTACGTTTAATACGTTCTATTTGAGAAGAAGCGAGGCCATATTCGTGAACCATACCACCAGGGCTTTCTAAGCGAATTAAAACCTCATCCTTATCTTCTTCAGCCAACATCAGAACAGCCGAGATTTCCTGACGGAGAGGTTCAACTTCACTGGCTTTCATATCCCCATCAAAATCAAGAACGAATATACGTTTCTTCCTTTCCTCTTCATTTGGCGGATTATTTTTACGGGCCTTTTTCTCTTCTTTCTCTTTTTTCTTCTCTGCTTTATGGATAGCTTTCAGCTCATCCTTATCTAACAGTGAATGTTCAAGAACTTCCTTCATTTCTTCCAGTTCGTCATTGTAACTTTCAACATGGATATCTCCATGTCTAGCCTCTTTACGCCCACGGGATGAAGCTATAATAATCCCGATTACAACAGCGAGGATTGCTATAACGATAGTTACAGATTTAGCAAGAAATAATCCGTATTCACTAAGGAACTCTGACACAGATGGAACTCCAAAATTAGCTATAAGAAGAGGGAGTGCTAATGTATCATAAATCTTTCGTTTTCTGACACTCCTTATCCCTGATATAAACGAGCCATCTGTACATGAACCCAGTAATATCCGCCGAAAAAGTGATCAAAAAACTACCTGAGAGATTCGTAAAGGAGAATGCATCAAATCTTTGCGCTACTTTTCAGCTTTTACTGGAAGATGACTCAGACTTTTACATCTCAATTGACAATGATATTTGTGAGGTCAGCTCAGGCCTACACCCGGACCCAAACGTTACACTGATCACCAATTCTGAAACAATGGTCAACATTATTAACGGCGAGACTGATGGCATGAGCGCGTTCCTTACCGGCAAACTAAGAGCCGAAGGTAATGTAATGCTGGCAACCAAATTGGGGAAATTATTCAGCCGAAAAAAACAACGCTGAATTGGGCTCAATCTCTCGACCAATCTCCGTAAGAAATTGGTTTATCAAGCGACGAGCAATAGTGAAAGGCGGCGGCAAAATTGGCATATTTTCTGGGCTGAACCATTTCGCATCAAGAATTTCCAATCCATCCGGTAAAACTTCACCACTCTCATATTCTGCCATAAATCCAAGCATAAAAGAGTGTGGAAATGGCCACGACTGGCTGAAGCAGTAGCGAACATTTTTCACTTTGATACCAACCTCTTCCATTATTTCCCGATGTACTGCTTGTTCCGCACTTTCACCCGCTTCAATAAACCCTGCCAGCGTACTGTACCTTCCCGATGAAAACTTGGCAGCATGAGCCAACAAACATTGCTCGCCTTTTCTGACTAAAACAATAATGCAAGGGGAAATACGAGGGTATTGATGGTGACCACACGAGTTACAAACTTTAGCACGTTCTTTAGAATGCAGAACCAGTGGGTCAGCACAACGGGGACAATATTTAAACGATTCATACCAGGTAACTAATTGAGAGGCGGTGGCCAGGAGGCAATACTGCTCTTCAGTTTCAACCAGCGCTAACATAGATCGTAGACCGACTGGCTCTTTTTCACCTATCCAATCTGGATTAGTCTCCCGTTCCAGGATAGCCACATGGTATGTTTCCCCATCGACCACACCTACTTCAAGGACAGCATTATATTCAAGCTTTTTCAGTTCGTTTTCAGACAGTAGAAAGGGGCCTTTTACACTTCCAAGTAAATGTTTTCCTGCTGTAGCAATGAAATACCGATTATGACTTTCCATTTCTATGTGTATCCTTGGTGTGGGTGCTGATATTTAATATGTTGTAAGAAAAAAACCGTAATAAATACCAATTTACTTAAGAAAATCCATCAAAGATCAATAAAGGTGCAGATTTAGTCTTCTGCTTTCATTTAGCAGCTGATAGTCTAAACGCTTATTAGCGATACCGACATTATAAAAGCTAACCATTTCAACAAACTGGCTGTTCTGGCATAGGGATCAAATAACAAATGAGCACAACCTTATCACAAGCACTAGTCAAGAATTTCCTAGGAAATTCGCCAGTCTGGTATAAACAGGCAATCATAGGCTTCTTAATACTTAACCCTATCATTCTGTTTACACTTGGACCTGTGGTAACCGGCTGGTTACTTATATTTGAATTTATTTTCACCTTGGCTTTAGCATTAAAATGCTACCCTCTACAGCCAGGCGGTCTACTGGCAATTGAGGCTATTATCATCGGCCTTGCCAGCCCACATTCCGTATCGCACGAAATTGAAGCAAACCTTGAAGTAATACTGCTCCTGATGTTCATGGTAGCCGGCATCTACTTTATGAAGAATATGCTGTTGTGGGTTTTCACAAAGATATTACTCAAAGTTCAGTCAAAAATACTGCTGTCTTTACTGTTTTCATTCTTTGCAGCCTTCCTATCTGCTTTCCTAGATGCTCTGACAGTTACAGCCGTATTAATCAGTGTCGGGGTTGGCTTTTACGCCGTATACCACAAGGTGGCTTCTGGTAAGACATATCATCACCCTGACCACGATCATGCCGATGACAAAGCAGTACATGATCAACACCATAAAGACCTTGAACAGTTCCGTAAATTCCTACGTAGCTTGCTTATGCATGGCGCTGTAGGTACTGCATTGGGTGGCGTGTGTACTCTGGTTGGTGAACCACAGAACCTTCTGATTGCAGAAAAAGCAGGCTGGGACTTCATTCAGTTCTTTATACTGATGGCCCCTATTACAATGCCAACATTGATTGCGGGTTTGATTACCTGTGCGCTTCTGGAAAAAACCAAAATATTTGGCTACGGTGAAACTCTGCCTGAAAACGTGCGTAACGTATTGATCGATTTTGCAGGTGAGCAGGATGCTAAACGTACCACTCGCGATAAAGCAATGCTTGTGGTTCAGGCAATAGTTGCAGTCTTTCTTGTATTCGCTCTGGCACTCCACCTGGCAGAGGTAGGCTTGATTGGCCTTACCATCATCATCCTGCTAACAGCGTTCAACGGCATAGTTGAGGAACACCAAATCGGTAAAGCATTTGAAGAGGCTCTGCCCTTCACCGCCCTACTGGTTGTTTTCTTCTCCATCGTTTCAGTCATTCACGAACAACATCTGTTCCAGCCTATAATTGAAGCTGTACTGGCAATGGATTTATCCGCTCAGCCGGCTGTTTTCTTTGTTGCTAACGGCGTACTGTCTGCTATCAGTGACAATGTATTTGTTGCTACGGTGTACATTAACGAAGTGGTTGCCGCCCTTAATTCTGGCGCTATCACACGTGAACACTTTGATTCACTCGCCATAGCCATCAATACAGGTACTAATATCCCAAGTGTTGCCACACCGAATGGTCAAGCTGCATTCCTGTTCCTGTTAACTTCTGCTCTGGCACCTCTGATCCGTCTTTCTTACGGCCAGATGGTACTAATGGCACTGCCATATACTATCGTGATGAGTATCGTTGCTTATATCTCCCTGAATATGTATCTATAACAATTCAGGAATAAAAAAACGGGCTATTCAGCCCGTTTTTTTATTTGTTTCCTCTTACCCTGTACTTTCTTCACGGTCTATATCAGGGTACATGGTAATAAACTCTTCCAGATCCGAACCCGCTTCTTGCAAACGCCAAACCAATTCAAATTGTGTAATTTCCCCTGCCACATATAATGCATGTAGTTCAGCAAAACTGTTTGCAAGGAACAAGGCTACTGATTCTGTGGTTTTAAGATCGCCCTGAGATGCCATCTGGAACTCTAAAATGGGCAGATACCAGTAATCTGGCAGTTCCCAGACCTCACAAGCTTTTCGTGTAAGCGCATCAGAATAATCATTCAGAAGGTGACTAAAGACCTGGGGATGAGGCTGTTGTTTATCTTTCCGGTGAAGTTCAACCAACTTTTTAAAAATGATCAGCTTACCGATATCGTGTATCAATCCAGAAAAATAAGCGAGTCCGGCATCACCACCTTTCTTCTCTGCAATTTCCCGGGCATTTATTGCCACTTCAGTTGAATGTTCCCAAAGAGATTTACCAAAAGCCTCAAAATAATAGGAATCTACTTTGAATTTATCTGACATAAGCGAGACCATGACAATTTGCCGAAGACGCATCTGTCCAAGCATAGCTAAGGCATGCTCAATCCCTTTTATTTTAATTCCCGGAGCCACATAAACTGGAGAATTCGCGTACGATAACACCTTACCCGCCAGTGCTGGATCTTCATTAACAGCATTGACAATCTTTTTTTGGTCTACAGTTGGAGACATAAGATCATGCATTAGGTTGAGCGCGCTTTTGGAGAGTTTTGGAATCGACTTTTCGGTTAATCCAACCACCTCTGCATCTAATGCTACTCTCAATTCCGATTCCTGTTGCTTTGAAGCATCAGTTTCTAAAGCCCTGACTCCAAGAAGGTTACTAATAAAGGTCAGATTCAGTTCTCGAGCATGTTCAAGACTTTGATTGCCATACTCTGTATTTGATTTTTCCTGAAATACAGCACAGGGCGGATCCAGGCATACTTTCTGTTCGTTGCTGGATATATCTGGGGAGCCAATTTGTTTTTTACCAGAAAAAATTCGGGTGAGCCTGGATAACATTTGTAGCCCTCAGCTGAAAATAGTCGCTCAATTTATTACGTTGAATACGACGTCAGGTTTTTTATCTAATAGCTCTAGTATTTAAATCACATCAAACTGGGTAAAAGAATCATCATATGCTGAAAAGTCACTGATTACCTCTGCAACATTTGCCAGTTCCGGCCCCTGTCCCAACCATGCTTCTAACTGTTTGACGGCATTATTTTCGCCCACGGCGATAACTTCAACACGACCATCTTCGAGGTTTCTAACCCAACCACCAAGCCCTAAAGAGTCTGCTTTGTCCTTGGTAGATTGCCTGAACCATACACCCTGTACACGTCCACTGATAAATGCATGCAGCGTTATATCTGTCATAATCTGTTCCACCAAAGTCATTCTTGAGCAAGAGGATCTTTCTTTTCAGGAGCCGTGCTCTTTTGATCACTGAAAAGTTGCTCAATACTGATGTCAAATTCAGATTGTTGAGATTGTGAAATTCTCTCCAATCTTATGTTAAGGTCACGTTGCCACTGAATCATTGAACTTGCCTGAGTTGCTTCAGGTAAAGGCCAAGGTAACAGTGTTTGTAACTCTAGCAATGTTAAAGCTCCCATATCCATACTCAGCAGATACTCGCCCTGATCAGTACGTTTCACAATTCCACTTTCAACTAATATTTTGAGGTATGTATCCCAGCGCCCCTGATCCAGATAGTCCACCTCCTGCAACAGTGCTCGATCACTAAGAGTTTTACCTTGTGACTGGGCCTGCCACAAACGATAAAGAACTCCGAGTAATGTATAAAAGTGATGGACTTTGACATGCTGATTTCTTGATCTGAACACCGTAAGTGAACGTGTTAACTCTGCCCCCATAAGAATGATGACCCAACTGATAAAGATCCAAAGCAGAAACAGTGGTACCGCTGCAAATGCTCCATATATCAATTCATAAGATGGGAATTGCGTTACAAATGCAGTGAACCCCCGTTTCGCCGTCTCAAATAACAACGCCACAACCACTCCACCGATTAAAGCGCTTTTAAAAGGTACTCGACAATTAGGTACTGCCACGTACATTAAAGTGAATGCGGTAGCAGAAAGAACGGTTGGCAGCATGCTCAGTAAGCGCCCTTTACCTACCGCTTCAGTCGCTGTTGAGATAAAGGGTAAAGAAGCAATATAAGAGGTAAGTACTAAACCAAGACCTATCAGAATAGGTCCTAAGCTTAGAATCGCCCAGTATAAGAGAAAGCTGGACAGTCCTTTTCTGGGCTCATTTACTCGCCAGATTCGATTAAAAGCCGCCTCTATATTTTTCATCATCATGATGGCAGTAACAGCTAACACTGCTACACCCACAGCTGTGAGTTTTCGGGCCTGTGAAGAGAAATTATTCAAATACTCTTGTACCACAGCACCTGTAGCAGGAACAAAATTATCAAAAACCCAGCCCTGTAACTCCTGCCCTACACCCTGAAAAGATGGAACTGCCGCCAGCATGGCGTAAGAAACTGTCATCAAAGGTACGACAGCAAACAAAGTGGTATAGGTTAATGCAGCCGCATTTAAAACCCCCTGATTGGAGAGGAACTGTTTAAACAGATATCCAAGAAACTGTAGAAAGCGGATATTCAGCAGCTTTTCCATTTTATCTCCAAAGTGGCAACTTACATTTGAGTTAATAATGCCCGAAAATTAACGCTGTCTCATGAAATATAGTATGAAGGCATATACAATATCGCACCATAACCCATCATTTGAATTTGATCACCTGTCATTAGGCGATCTCATAGTACGGTAAACAATAATGAGTGAAGTGATTATTTATCATAACCCGCGCTGTTCTAAATCTCGCCAGACACTCGCGCTTCTGGAAGAAAACGGCGTTACACCGGAAGTTCGCAAATATCTGGAAGATGCACCTTCTGCTGAAGAACTTAAATTGGTTCTGTCGCAACTGGACATTTCTGCACGTGAATTACTGCGTACTAAAGAAGCTGAGTATAAAGAAAATGGGCTGAATGATACTTCACTGTCTGACGAGCAGATCATTAAGGTTATGACTGAAGTACCTAAACTGATCGAACGCCCGATTGTTATCAAAGGTGATCAGGCTCGCATTGGACGCCCACCAGAATCCGTACTGGAAATCATCTGAAATGAGCAAACCCTATGTTCTGGTGCTCTACTACAGCCGTCACGGTGCTACTCGGGATATGGCCAAATACATAGCCCGCGGCGTTGAACAGTCCGGAATCGAAGCCAGAGTCCGCACCGTTCCCGCTATATCTGCAAACTGTGAAGCAACAGAGCCTGCAATACCAGAACAAGGGGCACTGTATTGCACTGAAGCGGATCTCGCCGAATGCGCGGGGCTTGCTTTAGGTAGCCCAACACGATTTGGCAATATGGCAGCACCGTTAAAATATTTTATCGACGGTACCAGTAGCCTTTGGCTGTCGGGCACATTGATCGATAAACCGGCTGCGGTATTCAGCTCAAGCTCTAGCCTCCATGGTGGGCAGGAAACTACCCTGCTTTCGATGATGCTCCCTCTGTTACATCACGGCATGGTTCTGGCGGGTTTACCCTACAGCGAGTCCGAACTACTCAGCACCACGACCGGTGGCACACCCTATGGTGCAACTCATGTTGCCGGACAGGGCTCACGCGCTTTGGATGAGACAGAGATAAATTTATGTATTGCCCAGGGTAAACGACTGGGCAAACTGGCCTTACAACTTCAAGCCTGATATTACGGAAAGACCAACACTGTGAAAGCATATGTTCCAGATGACCACGACTACAAAACAAAATCCCGGATTGGACGCATTATCTGCGTCAGCAGCTATCTAGGGCTGATTGGCTGGTTTACTTTATGGCATCTATTCCTGATGCCTGTGCCAACCGCCAACCCATGGGTGATCTGGCTGATACACCTTGCACCGCTCCTGGCTTTTGCCCACGTAATCTACTCTGGCAAACCGCGCGGCCACGCCTGGTTATGTTTTGTTTTATTGCTCCTGTTCATTCAGGCCGTTTTGGCAGCATCAAACCCAAATACCTGGTTGTACGGTATAGGTTATACACTGCTGTGTAGCACTCTGTTTATCAGTGCAATGATGTACACACGCTGGAGAGCACGTTACAACAAACAGCTGGCTCACTGGGAAAATCAGGCGGGTTCATCAGATTCTAAAGCAAAGACAACTGTAAATGAGTAACAGAACGCTGGCGCTTGACCATATCCGAGCGCAGATGCCCACCCTGTTACAGCAAGTGAATAACTCCCAGCTGATTTATCTGGATAATGCAGCAACCACGCATAAGCCAGAAGCAGTGATCCAGGCGGTGGATTCTTTCTATCGTTATCATAATTCCAATGTACACCGGGCCAGCCACGCACTGAGTGCTGATGCCACTTCAAGATTTGAAGCTGCTCGTGAGCAGACTGCCAGTTTTATAAATGCAGCGTCAACCCAAGAGATTATCTGGACCAAAGGTACAACCGAATCGATTAACCTGGTCGCAAACTCTCTGGGTGACCGTTTTACTGAAGGGGATGAGATTTTAATCAGCACCATGGAGCACCACGCTAACATCGTTCCCTGGCAGATGCTCGCCGAGCGTAAAAAGCTCAGTATTAAAGTGATCCCTCTTTCTGAATCCGGCGATCTTGATCCACAGGCTTTTAGCGACCTTCTCACTGAAAAAACCCGCTTAGTTGCCATAACTCATGTATCCAACGCGTTAGGTACAATCAACCCGGTTAAAGAGATTATCCGCACAGCCCATGATGCCGGTGCACTGGCTCTGGTTGACGGCGCTCAGGCACTACCCCATTTCAGGGTGGACGTTAAAGACCTGGATGCAGATTTTTATGTTTTTTCCGGGCATAAACTTTACGCCCCGACAGGCGTTGGTGTTCTGTACGGTAAGCAACACTTATTAGAAAGCATGCCACCCTGGCAAGGTGGTGGTGAAATGATTAAACAAGTCAGCTTTGAGAAAACAACCTATAACCAATTGCCATTCAAATTTGAAGCTGGCACTCCGAATATTGCGGGCGTCATTGGTCTAGGGGAAGCCATCAACTGGCTATCAAAGCTGGATCAAAATCTTTTACATGAACATGAGCAGGCTCTGTTCGATAAAGCCCTGGATGGTTGCAGCCAGATTAAGGGGTTCAGTCGCATAGGTTCGCCACAACAAAGTGTCAGCCTTTTATCCTTCACACTGGAGGGCCTGCACCAACAGGACATCGGCCTAATGCTGGATAAACGAGGCATTGCTGTTCGAACTGGCCACCATTGCGCTATGCCTCTGATGAACCATCTGGGACTTGCTGGAACAACACGAGCTTCATTCGCCTTTTATAATACCCTCGATGAAGTAGAACAGTTTGTCACCGCACTTGATGAACTGAACAAACCTGAGCAGTTTAGTACTCCAGATCCTATTCACACTGGGCTACTGCAACGACTGCAGCAATCACGTGGCTGGAATGAACGTTACCGAGAGATCATGCTGGCAGGTAAGGCACTTCCCTCTATGCCGCAATCGTTAAAAGTCGAAGAAAATCTGGTTAATGGCTGTGAAAGCAACACCTGGCTTTACCATGAAAGTGACGGTTCAGTTAATCTAGCATTCAAAGTTGATTCCGATGCGAGAATTATCCGCGGATTGCTGGCATTACTGCTGGAGATTTTTAACAATAAGGCACCTGATCAAATCCTTGCGCAGGATATAGAAAAACTATTTACCGAGTTGGAGCTGGAAAAACATCTCAGTCCATCCCGGGGTAATGGCCTTAAAGCGGTCGTAGAAAACATATATAAGATTGCCAGGCAGTCCGAATCTGCCTGATCACTGGAGAAACAATGAGCAACTTCACTGACGTATCCTATCTCAACAACGTGTTTGGTAACGAACAGGGCGATTTAGAAAACCCTAATTGGGAAAAAGCAGGCAAACAGCTGCATTTGATCAAAGAAGAACTGGCTGAGCTGGTTGAAGGTATCGACAACCATGATATTTCTGAGATTCGTGATGCGGTTGCTGATATTTTAGTCGTGACATACGGCATGGCACATATCATGGGCATTGATGCCGATAAAGATATGGCAGCAGTTCAGGCCAGCAACCTTTCTAAACTGTGTAAAACGCAGGAAGAAATTGATCAAACTCTGAGTTTCTACCAGAATGAGAAGGGACTCGATGTGTATGCAGGCGGAGAACTGCCTGAAGCGTATATTAAGTCTTCCAAGGATCAGGAAGGGAAAGATGGAAAATTCTACCCAGCACATAAGTTCCTGAAATCGATTAACTGGCACGAGCCAAAACTGGACTAACCAATGCCATCTTACGATTACAGAATTGAAGCTACCGGACAGGTTATAGAAGTAAAGCATACTATGGCCATGACGCCGGTGAATTGGGGCGAACTCAGTTTACTTTGCAACCTTGACCCGCAAGAGATACCTGGTGATTCAGCCGTTACAAAGTTAATTTCAGCCGCGGGTGTTGTTAAGAGCAAAACACTTAAAAACCCAGAAGCCCCTCCTTGCATGACCGGGGGTGGTTGCCCAGGTGGTGGCTGTAGAATTTAACTTTAGTCATTACAGCCCTAGAAAGCGTACGAAGATTGCCCTAGACTTGGTGCAGGACTAACCGGGGAAGGATTATGAAAAAAGATTTCCGTAGTACATTAGCATTTCTTGGACTTGCTGCCATTGCAGGATTGTCTTCTGCTGTTCAGGCCGAAAACGTAAACTACAATTGTGCATATACACAAGCCAACTATACGGCCCCTTTTGAAAAGAATGCCAAGACAAGAAATTGCCCTGAGGGGAAATGTAATTACCTTATTACTATTTCTGGCTCATCGGCTGTGGTTAATGGTGTTTCCGGGTTCAGCGTCGAACAGTCCGACTTGATGATAAAACTCAGCAGAACTGCTAAAGACCCTATTATGGGGGGTATGGATACAACAGTTTTAACGATCAACAAAAGCGATATGAGCTTTGAGAACGTTAAAACCACAACTCCCTCCGTAGTGTTAAGAACACAGGGTATCTGCAAGTAGCCCTAGATTCTCAAGTGATGAAGGGCATTCTCATTGCCCTTCTTGCCTCTCACCTTTCCTTTTGGATAGCCATTGTATGAATCTGAATGATGTCAGCCTTTTTCTTCAAGTGGTTGAGCATAACAGCTTCACCGCTGCTGCTGATAAACTCGGAATCCAAAAATCCACCATAAGCCGACGCATCTCTCAACTTGAAGACGATCTCGGTGTCAGGCTTATACAACGAACAACACGTAAACTTAGCCTGACTGATGAAGGCCAGGATCTCTTTGATCGCTGCCAGCCACTTATGGATGAGCTGATAAATGCTACGGATCACGTAACCTCGAAACAGTCAGAACCAAAAGGACGATTACGAGTTACCATGCCGCCCGAAATGGGACTTTTTATCATGAATGATGTCGTGGCCTCTTTTGTGGAAAAATACCCTTTAATTCAGATAGATATTGAATTAAGCCCTCGTGTTGTAGATTTAGTTGATGAAGGTATCGACCTGGCCCTTCGTGTAGGTTCTCTGAGCGATTCCAGCCTTATAGGAAGAAAAATTGCAGAGGTTAAGCTGAAGCTGTTCGCAAGCACAAACTATCTGCAGTCTCATGGTATACCGCAAAATCCCGAAGATTTACGAAAGCATCAGTGTATTGGTACCCTTCTTAATACTCAGGGCTGGCCTTTCAGTAACTGGAACGAAGGTCAACCTGTACCTCTGGACTTCCGGCTCAGGGCAAACAGTCTGAGTTTTTGTAAAGAGATGATGTTGAAAAATCTTGGGATTGTCAGACTTCCTGAATCGTTCTGCAAAGAACAGGTAGAAGCGGGCACTGTTCAGGAGATCCTTACGGACTTTACCACACCTCTGGTTGAGATCCATGCCCTCTACCCGAGTAGACGTCACCTCAATGCCAAAGTACGCCTGTTCCTGGATCATATGCTGAACAGTCTGAAAGACCACCCCTGGCTAACCTAAGCCGCAGATTCCCACTCCGGTAACTTCTGCGAAAATAGATCTAATAAAGTATCCAGGCCCGCCATTACCATGGCACCTTTATGAGTTACCATAAGGGTAGGAACCTTGCTGTATTGGTCATGCAACAGCTCCAGATTCAGGTCATTCACATAGCGTGAATCTTCAGCGACTTTTCTCGGCAACAGGGTAAAACCCAAACCGACGGCAACACAACCAAGAATTCCCTCCTGAGTGCCCATATCCAGAACCTGAGTATCCACTCTTCCTGCATCTCTAAGCCATGACAACGCAATATCACGATAAGCACATCCCGAACGGAACATAATTAAAGTATCAGGTACCTCGATATCCTTAGCAGATGCCAGCACAAGTTCTTCCACCAGCACCTCTTTGCAGATTAAATCAGGGTGTTCAACAGGACCGCCAACAAAAGCACAATCCAGCTTATAATCCAGAACTTTCTCAACCAGTGCACCACTGGTTTCAGTGGTGACTTTAGGCATCAGTTTTGGATGAGACTTTCTGAGTGCCTGCAACAGACCCGGCAACCTTGCAGCTGCAAACGATTCCATACTACCAATACGTATTTCACCTGCAGCTTCACCCACCTGTTTAACCGCCATACCAGCCTGCTGCTCTAACTGTAGCAGTTGAGCTGCGTACTCAAGCAGCGTATTACCTGCAGGTGTCAGTTCTAAGCCTCGTCCTTTACGGTAGAACAGAGGCGAACCTAACTCCTCTTCTAAACGTTTAATACGTGCAGTTACATTTGATTGAACGGTATGAAGTGCTTTTGAGGCTGCTTGTACACCACCATGATCAACAACGGCTTTAAACGTTTTCAGAGAGAGAAGTTCCATAATTGAACCTTAGTCTTAATTCATTAATAGTGAACGATTTTATCTTAATAATTCGCTTGTTGTGATAGCTAAGGCGGGATAATCTGCATCTTATCAGCCGTTTTTTAGATAATCCCTCATGTCTGTACAATCTCAGAGAATAAAAGTTCTAAGCGCCGGAGTGTTCAGTTTAATCCTGACAATGGGAATCGCCAGGTTCGCCTACACGCCTTTGCTTCCCATCATGCAAGCACAAACAGATCTGAATGATGTTACCGGAGGCTGGTTGGCAGCTATCAACTATATGGGCTATCTTTCTGGTGCATTAATTGCCGCATCTGTTAGCAATCTCCAGATAAAAGACACCTTATATCGACTTGGGATTTTTGTCGCTATTGTCACAACAGCGGGCATGGCAATAACAGAAAACTTTATTCTATGGTCTATTTTCAGGTTTTTTGCTGGCCTGACCAGTGCTGCTGGGCTTCTGGTAGGATCGGGACTGGTATTAAACTGGCTAATCCGCCACAACTTCCGTAGCGAGCTGGGCATTCATTTCTCAGGAGCCGGTTTAGGTATCGCTTTTGGAGCCGCTGTGGTTGAAGTAGCGCACAGGTATTGTAACTGGAGCGAACAGTGGTGGGTATTAACCCTATTTGCATGCCTTCTGGCAATCCCTGCGCTTAAATGGTTACCAAAACCTGATTCCAGCCAACAAACGGTGTCAGGCCAAGTTATGATCGACAGGCCCCCTACCAGAACGTTTCTGTATATGATGATGCTTGCCTATTTCTGTGCTGGCTATGGCTATGTAATCAGCACAACTTTCATCGTCGATATTCTGGAACAACAGGCTGAGTTACAAGGTAAAGGCGCGATCGCATTTCTTGTATTAGGTTTATCTGCTGCCCCTGCCTGTTTTATTTGGGACCGCATCGCACGCACCTCTGGAGAAATGAAGGCCCTCCTCTATGCGTATTCACTACAAATTATTGGCATACTTATACCTGCACTAAGCACTAATCTCTTTGTAGTGATGTTCAGCGCAATTTTATTTGGAGGTACGTTTATAGGTATTGTCAGTCTGGTTCTAACGATGGCCGGGCGTTTCTATCCCACCAAACCCGCTAAACTTATGGGTAAAATGACACTTTCATACGGTGTGGCTCAGATTATTGGTCCGGCAATAACCGGTATGCTAGCAGGAGCAATGGGTAATTATGATCTAGGACTCTGGATTGCGGCCTGCATGATGCTGTTAGGAACAATAGTCATTGCATTGCTTCAAACCACTCAACAGACAAAACAACAGACAGAGGTGGCTTCATGACGACCCTGGCTTTTGATATTTACGGTACCATCATTGACACTAAAGCAGTGTCAATAAAGCTTGATGATCTAGTTGGCAACTTGTCAGGTACTTTCACCCAACTCTGGCGGGATAAACAATTAGAGTATTCATTCCGTCGTGGCTTGATGCAGGATTACGTTCCATTCCCAACCTGTACTGAGCAAGCGCTTAACTATACAGATTCACTCTTGGGCACAGCCCTCACAGATGAAGATAAATCATCACTACTGGAACTCTATAAGGTTTTACCTGCTTTCCCAGATGTTGAACCCGCCCTTAGCCGCTTAAAAGAACTTAATATAAGGATCTATGCTTTTTCCAATGGTACCGCTGCAGGGGTTGAAAAGTTACTTGCAAGCGCAAACATAGAGCATTTTTTCCAAGATATTATTAGTGTTGATGAGATTCAGACATTTAAGCCATCACCTGATACCTACCACCACTTTTTACAGAGAACAAACTCCAGAAATGACTGCAGTTGGCTAATATCCAGCAATCCCTTTGACATTCTGGGTGCCAATAATGCTGGTTTAAATACCGCCTGGGTAAAACGCAGTGCCGAAACAATCTTTGACCCTTGGGGTATAATCCCAACAGAAACCGTTCACAGCCTGACCGAACTAAGTAATAAGTTTTAAGCTTCAAACAACTCAAAGCTCTGGCTGGCTTTCTCTATACCATTAATTCTGATTCTCAGCCGATGTTCTCCCGAGTAATGTTTGCGCGTACTCATAATTCTGAAGCTCTGTTTTGTATTGAACAATTTTTCTTTCTCAGAAAACTCACCTTCAGAAATGTTAAAAACCTTATAACTGAGCTTACCGTTGGCTTTCATATAACCAATCTCATATTCAATTCTTAATTTACCCAATTTACTTTCAGATGATCTAAGTAAAAACTTAAATTCCAGCTCCTCTCCTATCGCTACGTCTGGTTGAGATAACTGGAGGTCGGTAACTTCAATACTCTCGACACCGTGATAGCCAAATAAAACCATTACTTCTGGGTGTGCTTGTTTCAATAATGTTCGGCAACCGTGTTTAATAATCCAATCCGTTTGAGGTGTTTGGCCTTTATTTTTCTGGGCCCAGACCAGGGTATGAGTAGGATTATCCTTAGCTATATCATTAAGATTATTGGCTACACTTCTGCGAACGTAATCACTATCATCCGCTTTCAGTCGGTTTAATATTGGTAAAATCAGTGTTGGGTCAGCTTTAAATTTTGGCAGTGATTGTGCCCAGGGCAATCTGGGGCGGCAACCTTCTGAAGCTAACCGACGAACATGATAATTTTCATCTTCAGCCCATTGGCACATCTGTGCCATCATCCGTTCCTGATCCGCGATAATAAAAGGCCTGACAGCAAATTCTGAGCTTGAAAAACGTGTCAGCCATTCCAGCGCTGAAAGCGATACTTCCCAATGGCCTTGCCCATAAGCTTCAACGTAATCAGGAAAAAACATCGCTTCAAAACCACCAAACTCAGGGGCAGCATTGCAAAGGACAGGAACAGCTTCAGTAAATGGAAGGTTTAAAACCTCATGCAGACAGTAGCGGATATGGGACATCCGGGCTTTTAATTCTCGCGCTTGCCATTCATCATCAAACACCAATGCAAGAAACCCAGCCTTATCGAAACCTTTACAATGACGGCTGACCTCATCCGCCACCTGCTGTAGATACTTCTGGTTATAAGCATGTTTTAGCGCTTCAGGCATTTTGTGTTTTCCTGGTGTTTCGGGGCCCCGTTCTTTGGGACTTCGTACTGCGGGGTTTAGTACTTCGAGCCTTCCCTGTCGATGTTTTCTTTTTGCGATAGGTTTTGCGCTTACCGGTTTTTGCCGGCGCATCGGGTAACGCTTTCAATGGCGTGGTATCCATTGTTGCTGCGTAATCCACCAGATTCTTTAACCTGCCTGTTAGCTCATCTATAAAACAATTGTAGGTATTCTGTTTCTGGCTGATCTCATCTAAAGTCACTTCCCATTGTGCGGTCATATCCGGTTTTGTACTGGCATCCGGTAAGCTGGCAATAAGCGCTCTACCCGCTTCGGTGCTATGAATACTCTTGCCCTTACGGATCAGGAAACCACGTTTAAAAAGCAGCTCGATAATGCCCGCGCGAGTCGCTTCGGTGCCTAAACCATCGGTTTCCTTCAGGACTTTTTTCACCTCAGTATCTTCCACATATCTGGAGATTCCGGTCATGGCAGCGAGCAGAGTTGCGTCGGTAAAATGCTTTGGCGGCTGAGTCATCTTCTCCAGCAGCTCACCCGTTGTGCAGAACAGTTCATTCCCCACAGCTAAATCAGGTAAAAGGCATTCGGGTTCCTGCTCATCTTTCTGGGTCGCTTGATAGAGCTGTTTCCAACCCAATTCAATCAGCTGCTTTGAGGATGCTTTAAATACACCTCCAGCGATATCAACACTGACTTTGGTTTCGTTATAACGATGATCCGGCATGAACTGAGCAAGGTATTGTCTGGCTACCAGCTCGTATATGTTTTTTTCATACTGACTTAACCGGGAAAAATCAGTTTTCTTCGCTGTTGGGATGATCGCGTGATGGGCTTCAACCTTTTTATCGTTCCAGGCCTTTCCTTTTCTGGTCAGATCAATCTCATCAGATCTATTGCCCAAATCATGACAATGGGAGCTAAGTGCAGAGACAACAGCACCCGCTTCGTGTAAATGTTCTTCAGGCAGGTAACGACAATCTGAACGAGGATAGGTAATTAACTTATGGCGCTCATAAAGCGCCTGACAGGTATCCAGAACTTCCTGCGCACTTAAACCATAACGTTTGTTGGCTTCAATCTGCAGGGTAGAAAGGTTATAAGGCAGTGGCGGAGCGTTGCGTTTGGGTTTCTTTTCCAGTTCAGTGACAACGGCTGCTTGCTGTTCAATACGGCTGACTACATTTTCTGCCAGAGCCTTTGACAGTACCCGCCCTTCCTCATCCTGCCATTGTTCACAGGCTTCACTGGGTTGCCATTTAGCCGTAAAGGTTTCTCCCTGCTCTGTCTTAAGATGAGCTAAAACCTCGTAAAAAGATTTTGCTACAAACTCGTTGATTGCCAGATCACGCCTCACCACTAACCCCAGCACCGGGGTCTGTACTCTGCCTACTGATAAAACACCTCTGTATCCGGCCCTGCGCCCCTGCAAGGTATAAGCACGAGTAAGATTGATACCATAGATCCAGTCGGCTCGACTGCGGGCTAAAGCGGAAGTGGAAAGAGGAATAAACTCACGGTTTTCACGCAGTTGTGCCAGGGATTTTTTCACGGCACCGGGGTTCAGATCGCTGATCAGGCAACGCTTCATAGCATCGCGCTTATAGTTAGGCACCTTGAGATAGGAGATGATCTCATCCACCAGCAACTGACCTTCACGGTCAGGATCTCCCGCATGCACGATCTGATCTGCTTCTTTAGTTAAGCGGCGTAATAGGGCTATCTGTTTCCGGGTTTTGCTTTTTGGTTTGAGTAGCCATTCGTCAGGGATGATTGGCAGATGCTCCATGCGCCAGGTCTTGTAGATGGCATCATACTCATCCGGTTGCGCCAGCTCTAAAAGGTGGCCGAAACACCAACTGACCACATCACCATTGGCGGCACGAATACATCCGTCTTCTTTTTTATGAGGTTTGGGCAGCACATCAGCAATAGCCCTTCCTAGGCTGGGTTTTTCAGCAATATAGAGAATCATATCCGGACCTGTTAATTGATCCGTTTACTGTATATAAAAACAGTATTTCTCTCAATAGCTAAATTACATCAACGTAAGCGGTGGTTCCTGAAGCAGAGCCATCTGTTCTCGCAACTCAAGAACATGTTCACTCCAGTACCTGACAGTATTAAACCAACTGAAGCTATGCGGGAAAGCAGGATCATTCCAACGACGAGCTAACCAGGCACTGTAGTGCATGATACGCAGGGTTCTCAGTACTTCAATTAACTGCAGTTCACGGCTTTGAAAATCATAGAATTCATTATAACCGTCCACAATTTCGGAAAGCTGAGCGGTTTGCTCAAAACGATCCCCCGAAAGCAGCATCCAGATATCCTGCATGGCCGGGGCCATTCTGGAATCATCAAAATCGACAAAATGAGGCGCATCGTCACGCCATAGCATATTCCCGGAATGGCAGTCGCCGTGGACCCGGATTTTTTTAATATCTCCGGTACGAGCCAAGATTTCATCGATTGCCTGGAGCACATCCCGGCATAAAGAATCGTATGCAGTTTTCAGTTCAGCAGGGATAAAATGCTCACTAATAAACGCCGCGCTGTCATGACCAAAATTCTGGCTGTTGATTTCTGGACGATGCTGAAAGCTCTTTACGCTGCCAATACTGTGCATCCGGCCTAATAACCGCCCCAGAATAAACAGATTATCGGGGTTATCAAGTTCAGGGGCATGCCCCCCTTTACGGGGAAACAACGAGAACATAAATCCCTGGTACTCATACAGGCTTTCACCAGAATCATCACGGATTGGAGTGACCACAGGCAACTCCTGCTCCGCCAGCTCAAAACTGAACTCGTGCTCTTCCAGAATCTGTTCCCTGCTCCAGCGATCCGGTCGGTAAAATTTCGCTATTAAAGGTTGCTCTTCTTCAATGCCAACCTGATAGACACGGTTTTCATAACTGTTTAAAGGAAAGGTTCTGCCATCACACCAATAGCCTTTGGTTTCGATGGCATCCATCAGAAACGAAGGATCAAGGCGTTCAAATGGATGTTCAGAGTCATGCTCAGACATATAAAACCGTTCCCGTTAACAGCAGTGTTTGCAAAAGACTGCCTAACCTACCCTATACACAGGGCCAAGTCATAAAAACTTTGTTGATTAAGCCCTTGAATCCAAGAGTTTTGGTATAGTCTCCAAAACATTAGTTTAGTCAGTAAGAGTACGTTCAATGGCAGGTTCACTAAAAGACCAATTATTAAATATCGGCTTGGTTGATCAGAAAAAAGCGAAACAGGCAGATACTGAGAAGCGCAAAAAGAATAAAAAAGCTAAGAAGGCACGCAAGTCTGGGCAATCGGTTGTTGATGAGCAAGCTCAGAAACAGCAGGAACTGGAAAAGCAGCGTATGGAAAAACAGCAGCGTGACCGCGAGCTTAACCTTAAGCGCGAAGAAGAACGACGTAATAAAGAGATTAAAGCGCAGTGCCGTCAGATGATCATTCAACAGCAACTGACATGGCCTGATGATGCCGAAGTCTCATACAACTTTGCTTATGATAATAAAGTCAAAACCCTCTATGTTACTGATGAACTTCAGGGGCAATTGATACGCGGTCAGGTAGCAATTGCTGTGCTGGATGAGAAGTTTTACCTGATCCCCGACAAGTTTGCAGAAAAAATTGAACAGCGTCTTCCGGAGTATGTAATCCGCATTCAACCGGAGGAGGAGCCGGATGAAGATGATCCATACGCAGATTACAAAATTCCTGATGATCTGATGTGGTAAGTAACCACAACCGAAAAGGATGACAGCTAATGACATTGGGTTTCTTTGAGCAATTTCTGGCAATAATCTGCTGCGCCGTTATTGCCATAACCCTGTTCAGGCGGATAAATCTGCCCCCTTTACTAGCCTACCTTAGTGTCGGCGCTGTTCTTGGCCCCTATAGCTTTGGTCTGGTTGAAGATGTTCATAGCATACAACTGCTCAGTGAATTGGGGGTTGTCTTCCTGCTGTTTATGCTAGGGCTTGAGTTTTCTGTATCGCGTATGATTGCCATGCGCAAAGCAGTCTTTGGTCTGGGCTCCCTGCAAGTCACTTTTACCTCTCTGATTCTGATCGTCATCTGTCTGATTCTGAACCAAAGCATGACCACAGCTCTGGTTATTGCTGGCGCACTCTCACTGTCATCGACAGCAATTGTGAGTAAAGAACTGATTCAGAGGAATGAGCTGGATACCCCGCATGGTCAGCTGTCTGTCGGAACATTGATCTTTCAGGATCTTGCCGCTGTTTTCTTCCTGATACTTATTCCGGCCCTTAGCAGCCAAAACCAAGTGTTTGATTCCACCACGGTTGCAATTATGTTACTTGAAGGCGCAACCTTGCTGATCATCCTGTTGCTGGTTGGCAGAATCATCATGCCGATGCTGTTTCATGAGTCTGCTAACAGTGGCTCCAGCGAAGTATTTGTTCTCACGACTCTCGTCGCTGCATTACTGGCTGCCTGGCTGACCCACGCAGCAGGACTTTCGATGGCGTTAGGCGGTTTTCTTGCTGGCATGATGCTGGGAGAGAGCCATTATCGCTATCAGTTAGAGGCAGATATTCGTCCATTTCGGGATGTGCTTCTGGGTCTGTTCTTTGTTTCCGTAGGTATGCAACTGGATCTGTTGTCACTGTTGGAAAACTGGTACTGGGTAATCATATTCACCATTTCGCTGATTGTAATTAAAACCCTACTTATCACGTTGCTCGGTTCTCTGTTGCATAAAGACCCTGCAAATTCCCTGCGAGCAGGATTAAGCCTAAGTCAGGGCGGTGAATTCGGCTTTGCTCTTCTGGCACTGGCACTGGGCAACCAGTTAATTTCGCCGGATGTTAACGCCATTGCAGTGACCACCATCATCACCAGCATGATCATCACTCCGATATTAATGAACCATACTGATCGACTTAGCCGTTGGTTACATCGTACACCCGTGAACAATTCTGACGGTCTCCTGCCTGAAGCAATGGAGATGGCCAGCAATTCCCTTAATAATCATGTAATCATCTGTGGTTTTGGCCGTGTAGGTCAGGTTATTACTCGTTTTCTTGAACCTATGAATATCCCATATATTGTGCTGGATAATGACCCCGTACGTGTCATGGAGGCTTCAACTGCTGGCGAGAATATCTGTTTTGGAGATGCCCAACGTGCAGATGTTATCAGTGCACTTGGCGGCGAACGTGCCCGGATGTTGATTCTTAGCTATCCAAACGTAGATAACTCCCTCGCTGCGCTCAAGCACCTAAGGGTCCGATTTCCTACCATGCCGATTCTTGTTCGCACCAGAGATGATTCATCTTTAGAGCTTTTCCAAAAGGCAGGAGCCACCGAGGTTATCCCAGAAGCACTGGAAGGTAGCTTAATGCTGGTTTCCCATGTTTTGTCTTTACTGTCAGTGCCTCATCGGGATATTGAGAAAAAAATCAATCAGGTTCGAGCCGAGCGTTATAGCATGCTACATGGTTATTATCATGGCCAGCATTCTGACAAAGTGGATGCCAGTGGCCGCATGAAAGAAGTTCTACACCCTGTGCCTCTTGATGAATCAAGCTACGCATGTGGCCGAACGCTGAATACCCTTCCGTTGGCTAAATACGGCATGAACGTAGCTATGATTCGCAGACACAGCCATTCCATTCACGATCCAGATGGTAGTAGCCAGTTACTTGAAGGCGACATAGTCATACTGCAAGGTCCATCAGATACAATTGATATTGGTGAAGCTATCCTGCTCTCTGGCAAGTAGTACACATGCCTTTCAGTAAATTCATTCACTTCCATAAAATACAACAATTATTAAATACCTCCCCTAACTTATTGAAAAATTGACAGGTTGTTTTTTTAAATGAATTAACAAGCTGAAAGAACCTCATATAACCAAAAAACTTGGTAAAGAATTAATCAATTCAGGCGATACAAGAAAGACGTTACAAATAAATTGTCTGTGGAGGACACCGTGCAGGTTATATACAGTAGCCAGACAGCTTATAACCATATCCGCCAGGAAACCCTGGTTGGTGGCGGTTTTGCTGATGGCAAAGATACCAGCGGTAAATCAGCATCTGCGGCAGATCAGTTAGTAGCCAAATTAGCAGAAAATATTCCCGGCATGAGCCTTTCAGAAATGAAAGGGATGGATGCCAATGATTATTCACCAGAAAAAGTTGCGTTACGTATCTCTGACTTTGTTGCACAGGGTCTGGAAAATGCACGCGCACGTGGTGCATCCGAAGAGCGGCTTGAACAGATGTACCAAGCTGCGGTAGCCGGGGTTGAAAAGGGCTTCAAAGAAGCAACCGAAATTCTTGACGAACTCGGTATGCTTAACGAAGAAACCACTGCAAATATAGAGCAAACCAAAGACCTGACGTTCGAAGCGCTGGCTGGCCTTGCGCCTGGTAGTAATGAAACAGCGCCGTCCAGACAGGTCTCTCTTTCCGCTGCGGAGCGTTTTTCTCAGTCGGAATCTTTCTCTCTTAAGGTAATGACCAAAGAAGGCGACAAAGTCACTATTAAATTCAATGGCTCAGAAACTGAGACGACGTCTCTGGGTTATTACAGTGATGATGAAGCTTCTGCGGTATCATTTGGTGTCGATCGTACTGAAAGTAGTAGTTATAAATTCAGCGTCAAAGGCGACCTTAATGAAGAAGAGCTGGATGCTCTTCAAACTCTGATTCAGGATATTAATCTTATAGCTGAAGACTTCTTCAGTGGAGATATCCAAGATGCTTTTGAACAAGCAACTGAATTAGAAATGGACAAATCTCAATTGATGAACTTGAATGTATCTATGAGCCAATCTGTGAGTTATTCAGCTGTCACTGCTTATCAGGAAGTTCAGCAAATGGATAACCCTCTTGGTAACAATGGACGTCATCTGGGTCAGCTAATGAATAATATGGATCGTTTTATGAACCATCATTCATTAGATCCTTTTGAGAGTATTCGTTCTTTTGGACAGAGCTTACTGCAAAATCTGATTCGTGAGGATGTTCGTTACAAAGATTCTGACGATGAATCCCGAAACAAGCTGGAGGACAACATTAATTTATTAACAGACTCCGCCCCCCAGTTTGATCTGGACGACGCAGATGATTAACCCCCCCTTCTTAATCATCTGCGAGTACTTAAAACCGGCCTCTTAGGCCGGTTTTTTTTTATCTCTGAATGGGCAAAATGGTCCAACGACTCCAAATAAGGTGTAATCAAATGAGGTTAAGTAAAATTTAAAAGCTGACGTTGAGTATAAAATTGACTTTTATCATTTGGAGTTTTAAGCACATAGCGTTCTTGAATCGCTTTACATCTACCCACATTTATTTGATATGGCCGTTATCAGGTTAGGTTTACAGGTTTTATATTTCTTTATCTTCGTTATACTCAACTGTAATTTTTTTAGAGGAATGGTGGGGCAGATAATGCAGGAACAGGATCGCCGTCAGTTTTTTCGGATTGACCAACATATCTCACTTGAACTGAAGGTAATTTCCAGCGATGAAATTAGCGACCATCCCCAGCCTAATCAGTTTGATGTTTCACCTAATTTCCTTTTGTTGACTGAGCTGCAGCAAATGGATGCAGCAAGCAGCCAACTGCTAAGGAAAATTTCTGAAAAGGATAATAACCTCTCTTCATTTCTACAGATTATTCACGATAAAATTGAGCGAATTGCACAGGCAATAGCATCCTCAGAGATGACCATCAGTAATGCTGCAATTCAGGAAGTGAATATATCGGAAGGAGGTCTACAATTCTTTTCTGATCAGCCTTATGAACCGGACACTTTCTTTTCGCTGAAATTAGTCTTCCCTGAGTCCTGTATTGGCCTATTGCTATACGGCACTTGTGTGCGAAGTATTCCGATGGCTGATGGGCGCTACCAAACGAGCTTCGAGTTTGTAAAAATGCCAGAAAGTTGTCGCATGATTCTTGCCCGCCAGATCATAGAGAGTCAGGCTCGTCAACGTAAGAAAGCAGCTGAAGAAGCAGAAAGCATTTAATATTCATGACTGATTCAAAACATAACAAGCTTTACCACCATATTGCAGTGGGTGCCGGTTTTTTAGGGCTGGTTGCCTGGTTTTATGTTGGCCGCTATTCAGGGTTTCTTGACTGGATTATATTACAGGTTCCGGAACGCTTTGCCGGCTCGGCATTAATGATTGGCATTATGATCATGATGACGCCCGGTTTTTTTATCTGGACACGTTATAACCGTTGGATCGAAAAGCGGCTGAAAGTAAAAGGCGTTTACTATGAAGACGAGTACTATAAAGAGCAGGAAGCCCTTAAAGCCCAAGCCCAGGCCAAATCGAAAGAAAACTGAACCTGATTCTGTTATTTAATCGCTCTTCACTGATATAGCCAAGCACCTGACTTATAAACAATATCTGACGATCCTGTTTAGATTAACGTTTCTGATTGAAAAACCTTCATCTCAATAACTTGCCAAAATACCATCTAAGATCTGTACTTAACTGACCCTAGTATTTTTCACGGATCGAATGATGGCAAAACAGAGCATTTCCCCCTATTACTTGCTGTTGGCAATTGCCGCCATCTGCCCCCTCAGTTATGGCTATGAAACCATTGCATTTGCATCATCGCCAAAACCTAGCAGTAATTATAGCCATAACAATATTGCACTCGTAGCACCAGCAGAAGAGTATTCACTGCAGAATCAAATTGAGCACCTTCACTCAGAGATGCAAAGGCTGGAAAATTTAGCTGCTGAAGTAACCTGGCCTAAGCTAAGGAGAAGCCCACTGCTCAGTTTTGGGGACTATCACCACCAAGTTCCTATTCTTAGGGAGATGCTGATACATTTAGGCGACCTGGAGGATGAACTTGAGGAAAGCGCCTCTCAGCTTTTTGATCTGGAATTACATCATGCACTTATGCGCTTTCAATTAAGACATGGAGGAAAAGTAGACGGTATTCTGGGTCCATCAACTCGTAAGCAGTTAAATATTCCTCCACTTGTCCGGGCAGAACAGGTTCTGCTTAATATCTACAGGATGAACGGTTTTCAGCCTGACCAAAATCATTTTATTCAGGTCAATGTTCCTGATTATAAACTTCACCTGGTTGATCACGGCGTGGAAACTATGACAATGAAAACAATCGTAGGTAAACGCAAACGTAAAACACCAATATTTACAACGGAAATTGATCGAGTCGTAGTTAACCCTTCATGGTATGTCCCAAAAAGCATTGCTTACAAAGATATTCTACCGGTTTACCAGAATGATCCGGATTATCTGGACAAAAAAAATCTCAAGGTAGTCACAGGCTGGGGAGCACAAAGAAAGGTCGTTGCCCCTGAAGATATAAATCTGGATAAAATGTATCAGGGAAAGCTCTATCAGAGACTATGGGAACCACCCGGAGAAGGAAATACCCTAGGTAAAGTAAAATTTCTAACCAACGGTCCCTATTCTGTTTATCTTCATGATACTTCAGCAAGGCGCTTGTTTAATGAACCAAAACGCGCTTTCAGTTCAGGTTGCATCCGGGTAGAACATCCAAAAAAACTCGCGGATGCACTGCTAAAAATGAGTAACCAGCTACCTGTTGATCAAGTAGACGAACTTTTTTCCCAAACTGTAACCACAAGAGTCAAATTACAAAGCCCTATCAAACTTTATGTTACTTACTGGACCAGCTGGGTTGACCAGGGAGGTCTTCTGCATTTCCGTGATGATCTTTATAAACGTGATCGATATGAGCTGAGCCAATTAAAAAGCGGTTCTTCTCAAGAAATCTTCATCACCTCAAACTGATCAAAATATATACAAAAAAAATTAGATTAGGCATAATGCTAGCGTTATCAGTTCAAATTTAAGTGTTTATTAATGTCAGATCGACCGTGTAGTTCAAGAAGAAAGTTTTTAAAGGTTTTAGGAGGCTCTGCCGCTCTTACCACTTTACCCAAAACCAGTTTCGCTAATATTCACGCAGAAACTGAACACCACCTTTCCCTGTTAAACCTCCACACAGGGGAGTCGATAGCCAGCCCGTTTTATCACTCTGGAACTTTCGATCATGATGGTATTAATGCATTAAACTACCTCCTGCGTGACCACCGTAACGATCAAGTCATCGGTATGGACACAAAGTTGCTGATGCTTTTACACGATCTGCAACAACAGTTTAATGACAAACAAATTCATGTCATTTCTGCTTATCGCTCACCAGCTACCAACGAAATGCTGCGTAGAAAAGGCCACAAAGTTGCTAAAAGAAGTTATCACCTAAAAGGTCAGGCTATTGATATTCGTATCCCTGGCGTTGATATAAAAGATCTGCATAAAGCCTCACTGTTTATGCGC
This sequence comes from Neptuniibacter sp., assembly GCA_050633605.1. Taxonomy (GTDB): domain Bacteria; phylum Pseudomonadota; class Gammaproteobacteria; order Pseudomonadales; family Balneatricaceae; genus Neptuniibacter. The sequence goes on along the minus strand of JBOEGV010000058.1, from coordinate 37,878 downwards.
TCCGGAGGGGTAGGCCTGTATACCCGCAATAACTTTGTCCATGTTGATGTCGGCCCAGTCCGAAGCTGGGGCACTTAAAAGAAACATTTCCCTTTTTCTCGATAGTGAGCTTCTACATTACTGGAACGCTCACTATAATGTCTGCTGTTTTCATTCAGGCATAATAGAGATCAAATGTTAGACAACATCCGAGTCGTTTTAATCAACACCTACCATCCGGGAAATATTGGCGCGGCTGCCAGAGCCATGAAAAATATGGGGCTTAGCCAGCTTTATCTTGTAGAGCCTGAGATTTTTCCAAACAGAGAAGCCGATTCTCGCGCTGCGGGCGCTAAAGATTTGCTTGAAAACGCAATTGTTGTAGATTCACTTGAAGAAGCCATTGCAGACTGTCAGTTGGTAATAGGCACAAGCGCCAGAACTCAAAGAACTTTTGACCTACCTCTATTACCAGCCAGAGATGGTGCAGAGCAGATTGTCGGTGAAGCGAAAGAGGGTCAGGTAGCACTGGTTTTCGGAAGAGAAACCATGGGCTTACATAACCACGAACTGCAAAAGTGTAATATCCATATCTATATTCCTGCCAATCCGGAATATCCCGTATTAAATGTCTCACAAGCGATTCAATTACTCTGTTATGAGATATTTATGGCGGCTGAAAATAAGACTTATAAAACCGTTAAGGAAGAGTACCCTCGTCAAAAGGAAATATCTCTTTTTTACGAGCATCTTGAGAAAGTACTGCGAATGACTAATTTCATCATTCCCCAACATGAGGGCAAAGTGTTAGAGAAACTTCGCAGGTTTTTCAATCGCTCAAGGCCTGAGCGAACTGAACTGAATATGTTACGTGGCATCCTCACATCAGTTGAGGAAACCGTTGAAAAGAAGAATGACTAAGGGGAATTTCCCCTGCTAACGACGAGAAAAGAAATGGAATCTAATTTTGAGAGTCTGATTCAACAAGCTGATGATTTAAAAAAGAATCTGGAAGCAATCAACAACCAATCAAAAAAAGTAGGATATAACATGGTTGGTATTCGTGAGTGCGCCCATACTCTGCAGAAATCCATCAATAAGGTGGGTAACAATCGCCTTGCAGCTTTGGCTAACCGTGACAAACGTAAAGTTTACGCGGAAATGGAAGAAGCCATTGAGCAACTCCTGGAGTTAATCGACTAGTGAATACCTTGCCATTAGGCGACATCAGTCTGGAAGTGTTTCTGCGCGATTACTGGCAGAAAAAACCATTGCTCATCAAAAATGCATTTCCTGACTTTGTACCTCCGGTGAGTGCTGAAGAGTTAGCAGGTCTTGCACTTGAAGAAGAGATCGAATCACGCCTGATTATCCAATCAGACAATGGGGCTGACTGGCAACTTCAACACGGTCCTTTCGAAGAAGATATATTTTCTACTTTACCTGAAAAAAACTGGACTCTTCTGGTTCAGTCCGTAGATCACTGGATTCCCGAAGCGGCTGAATTTGTATCCCACTTCAACTTTATCCCCAGCTGGCGTCTGGATGACCTGATGATCAGCTATGCTGCGGATGGTGGTGGCGTTGGTCCCCATTACGATAATTATGATGTTTTCCTGCTTCAGGCTTCCGGTACCCGTCGCTGGGAAGTGGGCGGGCTTTTCGGTGAGGATTCACCACGACGCCCGGATACACCGGTGATGATTCTCCCAGAATGGCAGCCAGAAGAGACGTGGGATCTAGAACCAGGTGATATGCTCTACCTACCTCCAAGGGTTGGGCACAACGGCTACGGTATTGGTCAAGACTGTATGACCTATTCAGTAGGCTTTAGAGCCCCCTCTCATCAGGAGATTTTTGATGGTCTTGCAACCCATATAGAGTCTGTAAGCAAAGCAGAAGACCGCTATAGCGACCCAGAGCTCAAAACCCAGAGCAATCCGGGTGAAATTACTGAAGAGTCTCTTGATCAGGTCAGACAGATTTTAGACTCTTACATAAAACGCCCTGAGCTACTGGCAAACTGGTTTGGGAAATGGATGACCGAACCTAAAAATCCAGATCATGCTTTAAACCTTAGTTCGGATGTTTCTGCACCTGAAATACAAGATCTGCTCAAAGCTGAAGTCCCTATTAGCCGTACAGAGGGCTCAAGATTTGCCTTCCATCGGATTGAGAATCAGCTATTGTTGTTTGTTGATGGTGAGCGCATCACCTGCTCCAAAAATCAGGAAGCTTTGGCTCAGAACCTATGCTCTGATCTAGTGCAGACAAATATTTCCCCATCTGCAGCTAATCTTGAGTTACTTGAATTGCTCCTGAAGAAAGGCGCTATTTATTTTTCTGAAGAGTAGCTATACGACAAAGAAGAGTAAAACTGAGTTTAAGTATTGTTAATTAGCTATGCTGGTTCGCAGTAACGCGGTCACGACCCTTGTTTTTACTCTCATATAAAGCAAGGTCCGCAAGTGCGATGGCATCCGTAGGGGATGTATAAACAGTAGGAACAATGGTCGCAATACCAATACTGATGGTCACATAATCATGTACATCAGAAGATTTATGCGGGATTTTTTTTGCCGCAAGGTCTTGCCGGATATTTTCTGCTATAACAATAGCGCCGTTTTCGTTGGTATTGGGAAGAATAATAGCAAACTCTTCACCGCCAAAACGGGCTGCAATATCGCCCCCCCTGCTACATTTAGCCTGAATGGAGTCAACTACTGCCTTTATACAATCATCACCAGCCAGATGACCGTAGCTATCATTAAATTTTTTAAAATGATCAATATCACACATCAACAGCGAAATAGGAGTAGATGACCTCTGCGCCCTTTTTAGCTCTGTATCAAGAGCTTCATCAAAAAACCTTCTATTGTAGAGCTGCGTTAACCCATCCAGATTAGATAGTTGCTGCAAAGTTTTATTGGTTTTTTCCAGTTCAATTGTCCTTTCATAAACCTTTTGTTCCAGCTTTGTGCTCTGTACTTCTCTGGCTTTAAGCAAAACCTGCTGTGTTTTAAATTTCCAAAACAGATACAGAGCGAGAAATAATAAGACAACCAAACCAACCAGAAGCAATTTTTTATATCGTTCATAGGCAGACACCGGGCCATGAATCACTTCGCTATGTTCAGGTATTGATGACAGTGAAATGCCATGCTCTTGCATATACCAGTAGTCAAACATGTACTTAGTTGGCGTTTTTTTCAGCAGTATTTGTTTGAGCTCAACGGGGTTTTGTAAAATTTTAATGGCTAATTCAGCTGCGATCTTACCTTGCAGATAGCCCGACACAATGCTGCCACCAACAAGCCCCTTACCCATATAAAAATCCCAGGCACCGTAGATTGGCCCCAAAGCACTTTTATTTAACATCTCAATACCTTCGGTATATGAGATAAAATTATTGTTCCTGTCTCTGTTGAAACTTAGCAGGTAGATAGGTTCATCACTTTCTAACTCTGAAAGAATTGCTGGGAGTTCGCTGAGAAGAAAATCACGTAAGTAATGAAATTCAATCTTTCCTTGATATTCCTTCTCAACTTCAAGTAGCTCTTCTCTTATTGCATCACCTGTAGGCGTCTTATCAACAATAATCGAGATTCGTTTACTTTCAGGATGTAATCGCCTTATAAGCTCAATGTTAGATCGGTGATCCGCCTTTTCAACAACACCTGTAATATTTGAAAGCTCGGTTGTTAAGGCTTCCGTATAGTTATTGATGCCGCAAAAAATAATTGGGGGATCGCCTGTAAAGAACAATTCGCGACTATTGAGCATTCTTAACGCATTATTATCGGCCGCTATTATTGCCGCATACCTCAAACTGAAGTGCTTGGATGTTATGAAACGAGTTAATTTTTCATTATAAACATCACCTGTATTTCTTTTGGTATCCAGATACTCATAATGCAGTTCATATTGATCGGCATAAGAAGAAAAAACTGACCTAATTCCTCGGGAGATATTATCACTCCATTCCAAACCCTGATGATAGGAATGCAGCACAAGGATCTTCTGCTTTCTTTCTACGGCAAAGGCTTTGCCACTGAAGAGTGTGATTATCAGGCACGTAACTAGAATGTGTTTAAAGATAATAGTCATGTTCCCATCAGCAGACAGAGGAAGGAAAAAATTACGCATCAGCTATATGAAAATGTTTATACCCTATTCTGGAACAGTCAGCCTTTACCACTATTTATGATCCTCATAAAGTTTATCAAAGCTCTCTAACTGTTTAAATATAGCTGTAAATGCTCAACTCTGGTCACTTTTGGGTGTAATACTCAAAGCGATTTTTGCCTTTTTCTTTAGCTATATACATCGCTTCATCTGCTGCTTTCATTAGTTCTGGGCGTTCATAGTCATAATCTGGGTAGTTGATTACCCCAATACTACAGCTGATATGAACCTCTTTATCGTCGATAAAGTAAACCCTACCAAGGTTTTCAACCACCTTGGCTGTCAACCACTTGGTATTATCACTATTACCGACGTCATAAAGCACAACAGCAAATTCATCACCGCCTAATCTTGTAGCAGTGTCTTCTTCTCTTACCTGACCACTTAAACGTGATGCCACTTGTTGCAGTAGAAGATCTCCAGCCTGGTGTCCTAGAGAGTCATTAACTTCTTTAAAGCCATCTAAATCAATCATAAGAACAGCTAAACAACGTTTTTACGGCGAGCATTTTGTATAGATAAATCCAAACGAGCATTGAAAAGCAAGCGGTTAGGAAGCCCGGTTAAAGGATCATGATGGGCTAGATACTCCATCCTTTTATGATTAATTTTCAAAGGGGTAATATCAGAAAATGCAGCGACATAATTTTGAATACTGCCATCATTTGATTTGACTGCTGAAATGGTCTCCCACTGAGGGTAGATTTCGCCCTTTTTATTTCTATTCCATATTTCCCCCTGCCAGAAACCATGGGTATTCAGACTATTCCACATATCCTTATAAAAGGCATTATCCTGTTTCCCTGACTGAAGAAGGCTGGGGTTTTTGCCCATAACCTCTTGCAATGAATACCCTGTGATCTTTGTAAATGCCTGATTAACTGAAACAATCTTTGCATCAGAGTCGGTAACCAAAATCCCTTCATGCACATTGTCATACACGGATGCTGCTAGGCGCTGGCTTTCTTCAGCCTGCCTGCTCAGAGTGATATCAACAAACATAATCACCCCGCCACAGCATCTGTTACGTTCATACATGGGGTAAATACGCGACTCAGTAAAAAAGGAGCTGCCATCTTTTTTCCAGTACACCTCATCGCCGATCACTGCTGATTGTTGTTCTTCCAGTGCCTTCATCAAAGTACAGTCAGCAACATCATAGGGACTGCCATCAACATGATGATGATGTATCAACTCGTGCATCTGTTTGCCAATAAACTCTTCAGGCTCCGTATACCCCAACATTCTCAAGCAAGCAGCGTTTGCAAAAATACATTTGCCTTGCAGATCAACACCAAAAATACCTTCTTCTGCAGAGTTCAGAATAAGGCGCAGATCACTTTCACTTTTTGTAATACGCTGAATCAGTGGATTCATTATCCGGTAAAAACCAAAAGCACCTACTGAGATAACTAATGCGCCTATTGCCAGGCTGACTATAAAAGAGCGAATAAAAGGGGCGTAGATTTCATTAAGGTCAATTTTTGCAACTATGCCGTACGCCAGTTTGTTTACTGGCTCATAAGCGGCAAGCACTTCAACGCCGCGGTAATCTAGGGCAATAATAGTTCCCGATTGACCAGCAAGTGCTAACTGCATAGGTACAGCTTTATTACTGCCGATGGTTATGTCTGAATGCTCTGAGTGATCGTCGTCTATATCATGACGGTGATTCAGTAGAAACGAAATATGATCGTCTTGTTTTTTGGCCAAAATAAACTCACCGGTCTCTCCTAAACCATCATAATTGTCCAGAGCTTGCTTGATTTGTGACAACGTAGCCTCTTCCGCATCCCCCTGATAAGCATAAATACTGTAACGCTGATCAAATTCAGCCACAGCTTCCATCAATCGAGCCTGGCTTTTTGCCAGTTGTTGGAGACGTGACTCTTGCTGAAGAAAAGCTGTTTGGAAAAGAAGGTAGTTAGAAACACCTGTCACAATCAAAGTTGTTGCGATAAGAATCACAATCATTAAATGGAAACTGGTATTAAGTGTTACTTTCATTCTTCGCCCTCAGAAACTTCAAACGTCTGATGGGACAATCAGAAATACATTCAAGGTTTCAATTGGAGTATAGAAAGCGTCTTGTTGGTATGCTCAATAAATCAGAGTAAACATTGCGCAAAAACAAAAAAATGCTCAAAAGCATATAAAAACAGCCCGTATATATTGCTAACCTTTGTTTTGAGCGACTTCGGTGATGATTCTACGTATCCACTGATGGGCAGTATTGTGTTGAAGTAAAGGGCTCCATGCCATTTTAAATTCAAAATCAGGCACTTCAAATGGTGGTTTTTTAACGACTAACCTAGGGTTCATCGACTGCGCTGCGGCAGCTTTACTGGGAATTGTTGCCACCAAACCTTTTTGTTCTGCCAGCATTGCTGCAGATTGATAGTGACGGGTAAACACGGTGATATGACGCTTATGCCCTATTCTCTCGAGTGCTTCATCAACCCACCCAAGACGTTTGGTATCTTTAGGTGTAATGCCCATACCCGCGCCCATTCCGGTTTTACTTACCCAGACATGTTTAGCATTGAGATATGTTTCCAGCCTGAAGTCATGAGATATAGAATTATCAACACTAAACAGACATGAAAAACTATCACGCCAAAGCGTTCGCTGATGAAATGATTGCGGCATGGTGTCGAAACGATTAATGACCAGGTCTACTAATCCCTGCTCTACCTCCTGAAAACTCATATCACTTGGAGTCAGAATATCCAGTACAATGTCAGGAGCTTCTTTACGTAATCGTTTTAATAAACGCGGCATCAGAGTCGCTTCACCATAATCACTGGTCATGATTCTGAATACTCGATCACTTGAAGCCGCATCAAAGTCAGTGGTTGGTTCAATCACTTGCTCCACTGATGCCAGAATCTGACGCAGCAAGGGTTGCAATGCTTGTGCGCGCTCCGTTGGAACCATGCCTTCACTCGTTCGTACCAACAAAGGGTCACCAAAAGTTTCTCGCAATCGCCTTAATCCATTGCTCATCGCTGGTTGAGTGATGCCCAGCAAACTCGCAGAACGAGTGACATTTCGTTCCCTAAGCAATACATCAAGGTATACCAACAAGTTGAGATCAATCTTATCAAGGTTCATGGGACTACCAACTTTTTTAAAGATTACTGAATATTAACATGCATACATTCACATAATAAATACCACAAATAACATTCATTTATTTCAATTATGTCTCATCGAAGCATAGAATTGACCTCGAAACTTTTTAAGCGTTAGCCGATTCACTGGCTGGCAATAAAACAGGAAGGAATGACCATGTCTACACTGAATCAAGACATCGAATCAATCGCAGCTCTTAAAACTGAAGCTGGCAGCCCATGGGATCAGATCAACCCAGAATCTGCTGCTCGTATGCGTGCACAGAACAAATTCAAAACTGGCCTGGATATCGCTAAGTACACTGCTGGTATCATGCGCCGTGACATGGCTGAGTTCGACAAAGACAAAACTAAGTACACTCAATCTCTGGGTTGCTGGCACGGTTTTGTTGGTCAGCAGAAACTGATCTCTATCAAAAAACACTTCGGTTCTACTGAACGTCGCTACCTATACCTGTCTGGTTGGATGGTTGCAGCACTGCGTTCTGATTTCGGTCCTCTTCCTGACCAGTCTATGCACGAGAAAACGTCTGTAGCTTCTCTGGTAAACGAACTGTACACATTCTTGCGCCAGGCTGACGCTCGTGAACTGGGCGGCCTGTTCCGTGAACTGGACAAAGCTCGTGAAGCTGGCGATTCAGCTAAAGAAGCTGCTATCCAGGATCAGATCGACAACCACGAAACTCACGTAGTGCCAATCGTTGCTGATATCGATGCTGGTTTCGGCAACGCTGAAGCGACTTACCTGATGGCTAAGCAGATGATCGAAGCTGGCGCATGCTGCCTGCAGATCGAAAACCAGGTTGCTGACGAAAAGCAGTGTGGTCACCAGGACGGTAAAGTAACTGTTCCTCATTCTGACTTCCACGCTAAGCTGCGCGCTCTGCGTTACGCTTTCCTTGAGCTGGGTGTTGATGACGGTGTTATCGTTGCACGTACTGACTCTGAAGGTGCTGGCCTGACTAAAGAAATCGCTGTTGTTAAAGAGCCAGGCGACCAGGGTGACGTTTACAACTCTTACCTGGACGTTGAAGAAGTTGCTCCAGAAGATACAGCTGAAGGCGACGTACTGATCAGCCGTGACGGCAAACTGGTTCGTCCTAAGCGTCTGCCATCTGGTCTGTACCAGTTCCGCCAGGGTACTGGTCACGAGCGTTGCGTATTCGATTGCATAGGCGCTATCGATGCTGGTGCTGACCTGCTGTGGATCGAAACTGCAGTTCCAACAGTTCACGAAATCAAAGGCATGATGGACGATGTACGTAAAGTACACCCAGATGCGAAACTGGTTTACAACAACTCTCCATCATTCAACTGGACTCTGAACTTCCGTCAGCAGACTTTTGATGCTTGGGAAGCTGAAGGTAAAGACGTTTCTGCATACGATCGTGCTAACCTGATGTCTGCTGAATACGACGATTCTGAGCTGTCTGCAGCTGCTGATGCTCGCATTCAGACATTCCAGGCTGATACTGCGCGTGAAGCGAACGTATTCCACCACCTGATCACTCTGCCTACTTATCACACAACTGCACTGTCTGTTGATAACCTGGCTAAAGAGTACTTCGGTGACAAAGCTATGCTGGGTTACGTTGAAGGCGTACAGCGTAAAGAGATTCGTCAGACTATCGCATGTGTTAAGCACCAGAACATGTCTGGTTCTGATATCGGTGATGACCACAAAGAATACTTTGCTGGTGAGAACGCTCTGAAAGCTGGCGGTGCGAAGAACACTTCTAACCAGTTCAGCTAAGATAGGCCAAGGCATGTGCGCTGGCTTGCCAGGGCACTACCTTTGCAAAGAAAGGCGGCCCCTTTTTAAGGTGTCGCCTTTTTTATACCCGAAAGTAATACAAAGAAAGTGAGAAAGAATTACTGAGTGTTTTAAGTTAGAATTCTCCCCTGCTTTCCACCGCAAACTGATTAAGTGATTTGACTATGACTACACCCGCTTTTCTTAAAGACGCTAAAGATCTGTTAACTGATCAAGGTTTTGCTACAAGCAACACTTGGTATCACGGCACTTCCTCTGCGCTGGTCGACTCAATCAAAGAGCAGGGCCTCAAACGCTCAGGTGATAAAGCGTTAAATCAAGCTGCAAAACAAACCATGGCTACCATCGGCAACAGCTACACCGAAACGATTGAGCCGGTATTTCTGACACAAAGTAAAGAGCTTGCTTACTACTGGGCAGAACAGACAGTGCGCGATCGCAGTGTACGTATCGAAGGTAAAGAACAACCCGTTGTATTATCTGTGGCGCTTCCAGAAGAACTGAACAGCAAAGTAAAAACTGACGTTGGTGCAGCCAGCTTATTGATGGTTAAAGAAGGTGAAGCCTATCTTGCATACCTGGCTGGTATATATGACGAAAACGGCATTAAAGCGCCTGAGATAGATCTGATGAATGCTGACCGTATGGATTATCTGGATAAACTGGGTATGGCCTATTACGATGCCGATATCAATGCTTCATGCCTGGAAATAATTACTGAATAATCTAATAACAAAGGACGCTTAAGCGTCCTTTTTCATTCGTTAAGATAATAATTTTCTACATCACCTCTAAGACTTTTGACTTAGCGCAATATATCAACACAATCAACAACTCTATCACTCCTATTGTTTGCCTCAGATCAATTCCTTATTTTTTGTAAGGGAATCTAATAGCGCCATCTATTGCAAGTGCAAAAACGAGGGATAAGTAATGAACAAAAAAGCTCTTTCAGCTTTAATTTTGGGTTCGGTGGTGGCTACTTCAAATGTTGTAGCATACGAAGCTGGCGATGTCGTCGTCCGTGTAGGTCTTGCGCAAGTTGATCCTGATGCCACAAACAATACAGTTGTTCCTGGGGTTGATGTTGAAGATGAAACTCAGATCGGTATTACAGGCACGTATATGCTGACTGATCATGTAGGTATCGAACTACTTGCATCTACTCCATTCAAGCATGATCTAACGATCAATGGGGCTAAGGTTGGAGATACTAAACACCTTCCACCCACTCTTTCTGTTCAGTACTTTCCAATGGACAGTGGTTCTGCATTGCAACCCTATGTAGGCTTGGGTGTTAACTACACAACTTTCTTCTCAGAAGGCAGCTCAGGTGCTCTGGCAGGTAGCGATATCAAACTGGATAACTCCTGGGGTCTGGCTGCACAGATAGGCGTAGATTACGCCCTTAATGAAAACTGGCTAGTCAATGCTGCTGTTTGGAAAATGGACATTAATACTGACCTGAATCTGAATGGTACTAATCTGGGCGAAGTTGAAATCGATCCTGTTGTGTATATGCTCTCTGTTGGTTATAAGTTCTAAACCGGCCATATCAGGCTAAACCTTCTAAAACACCGCTTTTTAAGCGGTGTTTTTCCATTCAAACGCCCTTATTTTTGATCAGGCTGATCACCAACAGATTCCGTTCCATGTTTTTTTTCTAATTTATTGATGTAGTTGTCTTTAGCATCAAGATTCAATTCATTCATCATGATGGTCAATTTCTGTTTTACATTCTCATCGGCGACCTCAGCATATAATTTCACAAGATATATATTACCCGCTAAAGAACAAACGAATAAAAAAACCACAATAATCAGGGCATCCAGGTTTATTTGATAACTTTTCATCAGTTTTCCTATTCAAGATTCCGCTACAGGTCTGTTTAAACCCCCTATTGCAGCAGATAAATAACTCATTTAATAACAGTCTGATATTCTGCCACTGCTTGCGGCAACAATCCCCTGCTTAAGGCAATTTTTTGCCTTTTTCCTGATAATACGCATTCTCATATTATATAAATTTCTTTTAAAAACATTATGTTGATAATTTTGGCATCCACATTGCTGTATAGAAAACAACCAGAGGCAATTTATTCATAGGAGGGCAACATGTCCACTTTACACACAGAAAGGCAGGGATTTCCGCCCCTTAAACATTTCCCTATAGCCGAACCTATAGAAGACCTTTCTGTTGCTTTAAAGTCGGATAAAGCATTGGTTCAGAGCTTAGATCATTTTTATCAAAACACTCTTTCAGAACTTGAACCAGCTAAAAAAGAAGCTGCATACCTGACAGAAATGGCCAGCGAAATAGAAGCAGTTTTTCGTATAAATGGGGCTATCGTAGCCCTGCTGTTCTCAAACAAACAACTCTATTGTATTTCCGATGATATATATGAGGTGTTCAGTCCATTTACAGGTCAAATTTCTGCTAGCCGAATCATTTTCAGGTTACAGTCAGTTTATGAAGATCGAGTCAGTATCGATTATTTCACTGCCAACAGGCCCACTTATAAAGATTATAAAGAAGGCTACCTTTTTAATGAATATGACTCGGAGGCAGGTTTGAAGCCTGATTTCACTTCCTTGGATGAGATTAGATGTGAGTGGTTGCAAGTCTATCAAAGCTGGCTCAAGGATTATTTATACTTTAATCTTGCCCAAATCAGTAAAGATCAGCACCCTTTTCCTCAGAAGTTACCCTCTCTTTCCAAGTTGCAGAATCAACCAACATTTAGAGACAATCAGCAGATAATTTTAACAAGTAATCCCTGATTGTTCAGGGCAATAGCTGCCAGATTACAAAGCAGATTTTGAATACAAAATTGTCTGTATCCATTTATGGAACCCACCTCAGACTCTTTTTTATGGATAAACCTATCAACAACGGTTCAGTGAAAAGTAAGTAACGCTATGTCCCTCACCAAAATGCACGATCTATTTTAAGCAACAGTTATTGCTCTTTATCAAACTAAGAATTCCATGCCAACCCAGGCTTAGTATGTAGGTTAATCAGATTGCAATCAGCTCGTTAAGACGCCATCATCCCTTAGTCACTATTACTCATTGGTTTTTAATATGTTTGAAATTCTATTGCTGTTAGGAGTGCTAGCTACCGGCTATTTCATTTACAAACAGATGCTCAGTAATAAAAAGCAGACAATCGAAAATAAACAGACTGGAATTTCTTTTTTACAAGAAAATAGCCAAAAACCTGATGTCATAACGACTCCAAGCGGCCTGCAATATCTGATTCTTGTAAAAGAGCCAGATGGTGAAAAACCACAAGCAACATCAACAGTGAAAGTTCATTATCATGGCACTCTGATTGACGGGCGTGTCTTTGATAGTTCCGTTGATCGTGGTGAACCGATTGAATTTAAACTGAATCAAGTCATCAAGGGCTGGACTGAAGGGCTGCAATTGATGAGCAAAGGCGACAAAGTTCGTTTTTTTATCCCGCCAGAACTGGCATACGGTGATGGTTCCGTCGCCATTATTACTCCGGGTTCAACCTTAATCTTTGAAGTGGAACTGATCGATTTCAAATAGCAACACGCTATCAACCAGAGTCTATAACAGTCTATTCCTGCCAAATTTGATACTTATAAACCTTTTATAGAACTATTTGGTCTCAAAAGAGCAGCATGCTCTTTGAAAGGTTACCCCGCCTGATAGCGGCTTATTCTTTTAGGAGTTATAGGTAGATGAACGGCTGCGGCAAAGATACCCAAGGCTGCACTTAAGATTAAAGCCCACTCATAAGATCCGGACTGATCGAAGATTAAACCCGACCACCAGCTACCAAAAAAAGCACCTATCTGATGACTGAACATTACAATTCCAAAAAGCGAAGCAAGGTTTTTTGTACCAAAAATTTGTGCAACAGTGCCACTAGTTAATGGCACGGTTGATAACCAAAGCACACCCATCACGACAGAAAACAGGTAAAACCACTGTGTATCAGGAGGAATAACCAACAAACACATAATCAGACAGGCACGCAACCAGTAGATCAATGTAAGCAGCCAGGGCTTATGCCAGCGATCTCCCGCCCACCCAGCCAGAATAACGCCAACAACATTAGCCAGTCCGATAACGGCCAATGAGTTAGCCGCCATTTCAGGAGGCAAGCCACAATAGTTCACAACACCTGCCATATGTACTGTTAACAGTGAGATATGGAACCCACAAACAAAGAAACCCAGATTGAGCAGAATATATTCACGGCAGTACAGTGCCTTAAGAATACTTTGAAAGTCGAATTTTGTAGGTGACACCTCAATCCTGGTCCTACCCCCAAGAAAAGGGGCCAGCACCAGAATGCTGCTGAGTGTAATCGCAAACCAAAAGAATATTTCTGACCAGTGGGAAAAGGTATCGAGCCAACCCAATAAAATTGAGTATAAAAATTGCCCCAAAGAGCCTCCAGCGCTGGCCACTCCTAACGCAAAGGTTCTTTTAGATGCCGGGAAATGTCGGCTCACGGCGGCTAACACAATTGGGAATGTTGTTGCCCCTACACCAATGCCTATCAGAATCGCATTTGCCAGAAAGAAAATAGAACCGCTCTCTGCAAAAGAAGCTAGCAGCATACCCAAAAGGTAAACAACTCCCCCCATTTGCAGAACACGTACTGTGCCAAAACGTTCAGACGCCAAACCTGCAAACGGCGCAACAGCTCCCCACAGCAAATTCTGTACACCAAAGCCAAAAGCCAGATCCGATACCGGAACATTCAGTGAAAGGCTTATATCCGGCAGCAGCAGCCCTGTTGTCTGACGCACGCCGACATTACTCGCCAATATAAGTACGGCAGCAGCAACAATAAACCAGGGATTAGTAGCTAAGCGCAATGTATCTTCCGTTAAATCTACGATAAGGGGTTATTGAATGAGTGATCAACCACATAAATGAAACCGTAACAAATAATGGCGTAATAAAGTCACTTATCTACGAAAGAAAAATTGATGAAGTGGTCTATTGTATTCCCAGTCCCAGGCCAGACAGGGGTATTTTGAGCATATAAATATTTAATTATATGTTTGTTAAAAGCTGAAACATCCCGTTTCGGTCATACAGCTTCAGTCTATATCAATTTACTCTAATAAAAGACCGGATCTATGAAGATAATTGCTCTTGTTTAAAACCATCAGGATGTAATTTACAGAAATTAAGATGATCTTGAAACGTACTTTCTGCTAATGGTCTGTTAAGTAAATAGCCTTGAAAGAAATCGCAGTCATTCTTTTCCAAAAAAGCCAGTTGTTCAGCCGTTTCAACACCTTCGGCTATGACGTTTAATGACATCCCATGGGCCATCATGATACTGGCTTTAACTAACTGTTGGTTACTGTGTTCATTTTCCAGCCCCATCACGAATGAACGATCAACTTTCAACGTGTCAAATGGATAGTTTTTTAAATATGAAAGTGAAGAGTATCCTGTGCCAAAATCATCCATAGAAAGTGAGATGCCAAAATCTTTTAATTTGTTCAAAATAACTTTGGCATACTGATCATCCTCTATCAGAAGGCCTTCAGTGATCTCAAAACACAGCAAGGATTCTGGAAATCCTGTTTCATCTAAAATGAGTTTTAAGTCTTCTATAAATGTTGGCTTCTTTAGTTGCTGCGGAGATATATTGATTGCTAGCTTGAAAGGGGGAAGACCACTGCGTATCCACTTTATCCCCTGTAAGCAAGCGTTTCTGATGATCCAATAACCAATCTCAATAATAAGCCCTGTGCTTTCAGCAATGGTTATAAATTTATCTGGTCCAATAAAACCAAGTTCAGCACTCTTCCAACGCACCAAAACTTCAGCAGAAGACAGACTCAACTTCCCATTGATCTTCTTATATACGGGCTGATAATTTAAATAAAGTTCATGCTTTTCTATTGCTTTCCTAAGATGCAATTCAATATCAAGCCGCTGACCGGCTTCATAGCTCATTTTATCGGAGTAAAAGGCATATTGACCTTGCAAACCCTCTTCACGGCATTTATGCATCGCTATCTCTGAATTCTGTAACAATACCTTGGAAGTTTCTCCATGATTTGGGTATAAAGCGACCCCAAATGTTGCTGAGAGATGCACATTACGCTGATCAATAGTGAACTCTTGTTTACATAGTGAATTAAGACGATCAACCGCTTCACACATCTGTTCCGGAGAGGTAATTTCGCCAAGAAGCACGATAAATTCATCTCCACCATGTCTGATTAAGCTATCTTTATCAGTCAGCCCACAACGCAACCTTCTGGTGGTAGCAGTAAGCAATTTGTCTCCAAATTGGTGGCCTAGGCTGTCATTAAAACGTTTGAAGTTATCTAAATCGATATATATGACTGCAAATGAAGTTGATGTTTCATCTGCATGTATTATTGAACGGTGCAAACGTTCCAATATGAGCTGCTGCGTTTGTGACGTATCCCTGATGCAAAAGAATCCAACATTTTGCCCTCTCATAGCACTACTTCGAGCACAGATCTCCATTGGGAAAATTTCACCGTCTGATCGTTTCCCTTCTATATCATAGGGCTGTTCATATCCATCCATCATATTCTGGACTGCAAGACCAATACTTTCTGGCGCCATCAAGGACCAGATGTCACGTCCGATCAAATCATTTCGTACTCGCCCAAATATTTCCTCAACCGCTTTATTACAATCAAGAACCTTACCTTCTTGATGAATAACAATTCCCTCATTGGTAATTTCTGTCAGTTGTCTGAGCCTTTTTTCACTAGCCATCAGTTCCACTTCAGCGACCCTTCTCCGGGTAAGGTCCTTACAACCAACCTTATAGAGCAGAAGTGCGGCTAAAGCTGTAACTAAGAAAAGTGATGACACTATTGGTATGTAACTCACACCGATGCCATTTTGCGGCATTGTCATATAAAGCAGACGCCAACCAGGCATGTGACTTATTTCTGAAACACCCAAAATATAACGTTTGGTTTTATCTTCATTTACTAAGCTTTTTTGGCCTAGATCATGCGAAAAATTCAGAGACTTAAGTGGCTTAAGGCCAAACTGCTTACTTTCCACCTTGTTACGCATTAAGTCTGAGTCGATAGACCAAAGGGTATTCAATAACCAATCTTTCTGTGTACTTGAAAAAATCACACCATCAGGGTCTATCAATACAGCGTTTCCAGGCACACTATTCATCACCTGTTCCAGGCCCTCCATGGGTACCTTTATGACACCCACACCCAAGGTTTCAAAATATTCATTTTGAATGCGTTTACTGAAATAAATACCACGTTTGTTTGTAACAGTTCCTAGCGCAGCATAAATTGACGCTCCAAACTGCAATGCATCTTTGAAGTAAGGGCGGAATGAATAGTTTTTACCTTCGAGTGTTTTTTCAGTAGGACCGCGATTATCTATTAAGACATCACCATTCGGTTTAAGTAGATAACATAGGCTCCCTATAGTTTTGTTGCAGAATTGATACAGCAGATATTTAGATTTCATCACAGTTTGCTGATCTTCTGTGTCCAATCCTGTAACAACATCAGGAAGCGTGGTCATGATATTAATCACTGTCACATAATCTTCCAAAATCGTATCTATTTTCGCAGCAATTAAATCTGCGGTCGTCTGAGTAGATTCCTCCTCCAGATAATTCTGTGAAGATACCATTTGCTGATAATATAAAAGCACGCCCACTCCTGCTGTGAGACAACAGAACAGCGCTAATGAAAGGAGCATAGTACGTGCATTCATATTTTCAGGTACCCAATTACCACTACCTGAATTCCCTTTCATAGAGTCATAATCTTTTTAAGCTAGAGAGGACTGCTTTCATCAGTCCCTTATGTTTCGTAAACCGGTACTGTACTCTCGTACCTATACTCGGAACTGGGAAAGCATCGTTTGCATTTCAGCGGCTTGATCTTCGAGTTGAGTACTTACCAGCGAATTACTTCTTGCTGCTTCAGCCGTTTCTGATGCGGCATTGCCAATGCGCTCTAAATTATCTTTTGTTAACCCTGTCACTTGGGCTTGCTCTTCAGTCGCAGTTGCAATCAATAAATTCAACTGGTTAATCCGATCAATTTCCAGAGACATCTTTTCAATCAGATCATGAACTTCTTCAGACAGATCAACATTCCGACCCGCTAGAGAACGTCCTCCTTGCATAACATTCACAGCTTCTGACGCTTTATGCTGTAATGTATCCAGCAGACCTTTGATCTCTTCAGTTGCACTTTGAGTACTGTGTGAAAGAGCGCGTACCTCATCCGCTACTACTGCAAACCCCCTACCATGATCACCAGCTCTGGCAGCTTCAATCGCTGCATTCAAGGCAAGCAAATTTGTTTGTTCAGCAATACCTTGAATAACAGTGATAATGCTTCCAACTTTATTGCTTTCCTCAGCAAGGTTTGAAATCACTTCAGTAGCCGATAGAATTTCTTCAGATAACAGCTCTGTTGCTTTACGATTATTTTCGACCAGCTCACGACCTACGGTAGCTCGATTCTGCACTTCTTCACTGCAATGAGCTGCTTGACTTGCGTTGCTAGCAATATCATTAACAGTTTCACTAATTTCAGCCATTGCTGTTACAGCCTGCTCGCATTCATGCGTTTGCATTTCAACAGATGACAGCGTTGCTCTCGCATTGTTTTTTAACGTTTCAGAAGTGTCTACCAGATTACAACTGCTTTTAGAAACCACACCAACAGTTTCACCAATGCGAGCAATGAAACTATTAAAGTTTTGCGCGAGTTCGGAGATTTCATCATCACCTTTAGCAGGAAGCCTAACGCTGAGATCTCCCTCCCCAGATGCAATCTCAGCCATCTGAAAACTGGCATTTTTAACGGGATAGATAACCATACGAAAGCTTAACCATATAGCTAACAGAGTTAATAAAACACCTATCGGAAAGCTCGCTATCATTGTGCTATTTAGAAAATTTGCCATCTCAACAGCAGTCAAAGCCTGACCTTTAACATCTTGATCAATGTTCGATTTCAACTCCCCGGTTTCTTTCTCTAAAGTGTTCACTAAGGTAAGTAGCTGATCACGAGTACGTAAAAAAGCTTCTTGTTTTTCCTGAACGTTAACTGTCAATTGGTTATGTTGTTCAAATAAAGACTTGGCAGCTTCAGAATATTTCTTACCTTTCCAATCACCACTATTAATTATATTTTTCGCTAGCCTAGATTGAGTAATATCATCTAAATTCGACTTGAGATCTGACATTGCCATTGAAACATTTTCTTTCTGAGTACCAGGCTGAGAGGACTGAAGCTGAAGTTGTAGTGCCGTTACCGTATGCCCTAAAGCTATTCGGGAACGATAAATTGCAATAACAAAATTCCATTTATCCTCTACATCACCGCTCCACGAATTAACCTGATTTCTTTGAAAAGCATCTTCAAGACTCGATATCTGGTAGTTCGAATAAAAACCCAGACGTTTCATAAACTTGTTAAATTGATTAACGCCCACCCTGCTATTTTCGATGGCCGTAACATAATCGGTGTGTTCAGCAATAACCCGGCTTTTCAATTCACTTAATTGATTGACCAATTTTGACAGTTTTTGAGTTCCCACTTGGTAACTGCTGGAATTCAAGTTTTCAAGGGATAAGAATGCGCCATGAACGTATTGTTCAACTTGTTTCAACTCAGGATCAGGAATACGTTCTTGGTAGGAAAGGCTGTTTCTTAGCAAGCCTGTACTCTGTATGACGTTAAGACTCAAAGAGGAAGCACTGTCTGAAGTTAACCAAGCTTCCCCGGCAATATCTTCTAGTGCTTTTCTAATATCGGTGACACCACTCAGGGCATAAAAACTACTTATCAGTAGAACC
Source organism: Neptuniibacter sp. (assembly GCA_050633605.1). GTDB lineage: Bacteria > Pseudomonadota > Gammaproteobacteria > Pseudomonadales > Balneatricaceae > Neptuniibacter. Next base: position 18,963 of record JBOEGV010000058.1, on the reverse strand, counting down.
ATTAGAGTTAGTAAAAAGCAACCACCTAGCTTTAAACCAATAGTTTTTTTCATCTTCAGCTCACTTGTAACTTTATTATATTTTTTAGGCATCAAAGAGAGCAAAAGCAGTGCCAACAAGTTATACCAAAGTACAATACCTATAACTTCATACAGTTAGCGGATTCTTACGAGATAAACAGCAAATATACGATTTAAAAAGCGGCGGAAAAGGTAATAAAAAATATCGGAAATAGGTGGAACACCGCCAATTTTGGATTTAATTCACACTAAAACCCCAAATACTCTGAGAGAATAATTTATGGGTATGGTAGAATACATTTTTACAGTTTTGTAAAAACAATGAGCTGACGAGAAATAATGTCGGTAGGTTCTCCCTATTTTCTACACACTCACAACGTTCAGTGTGAGTCTCTTTGCTCCAATCAATTGACAACGATAAACGTTTACAGCGTCTTAACCCCGTTAAAATAAAATAACGGGCTGGACGGTATTTCGCTGCTGTTTATCAAAAAGAGACTACAGATGAATTTTACTGATTTGGGTTTATCCAGCCCTATTCTTGATGCCGTAATAAGCAAAGGCTACACCACACCTTCACCTATACAAGCGCAATCAATTCCTGCGGTAATTGAAGGCCACGACCTGATGGCTGCGGCCCAAACAGGAACCGGGAAAACAGCCGGGTTTACACTACCGATTTTAGAACGATTAAGTCAGGGCACGCCTGCAAAACGTGGACATATCAGGACATTGATTCTAACACCTACGCGAGAACTGGCAGCTCAGGTTGCTGAGAGTGTTAAAGAATACTCCGTAAACCTTCCGTTACGTTCCCACGTCGTATTTGGTGGCGTTAAAATCAATCCACAAATCACAAAACTTCGGGGTGGTGTAGATATTCTTGTCGCGACGCCCGGGCGTTTGTTAGATCTGTATAAACAGGGAGCTGTTAAATTCAGCGACCTTGAAGTATTGGTATTGGATGAAGCAGACCGCATGCTCGATATGGGTTTCATCCATGACATAAAAAGAATTCTGGCTGTACTACCGAAACAGCGCCAAAACCTGCTGTTCTCTGCCACATTTTCTGCCCAAATCCGAAAACTGGCTCAGGGTCTGGTTAACAATCCTGTAGAGATTTCAGTTACACCAGTTAATTCGACTTCGGACAATATCAAACAGTGGATCAGCCCAGTCGATAAGAAACAAAAATCTGCATTGCTGATTAAGTTGATAAAAGATAATAACTGGGAACAAGTACTTGTGTTCTCACGTACAAAGCATGGTGCGAATAAACTGACACGCCAGATCGAAAATTCGGGTGTTCGTGCCACCGCTATTCATGGCAATAAAAGTCAGGGGGCTCGCACAAAAGCCCTCGCTGACTTTAAACGTGGCACGGTTAAAGTCATGGTTGCTACAGATATTGCTGCGCGTGGACTTGATATTGACCAGCTACCGCAAGTTGTAAATTTTGACCTGCCTAATGTTGCCGAGGACTACGTACACCGTATTGGTCGTACCGGACGTGCTGGCGCCACAGGCCAGGCAGTATCACTAGTAAGTGCTGATGAAGTTGATCAATTAAAAGCGATTGAACGACTGATTGGCAAATTACTGGATCGGGAGATCATTGAAGGCTTTGCTCCTGTTCATGGATTGCCAGAATCAAACCTGAAGTCCAAACCTGCACATAAAAAATCGAATACAGGCAACCGCCGCAAAAAGCCAAATAACAGCAACAATGCTTCATCAGCTACAAAAGGCCATCGTGATGGTCAGCGTTCTGGTGAAAATGCCCGTGGCCATAAGCCTCAGGGCAAAAATAAAAGCCACAGAAGCGGCGAAGCCAGAACACAAGGCGAAAACACCCGGAAATCAGGCCAGGCCAAACCCGGCAATAAGCCTCAACGGAGTACTTCCGGTCAAAGCAATTCAGCTCAGAAATCACCTTCGTCAGCGCCAGCGAATAAACCCAGTGTCCGCCGTGTACGTAAACGTCCAACACAGAACAATGTAGCCGTTCGCTAATCCAAGCTGACCCATTAATTAACATGTGTAATAAAGAGAATCTTTTAATATGATTCTCTTTATTAAATCGCCTTTTTTTCGAGTAGGAATTTCCCTTGAGTAAGTCATCATTTTCATCCCTTAAACTAAACCAGGCACTGGTTAAAAACCTCACGTCTCTGGGCTATGAACAGATGACTCCTATCCAGGCAGAGAGTTTGCCACAGGTGCTAAAAGGTCATGATGTTATTGCTCAAGCCAAGACAGGTTCAGGTAAAACAGCAGCCTTCGGACTTGGCTTGCTGGATAAACTTGATGTAAAACGCTTCCGGATTCAAGGGTTAATACTCTGCCCTACTCGTGAACTGGCGGATCAGGTAACAAAAGAACTGCGCAAACTAGCGCGTTCAATCCACAACATAAAGATTCTTACCCTCTGCGGAGGCATGCCCTTTGGCCCACAGATTGGCTCACTGGAGCATGGCGCTCACATCGTTGTTGGCACGCCGGGCCGTATTGAAGAACATCTACGCAAGGAACGCTTAAAGCTGGATGATCTGCATACCTTCGTGCTTGATGAGGCGGACCGTATGCTGGATATGGGTTTTCAGGCTTCACTGGATGCGATCATGAGCTATCTGCCGAAAAAACGTCAGAACCTGCTCTTCAGTGCCACATACCCTGAACAGATCGAAGCTATCGCAGCAAAACTAATGAACAAACCTGTCACTGTAAAAGTGGCTGGCGATCACGATAACAGCAGTATTGAACAACACTTCTACCAGGTTAAGGGCAATGATGAACGCCTGCGTGCTCTACAACTGCTGCTATTACACTACCGCCCGCAATCCGCGGTAGTTTTCTGCAACACCAAAAAAGAAACCCAGGCTGTATCAGATTCACTGCATAGTTGCGGTCTCAGCTCCTTAGCGCTTCACGGAGACCTTGAGCAGAGAGACCGGGATCAGATTCTGGTTCGCTTCAGTAATCAAAGCGCCTCTATTCTTGTGGCGACGGATGTAGCCGCACGAGGACTAGATATTGAATCCGTGGAAGCGGTCGTGAACTATCACCTGGCCCATGATCCTGAAGTTCATGTTCATCGTATTGGCCGTACCGGTCGAGCAGGACGTAGTGGATTGGCGTTCACATTCTTTAGTGATCGAGAAACGCACAAGATGATCGCTCTGGAAGATTATCTGAAGAAAGAGATTACTGCAGAGGCTCTGCCTGATGAATCAGCTTTACAATCCCCGGGCTATCAGCCGCCTATGACGACTCTGCAAATCGATGGTGGTCGTAAACAAAAAGTGCGTCCCGGTGATATTCTGGGCGCTCTAACCGGACAAAACGGCATTGACGGCAAAGAAGTGGGTAAGATCAACATCTTCGACTTCAGTGCTTATGTCGCTGTTAAACGGGCATCATCCTCAGCTGCACTTAAAAAGCTTGAACAAGGAAAATTGAAAGGTCGGTCTTTTCGAGTACGCAGAATCAGAGGTTAATCTGCTTTCTGCACAATCAAATACAGATGCAGTTCCGGGTACTGATCATATTCTAGATGGCGGCAGATACAATTTTCATCTGCAATCACCTCAAGATACTTAGGAATACCTAAGGTTGAGTAACAAACGGTGGGGCCCATTGCATCGTCCGTAATGGACTCCGGAGCATCAACACCGCCAGTAGAAAAGATAAACACCCCTCCGGGTGTCAGTGCCTGACATAATTTACGAATCAGGTTCTCTTTTTCCTCAAGCGGCACATGCCAGATGCTGTCCCAGCCGGTTATAAAATCGTATTGCCCTGAAGGCTGCCATTGGCAGATATCCGCATGATGAATGCTCAGATCCGGGTATTTTTCAGAAACAAGCTCAACCATCTTATCCGAGATATCGATCCCTTCAGGGGTTAAGCCATTCTCAATGAACAGATCAAAGAAACGCCCGGTACAACCACAACCGGCATCCAGAGCCGTTTTACCCTCTTTGAGAAAAGCCAGAGCGCGCTTGTGCGCTTCGATACCATTCTCGCGGTTAAACTTCACATCAATCCATTTATGGACAATCTGATCGTATGCTTTGCCAATGTCTGAAGGTTTCATCTGATCACCAAAGTAGAACTTAGGCCTTTTCAGATTGTTTGCGAGCTTTTTTGGTTAATGATTTATCCAGATCATCCGCATAAATCACAATGCCTTCCTGCCCTTCCACTGGACAAATAACAACAGCAAAACCATCTTCTTCTAATCCGGGCGTCCAGTGACTGTGCCATTTTTCCAATGGAATAGATTCAGGCTTACACTCACTCCATTCATCTGTTGCCCAGGCTTCTGCCAGGGTTTCATTTGGCCAGACAGGTACACAATCCTCATCTTCGGTATTCAGCATCACACAACCGTAGTGATCCGTCAGAATCCAGATTTTTTGTTGAGTTACAGCTTCTGCCACAAAATGTGAAAACAACTGTTCCTCATTCATCTTTAGAATTGCATCAATCTCTGTTGTCATGGGTGTAGTGCACCAATTGAGTGAAAAGCAGAGCATAAAACAATTAACCGACAGATGCTGTAAAAAGCATTCATATATCGTTATTTCAAAGCCTGTTTTATAAACCGATCGACCGCCGCTGTATAAGCATTGGTTTTTCCTAGTTCCGTATTTACTTGCCGGTGGGATAAATCTACGGGGAGAACTTCAGCATTCCCTTGATTCTGCAGGATTTTTGTGACGAACTTTTCTGCCTGATCACAGGCCCCATCTTTGCGTTGTGATGAGCAGACGGCCAGAAATGGTGGAATATCATCTTCTAGCTGATGATAGGGAGAAGCCTGTTGCCAGTATGTTTCATTCGTTCCAAATGCCTCACGATAAAAGCGCGCAACTCGATTAGATTGCATTATGTCGATGACATCAAACGCAGCTGAGTCCAGAGCGATCGTTGCTTTCCAGGGTTTAATGTTATTCGCGTTTTGTTGCAGGGCATTAACAGATAGCAAGGAAACCAAATGCGCACCCGCAGAGTGCCCCATCAGAATAAACTTATCCGCAGAACCTCCCCATAATGGAGCTTTCCCCTGCGCAAACGCTAGCGCCTTCGCAACATCTTCTTTCTGGGTTATTGGATCAGCATCAGGCAGTAACCGGTAATTAACCGAAATAAAAATAAAACCCTGTAGCACCCAGTAATTAACTTTATTTTTAACCACTGCTCTGGATGCTTTATCCCCCACACGCCAGGCTCCACCATGCACCATAAAAATTACAGGAGCCTCCTTAACTTCCGCTTTTGGAAGGTACACATCCATTTTTTGTAAAGGATGTGTAGCATAAGGCAAGTCAACCATTAACCTATATCTTGAATCGGCCCAAACTGAAGTAGAAGCCTGCAATGCGGCAATAATGGAGAACCAAAATCCTATCCCCCTCGTACCAGCATTAAACGTTCTGCTTAATTGGTCAAAAATATGCATTATCCTTCTCCCGATCCGATGTAATTCCATATAACGTTAAAACGATCGATTGATTGTAGGGTTTTAAACTAATAGTTGTTCAAATCATGACACAGCCCCACGTTAATTTAGTTTAAGCTATGTTAATAACTGCAAAGTAATATAACCGAGCCACTGATGATCCTTAAAAACAGTTACCTAGCATTAGGTGAAGATTTCTTTCAACGAATTGATCCAAAGCCTGTATCAGATCCAAACCTGTTTCTTTGGAATACAGAGCTAGCCGAAGAACTTGGGCTACCGGATGCATTAACACAGGACCCTGACGCCCTTAGCCAGTACTTTTCCGGCAATAAAATATTTCCTGAATCCACACCTATTGCTCTGGCCTATACAGGTCATCAGTTTGGACAGCTGAATCCCCGTCTGGGTGATGGTCGCGCTCACCTACTAGGGGAAATAGAAACTGAGAATGGCTCTCAGGATATCCAATTAAAAGGTTCCGGCCCTACCCTCTATTCCCGCAGAGGTGATGGCCGTTGTGCGCTTGGGCCTGCCGTTCGTGAATTTATAATGAGTGAAGCAATGCACGCTCTGGGAGTGCCCACAACCAAAGCACTTGCCGTAGTCACTACGGGTGACCCGGTTATTCGTGAAGGCGTTAAACCAGGTGCCGTGGTAACACGAGTCGCTGCCAGTCATTTGCGTGTGGGTACTTTTGAGTACTTCGCCTCACAAGATAATGTCGATGCTGTGGAAGCCTTATGCCACTATGCAATTGAACGTCACTACCCGGAATTAAAAGAACTGTCAGGGACTGAACGTTTTACCGGTTTTTATGCAGCTGTTCTGCAAAAACAGATTGAGCTGATCTGTGAATGGATGCGAATTGGCTTTATTCACGGTGTAATGAATACCGATAATACAACCATAAGCGGTGAGACAATCGATTACGGTCCGTGCGCTATGATGAACGCCTACAACCCAAACACCGTATTCAGTTCTATTGATGTCAACGGTCGATATCGTTTTGGTCATCAACCTCAAATTGGGCAATGGAATATGGCTCGTTTGGCAGAATGCTTACTGCCACTGTTTGATGAAGATTCATCTAAAGCTCAGGAAATAGCTCAGCAACTGCTGGGGACCTACGCAGAAAACTTCAAACAACATTACTTTGCAATGCTGGGTAGAAAAATCGGTTTAGACGAGATCACCGATGGTGATCAAAGTCTGCTGGATGACCTGCTGGATCTGATGCGTAAAAATGCTATGGATTACACCCAAACATTTAATTTGTTAACCGAGAGTATCAACTCAACAGAACGGGAAGATGAAGCGAACACTCAACTAGGAGACTGGTTCAACCGTTGGAAAACAAGACTGAATCTGCAAAATCAGGATGATTCAGTAGTTTATAACCTAATGCGTTCACAAAACCCCGTAGTGATTCCTCGAAACCACCATATGGAAGCCGTTATCGAAAGCTGCGTGCTGGATGGCAGAACTTCGGAAGCGGAAGCTTTTCTTGAGGTGCTTAAATCACCCTACAAAGAACTAGCAAACACTCATCAATATCAGGATGCTCCAACTGATGGCGACCGCCACTATCAGACATTTTGTGGAACCTGAATACAATTAAGCACATTAAACAACGGGACTGAATGTAATAACGCAGTATAAGGTAACTAACACTTTGCTAGTTCCCTTATGCTGCCAAAGAAACATTCAGCCCGACTAAGCACTTAATTTACTCTCGATAAGCTCACCCTTTCTGACGTTCTTTGATCATTGCTTCAATAATAACCAGCTTCTCTTTCATCCGCGCAAGTTCAGTATCACTGTCATCGGTTACAGGTGAGACCTTGATCATATCCAGAAGCTCAACCAGAAAGTTCTCTTCATTCATTTGGCGCAGCTGGTCCTGCGTCCATGTTTTCTGTACTAAAACCATACCTTATCCCTTCCTCTTATTTGTTCATTTAAGGTATGGAAAAGGATGAGGTATTTTTCAAGCTGGGCTGGCTAAAAGTTGTTATTTAGCGCTACAGATCAATTTTTACTAAAACAACTTAACTCTGCAGCTTTTATAAGCACTAAGAAACCTTGAAATAGTCGACTACCCACTCATAGAATTTCTTCTCCGACATCTCTGCAACTAACAGATGTTGAAATTCTGAAGCTGGATCAGAGTCCATCTCGGTAAATTGGTAGCTTAGTGTATCCGGCTGATGGTCATGTAATATGAAAATTATTCTGCGGCGTGTACGCAAACAGTCCACGGTCATCACATCTGCGGGAATTCCACTGGCACGCATGCTCTGGCTGACCCCAATGATCGGGTCTATATTTTTAAAATCACGCTGAATAGAAACATGAGCCGCCTGAGCAATCTCAAATAGCTGCTCCATTTGAGCCGAGGGTTTTATCGGTTGATTAGACAATAGAAAATTCCAAACCTATCAATTAGTTCACCATCATATTACTGTATATTTACCGGGAATAACTTCGATCTTATGATATTTGACACTTATCACCTAACCCTGTTTTCCCCAGATGTTTGACAGCGTAATGGCAAGATGGCAAGCCATAGTATCCTAAGAAATCAAGCAATCAGATACTAACATCTAACATGCTCGTTTCAGAACTGAAAATTTAACTGACTCGGCAGGTCTTAACAATTGTTCTAATGGTGAAACAACACAATACAAGGCCTATTTAATTGTTTGTTTAGCGCCGCCAAATTACCCCTAAAAACACATACATCATTAATGCACATTTTCGGGCAGCTCGAATATTACCGCATTATTAACGCTTTATTTCAGTGCTTCCTGATTTATCAGAATCTCGGAGCTAATTCAGAGAATAGTTTTAACCCCCTGATTAATATTATCTTTCTCAATTTTTTTAATTATTTTTTCTCATTGGGCTCAAACTTGCTTCAGTAAAAAAAATGGGTTATCTGCGTACTTAGGGGGGCGTATAAGCATGCCGGGAGTAAGTATTCAGAGTATCGAATAACGTTGTTATGGGGAAAAAGAATGAGTGGTAACGCATCTAGATTGTCAGCGATTAATGCAATCAGCAACGGCACAGCTAAGCAAGTTGAAATGCCCGAATCATTAAGCAGCATCTGGGCGAGTGATGTATTCAACCTCGCTTCTATGGAAGAAGCTCTATCCAAAAACGCCTTTAAAGCGATGAAGAAAACGGTGCAAACCGGTTCACCATTAGATCCTGCAACTGCAGATGTTGTAGCAGCAGCGATGAAAGACTGGGCAATGTCTAAGGGAGCAAAATTCTTTTCACATATTTTCTACCCTATGACCAACGCCACTGCAGAAAAGCACGATGGTTTCATTATTACCAACGCTGATGGTAATGCTATTACTGATTTTACCGGCAGCTTATTAATTAAGGGGGAGCCAGACGGTTCTTCTTTCCCTAACGGTAGCTTACGTATGACCAACGCTGCCCGTGGTTATACTGCATGGGATCCGACCAGTCCTGCTTATATTATGAATACCGCCAACGGCGCGACACTGATGATACCAAGTGTATTTATGTCGTGGACGGGTGAAGCTCTGGATAAGAAAATTCCTCTGCTGCGTTCAAATGCGGCAATGGATAAAGCGGCTAAAAAAGTTCTCTTATTAATGGGTGAAACTGATATTGCCACGCTTAATTCCAGCTGTGGTGCTGAACAGGAATACTTCCTGATTGATGAGAATTTTGCCAATAGCCGACCAGACCTGTTATTGGCTGGACGCACATTGTTTGGAGCTGCACCGGCTAAAGGTCAGCAGTTCGATGATCATTACTTCGGTGCGATTCCTGAACGAGTTCAGGTGTTTATGCAGGATTTCGAAGACCAGTTATTTAAATTGGGGATTCCTGCCAAGACCCACCATAACGAAGTAGCACCGGGTCAGTTTGAGATTGCACCATATTTTGAAGCGGCAAACGTAGCCGCAGATCATCAGCAACTGCTGATGACCGTTATCAAAAATACAGCTAAGAAACACGGTTTCCTCGCCCTGCTTCACGAAAAGCCATTTGCCGGTGTGAACGGTTCCGGTAAACACGTGAACTGGTCTGTAGGTAACTCAACCCAAGGTAACCTGCTTGATCCTGGCAATACTCCTGAAGAAAACCTGGAATTCCTGCTGTTCTGTGGTGCAGTTATCCGCGGTGTACATCTTCATGGGCCATTACTTCGTGCTGTTATCGCATCTGCGTCTAATGATCACCGCCTAGGTGCTAACGAAGCACCTCCTGCGATTCTTTCCGTATATCTGGGTGACCAGCTCGAGAAAGTGTTCAAAGACATTCAGGAAGGGAATCTACAGCCTACGGAATGTGGTGGAGTTATGGATCTCGGTTTGTCTCAGATTCTTACCTTTACCCGTGACCCAGGTGACCGTAACCGTACATCACCTTTTGCCTTCACCGGTAACCGCTTTGAGTTCAGGGCGGTAGGCTCTTCACAATCAGTCTCTGGTCCGCTAGTTGCCATGAATACTATGCTGGCTGATTCTCTGGACTGGATAGCAACTAAGCTGGAAGCTTCTCTGTCTAGTGGTTCAGATAAAACCTCAGCCGTTATCTCTGTATTGAAAGAGCTGATGGATGAGCACGGTAACGTAATCTTTGGTGGTGACGGCTACTCGGAAGAGTGGCACAAAATGGCAGTTGAAGAACGCGGCCTTAAAAACATCCCAACCACAGCTGACGCTCTGCCTGCCCTTCAAGAAGAGTCCGTTATCAAGCTGTTCGAAAGCACTGGCGTATTAACACCGGTCGAACTTGAAAGCCGTTACGAAGTCTATTCTGAGCAATATATTCTTTCGATTGAGGTAGAAGCCAAGTTAGTAATCGATATGGCGACCACGTCTATCTACCCAGCAGCTACCGCATACCTTTCAGAATTAACCTCCACAATTGCTACCGCATCAGGTGTGGGAGTGACTCTGGATAATAGCGTTGCACTGAAAGTTGCCAGTGCAGCAGATGCGATGATGGCTGACGTAGAAAAGCTTACCGTTGCAATTGCTGAACATGGATTCCCAACCGTTGAAGATCATATGAAATTCTGCGCCAGTGAAATCCGCACATTGATGGACAGCATCCGTGACAAGGCTGACCTGCTAGAAACTCTGGTAGCAGATGCCGCATGGCCATTCCCGAAATATTCGGAAATGCTGTTTATTAAATAACCCTGTTTTATTCGGTCTTGGCCGCATTTTATGCGGCCTTTTTTTATATCTGAAATGCTATTTACGGAGATTTTATCTGTTTAGTTAAAATCACCTCAAATGCGTGCCTATCTTTAGCGTTTATACCGATAAGCAGCAACCCTGTTTGCCATCAGGTATGGTACGAGCAGTATGTTTCTATCCTCAACCAACCAGAAATCAGCTGAAGACTGCCCCAACAATTGACGGTCAGTAACTTTTCCTTCGTGAGAGAGGGTTAGTAACTCACCTTTCAAAAAATCCGTAGCTAACCAGCCGTTCGCAATTGGATGTAAACCATCCAGATTCATCCAGCTCAAGTCACCTCTTAAATTTTCAATTGCTTTGGTTTTGAGTGAAATACGTTTTAAAAGACCACTGCTCTCGGTGGTAAAATCTGCACGAGTATTGGCTCCCCATGCTGCTACATAAAGATAACCGTCTTTCACCACTAAACCATTTGGAGAGTCTAATTGCTTCGTTTCAAGCCAAACAGTTAACTCTTGCTCATCTAAGCGGTATATACGATTTCCCATCCAGTCAGATACATACAATTTACCGTCATCATCAAACGCCAGACCATTTAGGACACCTGCTTCCGGAACCGGATAACGGGCAGATAGCTTTCCAGTATCAACATTGATCACTACCAGCTCTTTTACATCCGCCACATAAAGATATTTCCCACGCTGGGCCAAGCCTTTTGGTGAACTCAAACCTTTCACCCACTCAACCTTATGATGTTTTCCATCAGCCGTTATCAGACCAATGCTGCCATTTTTATCCTCTTCCAATGGCCCCATATTCACATTTGACACATAAATCTGGTTACGGTTTTTGTCCATTAATACGGACTCTGGCATTTTAAAATCTTTGAATTCCCAGAGTACCTCTAATTCAGCCCAGCTTGCCTGAGCTGTTACCAGTCCAATAGTCAGCGCTAACCATTTCATGCTTATCTCCTTTGCAAGGTTGTCTTAAATCCTCACCCATGGAACAATATTCATACCTTTAAGTACAACAGAATAAAAAAAGATACATATTAAGACCCTTAATAACCTTAAAGGTACTAAATTCTAAGGAATGAGCTAATGCAGCAGCCTGCCCAGTATGAAATAACCCACGCACTTAAGTTGGCTTTTAAAGCACAGGGAGTGACCTATCAGAAAGTTGCTGAACGAATTGGAGTATCGGAGCAAACCATAAAAAGATTATTTAAAGATAAAGACTGCTCTCTTAGTCGCCTCAGTGAAGTGTGTAACGCAATCAATATTTCCCTGTACGATCTTCTGGAAGTTGCCAAAGAGTTTTCTGAACCACTGGCGACCCTTACCGCGAAACAGGAAAACTGGCTGGCCTCTCATCCATCTCATTTCCATTTTCTGTTTTTCCTAATTTCAGGTTATAAAGCAGAAGAGATCAAAAAAAACTACCAACTCAGTGACATAACCCTGTTTCGCTACTTACGAGACCTTGACCGCCAGGAATTGATCGAACTCTCAGCCAATAATTCTTTTCGACTCAAGGTCGAAGGAAAACTGCTTATGCGCCTTAACAGTCAACTGGCTAAACTGGTCCGCAACAGAAACCACAATTTTCTGGATTATGTTTTTGACCATCACGATGACACTAACGCCTGGTTTTCAAGTTCATTCCGTTTTATGTCTGCGGATACCCTCAATGCGATGCAATCTGATATGGAAGAGTTGATGCGCCGCTACCAAAAAGCTGCGTATCAGGACGAGGCAATCTTACCGAAAGATCGTTTACTGCCAGTGAAATGGTCCACTATTGCAGCACCGTTTGAGATTTGTGGGCAGTGGCCTATAGAAACTGAATTAACATAAGTCCTATGTTTTCATATTCAGTTGTTCTGTTGATTCAGCTATATCAGGACGCTTAGTTTATTCTGATTGCTCTAAGGCTTTTTTTAACCGCGCCTTCACCTGATACATTGCTTTATCTGCTCTATCCAATAGAGCATAAATTGAAATATCTTCTCCAGGTTGTGAACACGCACTCCCTACACTAACCGAGAGTGAATGTTCAGCATCAGAGGTTGCGTTAAAATCATCAATTGCTGCATAGAAACGTTGCTTAGCCTGTTCAATTTTTTCGATATCAACATCAAATGCCAAAACAACAAACTCATCACCGCCAATTCTGGCGATGACATCAGAATCACGAAAACTTTCTCTCAGCAGGTCTGCGACTTGAATGATAGCCTTATCGCCTTCGATATGACCATATTTGTCGTTGATGATCTTCAAACCATTAATATCAATAAACAACAGAAGAATTGAGCATTGCTTCCTTCTGGCTATTTTTATTTCCTGCTCAGCGACCGTCAACATGTGACGCCTGTTACTTAAGGAGGTTAGTGGGTCTGTATTCGATATGCTTTCAAGTTCTTCAACCGCAGCTTGCAATTTTTCTTCTATTTTTCGCAACTCAGTGATATCGCGAATACTACCCACCAGAAAAAGTTGACCCGTGTTTTTTTCAACAAAAACTGCCTTTCTGGTTGAAAAAATATGCTCTACACCGTTGGGATTAGTAATTTTTTCTTCGTTAATATTTTCCTGACCAGACCTGAAAACTTCATCGTCTTTCTTCCAGAAGACATCAGCTTCTTCCTTAGGAAAAAAATCATAATCAGTTTTACCAATCAGTTCTTCTCTTGGCATCCCGATAAATTCGCACAATGCATCATTCAGGACTAACCACCTATGCTGGTGATCTTTAACGAACACTGGGTCAGGAATAGTATTAATAATCGTAGTAATAAAATTTATTTTAGATTCAAGGCTATCCAAGTTTCCCAATATCGTTTTGAAGATATCAATATTATTCATTCGGTTTACACCTACTAACTTCTGAACAATCCTTTGTTATCAACAACGACTTCAACTTCAATTTAATATAGCAGCCTACATTTTATTGGAATAATATGATAAGCGCTCAACTAAACATTAGTTGATCTAGTTCAGTTTTTTATGAAACAAGTACACTTGGTCAGATCTGTCAGCAACGTTTTTAAGCGAATCAAACTACAACCATGTAAAACCTAATCTGTCAGATTTTGATCTTTTTGACCATCTTTGAAAACACTTCTGATTAGTTAGTTATCTTGCTGGTTCCCCTGAGTCGTCACCCCGCCACTGACTACAAAGGTCATGACCTTTGATGCAGGTACATCGAGAGGTTCGACCTGATCTTTAGCAACAACTATCAGATTACCGGCAAAGTTGTAAGATTGTGGTAGATACACGGCTACAGAATCCTTTAAAGCAAAACTGTCCATAGATTCACTGGTGATAAATCCGATAACTTTCACCGTTTTCTCGCTGTTGAGATATACGGTTACAGGCTTATCAAAGCTTTTTTTCTCTCCCAATAATGCGTTAAAAAGATCCTTTAACGTGTTGTAAAGCATTTTAACAACCGGAATACGTTCAATCAGATTATCGACGGTTGTCATGATATAGCGTGTCAGATAGAGCCTGCCAGCCAACCCCGTAAGGACAATCACCGTTAGGGTAAAGACAATGCCAAACAACGTTGTTGCAATACCCGGCTCCAGTTCTGGGAAAAACCACGAAAGTAACGCGCCAGAGGCAGAAAACAGCGTTTCATTCAGAGCCGTGAAGATCAGAAAAACTAAATAGATGGTCAGTACAAAGGGCAGAAGAATCAGTAGTCCCTGAAAAAATAGCTGCAATATGTTTTTCATTAACAAGTTTCCTAATCAGTTATAGTCAGAACGGAAGCACTTTCTGCTTTCCATAGTAAAACTGAGAACATCACGCTCAACTCAATTTCCTATTTGTTCACCTCTTTATTCACCTCTTCATTACCCTTAAGCAAAAGAGAATAGCCCCCAGTAACATCAACAATCATGGGAGCTCTTATATCCTCACTTTTGGGCAATAAATAGTGTATTGAGCTGCAAGAAAGTATCTCTAAGAACGATTTTCACATTACCTCGAAGCTATAAAAAAAGACCGATGACTGTAAAAATGGTAAAGCTTACTGCAACAAGTTCTAAGTCATAATTAGGGTGAGAGGGTGCCAACCAAATAAATTATTTTAAAAACTAAATTTGGCTGCCACCCATTTCATCGCTGTACAGTGAGGGTAAATTACAAACTGCTCAACGCAATGTCATCGCCGAGCAGTGAATATGATCAACTACGTTTCGATGACAATTTACGAACCACATAAATCAAAGCAGTGGCAACAAGCGCAGATATGACCAGATGATCAGGCTCAGTCATAAAATGCACAATACCACTCATCACACTGCCATGTTCGGAGTGTGCAAGCACAGGCGTTGCAACCAGAGCTGAAGTAATAGCAGATACTTTAGTGAATACAGATTTCATTGTTTTACTCCCTTTGAAAATCAGACTACGGCTTTTGCTGGTGGTAGTTGTTTTTCGGCCAGCATGCCTTCGGTAACGATGAACTGGATAATATCATCCAATCCCTTAGCTTGTTTCAGGTTGGCGAACACAAATGGGCGTTCACCGCGCATTTTTTTTGCATCCCGATCCATCACTTCAAGAGATGCACCTACCAGTGGTGCCAGATCGATTTTGTTAATGATAAGCAGGTCAGACTTGGTAATACCCGGGCCACCTTTGCGTGGGATTTTATCTCCAGCAGAGACATCAATTACATAGATAGTCAGATCTGACAGTTCCGGGCTGAACGTTGCACTCAGATTGTCACCGCCACTCTCAACAAACACTACATCCAGTTCGCCATGACGATCCTTCAGTTGATCAATTGCGGCAAGGTTCATAGAAGCGTCTTCACGAATTGCTGTATGCGGGCAACCACCGGTTTCTACACCAATTATCCGATCAGCGCTCAGAGCTTCGTGTTCAGTCAGGAACTTGGCATCTTCCTGAGTGTAAATATCGTTGGTAACAACCGCGATATCGTAATACTCCTTCATCGCTGCACACAATGAACGCAGCAACGCAGTTTTTCCGGAACCGACTGGCCCACCCACTCCTACACGTAATGTCTGTTTTGGTTTACTCATATTCTTATTAACTCTCTCTAAACTCTGTTTCTTGCCTTTGCCGTTATGAACGGAACAGGCGTGAATACTGTTGTTCATGTAACGCGCTGGCGATGGCCAATGCGGGCAAACCCGCCCCAACCTGATCTTCTTCAACCTCCCCAGCTATTTGTATCGCTTCACTGATGACAGGTTGTAATTGACCCAAAAGGATCTGCGACTGGGTTTGGCCTAAAGGCACCAGTTTGGTTGCAGCCGCTACCTGATTCTCTAACCAGGACCAACTAAAACCCAGGGCTGCAGTTTCATAGTTGATTTCCCAATGGCTGGCGGCAATCGCAAACAAACTAACAAAGCTGACGTCTTCAGCCTGAGGACCATGCTCAAAAGGCTGAGGTACTTCCAGACTGTTCAGTAAACGAATCAGCGCTTCACCCATGGCTGTATCTGTCAGCCGCAATTCTTTTGTTTCCCGACAAGCAAGAATCAGATCATTCAGGCGGATCAGCTCCTGCCAGTCACCCTGTTTTGCTGAGAGCATCAATAAACGCAGTAGCGGCAGATCAACCTGTGATACTGAATGCAGCAGTTGCATTTCTAACCAATCATGAACCTGATCTTGTTTTCTTAACCAGCCACTGTCGATGGCATATTCCAAGCCTTGCGAGAAGGTATATCCGCCCACAGGCAAGCTGACACTGCACAGCTGCATCAGTCGGATCAGGCTGGAATCAGTGGTGGTGATGACCATGACTGTATGCTCCGGATTCCGGTACAAATACGGTTTGCTCATGACTTATGACCAAACCCAACAACGCCAGCATCTCTTCCAGTACATGATCAGGTTTAATGCGTAACCAGCGCTCGCCCACCTCAACCTTGGTGTGGCGATTCCCCAGGTGATAACAGGCGCGGGCGAATGTGTGCCAATCATCACAGGAAGCATGAGCGACCTCTTCTACCGCCCCCTGAACGCGGATATAACAACCACAGGTGGATTTTAGAAATTCTCCCACCTGCAGTGGTTTGCCTCGCTCCAGAAAAACACGTACCTCTTCACCCGATTCGCTGGTGAGTTTCAGGCGTCCTTTATCACGTTGTTCATGGGTAAGTACCACCACCTGATCAACCTCTTCATGGCAGTGGGTACCCAGACGTTCAAATACTTCTAACATTCATCACCTTAATTAAAAGAGTGTGTAAAGCTGCGCCAGTGGCAGCTCTTTTGCCGGTTCACAGGTTAACAGTTCGCCGTCCGCTCGCACCTCATAGGTTTGCGGATCTACTGTGATATCAGGCATCCAGCCATTATGAACCATATCGGATTTAGTGATATTTCGAGTGTTACTGCAGGCAACCAATTTGCGTTGTAAACCTAATGCCTCACCAACCTGATTATCCAGCGATGCCTGACTGACAAAAGTCACTGAAGTTTTCGCCGGAGCCTGACCAAAGGAAGCAAACATAGGGCGATAGTGCACTGGCTGTGGCGTTGGTATAGAAGCGTTTGGATCACCCATCTGAGCCGCAGCGATCATGCCGCCTTTAATAATCATGGAGGGTTTAATGCCAAAGAACGCTGGTTTCCACAATACCAGATCCGCCAGTTTACCCGCTTCTATAGAGCCCACCTCATGGGAGATACCATGAGTAATTGCCGGGTTAATGGTGTACTTCGCGATATAGCGTTTAGCACGGAAATTATCCGCACCCAATTCGGCATCTTCTGGTAACAAACCAAACTGAGTTTTCATTTTGTGAGCAGTCTGCCAGGTACGTGTTACCACCTCACCCACACGTCCCATCGCCTGCGAGTCGGACGAGATCATGCTGAAAGCACCACGATCATGGAAGATATCTTCCGCAGCAATGGTTTCCTTACGAATACGTGAGTCTGCAAAGGCCACATCTTCTGGAATATTACTGTCCAGATGGTGACAAACCATCAGCATATCCAGATGCTCATCAACGGTATTGTGAGTGTATGGACGGGTTGGATTGGTCGAAGATGGCATCACATTCGGATAGGCACAAGCACGGATAATATCCGGAGCATGGCCACCACCGGCTCCTTCGGTGTGATAGGTATGAATCACACGGTCCTTAAACGCACCTATAGTGTCATCCACAAAACCGGATTCGTTCAGAGTATCGGTGTGAATCGCCACCTGAACATCGTATTTTTCTGCCACACTCAGACAGCAATCAATTGCGGCCGGAGTTGTTCCCCAATCTTCATGGAGTTTCAGACCACAGGCACCGGCTTCCAGTTGTTCTTCCAGTGCCTCCGGCAGGCTGGCATTACCTTTACCCAGAAAGCCAAGATTCATAGGCATGCTGTCCGTTGCCTGTAGCATCTTGCCGATATTCCAGGGTCCCGGAGTACAGGTGGTGGCATTGGTACCTGTTGCCGGTCCGGTACCACCACCAATCATGGTTGTGACTCCCGACATCAGCGCTTCTTCAATCTGTTGAGGGCAGATAAAGTGAATATGGGCATCAATTCCTCCCGCAGTTAGAATGGAGCCCTCTCCAGCGATGACTTCGGTACCAGGACCGATAATGATATCGATGCTGTCCTGAATATCCGGGTTACCTGCTTTACCAATCTGGTTAATTCGACCTTCTTTTATACCAACATCCGCTTTAACGATGCCCCAATGATCGAGAATCAGAGCATTGGTGATCACCAGATCCACAGCAATATCATTAGTTACCTGGCTTTGGCCCATACCGTCACGAATCACTTTACCACCGCCAAATTTCACTTCGTCGCCGTAGGTGGTGTAATCCTTTTCAACTTCTATCCAGATTTCGGTATCAGCCAGACGGACGCGGTCTCCGGTGGTCGGGCCGAACATCTGCGCGTAGCTGTTGCGATCCATGGTTTTATTTGAAGAGCTGCTCATACCTTGTCCTCCTCTACCGGTCCCATCACTTCACCACGGAAGCCATACACGGTTTTAGTACCGGCATATTCCACCAGCTCAACTTCCCTGCCCTGACCCGGTTCAAAACGTACTGCGGTTCCCGAAGCAATGTTCAAGCGGAAACCTTTAGTTGCAGCGCGGTCAAATTTAAGAGCAGGATTGACTTCATAGAAGTGGTAATGGGAGCCAATCTGAACCGGACGATCGCCACTGTTTTCAACACGCAGGGTGATTGTTTTCCGGCCCGCATTCAGCTCGATACTGCCTGAGGCAGCCTGAATTTCTCCTGGAATCATCTTCATCT
>JBOEGV010000057.1:0-57461 GCA_050633605.1 Neptuniibacter sp. | reverse complement strand
CTCCAGGCGCGCCACTTTTTAGCGTAATCTTCATATAACCACTTGATATCACAGTGCTTTCTAATTTTTAGATGCATTGGGGTAGTACATGCGGTCAAAATAACCGCGCAACACCACTGTTCCAATACCTATCGGTTTCATACAATCTGCTTCATCCAACGGTAAAGAACTTCAATCGGATACCCAGTTCCGTATGTTTCCCCTATACCTTGCCTACTCCAACCTCCAATACGATCGATTATATCAGGGGGACATTCAACTGCCCTTAAACGATCTCTCATACTATGTCTAAAAGAATGCACAACGCACCCTGCTGGCAGTCTTGTCCTTAACCACTTGTTCAATGCAGCACTACATGAATTAGACTTAACACCACTGTCATCGCAGTATTTTGGAAATAGGAATTCACCTTCTGCACATGTCATTGCTAACTTTATTGATCTTAAAGCCTCTCCCACCAGCGGCACTAAACGATTACTACCGGATGTCTTCAGTCTGCGCCAAGGGTGCTCTCTCACGATCAAATATGGCGTAACAGTGTCAAGAACGACATCGGTCTTCACTATACCTGCTGCCTCACTCAGCCTGAGACCAGTATCTGATATAAGTGCTATGAGTTGGCGTGGATTATCATTTAATTTAAGGCATTCATTCTGGACAAGTTTTATATGCTGACATGAAATAGGCTGCCGCTTAGTCTGTTTAATACCCTCATCTGCAAAAAACAACGAACTGAAGATATTGATTTCATCTATCCCTTTCTCTCTAGCAGTAAAATTAATCATCGCACGTATTACACTAATATTTCGTTTAACACTGCTTACTGATAGCCGCCTGTTTAGTAGAAAATCCTTATAAGCATTAGCATCATCTCGTGTGTAAGTGTCTATTGGTTTATTTCCAACAGCCTGTATCAAGTACCGAACAGCTCTGGTTACGGTATGAGCAAACTCTTTTGGCTTATTTACGCCCTTTGTACACAGGTATAACTGCTCAGCCTCTTCTAACGATGGTGCAGACGAGTGAATGAAATCAGCCTGATTCTCTAGCATGAACCGATCTAAGATACTTTCTCGGCTCTTCCACCGAAGAGTATGCCACTCATCATCTAACTGAGCTGCAAGTTGGGTAGCTTTAGACTGAGCTAACCTCTGAGATTTTGTTTTGAGAGAGATGATAATGCTATTGGACTTGTAATAGCCCTGAACATCTTTAGGGACTCTTCTTTGAAAATAATATACGTCCCGTTTCTGGAACAAATATGAGCGCGAAATGTATGACCGCATGTACTACCCCAATGCATCTAAAAATTAGAAAGCACTGTGATATCAAGTGGTTATATGAAGATTACGCTAAAAAGTGGCGCGCCTGGAGGGATTCGAACCCCCGACCAACAGGATCGGAACCTGCTACTCTATCCAGCTGAGCTACAGGCGCACTAAAAGAAGTGTTTGCGGGGGCGTATTCTACCGGGGTAGTCCGGATTCGCCAAGCTTTATTAAGGGATCATGCTACACCTGACGATGGCGTTTCAAATTGATAAAGATTTTTGATTTCTTCTTCTACATTTCCCTGTAACAAAACTTCCCATAATTGCAGATCATCCGTAAAGGAAAGAAAAGCATGACACTTGTTGCACCGATAGATTTTTTGGTTTGGTATTGTACTCAAGAGGGTCAGGTTTAAATTATCTACTACGGCTTCATTGTAATTCATGCAGACACAATTACCGTTCATTCCTTTGCTAGTCATAAGTGTTCCCATCGCGCTGAAGTTTTAATTATTATTGTTAGACCTTAGTCGTAAGTTAGTTTTAATTCGAAAAGTAGAAAAAATCCAATAAATAGTTAACTTTTTGAACAATTTTTCTCATTTTTCCATTATTTCCCGGTTTTAATGCTCAAAATCAAAAGATATCTTCTCTCTACTGACCAAAGCCCCATTTCAGTTGTGTTTATTTATCGCTATAATCCGCAGCCGGTGAAACTTTGAGCAGCCGTGTCTGATTTTCCGCCCCTGAGCATCTTTTAAGGCCGGGCATCCTGACAGGCGACGCTGCCCATATTAAAATTTTATGGTTGATTAAGAGGTCGTTATTGTGAAAAAAATCACTTCGGCACTGGTTGCTCTGGGACTGGGTATTGCGCTAAGCGCATCTGTTCAGGCGAATACTAGCGATGAAGCAGTTGTTGAACGAATCAAAGCAGTTGGTTCTGTTTGTATAGAAGGTGATGACAGCTGTGGTGGTGCTGCTCCTGTAGCTGCTGCTGGCGGTGCTGCACGTTCTGGCGAAGAAGTATTCAACACTAAGTGTGCTGCTTGTCACGCTACAGGTGCCGCTGGCGCACCTAAGTACGGTACGTCTGAATGGACTGACCGTGGAGCTAAAGGTATTGATACTCTGCTGACTAATGCAATCAATGGCCTAAACGCAATGCCACCTCGTGGTCTGTGTGCTGACTGCTCTGATGACGAGCTGAAAGCTTCAATCCAGTACATGCTGGACGGTTCTAAGTAATTCATTTACTGAACTGAAAGAAAAGGCCGCTATATGCGGCCTTTTTTATTTAATCGAATAAGCTCTTGAGTCCATCCAGAGTTGCTTTGCCTTTTTTCTGATTATGCACCTGGCATTTTTCTCCCGCGCCTTCGACCTCAAGGTCTTCAGCGGGTAGTTCATCAAGAAAACGGCTGGGCATACAGTCAACAACTTCCCCATATTGTTTACGCTGTTTTGCCAGAGTAATGGTAAGACAACGTTTTGCCCGAGTGATGCCCACATAGGCCAGACGGCGCTCTTCTTCAATATTATCGGTTTCTATGCTGTTACGATGGGGTAGAAGCTCCTCTTCCATGCCCATTAGGTAAACCTGTGGAAACTCCAACCCTTTTGAAGCATGCAGGGTCATCAGCTGTACACGGTTAGAGTCATCCTCTTCCTCTTGCTGATCCAGCATATCCAAAAGAATCAAACGGCTGATAGCATCCTTTATACCTGCTTCAGGGTCGTCTTCTTGTAATCGTTCCAAAGTCGATTTCAGAGAATCGATAAGGAACCAGACATTTTGCATACGCTTTTCAGCCATTGCATCACTGGTACTGTTCTGAGCAATCCATCCTTCGTAGTCTATGTCGCGGATCATCTCATTAATCGCTGCGATAGGGTCATCACAATGCGCTTGTCGATAAATATGCTGCATCCAGTTACAAAATCGGCGTAGTCGTTCAACCGCATTTGCCGGCATCACCTGTTCAAGCCCCATCTCATCACAGGCAGCAAACATACTTACCTGACGATCTCCGGAATAGGTCCCGAGTTTCTGTAATGTACTGGGACCAATCTCTCGTCTGGGTAGGTTAATAACTCGTAAAAAGGCATTGTCGTCATCCGGATTAACCAGCACTTTGAGGTAACTCATCAGATCCTTGATCTCAGCACGGGCAAAGAATGATGTACCGCCACTCAGCTTATAAGGCACCTGATACTGCTGCAGCTTTACTTCCAATAATCTGGACTGGAAGTTACCACGATAAAGGATTGCCATATCCCGGAAAGGCACTCCACTGCGCAAGTGCAGATCGGTAATTTCTGTAGCGATTCGCTCGCATTCTGAATCTTCATTTTTAGTATGCAATACCCGAATTGAGTCGCCTAACCCCATTTCACTCCAAAGCGTTTTCTCATAGACATGGGGATTATTCGCAATCAGGGTATTGGCGGCCCGAAGGATGCGGCTGGTAGAACGATAATTCTGCTCCAGTTTTACAACTTTGAGGCTGGGGTAATCTGTTTCTAACTGCACCAGATTCTCTGGGCGAGCGCCCCTCCAGGCATAGATGGATTGATCATCATCACCTACGACCGTTAGCGCACCTCGTACGCCAACTAGCAGCTTAACCAATTGGTACTGAGACAGGTTGGTATCCTGATACTCATCTACCAGAAGGTAACGAAGTTTATTCTGCCAACGTTCAAGAGTATTCGGGTTCTGTATGAAAAGCTTTACGGGTATCAGAATCAGATCGTCAAAGTCTACTGCATTGTAGGCCCGTAAATGTTGCTCATAAATATCGTAAGCACGAGCCGCAAGAATTTCTTGAGGTAAAGTTGCGGACGCCAGAGCCTGATCAGGCCCCATCATCTCGTTTTTCCAGCTTGATATCTGATTAAGCACAGCATCAACCTGATCGGTTCCTTCATCATTTTTCAACATCAGGTCTTTTAACAGCGATTTACTGTCCTGATCATCGAAAATTGAGAAGCCGGGTTTAAAGCCTAGCGCTTTGTACTCTTTACGAATAATGGTCAAGCCAAGATTATGAAAAGTAGAAACTGTCAGCCCTCTACCATCCCCTCGGGGCAATAAAGAGGACACACGCTCCTTCATCTCTCGTGACGCTTTATTCGTAAAAGTTACAGCGGCAATATTACGTGCAGAAATACCGCATTCATTAATCAGATAAGCGATTTTTTGAGTAATTACACTGGTTTTACCTGATCCGGCACCAGCCAGAACCAATAAAGGGCCACCTATATAGTGTACAGCTTCGCGTTGACGCTTGTTTAAACGTGACATTCTTTTCAATTCAATTCTAAAGTTACCCCGATACAAGCCGATTAAGAACCAAAGTGGGGCAGAGTCTGGTTTAAATAGAGTTCATAACTCTTTGGAAACAAATCTAAATAGCCGATCATTCAGCTAAAACTGAGTGCAGGCCAACCTGTATTTGCAGGTTGGCTATTATGGCATTTATGCTGCTTAACAACAGCTCTGCCTATAAAAAAGCTGGAGTTCTACAAGGAACTAATCGATGCATAAGGCCCTCAGGCCTAAGCCTGATAGCCCGAAGAGCGTCCTTCTGATAGACATTGATGGCATCAGTGGACGTATTCTTAAATCATTAGTTGAGTCTACAGGGAAGTATCGGCTTATTATTACTCGCACATTCGCTGACGGTATGCATTGTCAGAAACAGAATGAGTGTGACGTGATCCTGCTCGCCTGCAACAAGCGTAAACCACCACTGCCCAAAATCATCAACAAACTCCACCAGTTCCGCCCTGATGTCCCCATCATCGCTCTAGGTATTAATATCTCAGCCGAATATGGAGAAGAGTTATTACAAGCAAATGCGTTTGATTATATCTCTGTCACCAAATATTCTACTGAGCTCCTCAACCGAGCAATTCGGTACGCCATTTTAAGTGCAGAACAACAGAAAAAAATCATCGAGCTCCGGGATCAAGACGCCCTAACCGGACTAGGAAACAGACAGCTGTTCCTGAGACAGCTTGAGGAAAAACTAGAAAGTAGCCAACAAACCAGTCACAAACTTGCTGTCATCTCCATAGATATTAACAATTTCCGATCACTGAACAGTCGCTACGGCCAACATAGCGGTGATATGGTTGTTGTGGATATGGGGAAAAGGATACAAGGCAGCATTCCAGACAACACCATTGTAGCAAGGCTCGGCAATGACGAATTTGCCCTAATTGTTGAATGCTCGCCATTCGAGGATGCAAAAAAGGTTGTATCCAACATGTTGAAAAGCCTCTCTATAAATCTGCATCAACCGTTCCGTTACGGTCATAATGAGATGCAGATAAATTGCAGTATGGGTATCGCATTTTCTCCTGAACATGGTTTTGAAGTTGAGCAGTTAATCCACAGGGCTGTTCTTGCTCGTCAGGAGTCCAAAAAGGCATTCGAAACCCGCTTTACCTTTTTCCATGAAGGCCTGGATGATAAAGAGGATCTTTATTCAGATCTTGCTCCAGAGATTGCCCATGCACTGCGAAGTAAGCAATTTGTGTTGCACTATCAACCACAGATCGATGTCCGTACCGGCCAGATTATAGGCGCTGAAACTCTTATAAGATGGAATCATCCTGAACGTGGAATGTTGTATCCAGATTCATTTATCCCGCTATGCGAACAGGTTGGGCTGATCGTTCCCATAGGATATTGGATCATCCATCAGGCCTGTATGGATCTGAATACCCTGCAGAATCAAGGCATTTTCCTTAAACACTTAGGGGTTAACCTCTCTTTCCGTCAGTTTGGTGATGACCAGTTGGTACCGACCATTAAACGGATACTAGAAAGGACTGGTGTAGATACCAGCGTGCTTGAATTTGAGCTTACCGAATCCACTCTGCATGATGATGAGAACCATATTCTTAACTGTCTGGATAGCTTATCTGAGACAGGCTTGTCATTCTCTCTGGATGACTTTGGTACCGGCTACTCTTCATTCTCACTGTTGCAAAAGCTACCTATTGATACCATCAAAATCGATCGGTCATTTATAACCGATGTCACAACATCTGAAGATGATGCCAAAATAGTGAAAGCCATCATCAGCCTAGCACATAACATGGGTAAAAAAGTGATCGCCGAAGGCGTCGAAACACAAAACCAACTGGATTTCCTTGTCGAACACAGTTGCGATATGGTGCAGGGTTATTTCTTCAGTCGCCCGGTTGAGTTCTCAACCTTTAGGCACACTCTTGAGCACTGCGCAGAAGCGGTCTAACGCTCCCTATTGCAACATTTCCTTACCTGACACCCTGTAACTGAGCGCTTCCAATAAATGCGCTTGCTCGATACGATCCTGACCTGCAAGATCCGCAATAGTTCTGGCAACCCTGAGTATCCGGTGATAAGCCCTGGCGGATAAATGCAACCTCTCCATGGCATCAGCGAGTAGTGACTGATCTCTCTCTGCCAGATGACAGTGACGCTCTAATGCCTTTCCTTGAAGTAATTGGTTCGGGCCCGCCTGGCGAACTAGTTGTCTGCTTCTGCTTTCCAGAACTCTCTCACGTACTGTAGCCGTGCTTTCTGCGGTATCAGTAATATTCATTAGGTCTTTTTGCGATACAGCTTGTACTGTTAGCTGGATATCTATGCGATCCAATAACGGGCCGGATACTCGTGACTGGTACCTGCGCACCTGATCGGGTGAGCATCGGCAACGATCGCTTCCGTCGGAAAAATAACCACAAGGGCAAGGATTCATAGCTGTCACCAGTTGAAACCGTGATGGAAACAACGTTTGCCCTGCCGCTCTTGATATAAGAATTTCTCCTGTTTCCATTGGCTCGCGCAGCACCTCCAGAACCTGACGGCTGAATTCAGGCAACTCATCCAAAAACAAAACCCCCTGATGAGCTAAAGAAATCTCCCCCGGTTTGGGGTTGCCCCCTCCACCCACAAGGGCAACAGATGATGCGGTATGATGTGGAGCCCGGAATGGTCTTTGGGAAGACTGAGAATGCTGGCGCACATGAGCCACAGACTCAATCACTGCAACCTCTATACACTCCTCTTCTGTCATGACCGGCAATAGCCCGGGCAGACGATTTGCCAACATGCTTTTACCACTACCCGGTGGCCCGACTAACAATATATTGTGAGCTCCGGCAGCAGCAATTTCTAAAGCCCTCTTGGCCTGAAACTGACCTTTAACATCTGACAGATCCGGATAACTTCGACTCATCTCTACCGCATGGCCCGTTCCTATTTGTGAAGGTAATTTCTCAGTGCCAGTCAAATGCGCCGATAACTTCAGAAGGTGCTGTAGAGAATAAATAACCAATCCCTTAGCTTTCATGGCATCCGGCTGGTTTTGATCGGCTATATAGAGCTGCTTTCCCACAGCCTTACAAGCTAAGGCTGCAGGTAAAACGCCACTGACAGGACGAATCTCACCGGAGAGGGCCAGTTCCCCTAAAAACTCCGCATCTGCGATGCTTTCAAGGGAAACCTGCCCACTAGCCGCAAGAATTCCTACGGCTATAGCCAGGTCGTAACGACCGCCCTCCTTGGGCAGATCCGCGGGAGCAAGATTAACGGTAATGCGGCGTTGAGGAAAATCAAAACCTGAATTTATCAGAGCACTACGTACCCTTTCCCGGCTTTCCTTAACGGCTGTTTCTGGCAAACCTACAATAGAGAAACTAGGTAGGCCGCCTGAAAGGTGAACTTCGACATTAACTAACGGCGCACTGATGCCGACCTGAGCCCGTGTACAGACAATTGAGAGTGACATAATATTCCTTCCCTGGAACTGTCAAAATGATAAGTTTAGTGCTCTACAGCCAGATGATCCATAAGCTGTTCTAAAGTAAGCGGCATTCCGAAATAACGCCCCTGCATGAGCATACACCCCTGCCCCATTAAATCACCTCTCTGGCCCGCACTTGCAACGCCATCAGCCATAACTTCTATTTCAAGACGTTCAGCTAAGTCCAGAGTAACATCAATGATTTTCTTACGACCTTCATCATTCGCCATATGAGTAATCAGGTCAGAGTCCAGACGAATAATATCAGGATGAATATCTTTGAGCTGATCCAGGATCGGGCTTTGATGGGCAAAACCACTGACCGACAACATAGCATCGGTTGCCAACATATCAAACAGTGCCCCTTCCCGTTCCAGCGCAGTACGGATATCAACATCCACCATCATGCGCCCGACTAACTGATATTTAGACAGCTGAGAGACCCAGCGTTGCACGGAAGCCTTATTCTGAATCTGTTGTGCTTCAAGCCGGAATGAAATAAAGCGCAGGCCAGGAAAGGACTCCCAGACAATACTTAAAGCACTTAACTCTTGGTCAAGCCATTGCTCGTATACTTCCAGCGACTCCTTGCTTTGCAACAAACCACAAAAATCCGAGAAAGGTAGCATTCCCAATTCTGCATGCTGCCAACACGGACGTGAATGGACTGCGACAACCTGATGACTGTATAAGCTATAAATAGGCAAAAAGGTCATCTGCACTTCACCACTGACCAAAGCCTTGGTGAGATCTTCTTCTCGCAGAATTTGTGGACCTTTACTACGCTCCATCAAGTCACTGTAGACTTTGTAAGTGTTACGCCCACCCTGCTTGGCAGCATACATTGCTACATCAGCCTTTTTCACCAGATCTTTAGCTCTATCCGCATGCTCAGGCGAAAGCGATATACCAACGCTACCACTTATGAATATTTCTCTGTGATCAACAAAAATACCCTGAGATAGCTGCTCTACAACCCTCTGAGCTACTTTTACCGCATCGTCGATACCCGAAGAAGGCAACATAATCAAAAATTCATCACTGCTCAATCGTGCTACAGAATCTTTCTCAGGAATAACTGAGCTAAGGCGCTTGGCAACCTTTTGGAGAATATTATCCCCCACGTTGCGCCCAAGGTTGTCATTAATCCATTTAAAGCGGTCAAGATCCACCAACATCACGGCAAGCGTTTCTTCAGTTTCAGCACTATTCAGCATCTGATTAGTAAGCAACTCACTGAAAAGCTCCCAATTAGGCAGGTTTGTAAGCTCATCGTATTTTGACTTTGATTTTACAGACTGCAGATCGGCTTTGATTTCACTGATATTGAAAAACTGGGCGATGTAACCGGTTGCTCTTCCACTCTCATCACTTACACAAAAAATGTTAAACCAAGCAGGATAAACAGTGCCATTTTTATTCCGGTTCCAAAGCTCTCCACTCCACTGCCCTGAGCTCTGAAGTTGTAACCACATTTCTTCATGAAACCGTTCATTCATCTGCCCTGCGCCAAGAATACGAGGGTTTTCACCAATGACCTCATTAAAGGTATAACCCGTGATATTCTCAAAAGCACCGTTGACCTGAATAATATTATTTTCCAGATCAGTCACCATGACCGCCTGAGGGGAAAGTTGAAAGAGTTGTTGCCCAATATCCTGCATCTGTTTATCCAATCAGTGGCTATCGCTTAATAAGCTTTCCAGCTCCGCCAATTTACTCTCTAAGGCCTCAACCTTCTCTCTGGTTCTAAGCAAAACAGCTTTCTGAGCATCAAACTCTTCCCTGCTTACCAGGTCAAGGCGGTCAAAAGTCCCCTGGAGAACAGATTTGACTTGTTGCTGCAATGAATCTTGCCCAGGCAACTTCGATTCTCCTGATAGAATTTGTGTGAACTGCTCAGCCAACCCTTCAATTAACTGGGGATTGATCATAGTACCCTCCTAATGCATAAATCGAGCTGCCTAACTATAACAATAAAACTACCGCATTCAAGCTGGCACCAAATTGGTGCGCGCACCATCATAATGCACTAGCAGTCGCCCTAATATATAGCGAAAAGTTTAATACCCAAAGCTATCAACACCATAACCTTTTGAAAGTATTTGATTTTTCAAAGCTGGCACAGGCTTCGCTAATACCTCAACAAATCGAAATTTTGATTTATCGTAAGACGCTTCAACCTGAAGCATAGATTTTTGTCTTAATGGGGGACAACAATATGAAAATGATCTCCGCTGTCATCAAGCCATTCAAATTGGATGATGTCCGGGAAGCACTTTCTGAGATCGGTGTACAAGGTATCACCGTTACAGAAGTGAAAGGTTTCGGTCGCCAGAAAGGTCACACTGAACTGTACCGTGGTGCAGAATACGTTGTGGACTTTCTTCCAAAAGTACGTGTAGACGCTGCTGTGTCCGACGACATTGTTGACCAAGTTGTCGAAGCCATCAGCCAGGCTTCTCAGACTGGTAAAATTGGTGACGGTAAAATCTTCGTCACTCCACTAGAGCAGGTTGTTCGTATTCGTACTGGCGAATCCGGCAACGAAGCACTTTAACCTGAATTACTGATAGCTTCTGGAGGAGTATACCCAATGGAAGAACTTCTGAACTCAACGGCTGGCGATGTTACCCAGCTGAAATATGCACTGGATACTTTCTACTTCTTAGTATGTGGTGCTCTTGTAATGTGGATGGCAGCTGGCTTTGCTATGCTGGAAGCGGGTCTTGTACGCGCTAAAAACACTACTGAGATTCTGACTAAGAACATCGCTCTTTATGCGATCTCTTGTATCATGTACATGGTTTGCGGTTACGCAGTTATGTACGGCGGCGACTACTTGCTTTCTGGTATCACTGGTGACGGTTTCACTGGTGCTGAAGAACCCGCAACTTACGCACCTTCTGCAGACTTTTTCTTCCAGGTTGTATTCGTAGCAACTGCGATGTCTATCGTATCTGGTGCAGTTGCTGAGCGTATGAAGCTGTGGGCTTTCCTGGCTTTCGCTGTAGTGATGACTGGTATTATCTACCCAATGGAAGGTTCCTGGACTTGGGGTGGCAATGCTGTATTCGGCATGTACACTCTGGGCGACATGGGCTTCTCTGACTTCGCTGGTTCCGGCATCGTTCACATGGCTGGTGCAGCTGCTGCTCTTGCTGGTGTTCTGGTACTGGGTGCTCGTAAAGGCAAATACAGTAAAGATGGCGCAGTAATCGCGATCCCTGGTGCAAACCTGCCACTGGCTACTCTGGGTACTTTTGTACTGTGGTTGGGTTGGTTCGGTTTCAACGGTGGTTCCGTACTGGCTACGTCTGATGTTGAAAACTCTAACGCTGTAGCTGTGGTATTCATGAACACTAATGCTGCTGCGGCAGGTGGTGTTGTAGCTGCCCTGATCGTAGCTCGCATGCTGTTCGGTAAGGCTGACCTGACAATGGCACTTAACGGTGCGCTGGCTGGTCTGGTTGCCATCACTGCTGAACCATCTACTCCTTCTGCCCTGCAGGCTACTCTGTTCGGTGCAGCAGGCGGTGCTCTGGTAGTATTCAGTATCATCACTATGGATAAACTGAAGATTGATGATCCTGTTGGTGCGATCTCTGTACACGGTGTTGTAGGTCTTCTGGGTCTGCTGCTGGTACCTCTGACTAACGATGGTTCTAGCTTCTCTGGCCAGATCATCGGTGCCCTGACTATTTTCCTTTGGGTATTCATAACAAGCTTCGTAGTTTGGATGATCATCAAAGCTGTTATGGGTGTACGCGTAACTGAGGAAGAAGAATACGAAGGCGTGGACATCTCTGAATGCGGTATGGAAGCTTACCCAGAATTTACTTCTGCTAAGTAATTCCTACTCTGCTTCAAACTTGAAAAGGGTGCTTCGGCACCCTTTTTTAGATTTGGGACAATCAAACTGTAGAATTCCTGAGCAACTTCTTGTTCCCAAAATCATTTTTCTCGTTATACTAAGGCCCATAATCGATAGAGTTCAAACCGAGAGCAAACATAATTAGAACGTAAGCTAGCGGACACAAACTGAGGAAGAACATTATGAAACTGATCACAGCAGTAATTAAACCCTTTAAATTGGATGATGTTCGTGAATCACTTTCGGAAATCGGTATCCAGGGTGTAACAGTTACTGAAGTGAAAGGATTTGGACGTCAGAAAGGCCATACTGAACTTTACCGTGGCGCCGAATACGTTGTTGATTTCCTTCCAAAAATCAAAATGGAAATTGCTGTTGATGAAGATATGATTGATCAAGTTATTGAAGCCATCAGCAAAACAGCTAATACGGGCAAAATTGGTGACGGTAAGATTTTTGTTACCCCACTTGAGCAGGTAATCCGTATCCGTACAGGTGAAAACGGTCCTGACGCCCTATAACACTTGAAAGCAATAAATTTTAAAAGAGCACCCTTTTCAGGGTGCTTTTTTTACTCACAAAAAATACTCGTTTTCTCGCTCATTCAGCTCGTCACATCACTGATCATTTACAGTTTCTAAACCTCCTCAGCCAGTGAGGGACTACACTTAATACTATGTAGTCCCGGAGTGGAGGTCTGTAATGGCACATTCTATGAACCGTCAAACCTTTAATGACGTAATGGTTCCAAACTACTCACCTTTATCCATGATCCCTGTCACGGGCAGAGGTTCCAGAGTCTGGGATCAGCAGGGTAAAGAATATATCGACTTTGCCGCGGGTATTGCTGTTAACGTTCTGGGGCATTGCCATCCTGCCCTGTTAAAAACACTCCACCAGCAAGCTGAAAGGCTCTGGCACTTGAGTAATGTCTGGACAAATGAACCGGCAATTGAACTTGCGAGCAGACTGACTCAGAAAACCTTTGCTGACCGTGTATATTTTGCTAATTCGGGTGCCGAAGCGAATGAAGCTGCATTTAAGTTAGCGCGTAAACATGCATACACTCATTACGGTTCTGATAAAAATGAGATTATCAGTTGCCATAACAGTTTTCACGGCCGTACACTTTTCACCGTTTCAGTTGGAGGCCAGCCCAAGTACTGCGAGGGCTTTGAGCCAGTCCCAAAAGGGATTACCCACATTCCCTTCAACAATATTAGTGCCCTGACTAATACCATTAGTGAAACAACTTGCGCTGTCGTACTTGAACCTATTCAGGGTGAAGGGGGTATTATCCCAGCGACCTCCAACTTCCTGACAGCTGCCCGCCAGCTTTGTGATAAACATAAGGCCCTGCTGATTTTTGATGAAATTCAAACCGGTGTAGGTAGAACAGGCGCACTTTACGCATATCAGCATAGCTCCATCATTCCCGATATTCTTACCACTGCAAAAGCTCTGGGCGGAGGGTTCCCTATTGCAGCGATGTTATGTCGTGATCAAGTTGCACAATCCTTTTCCATCGGCAGTCACGGTAGTACTTACGGCGGCAACCCCCTTGGATGTGCTGTTGCCAACAAAGTTCTTGAAATAGTGGATACGCCCTCGCTGCTGGAGGAGGTTACTCAAAAGCACTCTCACTTTATGGATCTGCTTCTACAACTGAATAAAGAAACTGCCCTTTTCAGTGAATTCAGAGGTCAAGGTTTGCTGATCGGCTGTGAGCTACAGCCTGAATATCAGGGAAAAGCACGTAAATTTATTCAAATAGCTGAGCAACACGGTTTGATGCTGTTAATAGCGGGTCCAGATGTGATCCGTCTTACCCCCTCATTGATAATCCCTGATAATGATATTGAAGAAGGCATGAAACGCTTCCGCATAACTATGCAGGATTTCATCAAAGCAGCCTGATGTATCACTGAAATAACGCTTATGCTGCCACAGGAGGCCTTATGTACTTTATACGCCCTATAGCAGAAGGTGATATAGATTCATTACTTGATATTGCTATCGAGTCCGGCCCTGGTTTTACTTCATTGCCCGAAAATAAAGAGTTACTGCAAAATAAAATTGAGCGCAGCATAGATGCACTTAAACAGAAAATTAGTAGAAGAGGACCTGAAGGCTATTTATTTGTACTGGTTGACCACAGCAGCAACGAGGTTGTGGGGACCACAGGGATTGAGGCAGCTGTTGGGTTAAAAGACCCTTGGTATCACTATCGGCTGGGAACGGTTGTCCATGCCTCAAGAGAACTTAAAATACACAACCAGTTTAAAACCTTATATCTATGCAATGACTACACCGGCTGCTCTGAGGTTTGCACTCTCTATCTCAACCCAAACCACCGACACTCACAGAATGGTAGCCTGCTTTCCAAAAGCCGTTTCTTGTTTATGGCGGAATATCCACAACGTTTTTCAGAACGCGTCATAGCTGAGATGAGAGGTTTTTCCGATACAGAAGGCTGTTCGCCCTTCTGGGAAGGATTAGGCAGACATTTTTTCAGCATGGATTATTCACAAGCAGATTATCTGACTGGTTCAGGTAACAAAGCGTTTATCGCTGAGTTAATGCCAAAATATACAATCTATATTCATTTGCTTCCTGAAGACGCGCAACAGGTTATCGGCAAAGTACACGCCAACACTGAGCCTGCAAGAAAGATGCTCGAACACGAAGGCTTCCGATTTGAGAACTATGTCGATATTTTCGACGCTGGCCCAACGATTACTGCCCCACTTCAGAAAATCAGAGCAATTCGTGAAAGCCGCAACGTAAAAATTCAGCTCACAGGTAATGTATCCGTCTCTGAACAGAAGTTCCTTGTCAGCAACACGAGAGACAGTGAATTCCGGTGCTGCATATCGGATCTCGAAGAGCAACAAGGAATTGCCACTTTGAACCAAGAAACCGCTGACACTTTACAGGTTAAGGAAGGTGATACAGTTCGTATTGTAGAGCTAAAAGGAAGACTCTGATTCAGTCATTCTTAGCGCAAGGGAGTTCTATTCTGGCCTCTAAACCACCTTGAGGGTGGTTCCTCAGTTGAAGCTCACCTCCTAAACGCTGAATCGCCCTCTGCGCAATACTCAATCCCAATCCATAGCCTTCATTCTGGCTGTTTCCCCGAAAAAAAGGATCACATAGTTGTGATAACTGTTCCTCGGTTACTCCGGGCCCATGGTCACGAATAATTACCAGACATTTTTCTCGACTCGTTACTGACAGGTCAATAGCAACAGACTCTGGTGTATGTTTACAGGCATTACTCAGGATATTATTGAGCGCTCTTTCCAGTAGTTTATGATTAAGCTCTGTCGAGCAATCTTCAGCTCTGGATAAATGAAACACTCTGTCGGGATAGGTAAACTGTGCATCATCTAGCATCTCCTGCAATAGCTCAGCCAACCAGACTTTTTGTCCCGACACTTCTTCCTGCTCAAGTTTCGATAATGAAAGAATCTCTCCAATTAAAAGATCCAATCGCTGACATTCCCGACTGATACGAGCAATGACCTTATCGCCCTCTCCCAATTTCTGTTCTGCGAGGCCAGCTGCGGCTTGCAGCCGAGCTAATGGCGCTCGTAATTCATGGGAAACATCCTGCATCAAGCGCTGATGGGAGTTAATTGTTAGTTGTACATAATCAGCCATTTGATCAAAATCACGTGCCAGCTCACCTAACTCATCACCTCTTTTCCGCAGATTTTCATCCGTCCGCCGATCCAGTTCACCACGATAAATAGCCTGAGTATGTTCACGCAGGCGATTAAGAGGGCGAACAATAAAGGTCGAAACCAATAATGCGGCAAGCCCTGACACAAAAAGAATCAGTACCATCTGAACCGAAAGAACCGTATTCAACATATGCACGACGGGTGAACGCTTCCAACTTAGATCCAGTTCTACCTGATAAGCCCGACCACTATCCGAATGTAGGTTAAAGCTGAATTTATCATCTTCTTCGCAAACCAGTGTTGAGCCCGTAACCACCTCCTGAGCCAGCTGCAAATCGGTTATCTGAACCCGCTGGGCAATACTGCCAAACATATCTCGCGGACCTGAATGCCGGTGTGGAGACGGAGGAGGCCGTCCTTCGGAGTTCCTATGTAAACCAAATGCATCTCTGGGCGGCAGAGGCCTGAGACTTTGAAAGCCCTTACGTTCATAACGTTCGATCATCAATTCAGCATAACCTTCAGCCTTAGCAGTGATCACTTCTTTGAAACGGTCCCGCTCTGTCATCAGGCCGATTACCAGAATTGTTCCCACCAATGCCAGAAAGCTCACCAACCATATTGATGCAAATATTTTCCAGAACAGCCGCTTATACCACCGCATTATTCGCTCCGTACAAACTGATAGCCGACACCCCGTATCGTTTTAATCAGTTCCTTATCTTTAAAATGCTCCGCCAGCTTCTGTCTTACTCTACTGACATGAACATCGATTGCACGGTCATAAGCCGTTAACTTACGATGCAGCACCAGCTCTGTTAGCTGCTCTTTACTCATCACAGTCCCGGAATTAGCCAGCAGATAGGCCAGCACATTAAATTCTGTACCTGTAACCTCCAATAACTGCTCATTGACCTTAACCTCACGTACACCCGGGTCCAGCTTTATGCCAAAAGCAGAAACCGCTTCATCCGGGAAAAGAGTCGTACGTTTTTTTGGTGTTGCCCGTCGCAATACAGCGCGAATACGGGCCAGCAATTCTCGTGGATTGCAGGGTTTGCTGAGATAGTCATCAGCTCCCATTTCCAAACCCAGAATTCGATCAATATCTTCACCTCTACCTGTCAGCATAATGACGGGTAGTTGCACTTTGGGGCGTATATCCTGCAATAACTCTAAGCCTGTTTTGCCCGGCATCATCACATCGAGAACCATCAGAGCATAACTATTATTATGCCGCAGCTTCTGTGCTGCCTGCTCTGCATCATGTGCAAATTCAACCTCGAAACCTTCATTAACCAGGTAATCCCCTAACAGTTCACAAAGTTCAATGTCATCATCCACCATTAACAGGCTTTGCTTATTACTCATTATTTCCATCTCAATTACATTTCTCACATCAGAATAATAGTGTTTTTCTCACTTCAATACCGCTAACTCAAAAAGCCTTTACCAAACTTTACACCCCCTCAACCCAACTTATCAGAGACATCCACCACAATGTCCATCATCGATTGAAGAACACGAGGACAATATCATGAAGAAAAAATTATTAGCCGGTATCACTGCAGCGGCAATCACATTAGCAAGCCTTGGATTTACAGTAGCTCATGCGAAAGGCGGTCATGACTTTATGGAGAAACGTCTCCAGCATATGACGAAAGAGCTAAATCTGACCCAAGAGCAACAGGAACAACTGTACGCTTCTATGGAAAACAGAAAAAAAGCGATGCAGAACAGCAGAGAACAGCGACATGAGGTTCGAAAGGAGCTTATGAAACTGGACCCAAATGCAGCAGATTATCAGACCCGCCTAAACAGTCTGGTTCTAAAGGCACAGGAACAAGCTAAAACTATGGTGATACAGAAAGCAGAACAGAAACAGGCTCTGTTCTCCATACTGAACGACCAGCAGAAGCAGGAACTAAGTGAGTTGCAGGAAAAATGGCAGGACAAAATGCAAAAGCGCTTTGCAGATGGTGATCACCCTAAGCGCGGTAAAGGTTGTCACTAAGTAAACCTCTGGCCGGGGCTCGGCTCTCGCTCCGGCCAATATCCCTCAGTTGTCATACGCTAACCTGAGTCCTTTCAGGTCTTGGCCGGTTTTTACTGGCCTTTTTTCGTTCGCGAACCTAAATGGCTGCATTTATTTCAGACTTTATTAGCTAATTAAAAATTAGATAAAAATTTCATTAAAAACTTTCATTCCTCAAGCCCGAATCCCACTGCTATCCTGAAGGTAATCCTTATCTCACTCCAAAAATTTGGAGATTCATGATGAACAAACAAAATTTTATTTTGTCGGTATTTATTGCCTCTACGCTCGGACTAAACGCTCAGGCAGAACCTGTTGGATTAATGAATACCCCTCAGGCCGATAAAATACCTCCTCACGTACAATTACCGGAAGGCGCATTAGCCGGACACTATTTTGCTTCTCAGATTCATGATTTAAATGCTCAACGATTCTCATTACTTCTTCCCGACAATTCGGAAATAAATGTCCAGAAATCTGCCAGTCGTCAGCACCCGAATGGCAGTAAAGTCTGGAAAGGTTCAGTTGAAGGAAGCCCTGATAGCAGTGTTCTAATCAGCCAATACGGTACCGCCATAGCAGGTACGATACGGATGGAAGGCCGGGTCTACAAAATCCAACAAGTTGCAGATGAACTGCATATGCTGATTGAGGTTAGTCCAAATGAGCCTTTCCCTGAGCATGAGCCGATATCAGCTGATGTCTATACCCCACAAGGAAGCAGCTCCCAACCTGCAACAGATCAGGCCTCAGATGATGGTTCTCAAATCGATGTAATGGTGGTTTATTCCACCGCCACCAAAGAAAGATACGGCGGCGTAAACGGCGTGAATGCTTATATAGCTCAAGCCATTTCCGAATCTAACACTTCCTACATAAAGAGTCAGATCAACACGCAACTAAGGCTGGTTCATACAGCCGAGGTACGTAACACCTTCGGACAGGGGATGGGATATGACCTGAGTGCGTTGAAAAATACTACAGACAGTCTGATTGATGAAGTACATGGATGGCGCGACCAATATGGTGCGGATATGGTCAGTTGGTTTAATGAATCCTCTGACTACTGCGGCATAGCCTACCTTAACAAAGGTGATTTAAGCCTGGATGCAGGCTGGGGTTTCTCCGTAGTATATTCCAGCTGCGCGACGGGCTATTTTTCAACGGCGCATGAGCTTGGCCATAATATGGGGTCACACCATGACGTGGTCACCACTGGTGGGGCAACAGGCGTATACCCATATTCTCTCGGCTATCAGAATCCAGACGGAACGTTCCGTACTGTTATGGCATATAATTGTCCGGGTGGCTGCGTGAGAGCACAACACTTCTCTAACCCAAATGTCACGTACAGCTACGAATCAGCGGGTTCCCTTATTGATTCTGGATTACCCACAGGCATCACAGATCAAGCAGACAACGCCAGATCGATCAACCAAACGCGTGTTCCAGTTTCACTGTGGCGTACTGCGGTCGTAGGAACGCCTCCCAACGCATCATTTGATTTCAGCTGTTCATTACTGAGCTGCAACTTTACGGATACTTCTACCTCCACCAACCCGATCGTATCCACTGAGTGGAACTTCGGTGACGATAGCAACAGTTCGTTACAAAACCCTGCTCACACCTATACAGCTGCTGGCAGCTATTCGGTACAACTGACAATCACTGATGATACAGGAGCTACCGATATTCAGGTATCGACCGTCACGGTTACAGATAGCAATCCTGAACCTCCCGGCGCAGCAACATTGGACTCATTGTTGCCTGATTACACTACGACCGTGCCTATTAGCTGGGCCGCCGTAACAAACGCATCCAGTTATACTCTTGAGAGGGAAAAGCTCCACCCTAAAAACGGGAAATGGACCAGTAACACGTTGATTTCGGGTGTAAGCTCACCCTACAGTGATCAGCCTGGATCGGGCACCTTCCGTTACCGGTTAGTGGCGACCAATGAGTATGGTTCGTCTACCAGTAGCTGGGTACAAACCTCTGTCGCTGACGGTGGTTCTTCTGGCGGTGGTGGTAACGGCGGTGGTAATGGCGGCGGCAAAGGCCGCAATAAATAAGATGTAATACAAAAAATTACCGGGTCCTATGACCCGGTTTTTTATTAGGCAGTTTTTTCAAACATCAGATCCCAAACGCCGTGTCCGAGCCTCTCGCCACGTTTCTGGAATTTAGTAACCGGGCGCCATTCGGGTTGAGGTGAGTACTTACTCTCACCAGCAACGTTTTGATAACCTTCAGCAGCACTCATCACTTCCATCATATGCTCTGCATAATTTTCCCAATCTGTTGCCATGTGGAACACACCGCCTACCTTTAATTTCTTGCGCAGGGTCTGGGCAAATTCGGGCTGAACTATACGGCGTTTATGATGACGTTTTTTATGCCATGGATCAGGGAAGAACAACTGAATACAATCCAGACTCTCATCCGGTATACATTGAGCTAACACCTCTATGGCATCGTCGCAGAAAACCCGGATATTGGATAAGTCCGCTTTTTCAGCATTACTCAGGATACGCCCCACACCCGGACGGTGAACCTCAATACCGATATAGTTTTTTTCTGGTTGATCCTTCGCCATCTCGATCAGGGAATCGCCCATGCCAAAGCCAATTTCCAGAACCACCGGGGCTTCCCGACCGAATACATCAGCCAGATTCAGCATACCGTTTTCCAGGTTCAGGCCCATCTGAGGCCAAACCGATTCCATAGATTTCTGCTGCCCTTCGGTCATACGACCGGCACGCAGGACAAAGCTTTTAACGGTACGCATATGCTTCTGCTCAGAACCGGATTCTGACCCTTGTTGTTCGGTGCTGTTATCTTCTGACATCTGATCTAACCTGATACTAATAAAACAAAACAGCCTGACCTTTATTCAGCCAGGCTGT
The DNA here is from genome assembly GCA_050633605.1 of Neptuniibacter sp. Lineage (GTDB taxonomy): Bacteria > Pseudomonadota > Gammaproteobacteria > Pseudomonadales > Balneatricaceae > Neptuniibacter. Next base: position 36,887 of record JBOEGV010000057.1, on the reverse strand, counting down.
CATAACTAACCCATTTAAAGGCTTACTTTCCTACGATTGTGCCTTCCATCGGAGATGAAGCACTTGCGTATTTCTTACGTGGCATACGACCTGCCAGATAGGCTTCACGGCCGGCTTCGATCGCTTTTCTCATCGCCGAAGCCATAAGAATTGGATTCTGAGCACCGGCGATCGCTGAATTCATCAACACAGCTTCACAACCCATCTCCATCGCAACAGCGGCTTCAGATGCAGTACCTACACCAGCATCAACCAGTACTGGTACTTTGCAGTCTTCCATAATCACGTTGATGTTATGGGGATTCAGGATGCCCAGACCGGAGCCGATCATAGAACCCAGCGGCATAATCGACACACAACCTATAGATTCCAGCTCTTTAGCCACGATCGGATCATCACTGGTGTAAACCATTACTTTAAAGCCATCACGCACCAGTTCATCTGCCGCTTTTATGGTTTCCACTACATTCGGGTACAGGGTTTTCTGGTCACCCAGGACTTCCAGTTTCACCAGATCGTGACCATCCATCAGCTCACGCGCCAGTTTACAGGTACGTACCGCATCAACGGCGTTAAAGCAGCCTGCTGTGTTCGGCAGAATGGTGTATTTATCCGGCGAGATCACATCCAGTAGGTTCGGCTCGTCCGGATTCTGGCCAATATTGGTTCTGCGTACTGCAACAGTAACAATTTCTGCACCGCTGGCTTCGATCGCCAAACGGGTTTCTTCTAAATCTTTGTATTTCCCGGTGCCAATCAGCAGGCGGGAGTTAAAACTTTGACCTGCAATAATCAGGGGGTCATTAAGTTGTGACATGTGCATCCCAGTATTTGTGTGTTTATTGTCTTTTTTATCGGCTGATAAGGATGAATTAACCACCACCGATGGCATGAACGATCTCAACCCGGTCAGCGTCATTAAGAACTGTACTGACATGTTCACTGCGCGGAATAATTTCCAGATTAAGCTCAATAGCTATACGTTTTTCACCAAGTTCCAGCTCTTCTATCAAGCCAGTCAGTGTGGTGCCATCCTGCAACTGCAGCATTTCACCATTCACCTGAATCTGCATTGATCTATCTCCTGTAGGATAAAAATGCCATGTAAGCCAGCAGTCCCCAGCCAAGTAAAAATGCAATGCCTCCCAAAGGAGTAATTGCGCCAAGAGCCCTTACCCCGGAAAGGGCTAGTAGATAGAGGCTTCCGCTGAACAGTACAATTCCCGTCACAAACGCCCACCCAGACCATTTTATAAGTTTCTCTGAACTACTTTTCGGGACTAAACCCAGAAAAAGTAATGGGACGGTGTGGTAAAACTGATATTCAACCGCTGTTTGATATATCAGATACATCTCAGGTGTCAGCATGGTTTTCAAAGCATGCGCTCCGAAAGCACCTAATGCTACTGCCAGAAAACCACTGATAGCAGCCAGCAGAACCAGAGTGGGGTTTTGCATACGAAATCCATCTAAAAACGAGCAGCAATTATAACCAAATAATTATCTGTTGACTGCTGTCTGCAAAGAGAAAAAATTGCATAAAAAAAGCCGCATTTAGCGGCTTCCTTAATGAGAGAGGGTAATTACGCTTCCATTGAAACACGTATCTTCTTCATCGCATTCTTTTCCAACTGACGAATACGTTCTGCAGAAACGCCATATTCAGCTGCCAGTTCGTGCAATGTAGATTTATCGTCGGTCAGCCAACGACGAGCCAGGATATCTTTACTGCGATCGTCAAGCTGCTCCATCGCTGACATAAGGCGGCGCTGTGAATCCTGTTCCCAGTTAGCATCTTCTACCTGTACGGACGGGTCTGCACTTTTATCTTCAAGGAAATATGCCGGTGCCCAAACGTCTTTCTCGTCATCGGTACCTTCTGGAGCATCAAAGGCCGTATCAACAGATGACATACGACCTTCCATCTGCCGAACTGTTTTAGCCTCTGCACCCAAATCTTCTGCAATAGCATCAACTTCATCATTCGTCAGCCAGCCCAGGCCTTTCTTCATCGAGCGTAGGTTGAAGAACAGCTTACGCTGAGCTTTAGTTGTTGCAACTTTAACAATGCGCCAGTTACGCAGAATAAATTCATGCATTTCCGCTTTAACCCAGTGCACGGCAAAAGATACCAGTCGAACACCCATAGTTGGATCAAAACGTTTTACTGCTTTCATCAAGCCAACGTTACCTTCCTGAATCAGGTCACCTAATGGCAAACCATAACCGGAGTAGGTCTTGGCTACATGCACAACAAAACGAAGATGAGACATAACCATCCGGCGCGCGGCATCAACATCACCATCAAAATAGAGACGTTCTGCCAGTTCACGCTCTTCCTCAGCAGTCAGTACCGGAATAGCGGTAACTGTCTGAACGTAAGCGTCCAGATTCTGACCCGGGGATAAGTTATTAACAGCTTGTAAGTTAGTGCCCATTAAAACCTCACATCATTCTGCTATAGACCGCAGATATGACATTATTCTAATACGAAAGTTCAGTAAAAAAGAGTAAAAAATACTCTGAAGGACTGGGGAATATAGAAGAGTTGAAACGAAAACGCAAATTGCCCTTTTATTTAGGCTCAATCTCTCTTAAGTGTCTGCTGACCGCCAACTTAGCCCCTAGCAACCCTAAAAATACACCCGCCAATAACAGTATCAGACTATCACTTACCCCCAACCCCTGCAGGTCAAAGTCGCTCTGATACAGGGAAGCTATGCTGGAGACAGGAGAGGAAATAAGCAATAGGCTAACCTGTACAAACAACCACGCTATCAAAGCGCCAAGTAGACCAAACCAAAAACCAGTATAAATAAACGGCCGACGTACCCAAGCATCGGTTGCTCCCACCAGTTTTGCCACCTGAATTTCATCCTTCCGGCTTTCAATAGATAAACGAATGGTATTCCCCACCACCAGTAATACAGAGAAGGCAAGCAAACCTCCCAATACCAATACTAAACGGTTAGCCAACTCCACAAACGCCGCAAGACGCTCCACCCAGACCATATCCAATACTGCCTGATCCACCTCACTAAATTGGCTGAGCTCCTGTTGCAGCCGCAACAATACCTCTTTGCCCTGCTCTTTTGGCTGAATAACCACAACCGCGGGCAGTGGATTCGAATCCAGGAACTCAAGCACATCACTGAATTCAGATATTGCCTGAAACTCCAACAAGCCCTGATCTTTGGTAACTAATTCGACTGCAATTAAATCCTGTCGAAGCAGCATTTTCTGGCTGAAGGACTCCACTTGTTCATCAGACAACTGTTTCTGCAGATAGAGAGATATTTTCGGATCACCCTGCCAGTCGTTGCCTAACTGATGGATATTTTTCAGGCCAACAAACATCAAACCCGGTAATGCCAGAGCAATTGCCAAAACCGCCAGTGTCATTAATGTTGGGATAGGCGTTTTCCATAATCGAAAGTAAGCTTCACGACCAGTAGTTTTATGATGCCTTAACCAGCTACGGCTATGCCCAGCCATATCAATCTGATGTTTAGCCGCACCTTTATTTCCAGTTGATGAGATGTGCTGAGCTGGGGAAGCGGAGGCTCGCCTTACCGCACCACGTTTGACTGGTTCGCGATTAGCCATCCTGAACTAACCTTCCTCGATCCAGAATCAAAGTTCTGCGACCTATTCGGGAGATCAATGCAAGATCATGACTGGCGATCATCACGGTAGTGCCATGGCGGTTGAATTCCATAAACAATCCCATAATCTCAGCAGAGAGTTCTGGATCAAGGTTACCTGTAGGTTCATCGGCAAGTAGCAATTGTGGTTTATGTACAATGGCCCGGGCAATGCCAATACGTTGCTGTTCGCCTGTCGACAGTGTTATAGGGTTGAGCTTTTCTTTATGTAGCAGACCTACTTTATCCAATGCTGCCCGTACTCTCTTGCCAATATCTTCCGGATCATAGCCGGAAATCTGTAATGGCAGTGCCACATTCTCGAAAATAGTACGATCAAATAGTAGTTGGTGATTTTGAAACACCACACCGATGCGGCGCCTGTGATAAGGAATATCTTCGCGGCTGAATGCAGCTAAATCACGCTCAGCAACCATGACCTGGCCACGACTGGGACGCTCCATCAACATAATCAGTTTGAGCAATGTGGATTTCCCGGCACCGGAATGTCCAGTCAGAAACGCCATTTCCCCCCGGTCAAGCTTAAAGCTGACATCTCGAAGTGCCTCATGGCCTTCCGAATAACGTTTACTGACGTTGGAAAAACTGATCATTTAGATATATTCAATCCTATGAATCAACCGAACAAAGCGTCCACAAATTCCTGCGAATTAAATGGTCGCAGGTCATCAATCTGCTCACCTACACCAATAAAGCGAATCGGAAGATCCATCTGTTTGGCTATAGCAAAGATTACTCCACCTTTAGCGGTACCATCCAGCTTCGTCAGAGTAATGCCCGTCACACCTACGCTGTCTTTAAAGATTTTTGCCTGACTCAAAGCATTCTGGCCCGTACCAGCATCCAGCACCAGCATAACTTCGTGCGGAGCATCAGGAGACAACTTCTGCGTCACCCGCACCACTTTCTCCAGCTCCTGCATTAGATTGTCTTTATTCTGTAACCGGCCTGCAGTGTCCGCGATTAGTATATCGACACCCTTCGCCTGAGCGGACTGCACCGCATCATAAATAACAGAAGCGGAATCAGCTCCAGTATGCTGCGCGATCACTGGCACACCATTTCGCTCACCCCAGACCTGAAGCTGTTCAACAGCAGCAGCACGGAAAGTATCACCCGCCGCCAACATTACAGACTTACCTTCACTCTGGAATTTCTTCGCAAGCTTGCCGATCGTTGTTGTTTTGCCAACACCATTCACACCAACCATCAAAATCACATATGGCTGTTTACTGGTATCAATTTGAAGTGGCTGCTCAGACTGGTGCAGAAGACTCGCTAACTCATCTTTCAAAGCAGTCTGCAATGCCTGAGCATCTGATAGCTGTTTGCGGGCAACTTTATCGGTCAGTCTGGATATTATTTCTGAAGTCGCCTCAACACCCACATCGGCCATCAGCAACAGTGTCTCTATCTCTTCGAGCAGATCATCATCGATCTCTTTTGCGCCCAGAAACAAGTTGCCAAGCTGTTCGGTAAGATTCTCTTTTGTCTTGCTAAGGCCAGACTTTATACGTGCAAAGAAACCCTTCTTATCGACTTCAGACTCTTCTTTGACTGAGGTTTCCGGCTCAGCTGTAAATTCTGTTACAGACTCCTCAGCAGAAGTCGTTTCAACTTCAGGATCTACCTCATTACTTTCCTGCTCAACCGGTTCTGATTCATGCGACTCTGATGTTTGAGCCGTCTCCGATTCAACTTCCGTAATTTCCTGTTTTACCAGCTCAACGTCAGCAACCGCTTCTGCTTCCTGACTTTCTACAGCCGACTGTTGTTCTGCTTCCTGTTCAGGGACTTGCTGCTCTGCATTTTCTTCAGAGCTACCAAACATGGATTTCAGCTTTTTAAACATCTAAGATCCTCAGTGCCACCTATGCTCATCCATTTGAATTAAAAATAGATTTGCCCCAACTTAAGACCGCTGTATATGACCAAAAACAGTCTAAAAAACAGCAGTTGAATTTCAAGTCTGGTATCTTATCACAGTGCTTCAGTTCAGAGACTACTCCTTATGGAAAATGAATACCGTCCGTTTTTTTCCCGCAAGCAATTAACCGTCCTGATGTGGTTCAGCTTGCTTGCAATACTAGTGCTTTCATCACTGGGACCGGGCGATGTTGAATATCAGAAAATCCAGCATAATGATGCAAAAAGTATCTACTGGATGGAGCTGGATGATCAGCTCAATACCCTGACGTTATTACTGCCCAGCCAACCTTCGCTCACTCAGTCACAACAACGATTACAACAACTCAAAGCTCAGGTTTTACTGCAAAGACTGAAAACTCACAAAAATACAGCTTTTACCTATAACGTTTATCCAAGGCAGGATCGGATTGAATTGAGCCTGACCTGGGCCAGCGATGGTGATCTACCGAACATCTCAGAGCTATTATTCCGACTTAAACAGCCTGTCGAAGCAAACCGCTGGCAGGAAGTACTCAAAACTCTGGAAGCCAGAGATTATCTGGACAATAAAGCGAAGGAAGAGCAGGTGATTCAACAGTTTTTCTCTCACTTACAATCGGATACTGCCAATACTCTGACTGCGCTAACCACTTCTTATGCCAACCTGTTTGATGGGGTAAAATATGTAATAAGCGGAGACAGCGCTGAAGATATTGCTAAAAATATTTCAGAAACCATTGTTGTTAGTAACTCTGGCAATGAAGGAAAAACCTTAACAACCACTCCCACCAACGTTTCATTGCAAGCCGATACTACATCCAAATACGTTTTTCTAACTGGCACTGTCATTCCACCCCGTACCGATTCTAGCTTTGTATCACATCGTCTGACCGCACAAGTTCTACAGGATCTCCTGAGCGCTCATAAGGAGCAATATAAAATCGACTATCGGATTCTGTGGGCTGCCCTGAAAAATACCGGATACCAGGCCGTAATTATCAAAGCCGATCAGTCACCTGAAGCTATTTTGCCGCAATTACAGCAGCTTATTACTGATGAGCTGGTAGAATCCAGTCAGAACCAGTTGGCTTATCTGTGGCAGGAAAGAATGCGGGACCTACAGAACCAGACCCATGCGATGAATCTTATTGCCTTCTACGATCTTCCGCATACGACAATGGAAGATTATGTTGAACAAATTCAGGATCAGGATATTGAAGATATAATTATTCTGGCAAGGCAAGCACTGAAAACTGATCAACATATCAATATACTGCTCACCCCTTCGTACTAAAGGACGCTTTATGGGACGCCACAACCCTCGTAGTTCCAGTAACAAAGTAACAGTACCTAAATCACATCTGCGCATCATTGGCGGCCAATGGCGTGGACGAAAGCTTGAGTTTATGGCCGTGGATGGCTTGCGGCCTACGCCAGACAGAGTCAGGGAAACGCTGTTTAACTGGTTACAGCCCTATCTTCCAGGGGCTAGATGTCTGGATCTATTCAGTGGCAGTGGAGCTTTAGGCCTGGAAGCCTTATCCAGAGGTGCAGAAAGTGCCACCTTTGTTGATCTGCAAGCATTGACCACTCGCCAGCTGCAAAATAATTTGCACCTGCTTAAAGCACAAACAGCTGAAGTAGTACAAGCTGATGTTTTGCAATGGCTGGAATCTCGCCAAACAGATATGGAAGCCCGCTACGATATGGTTTTTATGGACCCTCCGTTTCGTAAAGATCTGGTCGCCCCTTGCAGCCAGTTACTGGAGTCCAGAAACATTCTTGCTGATAACGCCATTATCTATGTTGAAACTGAATCTGAGCTCACAGATCCTGATGTGCCAGAAAACTGGAAAGAACATAGGTCAAAAACGGCAGGCCAGGTAAACTATCGACTCTATATGAGAGAGGCTTAAATCAGGAACGTTCACCTAAACCGTATAAGAAAACAGAAACCGCCTGCGCGATATGCTGTTTGAGTTTAATGTTATCACGCCCCAAAATATCTATAGTGCTGATCACGCCTTTTACTACAGCCAGTGACACCGCAGGTAATGGATCTTTCTTCGCAGATCTATCTGCAATCCTGTTTTGCTTGCGCCCATGCTTAATAAAACGGGCCAGATATTCCAGCCACTCCAAATGCTCATCATGAATGCGTTCTGCCAACGCAGACAGTTCAGGCTCAGATTCGACCCCGTTATGAAAAACCCGCCATATAGAAGCAGCACGCTCATCTTCGCAAATAAGCAAACACCATTGGGTCAGAAAATTTTCAAGAGCCTCCAAGGCATTTTGTCTTGAAGACTGCAGATGGTCGATATAAAGATCGTCTATAGGGAAGCGGCATTCTTCATACAAAGCTTCAAGAAGGTCAGTTCTGTTTTTGAAATGCCAGTAGAGAGCCCCATGAGTTAACCCAGCTTCAGCAGCAACATCTTTCAAGCTAGTTCTCGAGATTCCCCTATCCGCAAATAACCTTAATGCGGTTTCTAACAAATGTTGACGTGTTTTCTCAGCTTCTTCTTTGGTTCTGCGCGGCATAACTACTCAATAGACCCAGATAAGTGCTGCGCAGTATACCGTGCAGCGCATATTGGAAGAGTTACAAAAAAATTAAGGTTGCCATCCTAGACTAACTCATCCTGCCAATTATCCAAGTATTTATCGGGCTGTTTGCACATCATCCAGATAATAACCGCCCTTATATTGTTTCAAATCATCAACCCTCAGATCTGAAGGTAACTCATATCGCACAGCAAACACCTGCCCTGGTTTGATATAGCCTTTTACATGATCGACATAACGTTCGGTTTTATCATTACGCTTAATATACAGCCCCATCACCAGATTATTCAGCACTGGCCCCTTAGCCGTATAACGCCAGCGGGTTTCCAGCAGATGCGTACCTGCCTTACGGGCACTCTCCAGTTTCAAAGATCCCTCAACCGCCTTAACAAACTGGGATTGTTGCAATTGACGCCGCTCTTCATGCTTAGCACCCTGATGTTGGACATAGGCTCCTAATGCGGTGGTGAGTAATGCGGATAAACCTCCACCTTCTCCAGCCGCGACTTCCTGCTGATTCTTACGCCACAAAACATTGTTATTGAGCAACTGGGCCGCATTTGGATTGACCCGCCCCTTTCTATAATAAGGGAGAACAGCTTTGCCGATTTTAAGCGTTTCCTGATACCGTTCTGCATTGACTGGATGATCATGATGAAAAAGAGCCCGGGCATTTCCTTCGCTGGTATATTTTCGCTGCCAGATGTGACTAGCCGCCATAGGATCATACCCAGCAAGCGCTGAGTAAAGAATGCCTACTCTGTCAGCTTCTCGTTCACTTTCGTGGGTAAATGCAGCCTGATAACCAGAACGCCGTGCGGAATTCGAGCCGGCTAAGGCACTGATCTGAGCATGAGTCTGACGCTCGAACACATGGTTCGCCACCGTATGAGCAATTTCATGTCCAATGACTGCCGCTAATTCTGCATCATCTTTCAAGATGCTCATCAATTTAGAATGCACAACAATGTAAGTGCCACCGGTAGTGAATGCATTAAAGCTGTCACGCTCGATCAGAAGTGGCTGCCAGCGCTCTTGTTTAAGGTGGGACACTTGATGTATGCGGTCAAAAACCCTGACCAAGCGTAAATACTGCTGCTTATTCAAAGCGGCATTAATTGGGCGTTTTTTACTTTTTTCCTGGGCGATTAGTTTCTCAACATAGGCATTGCCCTTCTGTATCTGGGCCTGACGGTTTGCCATACTCAAAGTCCGCTGTCCGGTGACCCTGTCCCTTTCACTGACGGACTCTGCAACCTGATATAAACTCTGATCTACCTTTTGCAAAGCCTGACAGCCGGACAAAAAACCAACGAACAAAAAAATCAGAAGAAGCTGTTTCATACTCAAATCTCTATACATCAGGTAATACCCACAAAATACATATAGTTATTAGTAATAAAAATCTATTTTTTTATAACCTAACGAGATCAACACATTCCATTATAGTATTTGTGTGGCAAAAACAATTCAGATAACATGCCGCACTTGCAAATATGCTAATTAGTTAAAGCTATATGCGTAAGCAGACTATAGCTGCTGTGAACCTAATATGAATACAGCCGTATATCCAGGAACATTTGATCCAATCACCAATGGTCATTCGGATCTGATTGAAAGGGCAGCCAAACTTTTTGATAAAGTTGTGGTCGCAATAGCAGAAAGCCCAAAGAAGAAACCGTTGTTACCCCTGGAAACACGGGTCGCTTTGGTCGAACAGGTAACAGCAAATCTCAATAACGTTGAGATCGTTGGGTTTGATTGCCTGTTAGCAGAGTTTCTTGAAGAGCAAAACGCGAATATTATTCTTCGAGGTTTGCGTGCGGTTTCGGATTTTGAGTACGAGTTTCAACTCGCAGCAATGAACCGACATCTGGCACCAAACGTAGAAAGTATTTTCCTGACACCGGCGGAGCACCTTTCTTTTGTCTCCTCAACACTGATTCGCGAGATTTCGAGTCTGGGTGGAGATGTTAGTAAATTTGTTCATCCATCGGTATCAGAGGCCTTAAAAGAGCGCTTAGGCCAGTAACTGTTTAAAATTGAGTGAGGTAGCCAATCATGGCATTGATTATTACTGACGAATGCATCAACTGCGATGTATGCGAGCCGGAATGCCCAAATGAGGCAATCACTCCGGGCGATGAAATTTATGAGATCGATCCTGGTAAATGTACGGAGTGTGTAGGTCACTATGACACGCCGCAGTGTGTTGAGGTTTGCCCTGTAGACTGTATTCCAAAAGATCCGGATCACGAAGAAACTGAAGGCCAGCTGATGGATAAGTATAAGCAGCTGACAGGCCAGTAAGATTCTGCCTAAATAAAAAAAGCAGGCTATATGCCTGCTTTTTTTATTCTCTGAATTTCTCTACTCACTGATATCGTTCCTGCCAGAAGATCAAACGATCATTGCCTCTCGAGCGACCAAATGTAACCAGTGCATTTAGCGTACTGCTATCATCTGCCGAACCATCCTGATCCCAGTCATAACGCAGCCATTGATCCAGACTGTTAACCTGCACATTAAAGTAACCGGTATTGCCTTCACCCGGTGCCGAGAACGATAAGCCAAAGTCACCCAAAATCGGCTCAACATTAACCCCCACAATATTTAATGATCCCGTTGTATTACCACTGTCGAGTGCCACGGTTCTTGCGGCTACATTATCAATGCTGTTGCCATCAAAGGTGATATTGGTCAGGGGTAGTTGTGTACAACTGTCATCAAAAGAAGTGACGAAGTTTGAGCCGTTCCAGTACTGAACTGAAAAAGGTACAGAAAGCGCCTCATTTTCCGGGCCATGGGCTGATTGGATATAAAGGCGGCCGTAACGCATGACCTGTGTACTACCGACTTCAACGGCATCACAAGCAGAGCCGCAAGCTCCTGCACTATCTGCTTTCATGTTTTTATCTGAGTCCTGAAAATCCCGGCTATCGGGTTCATTCTCCAGCTTCAGCCCCAACTGTACCGCGTTTAACGGACCATCTTCCAAACCGGAAACAGTGCCACCAAGGCGCGAGAATGTGACAGCTGAAAGGGCATTACTTGCCGTTCGATCTATGACACCCGCGTCCCAGCCTGATAAGGATTCTATAGTTGAAACCCGGCCACTAAGGTCAACACCGTTATCACTATCTTCAGCTTGCAAGGTGATCGATGCAGTCCCAACTATGTATTCCCCAAGATCATATTTATGCGTTATTTCTCCATTCACCGCTCTCGCTTCAACCTGATATTCAAAGGCCTCAAAGGGTTGCTGCATATAAGTAAAGTGTGTTCCAGATAAAGGAACACAAGCTGCGGTGATACCTTGCCCTGAAATACTAAAATAATCTGGATAAAAACGGCCTATTTTTTCGGAAGGAATGGTAAGGATTTCTCCCGAACCTAAATAATCAATAGGATCGGCTGAAAGGCTCATGCTTCCCACTTCGATATATTGCAAGGTTGCTGTAGCCGAACCCGATGAGAACTCTGAAGCCAGAAGAGGATTTTCTCCTTCCAGTTCACCTGCCTCATTATCAGGCCCTACAGGGGTATAGGCTGTAATATCAAAGTCTATCTGCTGAGAGAAGTTCGGCGTTAAGTCATTATCGGTAAGAACCGCATCAGCATCAGGCGCGCCATCCTGATCAGAATCGTCCGCCGGCTGGTAGAGGTAGCTCTCTACTGTTACGAAAAAATCACTACCCGCAGACACAAAACCACTTCCAGTAGTTTCATCCCCTCCGGGGTTGGTATTGCCTGTACTATCTTCAATATCAACCAGACGCAGAGCAAACGGTCTGACAACAAATGAATTACTGCTTCCTAAAACCGCTACTGTCTCACCTCCGCCATCGGATACTTCAACCTCAGCGGAAGCGTAAACTTGAATTTGCCCGGCATCCTGATAATTGAGAACCAGGGTAGCCGTACCGGTAGCATCGAAATCCACATCCACAGAATCATATTCCGGTGTTGCTCCATTGTTGAAACCACTTACCGAGATACCATCAACCGAAAGCAACTTCCCCGTTGAGCACGAGTCAGGGTTTTCGCACTCATAGCCAAAACGTACTGCCACATCTGTTGCCGGTTTAAGTGCTGCACACTGGCCTGTACTCGGGTCCGACTCGATTACTCGTAACGTAATAGCCTGATTTCCAGGAGCTAAAGTATTATCTTTCCCAGCGATTTGTGTACCGATGTCATCTGCAACATTATCGGCGTAGAACTTAAACGCCACATCGGTGAATTCAATATCAGGATCAGTTGCCTGCCCATCCTGATCCGTTATCGAGCCATCTGTAACATCAATATCCAATGTCCCGGCTACTGTACGAATTAACTGCACAGTAGTACTGTTTTCTGAGCCATTAAAGGTATAACTCGAAGGAACAAAGGTATTTGTGGCACTGCTCCCGGATACCAATTCAGCAGATAAGTTGATCGTTTTCCCGCTACTTGGGGCAATTTGATTACCATCTGAATCAATCGCTGTAATTGTTATATCAGCCGCTTCACAGGTTAATGAAGGGGAACTGTGGCTTATCTGGTAATAGGCCAGAGTCGCCTCCCCACCTCCGCCATTATTGTTAGTGCCCGGTGTCGGCTCTATATCCTTTTCAAAATCTCCGGTTCCGTCTGGATTTCGGCCCCAGTTATCTTTCGTCCCATCAAACCCTGTTGCACAGGAAGCAGGAACATCCCAATAGGCTGGCGTACAACCGGAATTACAGTAATGAACATAATCTAAAACATCGCCAGAACTATCCAGAAGAGCGATTTCCCATTCGTTGGAAGATAATGTCTGCTCGCTACTGAAATACTGAGGGGCTGTTACGCTGGTCACACCACTATCATTATTGCCATCATCATGGTCACCCAGTATGAAATCACCAGAGCCAAAAGAGAAACAATCCGGGCTTTTCCCCTTATCAGAAGTACAGAGCTGCCAACCGGTAATGTCTGCGACATCTTCTAATACTTTTACTTCGATAAATTTGATTCCACCAGGATGAGTACCCTGCGGCACCAACTCATTGATATTCGCAGGATCAGGTGAATCGGCATTACAACTGAGTGTGATCGGAGATGAGCCGCCACCGCCACCGCCACCGCCACCGCCAGGCGGAGCGTAGAGATTTGTGGATAACAACAGTGTAGCGGCTGCAATTAGCAGCCTAGCTCTTGATAGAACCATGATTTACCCGGCGCTCATATATTCAGATTGTCCAGACTTAAGCCTAGACCATAACGTTCATCCAGAAGACGACCAATTGTTGAGCCTTCTGCCAAATGATAGGCGTATTGCATATGCAGACAACGGATCTTGTCCCATTGGGATATGCCACCGATACCATACTGACTATATAGCGGCAGAAAACCCAGTTCCTCTATCCTTTGCTTCTGTTGTTCAGTGGCCGAAGTCCAGCGCAGATCAACATAACGCTGCTGATCGGCAAGATGTTGTTCTAAAAGCTCTTTATCATGTTGCAGCTCTGCTTCCAGATCTTTTACCATTCCCGCCGTTTCAATCTCCGCAATTGCCTGATACAGCTCTTTACTCGACAACCAGTAAAGCGTTGGGAACGGTTTGTTATCCACCAGCAGCTCCATTTGTAATACCAGCGGAACACCCTGTTTATTCTGGACGGCAATACTGACCATTCCCACAGGCTCTCTTCCCAGTTGTTGGCGGATCATTTCAAGCTGGTTTTCGGATGGTTGAATCAAAGCGTACTCTCTTTAAATGGAACAATAGGCAAATCAGACATTGCCATAATCTTCACCACGGCCCAGCCAGCGCTGCACCAAAGGATCAATATGATCAGGCCATTGCTGCATATCCCCGGCAATTTTTTTTACACGGGTCAGTAGATCGGAATCCCGCTGCAAGTCAGCCATTTTAAACTGCATGACCCCGGTTTGTCTGGTACCCAGGACTTCCCCGGGACCACGTAGTTCCAGATCTTTTTCCGCAATCCGAAAACCATCGGTTGTTTCCCGCATTACTTTCAAACGCGCCTTACCCTGTTTAGAAAGGGGCGAGTGATACATCAGAACACAAAAGCTTTCAACCGAACCCCGACCAACTCGACCTCGCAACTGATGCAGCTGCGCCAGCCCCAATCGTTCTGGATTTTCGATAATCATGACGCTGGCATTGGGTACATCCACACCCACTTCGATGACTGTGGTGGCGACTAGGAGGTCCAGCTCCGCTGCCTTGAATTGCTGCATCACCTCTGCCTTTTCAGCGGGTTTCATTCGGCCATGAACTAAACCAATTCTCAATTCAGGCAACGCCTCTTTCAACTGTTCAGCAGTAACTTCAGCCGCCTGACATTGCAAGACTTCCGATTCTTCTATCAGTGTGCAAACCCAGTAAACCTGACGCTTATCAGTACAGGCGTTACGTACACGCTGCATAACTTCATCACGACGTCTGTCTGCAATCACTACCGTATTAACCGGTGTTCTGCCCGGCGGCAGCTCATCAATAATGGAGCAATCCAGATCCGCATAAGCGCTCATGGTTAATGTCCGTGGAATCGGCGTCGCCGTCATGATCAACTGATGTGGAGCCAATTCACCATTACGTCCTTTTTCTCGCAGTGATAAGCGTTGATGCACACCAAAACGATGCTGCTCATCAATCACCACAAGCCCCAGATCAGAAAACACCACTTCCTCCTGAAACAGAGCATGAGTACCAACGACAATACGGGCTTCGCCCGAGCTGATCAGTTCAAGCTGAGCCTGTCGCTGTTTACCTTTAAGCTTACCGGCCAGCCACCCGACTTTAATACCAAGCGGCTCTAACCAACCGCTGAAATTAAGGTAGTGCTGTTCTGCAAGGATTTCTGTCGGGGCCATAACCGCAGCCTGAAATCCACTTTCAACCGCTTGCAGCGCAGCTAACGCTGCAACTACCGTTTTACCAGACCCAACATCCCCCTGAACCAGTCGAAGCATAGGGAACGCCTGTTCCAGATCGGCCGATACTTCTTGAGACACCCGTGCTTGTGCGTTGGTTAAAGGAAAGGGAAGTTGTTCCAGAAACCGCGTTTTTAGATCGCCTGCAACATTCAACTCAGGCGCCCCTTTTTGCCGGGCTTGATGTCTCAGTTTCAACAGGGAAAGGTGATGTGCCAACAGTTCCTCAAACGCTAAACGTCTTTGTGCGGGGTGCACACCCTCTTGCAAAAGATACTGATCCGCGTCTACTGGGGGGCGGTGAAGATAGGCAATCGCCTCATCCAACCCCGGAAATTGCCATTCAATGCGCAAATTTTCAGGAATAAGTTCCTGCAAAGCCCCGGTTTTCAAATAAGTTAACGCCTGTTCAGAGAGCGCTCTTAGGCGGCCCTGATGCAAACCTTCGGTGGTGGGATAAACCGGTGTCAGAGTTTCTTCAACGGGTGTCAGCTCAGCTGAGTCGATCTTCCGGTATTCCGGATGCACAATTTCCAACCCACTGGGGCCGGTCCGTACTTCGCCAAAACACCGTAGACTCACACCCGGAGTAAGATTATTCTTCTGGGCCGCCGAAAAATGGAAAAAACGCAAAGTAATGGTGCCCGTACCGTCCTGGATACGACAGATCAAACTGCGACGCCGGCCTTTTGCAACATCTGCAATTTTCACTTCACCTTCAATTACACACTCATCACCTGGACGGAGCGAGCCAATGGGCACAACCCGAGTGCGGTCCTGATAACGTAACGGCAAATGAAACAACAAGTCCTGCAGATTGCGAATATCGAGGTTGTTCAGCTTTTGCTCTAATGCTGCCCCAACCCCTTTTAATTCACTGACACTAATATCGGCGAGTATGGCCGTCATTGATTCCCCGCCGGATTAAAGCTGGAAACGGCCTCAATCAGAACATCAATTGCTTGAGGGCGAGGGAAACTCGTACGCCATGCAACTCCTACCGTTCGCTGCGGTGAGGGTTTTTTAAACGGACGGGTAACGACCATATCTGATTTCATCGGCCCTGAAACTGCAGATTGTGGCAGAACGGAGCAGCCAAGCCCGGACCCCACCATCATCCGAATAGTCTCGAGTGAGCTGCCTTCAGTAATAGTTTGTTGATCGTGAAGCGCCTGGGAAAGTGTCGGGCATGACTCCAGTACCTGATCACGGAAACAATGGCCTTCACCCAATAGAAGCAGAGGTGTATTGGGTAATTCTTCACTATCGATCTCTTTATGCTTACTCCATACATGTCCGGAAGGCATCAGCATCTCAAAGTTTTCGTCATAAAGAGGCCGGGTGAGGATATCAGGCTCATGAAAGGGCAGGGCCAGAATCACCGCATCCAATTCACCATTGCGGATTTTTACACGCAGATTATCTGTGAAGTTTTCCTCAATATACAGTGGCATATCCGGTGCAAGCGCCTGTACCTTGGAAACTAAATGCGGAAAAAGATATGGACCAATCGTATAGATAGCACCCACGCGAAGTGGCGTTTTCAACTGATCCTTGCCTTCAAGAGCCAGGTCTTTAATAGTATCGGCCTGTTCAAGAACTCGCTGCGCCTGTTGCACCACCTTGTCGCCAACAGGTGTTACCCTGACTGAATTTTTACTCCGTTCGAAAAGCGCAACTCCCAACTCCTCTTCCAGCTTTTTAACGGCGATGGACAGCGTTGGCTGGCTGACAAAGCACTTCTCCGCCGCATGCCCGAAATGCTGCTCACGTGCCAGCGTAACAATGTAACGCAATTCTGTTAGGGTCATGGAGCTTAATCCTTTGTTATTATGCTGCTGAATATCTGACCGGAGGTTTTATGCATCAATCAACTATCCTTATTGCCGGATGCGGTGATGTTGGCAGTAAACTCGGAACACTTCTGCTTCAACAGGGGCATAAAGTGATAGGCCTGCGTCGTAATATAAACCAGCTTCCACCGGGCATCCAAGGAATTAGCACTGATCTGACACAATTCGATGCCCTCAGTTCCGCGCTGAAGGAGATCCAGACCTGTGACATTCTGGTTTATGCCACTGCAGCGTCTCAGCATAATGAAGACGGTTATCAAGCTGCTTATGTTGATGGTGTTACAAATGTACTTAATGCCCTACCGGTGAAACCTAAACATCTATTTTTTACTTCCAGCACCAGTGTTTATCATCAGAATGATCATGAATGGGTGGATGAAAAAAGCCCCTGCAACCCCCAGAGCTTTAGCGGCAAAATCATGCTGCAAGCAGAGAAGCAGATATTTTCTTCTGATATTCCCGCTTCGGTTGTCAGGTTCAGTGGAATCTACGGACCGGGGCGTACCCGCCTTATACAAAGAGTAAAAGGCGGAGATGGAGCCCCTGCTGAACCCCTGCAATACAGTAATCGTATTCACCGTGATGATTGTGCCGGTGTATTAAATCACCTGATCGATAAAGTACTGTCCCATGAGCCTGTAGAAAACTGCTATTTGGCTACTGACGATGACCCCGTTTCACTGCATGAAATTACTTATTGGCTTGCAAAGGAAATGGGAGTAGAGATCCTAACAGAGACTTTCAGCAGACGGACAGGCAGCAAGCGATGCAGTAATCGTCAGCTTAAAGAAAGTGGTTATCAGATGAAATACCCCTGTTATCAAGAAGGCTACTCTGAGTTGCTTTCAAAACAATAAACTTCAAACAACAAAAAGGGGCCAAAGCCCCTTTTTCTATCAAGAATATAAGTTACTTAGCAAACTCTTCCAAAAGGACCTTCTGAGCGGAAAAGAGCTCTTCACCCTCTTCTGGTTTGATCTGTACATAACTACCATCTGCTTGAAGCTCCCAGCTTTGGCAGTTGTCCATCATGTAGTAATCCAGTTCCCGTTTAAGACGTTCTGCATGTTTACCAAACACCTGGAAGGCAGTTTCCACACGGTTCAGCATGTTACGCTCCATCCAGTCTGCACTACCGCAGAATACATCCGGTTTACCGTTGTTGCCAAAGTAATAAACACGGGTATGTTCAAGGAAGCGGCCGATAATAGAACGAACTCGGATATTTTCTGAAAGGCCTTCAATGCCTGGGCGCAAACGACACATTCCACGAATGATCAGATCCACTTTTACGCCTGCAGATGCCGCTTCATACAAAGCACGAATCATCTTAGGCTCTGTCAGACCGTTGACCTTAACCATGATATGACCGGGCTTACCTGATTTCGCCAAACGTGCTTCACGACGAATAAGCTCAATCATCTTCGCATGCAAGGTGAAGGGGGCATTGTAGAGTTTCTTCAGCTTCTGAATTTTGCCCATACCCGTCAGCTGCTGGAAGACTTTATGTACATCTTCACCAACTTCCTGATCGGCGGTCAGTAAACTGTAATCTGAATACAAACGCGCTGTGCCTGAATGGTAGTTTCCTGTACCCATATGAGAGTAACGTACCAGATGATTACCCTCTTCACGCACAATCAACATCGCTTTGGCATGGCACTTATAGCCCACAACCCCATACACAACCAGACAACCCGCTTCCTGAAGTCGAGCTGCCAGATGCAGGTTACTCTCCTCATCAAACCGTGCGCGCAACTCGATAACCACGGTCACTTCGATACCGTTTCGAGCGGCTTCAACCAGAGAGTTTACAATGTCAGATTTCACCCCCGTTCGGTAAAGCGTCTGTTTAATTGCAACCACGTCAGGATCTTTAGCAGCCTGACGCAGCAGATCCACAACCGGAGTAAAGGACTGAAAAGGGTGTAACAGCAGTTGATCACTGCCCTTCAAGGAGTCAAATATGTTCTCGCCTTTCAATTTCCCAGGCACACCCGGAGAAAAAGGTTTCCAACGCAGGTCATTACGTTCAACCAGATCTCGCAACGCCATCAGTCGTGTCAGGTTTACCGGGCCATCAACACGATAGGTCTGCGACTCATCCATTTTGTATTCTTGTTGCAGGAATGCGATAAGCTCTTCTGGCGTGCGCTGATCCACCTCCAGACGAACGGCATCACCGTATTTTCTGGAGTGCAGTTCACCACGCAGGGTATTTGCCAGATCTTCCACTTCTTCGACATCAAAGGTCATGTCGGCATTACGGGTGATACGGAACTGATAACAGCCTTTTACCGTCATGCCCGGAAACAACTCATCCGCAAATTCATGGATGATAGAAGAGAGGAAAATCAGATTATCGCCACCATCGCACAATTCATCCGGCAGGCTAATTAAGCGCGGCAATGAACGCGGGGCAGGTATGATCGCCTTACCGGTTTCACGACCAAAAGCATCTTTACCATCCAGCTCAACAATAAAGTTAAGGCTCTTGTTTACCAAGCGCGGGAATGGGTGAGAAGGGTCAAGTCCTACTGGACTGATGACCGGTACCACTTTCTCCTGAAAATAGTTTTCTACCCAAGCGGTTTGTTCTTCCGTCCAGAGGCGGCGGCGAATAAAGTGAATGTTTTCTTTTTCCAGTTCTGGAAAAATAATTTCATTCAGAATTTTGTACTGACGGTCAACCGTCAAATGGCAGATCTCACTGATCTTTTCCAGTACCGTACGCGGATGCATGGCATCAGGACCAACGGCTTCGCGGCCATACTTTAACTGGGTCATCTGTTCGGCAACACGAATCTCAAAGAACTCATCCAGGTTGCTGGAAAAGATCAGCAGGAACATAAGTCGCTCCAGCAATGGATGACCTTCTTCCAATGACTGCTCAAGTACACGGATATTAAACTGGAGATGGCTGAGCTCGCGGTTGATATACAACTCAGGTACTTTCAGATCAACCGGTGTTTCCGCCACTTCCTGTTCGGCAATGGATACAGTTTCACGGCTCTCTTTCAGGGCCGCTGCTGCTTCGTTTTGTTCTACTTCAACCATATCGTTCACGCCTCAATGTTCCTTAGACAGTATTTCACTTTGCGATCCAATTAATCGTTCATCCACTGTGCAACACGTTTCGCGAAATAAGTAAGCACACCATCTGCTCCGGCACGTTTAAACGCCAAAAGAGATTCCAGTGTCACACTTTTCTCATCCAACCAACCGTTCTGATAAGCCGCCACATGCATCGCGTACTCACCGCTCACCTGATAAACATAAGTAGGTGCTTTTAATTCATCTTTCACCCGACGCACAATATCCAGATACGGCATACCTGGTTTTACCATAACCATGTCCGCACCTTCGGCAAGATCCATAGCTACCTCATGCAACGCCTCATCACTGTTTGCCGGGTCCATCTGGTAACTGAATTTATTACCCTTACCAATATTAGCAGCTGAACCGACAGCATCACGGAACGGGCCATAGTAAGCACTCGCATATTTGGCTGAATACGCCATGATCAGAGTATTTACAAAGCCATTGGATTCCAGCTCATTCCGGATACCATTGATACGCCCGTCCATCATATCGCTGGGCGCAACAATATCAGCACCTGCTTCAGCGTGAGAAACTGCTTGTTTAATCAGCGTATCCACGGTGCGGTCATTCAGCACATAACCTTCTTCATTGATAATGCCGTCCTGTCCATGGGTAGTGAACGGGTCCAACGCCACATCGGTCATGATGCCCATGTCCGGGCAAGCATCTTTGATCGCCTTTACGGCTCGCTGCGCTAACCCGTCAGGGTTATAGGACTCCTCAGCAAATTCAGTTTTTGCAGCCATTGGAGTAACCGGGAACAAAGCCATTGCAGGCACGCCCAGAGAGGCCAGCTCCTTTGCTTCCTTGACCAGAAGGTCAATACTCATCCGCTCCACGCCGGGCATGGATGCGACCTGTTCAGTCTGGTTTTCGCCTTCAATGACAAAAACCGGATAGATCAGATCATTTGGAGTAAGCACACTTTCCCGCATAAGGCGACGAGAGAAATCATTGGCACGCATGCGGCGCATACGGGTTTCTGGATAAAAACGCTGGCTGTTGTTAAAGGACACAATCGCTTCCTTGAAGATGCAGAGGTGAATTGGACACAAAAATGATGACAAGCCGATGACAATGAAACACAAAGGCACCCGCTACTCTTTATACATCATAGTATTAATGTAAATCTTATCGTAATCTTGGCCTAGTTGGGTATGACAAACATCATATTGAGGAACCAGACAAGATGAAAAAGATCGCAGTAATCCTATCCGGTTGTGGTGTATACGACGGTGCAGAGATATATGAATCCGTTTTAACCCTGCTGCAGTTGGCAGAGAGGGGGGTGGATTATCAGTGTATGGCACCTAATATTGATCAGATGCATGTGATTAATCACCTGACAGGTGAAGAGACAGCAGGCGAAACGCGTAACGTTTTGGTGGAAGCGGCGCGGCTGGCTCGTGGTGAGATTGTCGATCTTGCAACGGCAGATGCTTCTGAATACGACGCTTTAATTATTCCGGGTGGTTTTGGGGCTGCTAAAAATCTCTCCGACTTTGCAGTCAATGGCCCGGAGTGCCAGGTAAATTCAGATGTGCTGGCTTTTACTCAGGCACTCCACCAAGCAGGAAAACCTGTAGGTTTAATTTGTATAGCCCCAGCGATGACACCACTGATTTTTGGTGAAGGCTCAATCTGCACTATTGGTAACGACGGTGATACCGCCGCTGCAATTGAAGCGATGGGAGGAAAACATAAAGATTGTGGCGTTGGTGAAATAGTAATCGATCAGGAACGTAAAATAGTGACTACCCCAGCTTATATGCTAGCGGGATCCATAACCGAAGCGGCATCTGGCATCCGCAAGCTGGTCGACCAGGTTATTGAATTGACCTGACCACTTTAATCATTTGCCGGTGACCAGAGAGCATCTCTGGTCACCTTATTGACTAGGAAAAGATAATCCTCCCACTGTTCGTTCTATTCTGATGAGTGATTTGGATCACGAACAAGCTTAAAACAGCATTGATAACTCTTTGATAATCTTATCCAAAGCTGGTATTTAATTCAGCTATGGCTTACTCTAATCGGCTGTACATAAAAAGTACAAAGTGCTGTACTTAAAGCGGATTTATCATGCTTCAAGTACTCTTCTTGTATTCAATTTAATGCCGAAACAAAGTATGCGGGTAAGTAGTATGCTGTTAACTGTTGTCAGAAATTTTGCTCTCAGCCTGTTAATCGCCTCAATCCTTTTTCAAACGGCTACCGCACAACCGTTAGTTATTGCTCAACTAAGCGACAGACCCAAAAAAGACCTTAAACAACTCAGACCCATGGTCGAATATGCAGCAAAGGAACTCAAGTCTGTTGGTGTCACTGTAGGCCAGGTTAAGTTATTTGAAGACACTGAATCACTTATAGCCGCGATAAAAAGTGGCGAAGTTCACTGGGTGACAGAAACACCCTACACAGCAGCAAGGTTAGTGCATGAAGCCGGTGCCATTCCGCTTCTTATGAAATGGAAGTCTCGCCAGAAACGTTATCAAACCTTTATTTATACCCACAAAGACTCCGGCATTAAATCTATAGCCGACCTTATAGGAAAGCGTATTGCGTTTGAACATGACGACTCTTTCAGCAGTTATTTCCTACCCAGAATGGTGATGGAAAAAAAAGGGTATGTCTTTAATGCCATTCAAAGCAATGACTCTGAGCTTGAAGCGGATAAGATTAATTACGTTTTCAGCCGTAATGAAAAAAACAACCTTTTGTGGGTGCATAAAAAACTGGTCGAAGCCGGTGCTCTGAATAACGGAGATTGGGAAAACTCCAAACGTGTGCCCGATTCATTGAAATCGGACCTTCGCATTATCTATCGCACTGATCTTTACCCTCGAGCCCTTGAACTGATTAACCCAAAGCTTGACCCAGCTATCCAGAGTGCTCTAAAAGATTTTCTTCTGAGTCTGGATTACGAAGACGATCGTGATGTTATGCATCGTTATGAAAAGACTACTGGTTTCGAAGAGCCTATTGCTGAGCTACCCAAGTTGCTTCAGGAGATTTACTCTTACCGAAAGGATTTCTCTGAATGAAATCTTCACTGGCAAGGCGCTACGGTTTCATGCTGGCCGTAACCACAGCAGCTGTTGGCTGCATTGTTTTGCTGGTAAATCTTTTTTTCTTTGAACGCTACTCACAAGAATCTGTCGTTGCCGGTAAACATCATATATCTAAATTAGTCCAAGTCGAAAAAATACATGATGCCGAACTGATGGCAGTAACAATGGCCTCTAATCTGGACACGGCTGTATACCACAATGATTTCAGCGCGATACAGGAATTATTGGAGCCTCTCCAACTCGAAGAGAATATTTCCTACACTTACATACATGATATGAAAGGCTGGATTATTCATGACGGAACAGATGACATCCTGACTTACAACCAGGCAATCACAGAGCTTTTGCCGTACTCAATCAAAAACATTACCGAATCCAGAAGCATATTATCAGAGCAATTACTCCATATAGCAGTCCCCATAAAGGTTGGTACAAATACACTTGCTATTCTGCGACTAGGCGTTGATTTAAGAAATGTAAATACAGAGGTCGATCAACTGAGTATGCAGTTTGAGCAAGATGCCGACCAACTACGCTCAAGCATTCTTCTCTATACATTTTTCGCCATAGCAGTACTCCTGGCGTTCACAACGATAATTGTGTTTTTGTTTTCACGTAATTTATTTCTACCCATTCAAACGTTAGTAGATCGATGTAACCGATATGCTGAAGGCGATAGAGCAGTAAAGTTCAATCTATCAAGGAATGATGAATTTTCCGTCCTTGGTGATGCCCTTCAAACGATGAAAGAATCCGTAAACACCTCTCAAAAACAGATAGAAGAACTCGCTTATTTGGACCCACTGACACTGCTACCTAATCGCAGAATGTTTAATGAAGAGTTTGAAAGCATGATCCATTGGGCGGAGGCTCATAAACAACAAGTGGCTCTTATGTTTATCGATCTTGATCACTTCAAGCAGGTAAATGATTTTGCGGGTCATGATGTAGGGGATAGACTTCTACGCGAAGTCGCCTACCGCCTAAGCACTCTGCTCAAAGAAGTAGTCGAATTAGTGGATCTTCCCATTCCAGAAAAGCTTTTACTGTCTCGATTAGGTGGTGATGAATTTGTTCTGATTGTTCCCTGCTTTGCCAACCGAAATGACCTTGCCACAATAGCTAGCCACATCGAAGATGTTCTTGATGAACCTTTCTCAATTATGGACGAAAGGCATTACATTTCGGCAAGTGTAGGTATCACCTGCTACCCGGATAATACTCGTGATATCACCGAACTATTAAAGCAGGCAGATATGGCCATGTATGCCGCTAAGCATTCTGGCAGAAAACGATTCCGTTTCTACGACTCGGATATGAACTCTGAAGTACTGGAGAAGATCCAGATAATCAGTGGTATCAGAGAAGCTTTGGAATTAGAGAACAACCAACTGTTTCTGATCTATCAGCCAATCGTTGAACTGAGTGATGAACAAATAGTTGGAGCTGAAGCACTGCTCCGCTGGAATCACCCCACTAAGGGATTGATTCCACAAGATTCTTTTATTCCATTAATAGAAAAGTCCGAGTTATTGGCGCCGATGACTCTTTGGGTCATTGAAAATGCCTGCCAACATTTAGTCGATACCATCTATCCAATAGATAAGCGTTTTAAACTTTCCGTGAATATCTCTGGCGCAGCCCTGCAAAATCAAAAGCTGTGTGTACAAGTTAGCGAAATACTCCATAAATATTCCCCTCCTAAGAATTGCCTGCACATTGAAATTACAGAAACGAGCATGATGGAAAACATTGAGCTCTGTTATGACATTCTCTCTGACTGGAAAAAAGCTGGAGCAGATATCTGGATTGATGACTTTGGTACGGGTTATTCCTCGCTAAGCTACCTGCATAACCTACCTATTGACGGACTGAAGATTGACCGCAGCTTTGTGAATGACATCACCAATAAGCAAAAGGTTATTGAAACAATTGTTGCTCTTGGGAATTCCTTAAAGCTGGAGATAGTTTCAGAAGGCATAGAGAAGGACGAACAGAAAAAATACCTACAACAGTTAGGTTGCCAGTATGGTCAGGGTTATCTGTTTGCCAAACCCAATAAGCTATCTGTTCTTCTGGAAAAAATGTCAAAAACTGAGACTGCTTTATGAGAATAAGCCCATTGACCTTGTTACCTCTACTCATCTCTGGTGAGTGTATTGCTGGCGACTGGGAGATCAAAACTGATCTAAAAATTACCGATGGGGCCGTTTCCGATGTAACCAAGTACAAAACCGGGGGTGCGTTTGACGAACGTGAGGTCAAACAGAAAGAGAAAACCAAACTGGAAACCCTGTTGGTCTACTCAGATGAAACCCCATTTGATGGATTAAAGTACAATCTCAGATTAGGCAATATCATTGAGCAGAACCGAGAAACCAAAGTAGAGCTCAACGAAGATGGTTCAATCCATAAAAACAAAAGCAGAACCGAAACCGAGCGTATTAACTATGCGGGAATAGGGTTCAGTTACAAAATAAAAAACATTCTTGGCGCAAACAGATGGTCAGTCAAAGGCCGCTACGATCATTATTTTGATATCCATTATGGCGCTAAAGATCTTCAAGCTAATGCAAAAGAGCGTTCTGGCAGCCTGAAAGGAAATGAGTGGAGTGTCAAAGCAACAGGTGAATATGAAACTTTCTTGAACACGCTGTTTTTTAGCCCCTACCTGAAGTTTAAACAAGAGCAGCGCGATGCCTGGATTGACGATATTCGTCTGAAGCAACAGGAAGAAGAGAAAGAGAAAGAAACTGAAATAGGCTTAGCCTTCGACTGGATACCTCCGTTAGCAGGGTGGGAGCTGAATGCAGGTCCATACTGGCAGAATGAAGTAGATTACGAACGTTCACCGGGTGAAAACTGGGCGCGAAAAGATGACGAGCGCTGGATTGCAGAGATCAAAGCTGAGTACGAAGCCGCCGCGAGTGGCTTCGAAATTGAGATTGTATTCGCTCAACACCTCAACGGTGAAGACCAGGGCGAACGTCAATTAAATTTGGAACTCAGTTACGAGTTCTAAAGTTCCTCAGCCACGCTTTTATGTGACCACTGCATAAAGATGCGATACAGCATCGGAATCAGAATCAACGTCAATACGGTTGAGAATGCCAGACCACTTACAATAGCCGTCGCCACCGGCCCCCAGATCAGAGAGTGACCACCCAGGCCTGTTGCCAGTGAAAATAATCCTGCAATGGTTGTCAGGGAAGTAATAATGATCGGTATCACCCTGCGACGGGCAGCATAAAGCGTGGCATGCTTTACTGACATACCCTTCTCTAGCCGCTGATTACCCGCAGATATAAGCACGATCGCAGCATTTACTGCAATTCCAGCCAGTGCCACAACACCATACATGGTAAACAGACTCAAAGGGTTCTGAGTAACCAGCAAACCCATTACGACCCCGGTAAAGGCCATAGGAATAGTCATCAGAATCATGAAAGGTTGGAAATAGCTGGAGAACTGGGTACCCAGAATCAGATACATCAGCCCCACACCAAACAGGAACAAAATACCTATGGCATCCATACTCTCCTGAATGTCATCCAGTTCACCGGAGAAATCCAGATCAAGATTCGGGAACTGTGACTGTAAATCATTATTCCAGTGCGCAATGACCAGATCATTAGCGGTTACGGTATCTATAGTGTCCGGCAGAATATCCGCTTCCACCGTTATCGCACGACGGAAATTGTAGTGACGAATATTACCCAAGGCCTGTTCACGCTCGACCTGAACCAGTTTGCCCAGCGCAATCTGACCACCCTGAGGAATCGGCAGCTTAAACTCCAGCACCTGATCTATATCGGAAAACTCCTGCGGTTTTGCCCTCACTCTTACCTCAAGTTTTTCGCCTTCGTGCTGCATATCCGCAACGATCTCACCATCCACCAGTAGCTGAGTTGTACGAATCACTTCCTGCGGATGCAAACCCGCTTGCGTAATCGCGTCGTAATCAGGCCTCAGGGACAACGTCATTCTGCCGCCACCGGCATCGTCAGTGATATCCGTAATCTCCGGCACCGAGTACAAATAGGTTTTCAGAGCGTCGGCGGCATCCCTAATCTCGCTGTACTCATCACCACGCACCTTGATACTGATCGGCTTTGAAACCGGCGGACCACCGGCAAGGCGCAGGAAGGAAACATTAACCGGCCCCGGCAGCGCCAGAGCATCTTCCCTGACGGCAGCCAGTAGCTCATCTACTGAACGGTTATCATCGGTTTTCGGTTTCAGCCCCACCAATACCTGTCCGTACTGCTCACCAAACATTGGCGCGGTTTCAGTAAACTGCTGCCCGGCATAACCCACCACCGCACGAACATCTTCCTCTTTCAGATGTTTGCGGATCAGTTGTTCCATCTCTTTCACTTTATCCAGTGTCGAAGAGAGTGGGGTTTGCGGTGCCATTTCGAAGTTAACGTAGAACAGTCGCAAAGGGTCGGCCGCAAAGAAATCGACTTTGATCAGACCCGCACCAAGCGCTCCCATTGAGCTGATAAAAAGGGCTCCAATTAAACTGAAGGTCAAGACAGGGCGACGCATCGCTTTGATCAGAACACGCACATAGGTAATCTGGATTTTATGGGTCATTCGCACGCGGAAACGCTGCATCCGCCCAGGGTTATCAAACCGCACCCGGGCCACGCTCACATGTACAGGCAACATCCAGAATGCTTCCACCAATGAGATCGCCAGCGCAATGGTGACCACCATCGGGATCACCCGCATAAAGTCACCCAGAATACCCGGCAGCAACATCAGCGGCAGGAACGCCGCCATTGTTGTGAGTACGGCACTGGCAACCGGACGACCAACCTCCTGCAGTGAGGCCATTGTCGCTTCATAAACCGGCTGACCCAGCTGTAAACGGTGATAGATCGCTTCCACCACGACAACCGCATCATCCACCAGCATACCCAGTACAATCACCACACCCAGCAGTACAGTGACATTCAGGGTCTCACCCATACCCGACAGTACCCAGAAGGTACCGGCCAGAATAAACGGGATGCCAATGGCGGTAAGAAACGCGATATGCGCACCCAGAAACAACCACGCAACCAACAGCACCAGAATCAAGCCGATCAACGCATTGTTCTGCATCAGCTCTATCGCTTCCCGGGTAGGAATGGTCTGGTCATCCACCAGTACCAATTTTACCCCGGTTGCCTGGGCCAGCTCGTTGCGCTGATCCATGTAGGCTTTCACGCGTTCTACCAACTCAATAGTGTTGGCATTCTCTTTTTTCATGACCGCCAGAACGATGGCTGGCTGACCATCAATAACCGCATCCTGAGACGCTTTTTTCCGCGCCTGTTGCACCTCCGCGATCCGCGCTAAGGTGATCTCTTCGCCCTGCTGGCCGATCAGTGGCAACTGTTTAACCAGATCCGGATCCGCATTACGTCCTACCAGACGCACCAGCCAGGAATCACCACCCACATCCACACTGCCGGCTGAAATATCCTGAAACCAAATCGCCACGGTATCAGCCAGTTCTGTTGGTGAAAGCGCCAATGCCTGCATGGCTGCCGGGTCAAAATTAATCTGTAGTTCCGGGTCATCCAGCCCTACCGGATCAACCCGATCAATACCTGCCAACCGCTCCAGATCTTCTTCAACATTACGCGCCTGGATACGTAGGTTTTCATCATCATCTAAAGCGGTGACCGCAACCGTAACACTCGGGAAAGCGTTGGCACTGGTGATCTCAAGAATGACCGGATCTATGGCATTGGCGGGCAGCTCATCCTCAACATTCTGAATCTCACGACGCAGGTCATTAATACGCTTATCAAAGGTACGGGCGTCGATATCCTCAAAACGGATCAGCAGGCTGGAGACCGCTTCACGGCTGTTGGAGGAGGCAAATTTAATATCAGAAACACCCTGAATCGCATCTTCGAGGGGGTCCGTAACACGTTTTTCTATATCTTCAGCACTGGCACCGGGTAACACGGTTGTGACCACAACCCAGTTAAAATTGATCGTAGGATCTTGTTGCCGCGGTAACAGGTTATAACTGAGGAAACCGATCACCAGCACCAGCACAAAAGTGAGGTTAGCCAGTACATGATTGTTGAATAAGCGCGTCAACATAGGGGCTGATTATCCTTTTTCAGCGATTGTTACAGGTTCATCCTGCTCAACAGCATGTTGACCCTCAACGATGATCAGGCTGCCGTCTTCGAGATCCACTTCAACCGCTTGTCCCTCAATGGCGTTTGGCAACACTACAAAGTCCGCTTTACCCTGCTCCACTCGCATCATCCCCAACTGACCATTGCGGGAAACCACAAAACGAGCCGGAAGCCGACCTTGCGTATCGAGCCACTGAATCCGTCCACTGCTACCAGAAATCGCCAGTTGATCGGCAAAACTCAAACGTACCTGCTGAGTACGAGCGCGATTATCCATTAATGGGATAACAGTCCTCACTTGCAGCGGGAAACGGGTCTGGTTATGTAGAAAATATATATCCCTGGCCACAGAAAGCTTGGATACCTGCTCAGAGGTCAGTTCTGCCTGCACCTCCTGACTCGAAAGAGACAAGAGCTTGAACAACATCGTGCCTGGATTAACCAGACTTCCGGTACTGACCATTTTTTCGGTCACCACGCCATCAAACGATGCTTTTGGGGTGCAGCGTTCAATCGCTAGTTTAGCCTCGCTGACACTGGCCGTAGCGCCTTGTCGCTGAGCCACCAGACTGTCCAGTTCAGCCTTACGCTGATCACGCAATTCTATAGAGGCATTTTTCTGTTTTAGGAGTTTTTCAGCACGTTCCAACTGCTGTCGAGATAAGCGAATCTGTGCCTGCAAGGCGGTTAACCCACTATCCGCTTGCTGCCGGGCCAATTTGTAATCACGGCAATCCAGCTCAGCAAGAGCCTGCCCAGCCTGCACTTTGTCACCAGCACTCACATGCAGATGCTCAACAACAGAGGATATCCGGGCACTGATTGCGGCATGCTCTTCATTAATTACTTGAGCAGGAGCGCTATGAGTCGTTTTGAGCAATAGCTGAGACAGCGGCTGGACAACAACAAGTGTCTCCGCATGAATTAAGGCGCTAACCAACAATGAAACGCAGCCAACCAGCAAACGCATAAATCCATCCTTGAAAGTTTGTGCAGAAAGACAGCTACTTTAGTCTGATTTCAGTTCCTAATTCAATGATCCAGCTCTTACAGGCATAAAAAAACCTGCCAGGCAGGGTTTTAATCTGAGGATATGATCAAAGCCGGACTTCAATCCCTTTATCCCGCATATATTGTTTTGCCTGCGGTACGGTATATTCATTAAAGTGGAAGATAGATGCAGCCAGAACAGCATCGGCTTTCCCTTCGATGCAACCTTCCACCAAGTGATCCAGATTACCTACGCCACCAGAAGCGATAACCGGTACATTTACAGCTTCACTGATCGCACGGGTTACTTCCAGATCGTAGCCGTTTTTAACACCGTCCTGGTCCATAGAAGTGAGCAGGATTTCACCTGCGCCCAACTCAACCATTTTGCGTGCCCACTCAACCGCATCAATACCGGTTGGTTTACGACCACCATGAGTAAAGATCTCCCAACGGTTCTCTTCACCCTCTTTAGAGACTTTTTTTGCATCAATCGCAACAACGATGCACTGAGACCCAAAACGCTCAGCCGCCTCTTTTACAAACTCAGGGTTAAATACTGCTGCTGAGTTGATCGACACTTTATCGGCACCCGCATTCAGCATGGTACGAATATCTTCACAAGTACGGATACCACCGCCCACTGTCAGTGGGATAAACACCTGCGAGGCCATACGTTCAACCGTATGTACCATGGTATCCCGGCCTTCGTGAGTTGCTGTGATATCCAGAAAGGTAATTTCGTCAGCACCCTGCTCATCGTAGCGCTTTGCGACTTCTACCGGGTCACCGGCATCGCGGATATCAATAAACTGTACGCCTTTAACCACGCGTCCGTTTTCAACATCAAGGCAGGGAATAATACGTTTTGCCAGAGCCATCAGATCTTACCGTCCCAGTTCAGGAAGTTTTTCAACAATTGCAGGCCCGCTTTCGAGCTTTTCTCCGGGTGGAACTGCACCGCAAAGACATTATCGCGTGCCAGTGCGACATCAAACTGATGTCCATAACGGCAAACGCCAGAAACCAGATCACGTACTTCAGACTGTACATAGTAACTATGTACAAAGTAGAAACGGCTACCGTCTTCGATCTCATTCCACAGAGGATGATCGGTCATCTGAGCAACTTCGTTCCAGCCCATATGCGGTACTTTCAGGCGCTCGCCCTCTTCACGAAGGTCATCACCAAAGTACTTCACCTCACCCTTAAAGTGAGACAGACATTCCACGCCATCGTTTTCTTCAGACGATTCCAGCAATGCCTGCATACCAACACAGATACCCAGAAAAGGTTTGCCAGAGTTGATGGCATCGGTCACTTCTTTATCAACACCCACACGCAGCATCTCTGCTATGCAATCACGCATAGCACCAACACCTGGCAGGATTACGCGGTCGGCACTGGCAACCAGTGCCGGGTCCGAGGTGACACGAACTTCCACACCCGGCTCAACAAACTCAAGCGCCTTGGATACGGAGTGAAGATTGCCCATGCCATAATCGATTACTGCAACACTCGACATCGATTACAAACACCCTTTTGTAGATGGCATCACATTCGCAGCACGTGCATCAATTTCCAGTGCATTTCGCAACGAACGACCAAAAGCTTTAAAGATCGTCTCAGCCTGGTGGTGAGCATTAAAACCTTTCAGGTTATCGATGTGCAGAGTCACACCGGCGTGATTAACAAAGCCCTGGAAGAACTCCCAGAACAACTGGGTATCCAGTTTGCCAATGCTTGCACGGGTGAACTCAACATCCATTTCCAGACCCGGACGGCCTGAAAAGTCGATCACTACACGAGACAACGCCTCATCCAGCGGGCAATAAGCGTGACCGTAACGCATAATACCTTTACGGTCGCCTACCGCTTCACGAAAAGCCTGCCCAAGCGTGATGCCAATATCTTCTACTGTGTGGTGATCATCAATGTGAGTATCGCCATTAGCCTGAATATCAAGATCAATCAGACCGTGGCGGGAGATCTGCTCCATCATGTGCTCAAGAAAAGGCACACCGGTTTCAGCCTTAAACTGACCCGTGCCATCAATGTTTACAGATACTGAGATCTGCGTTTCCAATGTATTTCGGCTTACCTTGGCTTTACGCTCCGCCATGGTTATCTCCCGCTAGGTTAAAACAGAGCCGAGATTATACAACCATCGCTTCAGGCATGCACTTCCAACGGTAGTAAGTAGGCAATTCAGTTATGTGTGCACTATCTTATAAGTACTCCATATCATGCAAGAAGTAGGTAAATGGATCAGATCACTCTACAACAACTACTCCAGGGAAACCGCCGGCCACTGTTGCTGGTCATTGATGCCCTGCCTTTCCCAATTTACTACAAAGATAAAAACGGTTTATATCTGGGCTGCAACCAAGCCTATGAAACCTATGCAAACGTTAAACGTGAAGAGATTATTGGTAAAAATGTGTTCGACATCTTTGAAAAAGAGGCTGCAACCATTTTTAGCAAATCCGATGCTGAGTTGATAAACAATCCCGGAGAGCAGATTTACGAAACTCATGTCAGCAGGACGGGGCAGGAAACCCAGTATGTTAAATTTCACAAAGCGACTTTTTTTGATGAAAACGATCAGGTTGCTGGCATCATCGGGGCTATTGTCGACATTACAGAGCAAAAAAAACTGGAAGTTAAACTCAAACATTTAGCTTCCTATGATGATCTTACCGACATCTACAACCGCCGCGAAGGAACCAAACAACTACGTAAACTGGTTCGCTACTGCAATCGAAAACAACGCTCACTGACCGTGTTACTGATCGATTTGGATAATTTTAAATCCATCAACGACACTTTTGGCCATGACACTGGCGACACTATTCTTATTGCAACTGCCGAATGCCTGACAGATCACATTCGAGCCAATGATGTTCTCTGCCGTTATGGTGGCGAAGAGTTCCTGATCATTCTGCCCGAAACAGACAAAAAAACGGCCCTTAAAATTGCAGAACGCCATAGAAAAGCCTTATCTGAACTGAGTGTTCCGTTGACCATTAAAAAGAGTCTGCATATAACCGCCAGTTTTGGCGTTAGTGAAATGGCTGTAGATGAGTCTGAAAGGACGTTAATGAAACATGCTGACATTGCACTTTATAAAGCAAAACATCAGGGTAAAAACCGGGTATGCAGTTGAATTTACTTTCCTGAACAATTATTTACATTGAAACTTAATCAATTCTGTTTATGCTTCATCATTCAACCTGACCAAGGAGAGATCAATGAAAGGTTTGCTGAAAATTGTCGCCGGCTTTGCCATCACAGTAGTTCTCGTGATCGTAGCCGGAGGAGCCATTCTGGGTGCCTTTTTTGACCCGAACGAATTCAAACCGGAAATTGAAACGGCTGCACTTGAGAACGGCGGTGTCGAACTTAAAATCAACGGTGATATTGGTTGGTCCGTATTCCCCTGGTTGGGGCTGGAAGTTAATAAGATCGACGTTAAGTTTCCAGGCAAAGCTGATCTTGCAAGCCTGAATCAGGCACAGATCTCCGTACGCCTGCCAGCACTGTTCTCCGGGAAGGTTGAAATGCAGAGCGTCGTCGTAGACGGCCTCAACCTGAATTTGGTTAAAGAGAAAGACGGTGCAACAAACTGGGCCGCAGAAGTCAGCACTAAGGCAGACGAGCAAGAATCCAAAGACAAAAGCTCTTCAGACCGTTCTGAAAAAAGTGAACTGGCGCTGGACATCGACAGCATTCAGATCACTAACGGTAATATCACCTATATAGACAATACGACTGAATCAGAAGCACGCCTGACCGAATTTAATATGACATCAGGTCAGGTCGTCACGAACGCCTTCTTCCCTGCGGAACTCAGCTTTAATGCGGTTCAGACTGTTAAAGGCGAAGAGCAGGTTAAAGTGGTTGCTAAAGTAGGTGCAGAGTTCTATCTGGATCTTGAAAAACAGCTATACAAAATCAAAGGCCTCAACAGTGACCTCACTATCAGTGGCAAGCCCATGGGCGGTAATTCCCTTTCACTGAGCACCCAGGCCGATATCTCTGCTGACCTGACGGCGCAGATGGCTGAGATCAACAATCTTCAGTTATCGGTCGCAAATCTGGAAGCCCGCGGCAATGTCATGGTTAAAAACTTTTCTGCTCCAGAGATCAGCGGCAAACTGGATATATCTGAGTTCGACCTCAACAAACTGCTAACTTCCGTCGGTCAGGCTGCGGTCGAAACAACGGATGCCAAAGCCCTTTCTGCCATCAGCGCCAATATCGTGTTTGAAGGCCCAGCCAATACAGTGACAGCAAAAAACCTGACTCTGAAGCTGGATGACACAACATTCAATGGTTCTGCAGGATTCAATATTACAAATGGCGGAATCTCCCTTAACCTGCAAGGAGACAAGCTAAACGCTGACCGTTATATGCCTCCTGGAACAGAAGAAAAGCAGGAAACCCAGAAATCCCAAAGCAAGGGGTACTCTAAAGACCCTATCCTGCCAGTTGAACCACTGAAGACACTGGAACTGGATGCCTCCTTTGGTTTGAAACAACTGCACGTATCCAATCTGGACATGAGCAACATCGCCCTGCAAGTTAGCGCGCATGGAGGCCTGATCAAAGCCAGTAAAATTGACGTAGACCTCTACGGTGGTAGCGTTCGTAACAAAGTCACTCTGGATGTACGCAAGAAAACACCACTGATTACCACCAATAAAACCGTAACCGGCATTCAGGTGGGCGACGTATTAAAAGCAGCAGCTCAGGTAGATAAACTGACTGGAGCCCTGAATTCAACATCTAATCTGACTCTGCGTGGCAACTCTGTGCATGATTTTGTGAACAGCGTCACCGGTACGGCCAACGTCAATATGAAAGATGGCGAAGTACACGGTATAGATATGGCTCACACCGTCTGCCAGGGCATGAACAGCATTAAATCTATGGGCGTGGATACTCAGGAAGTGGATCGTTCTACACCCTTTGCCAATATGGGTGCCTCTGCAAAAATCACTAATGGTGTGGTCAAAAACAACGACCTTAAAGCAGCTCTCGACGCCATGGTTCTCAGTGGAAAAGGCAGCGTAGACCTGCCCCAACAGCTATTAGATTATCGCCTTGGGTTTATGGTTGAAAAAAATCTGTTTAAAGAAAGCTGCTCCTTCCCTGACTCACTCGAAGGCGTAGAGATCCCGGTCGACTGTAAAGGCAGCTTTGACACAGACCCAGCAAAACTCTGTAAACCCGATCTGAGCTTTATCACTGACGCTGTGAAAAAACAGGCGATAGACAAAGTGGAAACCAAAGCAAAAGAAAAAGTGGAAGAGAAACTAAAAGGCAAACTGGGTGACAAACTCAAAGGCTTATTTTAACCACAGATGACACCCAAGCAATTCTCCGGCGCCGTGCTGGAATGGTATGACCAGCACGGCCGCCATGACCTGCCCTGGCAGGCAGATAAAACCGCCTATAACACCTGGATATCCGAGATCATGTTGCAGCAGACACAAGTTGCAACAGTGATCCCCTATTACCAGCGATTTATGGAACGTTTTCCAACAGTCGAATCTCTTGCTGAAGCTGAACAGGATGAAGTCCTGCATCTCTGGACCGGCCTGGGCTATTACGCCCGTGCCCGCAATCTACATAAAGCAGCAAAGATTGTTACCCACGAATGCAACGGAGCGTTCCCTCAATCCGTTACCGAATTAGAAGAACTACCCGGCATAGGACGCTCAACCGCAGGCGCGGTTCTATCCATCAGCACCGGCAAATGGGCACCCATTCTGGATGGAAATGTAAAAAGGGTACTCGCCCGTTACTACGCCCTAGAAGGCTGGCCCGGCACTACAGCTAATCAAAAGCGGCTCTGGAGCTATGCAGAAGCCAACACTCCACAGCAGCGTGTAGGTGAATACACCCAGGCGATGATGGATCTGGGAGCCACCCTCTGCACGCGCAGCAACCCCAGCTGTCTGCTCTGTCCTTTGCAACCCACCTGTAAAGCCTTTGAATTGGGGAAAACCAACCAGCTCCCGGCCCCGAAACCGAAAAAAGAGAAACCGGTAAAGCAAACCTATATGTTGATCCTGCATCAGCACTCGAAAAAAGAGGTCCTGCTTTACCAACGGCCTCCCACTGGAATCTGGGGTGGATTATGGGGCTTCCCGGAAGTTGCCGACCTGCGCGACACCCGCAACGAAACCGGATTAGAGCTTGAAGAACAGAGCATCCAGACACTGGAGCCCATGCGCCATACCTTTAGCCACTTTCATCTGGACATCACCCCAGTGAAAGCAAGGGTAAATACCCCTACAGACTCTGTCATGGAAGGAAAAGCGCTGCTCTGGTATAACATAGAGCAACCTGAAAACGTCGGCCTCGCAGCCCCGGTTAAAAAACTGCTGCAGCAACTGGCCGACTTGTAACAATTTTGGAGCTACACAATGAGCCGCACAGTAGTTTGCCGCAAATACAAAGAAGAATTGGAAGGTCTTGACCGTCCTCCTTACCCCGGCCCTAAAGGCCAGGACATATATGATAATGTTTCCAAAAAAGCCTGGAAAGAATGGACTGATCACCAGACCATGATCATCAACGAAAAACACCTGAGTATGATGGACCCATCCACACGCGAATTTCTGCAATCGGAGATGGAAAAATTCA